>CAYODQ010000026.1:0-24169 GCA_964402785.1 uncultured Planctomycetia bacterium
TCCGAGCCTGCCTGCCGGCAGGCAGGGGTCCAAACGACTTACAACAAAACCATGCGAGAAAAGGGGTAAGGGCAAATAAAATCTAAACCTGGTACCGGCTACATTTAGGATTTTTTTGAGTCTTGGAGGGGGTCTTCGACCCAGTTGCGTTTTTTGACGTGGTTCCAGGTGTCTTCGATGATCTCTTCGAAACTCCAACCCATTTGATTGCAGAGATCCATGAGAAACACACAGCAGTCACCGATGGCGTCTTTCATGTTGTGCTCATGCTCTTCTTTGGTGCCGCGTATCCCCTGCTCCATTTTGAGATAAGCATGCGCCAACTCGCCCACTTCTTCGGCGGCACCCAAGATAGGCTGATACGGTTTTTTATTTTTGAAATTTTTTTTCGACCAGACATCCTGCTCTTTTTGAATTTCATTCAAATTCATGCCGTATACTCCTTTTTATGAAGAATTAAAAAAACCCCTACCAAGATGACAGCCCCGCCTACCCAGAACTCAGGCCGCAATACTGCTTTATCCCAAAAAAATCCCAACCCAACTGCAACCAGTGGATTAATGTAAGCATAAGTCGTCACCTGGGAAATGGGAACGTTTTTTAAAAGCCAAATGTAGCTCTTGTAGGTAGCTGCATAACAGACCAGAACCATATATCCATACGCCCAGACTGATGATAATGATACCCTACTCCACTCAAACTGACCCCACTCCCCGCTCAATAAACTGATAACCAAAAGACCCCATCCGCCTATAAAAACAGGGAGCGCTATGGCCATGGTTGGATTTTTGGGCAACCGATCTGAGCGGCAAAGAAGCGAACCCAGAGACCACCCCATGGCGGCGGTAAGCACAAGAAGGTACGGACGCAAATCGCCATTCAGGGGGCAAATATCAGGACAGCCGTCAGTGATCAAGTCAAAAAGAAGGATCGCTATGCCGGCCAACCCAAAAAAAATCCCACCCCAAACCTTCGGACCTGGTTTGGTGGCTTTAAAAATAAAAGCATCCAAAAGGATAAACCATACAGGCTCTGAAGCAAGAATAAGCGCGGTGACCGCCGAATTAAGATGCTGCTCCGCCCACACAACAGCGCCATTGCCCAGCATAACCATAAAAAATGACGGCAGGACAGCAGCTTTCCATTCCGACCAAGAAGGCCTTTGAGACCCCGATAACGCCATCAACGCGAGCGCGGATAAAACAGACGAGGACCCAGCTAGTAGAAATGGAGGAATCGTCTGGACGGCTACACGGATCGCAAAATAAAGAGAACCCCATCCAAAATAAATAAAGAAAAAAGCTGCGGCATGAGAAAAAGTCATGTGCGGCGGCTGCGTAAAACCCCCGTACGAAAAGCTTCACAAAAAAGAAGCAAAGCCAGCCCCAACAAAATAACAGAAACCATGCTGGTAAGACCTGACCAAGGATGTATCATGAGAATCAAAGACCAAAATGTCATCGTTAGCATGAACACCATAGGGATGGCCGCCAAATACCATTTTTTTCCCGATTTTTTTAACCACAACGAAAGAAGCATCAATGTCAGTGCCGCCAAAAGTTGGTTGGATGTCCCGAAAATGGTCCAAAATACTTTCCAGGCAGGCACGATCTTTCCCGCCCCATCCGTAACTTTAAGGCTCACACAAAAAAGCGGTATCAAGAGGCTGGCGGTTGTTGCAAGAATACGGCCGCGGGAATCTTTGAGCCCCAACAATTCCTGAAATATTTGCCGGGCAAGACGGGTCGCCACATCCAGCGTATCGTAAATGAATGTTGCGAATGCGAGAAGTGCGAATGATCGCGCAAATTGGATAGGTATGCCCAAATGCTGGACAAAATGACTCAGGCCTTCTGCATATATTCGATCTGGCGAGAGCGGCCCTGTTATTTCACTTTTCGTGAGCACCATCACCGTTGCCAATGAAAGAACAGCCACAACCCCCTCTAACAACATCCCGCCGTATCCCACAAGATGACAATCCGGCTCCTTTGAAATTTGTTTGGATGTGGTTCCTGAGCAGACGATACCGTGAAATCCCGAGCAGGCTCCACAAGCAACCGTCACAAAGAGAATAGGAAAAAGTGAGAGGCCTTTTTCGCTGGTAAAACCAATAAAAGCAGGATATTGAATTTTTTCCCCGCCCAAAAAAAGTCCAATCAAACCAAATAGAAGGGTCCCGTATAGAAAAAAACCTCCAAGATACCCGCGTGGCTGAAGCAACAACCACACCGGCACCAGCGATGCAATAAAACAATACAAAAGAAGCATGACATTCCAGGCCGTCTTTGCATCGCCAAAAAATGTGGGCATAAAAAGTGGGATCTTAGGCCCAACCACTATCGCCGCCACCACCAAAAAAAGAAAAAGCGGTGTTGCCCATTTAAGCGGCATTTTACCTTTGGTGAGCGCCAATCCCATGATCACCCCAAGAACAAGATACAGAATGGAAGATGAAGCGGTGGCGCCCCCAAGCTCTTTGTCCATAAATGCTGCACTGGTCAAATCCGTAAATGCGGTGATCACATACAAAAGTGACAGCCATACAAAGATCAAAAATAAGATATGGCCTTTTTTTCCGAGATATTGCTGCATCATCTCGACAACCGATGCGGATCGATGACGCACTGATCCGGCAAGGCTCGAAAAGTCATGCACGGCGCCAAAGAAGATCGCCCCTAAAATGATCCAAAGCAAAACCGGCAACCATCCAAAATAGAGGCACGCCAGGATGGGCCCCACGATAGGGCCGGCAGCTGCAATGGCAGAAAAATGCTGGCTTAAAAGATATTTTTTTTCGGCAGGAACAAAATCAACACCATCATTGATCTCTTCGGCGGGCGTTTTACGCTTGGCATCTAAACCCAGGTGGCGTGAAAGAAATCGGCCGTATGTAAAATAAGCTCCTAAAAAAAGAGCGCCCGCCAAAAGAACGATAAGGTATAAAGGCATGTCGATAGAGTACCAAAAATCATTGGGGCTGTCTAAAAATTGGCTTCCATACTGTCGATTGCGGTACACTAGTGCGATGATTTCGTTATCCGCTCTCAAATGTACGGGCTTTTTTTTGATGATCCTGGGCACCGCTTTTTCCAATAGCTTCACAGGAATAGGTTTGGGTATTTACGCAGGAGCCCTGATCATCGCATCGGTTCAACAAAAGCATTTTGATTGGCAGCTTTTTCCCGAAAAGCGTGTTTTTTTGTGCCTGATCCTTAGCCTCCTCGTTTCCACCGCCATCAGCAAATACTTGATGGTCTCATTGAATGGCTTTGGTAAATATCTTCAAGGTTTTCTTATCGTGTTCGCGGCCATGGACACCCTGAGATGCACCGGCAAACAAAAGGTGGCGCTCGTAGTCTTCGCCGCAGCTTTTTTGCTAGCCGTCTTGACCGGCTTGTCGCAGCAGATCTTTGGGGCCGATTTTTTGCGAGGATACAAAGCAATGCGCCATTTTGAGGACTTGAGCGTGGTGCGCCTGACGGGGTCGTTCAAACACCCCAATGATTATGGCACTTTTTTGATAGCTGGCTTTCCTTTCTGCGTTGCTGGGTTTGTGATGGCTTTGAAGGTTCATAAAAAATATTCGGCTGCTTTCTGGGCGCTGCTTTTTTTGGGACTTTCCTTCGTGATGATGCGCACCCTTTCACGCGGCGCTATTCTTTCGGCTTTTGTGTCGCTTTTTATTTTTGGGATGGCTTTTCGTTTTCGCTGGAAAGCTTTGGGATGTTTGGTGCTGGGTTTATTGTTGCTTTGGTTCGTACCTTCCGCGATCCAGGAGCGTTTCCGCGATATGATCATCTTTCAAGGCTCATCGCCCGAAAGACTTCTCCTTATCGAGACCGCGATTCGCATGATCAAGTCCAGCCCGGTCTTTGGGCTCGGGCTCAACACCTATTCTGACTATTTCCCGCTCTTCAGGCCGCCAGATTACAAGGCGATCATGTATGCGCACAATAGCTATCTTCAGATGGGCGCTGAAATGGGCTTGTTAGGACTCGCTATTTTTTTGTTATTCGTAACAACGCTTCTTCTGAGATCCTTGGTCAAATTCTTTTCGCCAGAAACATCCGATCATACTCGGGTATTCGGATTTGCCCTGATCTGCGGCATCGCCGGGTTTCTTATCAATTGCTTGTTCGAGTCATGCCTTCAATCCACGCAACTCAGGTCCCTTTTTTGGGCACTGATCGGCACCGTCTGTGCCATGGCAACTTATGCGACTCCGCCACGAAAAAATTAATAGCTCTCTCATCTTTCAAGATGTCGTATTTTTGTTGATCACTGCAGCCGGCATTTGCCTTTTGTTTTTGGGTAAAGGAAGCTTGGCTAGCTGGGACGAAGCGTATTACGCAATCGTCTCCCGCGAGATCCTGCGATCAGGCGACTGGGTGCATCTGACTTATTTCAATACACCTTTTTATGATAAGCCCCCTCTTTATATGTGGGCTTCGGCATTGTTTTACAAATTGCTTGGTATCAATGAATTTTCTTCACGTCTTCCATCCGCGCTTTCGGGCATTGGGGTGATCATCGCCACGTACGGAATAGGCCTCAAACTCCTAAATCGAACCGCGGCTATTGCTGGAGCGGGCCTGTTGCTAAGCTCTACGGACTTTTTGCATTATGCGCGGTGGGGCACTTTGGATGTGATGCATCTCCTTTTTTTTACGCTCGCAATTTATTTTTATTTGCACAGCTGGAAAAAGCCCAAGCTTTGGCTGGGTTTTTGGATCGTATCTGCTGCTGCGATCATGACCAAGGGGCTCCTGATCAGCCTGGCATGGCTGATCGTATTTGGCGACATGGCTTTAAGAAGGAATGTGAGCACACTCAAAAGAAAATGGTTTTGGTTGGGGCTTCTTGCAATGTTTGTGATTATTTTCCCATGGCACTGGGCCGTGTTTCAATCCAATCCGCATGCGTTTGTCCACGATATCCTCCAAAAACATTATTTTTCGCGCACAACACAAGCCGTTGAGGGTCACACCGGGAACACATACTTTTACATCCGAACCCTCATCAACAAATATCATCCATGGATCATCGTGGCCATCCCTGCCATCCCATGGGCTATATGGAGTGCCATGACATCTAGACGGCGTTATGCGTTTAGATTTTTAATAGTATGGGTCATTTTGGTGCTGGGATTTTTTACATTTTTGGTAAAAACCAAACTTCAGTGGTATATTTTGCCCCTGCATCCTGCCCTCTCACTTCTGATCGGGGCTTTTGTGGCAGCAGCCATCTTTAGGAGCAAACTCCTTTGGCTCAAATCCATGATCGTGATCGCGCTAATCCTAAACATACCTCTAGGCAGCTCTTTTATACAGGACTATGTGCCCGCCCTCAAATCGCTGTCCGCACCTGTTCAGTCGATGACGGCTCAGAACCAGACGGTGCATCTTTACAACTATCACGAACAGCCGGCCGCAACTTTTTATTTTGACCGGCCTGTAGCGTATGCCGACTCCTTGGATCAGCTGGATCGCATTTTGGGTCAATTTGGTCAGGTCTCCTTGATCATGCGAGAATCCGAACTAAATCCTTTGCGCGCAGCGTTTGCTGAAAGACGGCTTCGTATCGTTAAGCAAACATCGGGCCACGAAACCAATTTGGTGCTTCTCACCAACACATGAGGCGTGTTATGCTTGTGAAAATTTTGAGGGCTCTATGAAACCGCCGATCAGCGTCGTTATCATCACAAAAAACGAAGAAGAAAATATATCAGATTGCCTCAAGTCCTGCGAATGGGCCGATGAGATCATCCTCGTAGACGACGAGAGCACCGACAAAACCCGCGAGATCGCCGCTCAATTTGGATCCAAGATCTTTTCAAGGCGCATGGAAAATGAAGGGCGCCACCGCAACTGGGCGTATGCGCAAGCCAAGAACGATTGGGTGCTGAGCCTGGATGCGGATGAGCGCATCACACCCGAGCTGGCCCAAGAGATCACCGAGCTTATCCAGGGAAATCCTGCTTTTAAGGCCTACGCCATCCCCCGCCGCAACTTCATCGGCTCGTACTGGCTGCGCTATGGCGGCGAGTACCCGGCTCCGCAGGTTCGATTCTTCCTCAAAAAAGAATTCAAATACGCGGAGGATGAAGTGCACCCGCGCGCGCTGATGGAAGGCGACACGGGCTATCTCAAAGGCGACATCATCCACTACTCACACCGCGATATCGCGGACTATCTTAGAAGCCTCAACAGCCACACCACCCTTGAAGCGCGCAAATGGGTGAACGAGGGCCGTAAGATGAGCTTTGGCCATGCCATGTGGAGAGGATTTCATCGGATGGTGATCGTGCGACTGATCCGAAAACAAGCCTACAAAGATGGTATCTACGGATGGGCCACCGCTTTCTTTAGCGGCATGTATCAGGTCGTCAGCTACTTGAAGTATGTCGAATTGCTTGAATCTAAAGCTGCTTCTCGAGCGGATCGGCCCCGATAGTCCCGACCAGGCTTTTCACATAAGCCTCCGATCTTAGATATGCAAGCGTCTCTTTAGCTTTCAAAAGACGATCTTTAAGATGCAGATCATGCGCAGCATCCGAGTGACTTTCCTTTTTCAAGAATGACTCCAGCCGGCGGATATGCCCCTCGTACAGATCCAGATCCCTTTTTTGTTTGGACTGAAGGCGGATCTTATACCAGTCGCTTTTAAGAAGATAATCCCTCGTGAACATTTGCCGGATCTTCGGGTCTTCCAGCTTCGCGCCTTCAAAATGGCCATCCTTCATGATATGAAGAAGCGCTTTGAGCGGCGGGCATGCGGCCTCGATGCTGCCATCATTGAAATAATGCTGCGCTACCCTTTTTTGGGTCTCTAAAATATTCAGCACCCCTTCCGCGTATATTTTCATGCCCTGTTTCTCTGGCGCCAGCATCTCTTCGTTGAACACGATATTGGGGTTGCTGAATATACGGCCCAAAAAGGCGTTGACGAATTTATGTGTGATACGATAACCCAGGATGCTGGCACGGATGTGCTTGCCTTCAAGCTGAAAATCTTGGACCTTTTCCAAATACCCGCCTCGGATCAGAAAATCCGGCTGTTGCTCTTCCGGGTGCATCCGGCACCAGATCTCCGGCATGAGAAGGCTCAGATCATGATCCACGCGATAATTGGGCCCTATGGTTCCTGCGGCCGAACTAAAACCATGCGACTCGGTGACCATATAAGACACCAACGCATTGTTCAGATCCACTACCGGCCACAAAGCATTGAACGGGCCTTTGGTCAAAGCCCCCTCCGAACCATAACCCGTGGTCGATGGGGATTTTCCGGTAAGCGACGAAGCGAAATCCATGAAAAGCTCGGGCAGCTCCTGATAATGGATAGGATTGTAAACGGCCAGTGCCGGGATATTGTTCTTTCGATCCGGCGGATTGTTGCGGCGGCCCGGCAACACGGCATTGACCGGAAAATACACCGGCGCATCAGGCCCTAATTTCCTAAAAAGCCTAGCTCCCAGCTCCGCCACATAACTTTTACGCGGATCCACGGTATCCGGCCGTTTTTGCAGATACCGCGGGTTCTTCGAAGGCTTGTTATCTACTAGGCGAGGATGGGCCGATGAGACAACGAACCTCTCCTCGCTGCCTTCGAGGAAAAAGTCCACCAAAAGCTTGCGCATGGGCTCGGTAAAACGGTCGAACTGGATAGCATCTTCCACCACGTCGACGATCTTTTTTGCTGTGAGCGGCTCAAAGTTGGATAAAAAGTTGCCCGGGCCCGCAAGATCTGATTCTGTTTGTTTGTCATACCCGGGGTTGATCGCATCGTCAGGGCGCTGAAATAAATGGTACTCGCAATTCGCGATGAATTTGACGCTGGGGTTGTGATACTCAGGATCCAACCCCTCAAGCGAAGAGCTTGGCAGCACCACCGACGCTGTTATATCGTCCGCCACCTGGATCTTTTCGGCGGCCGCATAATCCTGCCTCACACGAAAGATACGCCAAGAGCCGTCCTTTTCATGGCCCACCCGTAAATAATTTGCGACCAGTTTTTTATTGTTGAATTTAAGCTCATTGCCGTTTTGCCCGTTCACTACATCTACCGAGAAATATTTTTTCCAGTCCTCTCCCCATTCGGCGCGATAATGCCGCTTCACAGTGAACAATATTTCCTTGATATAGTCCGGGACACTTTTAAGCCAGTCGTTGTAGGCTGCGGTGTACTCGGATGAAACAGTGAATAATTTGATCACAGAGCCCAGCGAGCGCTCGTGACTTAAAATAGGGCGGCTCGGACGGCTCTTGGCGAATTCCTCCTTGAACCGCTTGCTGTAGTCCTGCTTCAAAAGTTCGGCCACGCGCTCCATATCCCGGTGGAAATCCGCAGTGAATACAGGGCCCTGGATCATGGCGTCGACGATGGATTTGGAGATCTCGGATTTGCCGCCGCCCGAGACCGTGCAAGGCTTGTGGCAGAGGACGCCATCGGACACCGTCCCGATCAAATGCCAGGCACCCCCGCCCGTTTGTTTCTTGAAGTGGATCTTGTACCCCGAGGGCATCATATAAATATTTTGAGGCAACAGGCGCACCTTCCGCTTTTTACCATTCTTCTCCCAGCTCACCGAAGAATCCTGCAGATCGAATTTGGAGGTTTCCGGCACCAGGATGATATCGCGATATTGCTTGTTGATCGCGTACCCTTCGGGCTTGAGCTCAAAGGAGCCGCCGTTGACACGGATCACCTGATCGAAGGTGTTGGTGCTGCGGGAAAATGCGGGATCGAGCGAGAACTCCTCTCCCAGGTCATAGCTGGCATACGCGATGGCGCCGCCTGAGTGTTCCTCTTCGCATAGCCCAAACAAATTAGCTGCGTAACTGATCTGTGTCTTCACTTCTTTTTTGCAATAACCGAAATAATTATCCGCGATCACCGTCACAATGACCCCGCGCTCGTCGCGGCAGGTCGCCTTAAAAGCCTGTCCGTCATTGTAAAGCTCGTCCGGCGCTTTCCAGCACATCCCGTCCCTCTTTTGGCGCTCGGTGGCCTTGCTAAATTCGGGAAGCCCGAGATCTTTTTTCTTGAGCGTTGTCAAATGCGGCGCCAGGATCACACAGCCCGTATGTCCTGTCCAGTGCTCGATATCCAAAGCCGCATCACATTCGGGCAAATATGGATCGCCGGCATTTCCAAAGATACTCTCCACAAAATCCAGATTGCTGACCAGATTACCCGGCGCAAAGAACCGTATTTCCATGGTCTTCTTACTGATGATCCCTTTGACCTCCGGACACACGACAGGCCTCAGAAGTAAAGACGCAAAAAGCTCTGCTTTTACCGGCTGTGTGGACGTGAATGGCAGAACCATCCTCTCCCGCGGCGGCTTGAAAGCTTCTGACAAAAGCTGCGCAAAAACATGTTTGGGCAAACTGATCTTATCATCCGGGATCGGCATACCGCCTTCTGCGATATGAAACACGCCCTGAGTGGTGCGGCGGTCATTTTTGGGGTTGTGCAAAACGCCCTGCTTCACACGGTAGGACTCGATGATATCTGAATTAAAATAATCTTTATCCGGCGGCAACGACATCACGCGCACAAGCCCGGGGCAATCCATGATGAATGTCTGGGACGGAAGCCGCATATGGGCTCCCGGCACATCCTTCAAGTAATCGCTGAGAAAATCCTGTATGCGCTGATCCACCGGACAAAGATGCTGCGACAAAAGCCTGTTCTTTTCCTGATGGCTTCGGAGGATCGGCGAGACGACTTTAAGAAGCTCAGTGTGACGGCCGCTGACCTTGTCTGTAACCTCGTACCCCATAAAGCTGAGCTTTAAGCGGGCGTAGTCTTGTAACCACTCGTCGGTGTGTTGAATTGGCATCTGCGTATTTTACCACACAGACCTGCAGGATATGCGGCGCTTCAAGAATACATGAAATTATACGACTTCCGATAATACCGCGATCAGGAGAAAGGTTGCTAAAAGAAATACACTGTCCAGATAAAGAAGGTCTATCCGACGAAACTCCCAAAGGAAATCCAAGAATAAGATTGGTGACACAATAAGTCCCCACAAAAGAAATGCAACGCAAAACTTTTGAGGAAGTTTAATCGAGTGAGTTGTCGCCAAAAAATAGCGTATCCCCAAACTCAGAATGATGAAAGCAAACCCCGCAAAAAGCCAGGTATCCCATAGCCCTGTCTCCATCTGCGCCGCAATCTTGGCGGGCGTAATCCAAAGCCCTTTTTGCCACACATCCCGGAACAGTGCCTGTGAATACCAAACGTAACAAAGAAATGTGGCTGCAACACCGCCTATCAAAATACCCGCGTATTTGCGCATAAAATTTTCCGGAATGCGGCTAAAAACCGTGCTGTTAATTTCTTACGGAACCGACGGATCTTGCGGCGTAAAATCTACCCCGCTTTCTATGGGATCCGAAAAAGCTGTCGTGAAACTGCCCGTAGCATCCGGCGGGATGACCCCGCGAATCAATGTATCACTCCAATAGATAATCGACGCTGAACCATTGTTGCAAGGTTTAAGCGGATTAATAGTTGGAACATTGCTACAAGGAGCCCACGGAACAAATTGTATGGATCGAAAACTATCTCCATGACCGCCACCGATAGCAAACTCCCCTGGAGGTGCATTAAATGGGGTAGCCTGCACATTGAAGACAGGTGGATAATCCGTAATGACAGGGTCTGACGCAACCGGCAGAAACGCTGCCTTATGCAACTCCACCAAAGCAGGGCTTAATTCGTGAAAACGCAACGTATCATATTGACTCAATTTTCGCTTCAAATCCGCATAGGAGTCGCCAGGCGTTCCATCTGCCTGGATCGCGCGAAACTTAGGCAAAGCCTCATCGTAGTCCGTATGAGTATACAGCCCCCATGTCGATGATGCATCGTGATATTTATTGGACCACATCGTCCACCACCAACCTTGCTCATTAAACCGGCTCAGAAAATAGTCCCAAGAGGCTTTCTGACTAAAACCGCTGAATTCGCCCACCATGGCCGGCACTTGGTATTGGGACTGCTTATACTTAGCGTCTAAAATCTTTTTGTCAATAAATGCTTTTTGAGATTCAACATCCTCCGTCTCGTTCACATTCGCTGTGGCCGGATCATCAAAAAGATAATAATGAAATTGGTACATCACATTCAACCAGCCCATTTGAGTAGGAGCAGGCAAGGTATCCCAATCCCAGATCCCCTCCATCATAATAATATGATTGGAGTCGATTTGCCGGATGGCCTTGTAAAGCCGGTCATAAAGGCTCCATAAAATCTGCGGAGTGGACGCGCCGACAGGCTCATTCAACAGGTCGTATCCTGCAACCGTCGGGTTATTTTTGTAACGTTTGGCAAGCTCTTGCCAAATCTTTATCGTTTGTTTTCTATAATTTTCACCCGTAGAACCTGGTTCAAAAAGTTTATTGATGCCGGCGCGGCCGGTATGGTCTCCGGCGCTTTGTCCTCCCGGAGCACCATGTAGATCGAGGATGACATACAGGCCGCGATCCGCACAAGCATTGACCACCCGATCAATAGGACCAAAGTCTATTTGTTTTCTAGAATTCAGAATCCACTTCCCGCTATCCTCCATAAAAATCCGATAATAAATCGGAAGCCTTACCACCGTCACCCCCATTTCAAGGAGTCGGTCTAAATCATAGTCTTGAAAATACGCATTCTGGTAAGCTTCCAATAATTGATTGGTCTGCGCTTTTCCAAATCGCTTAATCAAAATATCCCGAATACTCCAATCATCCGATACGGGCGGTGTGTCGGCTGCGCCCAAGCCAGTCATCCATCGCTCGATAAGTAGATACGCACCCAGATTAACCCCGCGTAACGTCACAGGATCTCCCCCGCCATCCACTTTGACTTGTGTACCGACAGCTTTTAAAAATTCTCTACCCGGATCATACTTCACCGCCGGACTCCACACACCAGCTTCGGCAATAGATCCATTGGTACGGCGAATTGCGCGGACGCGATACCATTCCGCATGACGTGCAACAACTCTTGCTGGGAAAGACCCAGTGTAAATAGTATTCCATGGTGTGTTTGTCAAAAAACGAGCCTGCACTTCATACTCGCTGGCTTGAGAAGGAATCACGGACCACTCAACCACGCCCGCCCTAAGCCGCTCTTTGTTGATCAAAACAGCTGCGGGATTATATTCGAACGGTTCAGACCAGGAGGAAATAAAACCGGGATGGGGATGCGCAGGCGGAGCCTCCCAGCGAGCGCGAAACCAGGATTTTATAAGACGAAGCGTTTGATATGAAGTCTCGCTCCCTTTATATGCTTCCGCCCAGGGCCCATCTGGACCCGAAATACTTTCCTGGACTCGGTAGCGCCCCGCACCTGGAATCGCTGCCCAGGATAGCAAACCTCGTAAAAGAGTATCCTTTCGAATCGACACCAAAGGCGCCTCAGCCCGAATGTCATCAAAATAATAAGTCCCCGGCCAATACACTTGGAATTGGATTTTATTGATATCTTTGAGATTCAGCGTCGGAGGCAGATCTTTGAACAAAACTGTCATCTTCGTCCATCCGCCTTGGCGCACCGATGCCTTGGACCAAACCGCTACCTTGGTGTCATCTGTGAAATGATTTTGATTGTCATAAAATTGAACGGACATATTATTGTCCAGACCATTGGATGGTAACCCATAGGCCCAAAAAGTCAGGCGGTCGTTTTGAGCAGGATTTAGGTCAACACGCCAAAAACTTTGCTCAGCCGTACTTCCCGTTTGCAAAAAACGTTTCTCCTGGGACTGAAACCCGCCGCCTCCCCAATAACCATTCAAAACCATTTTCCATGAGTAACTTCCTTCATGGACAGGCTCTCCGGCGCCGGACAATCCCACCGCGTCACCCTCATTCCACTTCCAACCAAAATCTTGCGGCACGGAACCGCTTCTCAATACCGGCTCAAAACTCTGGTGCACACGTGACTCGTGCACGGCCGCAATAGCATCATAGATGTAGGTGCCAGGATTGTAATTAAGAAACTCGATTTTATTGACATGGTGAAGATCAAAATCAGGAGGCAGCTGGCTAAATAAAATCCATAACTTGGTCCACTGGCCGTAACGCGCAGTATTCGTCGTCCAAACCTCGACTCCGCCTTGGTTGTATCGGCCCGTGTCAAAAAACTTGACGTTGACGGTGTTATCCGTAGGGCCCTCACAGCCGTAAACATAACATTTTCTTTCAGGAAGAGCGTAAATCCAAAAAACCAGTCTGTCATTTTCTTCGGGTACCAAGTTAATATCCCAGCGCTGCGTTTGTGACTGAATGCCCGTACCGGCGTCCCAAAAGCGGCTGCCCGTTGTCATCCATGCCCGCCGACCGGTAAAAACAGGCTGCCCCGAGCCATAAAAACCATCTCGTGCGCCGCTGGAAAAACCTGCAGTTGAATTAATCGTCCAGCCGTATTGGTCTGATCCGTTATTGGGTTCGAAATCCTGATATATGACGCTGGCAAAAGCGGACGATGAAGCCGCGACTAGAAAAACGACTAGGGTGACAAATAAACGGTACTGTTTTTTGAGCATACAGGCCCCCTCAAAGATAGGGGTAGTTTACCACAAAGAATGACACCCAACTAGGGCGCAGGAATTCCCGGGCCCATAGCCTTGACAAACGCTTTTTTCTCGGATTTTTGATCGGTGCGATGGGATTTGTCTTCTTCCCGGATCTGGGCCATCTGCTTTTTGAGAGCCTCTTTTTTCTGGGCCTGGCTCATATGGGGATCATTGGCGATGGATTCAAAAAGGAGCGTCTTCTTTTCATGCTGTTTATCCCGAAAATCCACGTTCTCTGCATGCTGCGCTTTCATAAAATCAACCAATTCGTTTTTTTGATCCTCAGTGAGACGTTTATTGTGAACCAGCCGCTCCTTAAGAACTTTGATATTCTCCCGCTGCTCCCCGTTGGGCTTATCCGCCGCCCATAGCACTTGTGCGCCCATACACCAAATTACTAAAAATAAAATTCCCACTCTTTTCATGTTAATCTCCTGATAATTGGTTTAGAACCCACGAAATATGACGAATAATCAAGAAAAAGGTTTAACAGTGTAAGCATATCCGGCTTTTTTAGCTGAACATCCAGCTAAAGAACATGCGCTAATTACATCCAACACATAAGCCATTGCACGCATTGTATCCAGACGATTGCATCACTTCGAAATTACAGCCAGCACCACAACCTCCGCATGCCGTGCCGCCAAATGCAGCGCACAGCTGCCCAGCATCGCAATAACAAGTGCCGCCTGAACAGTATTCGTACGAATCGCAAGAGCACGTTGCCGCACATGGTTGATTACAACCCGTATCAGTTCCAGGTACTGACCCGCAAGAATTACCGCAAGACTGATTCGGCTGACAAATACCTGAACACGTGGTTCCCCCTCCTCCGCAGTCTGATGGGCAATTTCCGCTATTTTCACTTCTCCAGGTCTGACAATAATTATCACCGCAATAACCATTACAAACCTGAGGGCCAGATTCTATACAGCAAGTGCCACAATCGGAGCTAACACCCGCAACAGCATATCCTGGAGCGCATCCAGAGCCAGAGCAACACTCAACAGACGTGCCAAGCTCAAAACCAATTTGACCACAAGATTTGGGGCCGCCACCACCTCCCCCGCCACCGCCTCCCCCCCCACCACCTCCGCATGAATTATTGCAATTACTTGTCGTAAACGTACCGGATGAATTATTGGGAACGCATGAGCTACCACTACAACTATAACACTGAGATGCGCCACAAGAAGTCCCTACGCCCGCCTGACACCACCCCCCCGAACTACCTGAACCACTATCTGGCACACATGTCTCACCCGCCAAGCAAGTAAAACCACAATCATTGCAGCAGGGCTGTCCAAGATTATTCACATCACACCATTGACCGCAACGTCCTCCGCCGCACCCACCGGGACCTCCGGGAGCATAACATACAGTCGATGGCGGGGAACATCCGTTATTGCAATTAGAAGTTGCAAAAGTGCCTGTTGGATCAGCCACACAACTGGAACCGCTGCATCGATAACACACCGGCTGCCCACAAGGCGTACCGGCAGACTGGCAATAGTTTCCATAACAAATATCGCCTGGATTTGAACAGGCGCCGCAATTTTGAGAGCAAGGACCACCGCAATTATTTTCCCCGCCCATCCACCCGCACCGACCTGTACATCCACCATTAGGTACGGTACAAGTTCCGTTCGGGATACAAACCGGAGGGCAAGCCGTCGGATCCGTCACGCATTGATACTCTAATTGACAATTATTGGTGCAGGTGCGGGTATCATATCTTTGTCCAGCTCCACAAGCCCAGTTCGGACCACAAGCTGCCTGGGTAAACGGTGTACAAGAACAGCAGCTTGCCGACGCCACACACTGGCTTTCGGGCCCGCAACCTGCGGGAGAGCAGCTTCGCGTTTGATAAGTGGTTCCGGATGGACATCCGCCTGCAGGGGAGCAACCTTGATCCACCCAAGGACTGCTGTCACAATCACATCCTGGGGGAACGCAGCTACCGCCATTGCAAACATTTCCGCCGCTGCAGCCACAATCGGCGGCACAATTATCACAATCCTCGCCCTGCGTGGATTCACAAACTGCATTGGGACAAACCGGGCCACCGCAGGATCCGCAATCCACAGGACAGCTGCCGCAGTCCTCACTAGACGAATCACAGGTGCCATCGCCGCATGGCCCAGGACCACCCCCTATCCAAAGACAGGCAGAATCACAGGAGATGCCGTCTGGTGGATCGCATTGCTCTCCATCTGCAGCCTCAGTCGAATTATTTCCGCAAAAACAATCCGAAGGGCAAGAAAAATTGGTTTCTGAACCTGTGCAAACAGTATCACCGCAAAGCTCACCTGGAACACAGATACTGCCCTGGCAATTATTAGAACAGCATTCAAAAGAAGCCGTGCAACCCGATCCATCCAGTAAACAGCCACTCACGCAAACGCCGTTGTAACAAGTGTTGGAACAACAATCACCAGATGTCGAGCATCCGGCACCTACACCCGAGCAAACCGAAATACAAACCCCTGGAGAGCCTCCGTTGCACGCTGTGCCAGGTGAACATGGGCAATCCTGCAAACACGTCGTACAGCTTTCGCCCAGAGCGCTTTCGCAGCCATGCCCAGGGCACTGAGGCGTACATTCATAAATATTATTATTGTCCAACGCATCGCGCATATCCTGCAATATCTCAACCGAGATCACATCATCACCACTGATGTCTCCACTATCAACTGAGTTTCCAACGGCTTCGGCGCCATACAAAGCTCTGATCGCTGTTCGGAGCTCATTGATATGAAGTGTAATGGCCACCATACCTTCAGACGCGGGAGTAAAACTATGGGTGGGTTTGGCACACTTAGCCAAATAATCGTTGGCATTTTGCTGCAATTCCGTGACATGTATGTCCTTAACGATGGTCTGATCGGTGAGCGGCTCGCTCCAGTTATAGGATAAACCGTCGGCCGGTAACAACAATAGCGCCGTGATGGGCAAGAGAAACATGAAAAAAAGGCTGAGTTTTTTCATAAGTATCGACACTGCCGCTCTCCAAGTGACAAGCTGGTCATGTTAAGTCGGATAACACATATTTTCAGGATCATGACACACAGGATTTGGGCCCATAGGACAACCCATATCCAGACAACAATTATCTTGTGTTTCACCAGCATCCGCATCGCCATCACCACAAGTAGCGCACTCCGGATGGTCACTGGCGGGTAGGCATTGCCATTCCACACATCCGGGCAAACCTCCACAAGTTCTAGCTTGTTTCATTTGATCTCTAGGACAGAAAGAATACGCACCACAAGCCACATCTGTCCACGCAGTGCAACCGCCGCAACCCACATCGCAAGCAATTGAGGCGACACATTGAGTTGTGGACGCGCATCCTGCCCAAAGACTGGTTCCGGTTTGATATATTTCATTGGCAAGACACTCTGCACCAGTGGGACCACCGCAAGGACCGTCGACCCACAAATATTCGCATTCGCAAGCCGAAGAACATCCATCGCCATTGATATTATTATCGTCTTCACAAGTCTCTCCGACCTCTACAATAGTGTTACCACAAACAGGGCCTCCGCATGCCGGGTTGGCAACACATTGCGTTGAAGGAGCGCACTGAGCAGACAAACTCGTGCCATTTTGATACATTTCGATCATAGGACACTCTGTATCGGTGGGACCACCACAAGTTTCATCTAGCCAGGAATACTCACATTGACATGTCGCTGAGCATCCGTCGCCATCCACAAGATTACCGTCATCACATGTCTCCCCTGCCTCGGGAGCGCCGCCGTTCCCGCAAGTCACTACTACCGGCGGAAACAAATCACAAACGTTATTGGTATTAAAATTTGCACCAAAGCTATGCCGCAAATCATCGATATGAGCTGTGTACACAAAATCTCCGGGATTGGCCGTCTCGCATAGCGTGCCTCCTGGGGTACCGGGTGGAAATTGTGCGACACAGCTCCAACCCGCCCCATAATAATCTTGGTACATTTGACGCACACCCGCACGCACCTCATTAATGTGTGTCGTAGTAATCACGCCTTCTGCATTAATTTCGGGCAGCAAGGTGGGAGGCCACGCGTAGGGTGTCAAATTGCATTCCGTTGGACCACGCTCACTATCGACATAAGCAACTACATCGGTAAAATGATTGCTTTTAACTAGCACAGGAATATCTGTTCTTAATTTTTTTGGATTAATTGGATCATCTTCATCCGCGACGGGCACAAGCCATGCGTGTGTTTGGGCACAAAGCATTAAAATCGTAAAAGAAATTAGGAAGATTCGGGACGCTCTTCGTTGGCTGAACCTATCCTTTTCAGACAAATCATATCCTCCCGTTACTATATCTTAACAAAATTATACATGATAATTCAGTTTTTTCCAAGGCGAATATGGGTCTTTTTTCTATATATATAGGGGGGCCTGCGGATCCCCCTATATCCGACTTCTAGGCTCTTGCAGATCGTGCAAAATTATTGGGCGCGGCTGCGCGAGATTCAGTGCGCGCTGGCTCTGCTTTTTTCTTGGTGGCAGCCACGACGCCGCCACGGGTGACACAATTGGGCAGCGGCTTGATGATATCTTTAATAAACTTCATCACATCATTCTGATTGGTAGGCTCAGTGCCGTTGATATTGATATTGACGTTGTACCATAAGATATCGCCTAAATTGATATCCACCAAGGCGACCTGCGCCGCTGTTTGTTTAAAATACATGGGTGGTGTATACATACCCAGAGTCGCCACTGCCACGCCCAAAGCCTTTGTGACATCTGCTGTCACCTGACCCTGACTTTTTGTCCATGCTTCTTCCTTAAAAAGCAATATCGCCTCCGCTGGTTTATAATCGGCAAAAGCATTGGGCGAAGATCCCACCGAATACGTAAATGATTTTTTTCGATTAGCCGTAATATCTTCTATCGCCTTTTTATACAAAGACTGCATCTCAAACAAAGCGCTCTTGAGCTGAGGATTGGAATTAAGCTCCGAAGATGTGATGATGTGGTACTGATACCCTTTCTCCGTCAGGGAGGCCTTGACCTGCTCTTGGGTCCCGGTCTCCATCGCCTGCAATGCCGCGGGAAGCGGCTGATTGCCAGCATTGAAAGTGATCTCATACGCATCTATGTCAGGCGGCACAAGCTGGATCGTGTGCATTTCTTTGTGACGCGCGGCAAAATCAGGATGCGTTTTCACCGTAGCACAACCCGGCATGACCAAACTACCAACCAGCAACACAGGCACAATAAACGCACTCGATTTGATCATGGTTTCATCCTTTTTTCTTGGGTTGACTGATTTGCAGCTCAAGCTGCTCCGCTTCTTTGCTGGCTAAACTTTTGATCTTAGCCTTGATAAAACGAATATCTGGCGCTTGCGGCGCCAAATTCAAATAGGACTCGTAATATTTCTTCGCCATCGACCAATTCTCCATAAGATCATAGTGCATGGCCAACCCCCGATGAGGCGGCGCAAAAGCCGGATCCAACTCGATCGATTTTTTGAAATACTGATTTAACTTAACTTGCCACTCTTCTTTCATCTTGGCTTCACCAGACTTTGCGAGAGCTAGCCATTCTTTTCGAACCAACTCTTGCTTGGAGAGTTTGGGGTCTTCTGCGAGGCGTCGATACGCCTCCCCTTGCAAATATTGGGTCTTGGCATTGCCGGGTTCAAACTCATCCAAGAACTTCAGCGAATCCAACGCCCTGTGAATACGCCCCAGCTTGATGTTGAGCTCCGCTACATCCAAGCGCACAGAAAAAGTAGCCTTTATATAGTCTGGATCCATCGGTAGCTCCGAAACCGTCTTGCCTTGCGGCTCCCAACTTTCGGCGCGCTTCACTCGATCTTGCGCAGCTTCGTGGCTGGACGCAAAATGTGTGAACTCCATCCCCATATATTTGTCATGAAATCGTTTGAAGGATTTGAAAAATGAAACAGGTGCGGACATATCCTTACCCATTTGGTCCATGACCTTGCAGCCAAACTGATCCGCTTCGACCTCCATGGAGCGCCCATAACCCTGGACAGACGCCACATAAAAAAGACCCGCAGCGGTACCCGTAAGGCTGGCGATATTGCTGATCAAATTGCCATACTGAAAATCCGTAGTGACATTGACGATGGACGCAGCCGGCACGACGGCAATATCCAGCAGCTTAACGAAAGTCGTTTGCTCGCGGTAGCTTTTGTTGTGAAAAACCACATGACGTCCGATCACATGCATCGCTTCATGTGCCAGCACGAACCGAAGCTCGTCCGCATTTTTGGTCAGCGGTATGATTCCCGCGTTGACATAAATATTGCCCGACGGAAATGCAAACGCATTCTCATCGGGAAGCTTCAGAACTTTGATATTGAACTTGAAATCAGACTCAGGGACGCCCATGTCGGTTGGCGTGAGCAGGCTATTCACGTACGAAGTGAGCGCAGGATCTTCATAAATGACGCCCGCATCCACGAATTTTTTCTCAAGCGTCTGCACCGCATCACGCAGATCCTCATCTACTTTTTGAAGTGCTGGCGTCATCTTGGGATGAAGCTCGATCTTAAGGTCGGAGATCTTTTGGGGTGCGGCGGAGAAGGCGGTGTGAACGAGTAGCGCTACACACGCCGAAGTTACCACAATCATCTTAGATAATTGCTTGATCATTCGTTTCCTAAATAAAAATAAATCTAAATCTAGTTCGCATGCAAAAAACCGAGCTTATCCGCATTCATGCAAATAAGCTCGGTTCGCACTTTTTCTATTTAACTTAACTAAAAAGATACTTCAATCCGCCGCCGACCATCCAATAATCCGTCTCGCCGGATACTGTTACAGAGGCTCCGGTGACCGTGTTGCGTGCTGTCAGATCCGCGTCAGATGTGACATAGGAACCTTCGAAATTAAGGATCCAGTTGTCGTTGATGAACCAATCAAAACCACCGCCAAATTTTGCGGCAAAGGCCGTATCCACTTCAACATCCAGATTAGGCACATTGTGATCCACATTCCAAACGATGGCACCTAAACCAACGATGGCGTAAGGCTGGAATTGCGATTCCATCGGAACGCGAAGGATGATATCCCCCATGATCGGAACTGCGGTCTCTTCAAGCGTGATACCCGCATCACTCTCGTCAAACTGCGCCCAGCCCGCCTCTGCTCCCAAAGCCAACCAATTGGTGACGCCGTAAGCAAGCGATCCGCCCACATAAGCGGTGCCGTCGACGCTATCATCGTCTGGAATTGCTCCAGACACATTCACACCCATATCAAACTTGCCTGTACGATCGGGTGCTGCGTATGCCGCTGACGCACAAACTATCAGAGCAAGTAGTGCCAACCATAACTTTCTCATGATCATCTCCTTTGTTAAATTCTTTTTAGTTCTCGAACCATATCTCCCGCTATCGTATTCAACATTTGCTTCAGAAGCTGCGGACCCATATCTCCAAAAGTATCTGCTGCGCCAGCCATCCCTGAAGAGCGTCTTTTTTCGCTAAACGAAGCCAGCTCCTCACCCGTGGCAATACTTTTGAGCTTACCCTCCACCTGAATGTACGCATGCCCTGCCCCAAACTCCCCACCCCAAAAACGACCAGCGCGACTTCCCGGATTAATTTCTGTGATGGCAAGCTCCAGCAAAGCATCCGCTTGAGCTGACGCATCAAATACATATTTACCAGGCTCTCCGTTGTTGAGCGCCGCATTCTGTATGGCATCCTTTAGATCAGTGACGGCCTGCGACGGAGTGTATGTGACAGCGCCGGGTGTCTTGCTTGTATCAATATCGGCAACTTTGATCGTTGATATATTCAAAGAGGACGCCTTGGGACTCAAATAAAATCCCTGCAAATACGAACCCCTCTTCAAATCGTCATAATTTTGCAAATATCCTGTCTTGGCGCCTGTGGAGGCACAACCAGTGATCAAAACGGTTTGAAGCAGCAACCCTACAAATACAGCGGATCTTGGATTCACGGTTAAATCCTCGCTTTATTTTCTTGGGCCAAAGTTTGTGGTTGGAGCCGTCCTGGGACTTAGATCAGCGCTAGTGGTTGGTTGCGTAAAATTACTGGCTGACTCTGTCGCTTTGGACGGTTCGACTTTTTTTTCATTCAAAATACTCTTAGAATAAAACTCCTGATCCTGTGCAGAGGCGAATTTGGGAGGATTGGAATAACCAGAACCCTCTTCTAGAACAACATTAACTTTCTCCGGTATAAGTTTTTGATTGGCTCCCGATGCCATATCAACACCAACGCCGATAATGCCTCCCGCCAACACATTGCCAAATGCCATGCCATTCACCGAGCGACGGATCATCACTACAGCCGTCTTGTACCCATCTTTTGAGATCTCGATCGTATGATCCGCTTTTCTTTCAAGGGTAAATGAGGTCGGTGTTTTAGCTGAAAGATTATTATCCGCCTTAGCTAATGCATCGGATGGCATAGAAGAAACGCTGATCTTCTGAGTGGTACCAGATACAATGGTCGCACAGCCGCCCACAGTGAGCGCCATAAACAAAAAAACTCCAAACTTTGTACATTTTATAACTAACGACATGAGCGGCTCCTTGAGTGGTTGGTAGATTTGATTTGTATCATGTTAAATTTTTTTTGAAAGTATTGCAAGGCATTAAATCACAAATTGCACGAGACACAAACACTCTCACTGGCACCGCCTGATCACTATAATATAAAATAATATGCTTACGCTAAATAAATTATTAAAGTTTTATAACAAGATTGACTTATGTATGTTTCCGGGAGATTTTTGTGGTCGATTTCCTTGATATCCATGACCCACTGAAATATAATCAAGCATCCTCAAACACAGAAAAATAGGAGCTCCCCTTGCAAAAAACAGCGCTTGATCGACCGATTTTTATACGCATCTCGACATTCATTGTTCTGCTTTCTTTTTTATTGTCTCAGTATGCATGGGCTCTCGATCTGCGCTCCCTTTATAACCAGACACTCCAAGATGCTGAAAGCGCAAACCGCCCTCTCGGCCAATCAGCAAAGTCTCTCGAAGAAGCCGAGGCGCAAAAGCTGAGCCTCATCTCGCAAAAACAGGCTCTTGAGACAAAAACCGGCCTCGTCACGCAAAATGTGGGTGCATTTGAGATCCTCTCTTCTCCGCCAATTCAAGCGACGACCGATGCTATCACGCCTCCTGGATCAGCGAATCCAGAAATCCTCAACGAAAATTTTGATTATGTTCATTTTGTGGATGATCTTCAGATTACTGGCACCTCCGGTACGTTCTGGCCCACCAATGATCCACGCTCTGGGGACTTTGGTGTAAGGTGGTTGACACAATTAGACATCGACGATGCCTGGGAATTTACCAGGGGCGCCGGTGTAACGGTAGCCATATTGGATACTGGCATCGACATGGATCACCCTGACCTTATGGGTAATATATGGACGAATACCGCTGAATTAAACGGGCTTCCGTTTGTCGATGATGACGCAAACGGGTTTGTGGACGATATTCGTGGTTGGGATTTTGTTGCCGATGACAGCCTAGCAAATGACCTAAATGGCCACGGCACTCATGTGGCTGGACTTGTCGGGGCGCTGCGTAACAATGGCATCGGCTCAACTGGCGTAGCCCCAGAGTCCAAAATTATTCCCATCCAGGTTCTGGATTCATCCGGCGGTGGATATTGGCCGGATGTGTTATACAACATCATCGATGGTATACGCTATGCCGCTGATCTTGGAGCTGACGTCATCAATATGTCGCTCGGAATTCCCTCCTCTCTATTCAACGCCACTCAGCTATCCGATTTTATATCTGCTGTTGATTATGCAAGGTCTAAAGGCTCGATCATAGTGGTAGCTGCAGGCAACGAATTGGCTGATATAAGCACCTTGTATCCAGCAGCACTGAACTCTGTGATCACCGTCGGCGCAGCCGAAGGAGACAGCTTCCCGCCTACCTTCTCAAATTTTGGCAATGGGCTAGACCTTATGGCGCCCGGAAGCAATATCCTTTCTACTTATTTTGATAACACCTACGCCAACGGCACAGGCACATCTTTCGCCGCCCCAATTGTTTCTGGTGTAGTGGCACTCATTCTGGCGCAAAATCCGCTGGCTACTTTTGACGACATCCAAAGAATATTTCAATTTGGCTCTCAAAATTTGGGCGTTTGGGGCTATGATCCGATCTATGGAAATGGACTGGTAAACGCCCTGAATTCTGTTTCAAGAGACTACTACAGTGACGGACTTAGAAAACTTATTCGTTATCCAGATGGTAGATCAGAGTATTTTTACGATGAAGATTTTTACGGATCCGGGATGGGTGGTCGGCTAATGAAAAGCGTAGCAGCGGATGGGTCTTACACAACCTACGAGGAATTTTTGGGCACAGGATCCACAGAAACACGTTTTCAACGAGACTACAATGCTGCTGGTAAGTTACTAACAATACGCGAATATAGCGATAGTGGCAACTTATCAAAAACTACCCAGTTCTACTCCAGCGGCAACGAGAAGTCTCTCATAAACGCCAATGGCTCAGGCTATGTGCGTTTGGATGAGAACTTCTACGGCAATAAGACCGGTAGATTGTCTAAGAGCATTCTTGCCGACGGCTC
>CAYODQ010000026.1:24269-28924 GCA_964402785.1 uncultured Planctomycetia bacterium
CCCCCTCCAACCGGGACGCCTGTTCTCACGCATTCGATCAATGCACAGAGTTATTCGTCTGTGTCGGGGTCGATCGGGACAACCGTGCCTGGGATACTGACTCTATACAGCCCTCGAACCGTGAGCTATGCACTCAGCACCACGGAGTCGGCGAACTATCTATTCAAGCTCTCCACAGCCAAATTTGACGATAAAGGGGTGCCTCCAGGATATACGTTTAATCTAGTGATCAGAGTCGATGGCGTTATTAAATCGACGATCAACGTAAGCTCCTCAACAACCTACACCCAGTCTGACTTCATAGACCTGGGAATTCTATCGGCCGGAGCCCACACTCTTAGTATCCAATGGACCAATGACGCTTGGGACACCGCGCTCGGGTACAATGCCAATTTAGGAATAAAAGATCTGCAGGTTTATAAGAAATAAGACTTTTTAGCTACAGATATACCAGATGCATACAAACGACCTAAACCGAACACCAAAATGGGCTTATAGATTCATCATCTTGTGAGGTCGCGCTCGGTATGAGACATGCTTACAAGTATTAATTAACTACCTCATTTCACCGATCGCGTTTTCTAGAAAAAATACTAGATTTTCTGGGTTAGCAAGATCAATAGGTTTGATTGTGAGATTTTGATAATATAAAAAAACACCTGTCTTAGCATTTACCAATGTTGCGTTAATATAAGCACTTCTTTCGGGCTCAGTTATCACCTTTCCATCGAGGGCTGCAGAAACTTCTGATTGGAGCACCGGCACAAGCACTGCCCTTGCAAAATCTCCCCATGTATTAACCGGCCTGTAGACCTGAGAGTACCGCTTGACGCTGGCACCATACTCTTCCTCAAGAATATCAGTTGTTTTGATCTTAGTCTGAATAAGCAAAAATAAGACATAGTCTTTATCCTTGAAATAATCCCTAAGGTCTCCCGAGCCAAAATCAATTTTTCTATTATCTAATTCACCCTTTCCACCATCGAAAAAAACCGCTTTCATCAGCTCGTTTAACTTTGAATACACATACCGGACGCAGTCCGCCGGGGAGGCATTAGAATAGAGCGTTTGAAGCATACACCATCTCCTCTTGGGGCCTAAACTGCGTTAAATAGTCTTCGTAAATAACCAGGCGGTCATCTTCTTTGTCTGATAGCGCAAGATACGCAGGCGATGGTGTGATCATATCATCTTCTTTACCACAACCATAATAATGGAAACTTGAATATTATACCGTACCCCGTCCCAAACGTGGCAAAAGGGACACGTTAGAATGGGATATCCATGATGACTTCATTCTGCCTAGCCTGCCTTACATAGCATTTGTAGGAAGCCTCGAGCTCGGACTGGGTGTATCCTAGAGCTAAATAAGCAGGCGATGTTGTCACAAGGCAGTCCTCTCTACTGTTTGCGTAGTGATTATAGCTCGAATAGGGGTAATCGTCTGGCTCTTTGGCAAGATGGGCTTGGATGGGGTTTCTTTCGATGTAGCGACCGCATTCCAGAAGATACGCGTCATTTTCAACTGGTATTGATATAAACCTCTTCCGAAACACCTGCTCAGCCCAATGATACGTCTTGCAATAATAATAGGCGTATCGTCTTTGGACAAAGTGGGCCATCTGACTTAAATCATGCGGCGTATCTGATCGAACAAGAAGATGGGCATGGTTACTCATGAGGCAATAATGATAGATCTGGATATTGAAGCGCTCTTTATACTCAAGTAGGAGCTTTTTATAAGCATTAAAGTCATTCTCCTCATGGAAGATCTTCTTCTTATTGGTCCCTCTTGTAATGAAATGATAGACGTTTGTTGCGCTGTGAGATCTTGCATGCCTTGGCATAGCTCCCCCCTTTTTTTTAAGTGTCTCGCCATACAAGACACCGAGGGGGGTGTTTTTCGTTCAAATATTAAAGAACATTTTGTCTATCTTCTAACGTGTCCCTCTTAGGGGGCTGGGGACGGGGTACGGTATCTGTTCATGACGTGATAGAAAGCGTTTGGGTATTCTATTCTGAGGGGTCGGGACATGATCAGAGGGTAACCAATGAATAGGGTGCAGTCATGGAAAGATTTGACCCCTTAATATGCGTCGTCCGGTATGTGCGGTTCTTTACGTATTTTGTAGGCGATATCTTTCTTGACAGCGTCTCCCCTTATCTTGTCAAGGGAATTACCGTGCTCGATAAGCCAATCGCACTCTTTTTCGGCTTTAGCGCGATCATTGATAGACAGATATAGGCTTAAAAGGCTGTCATGAATCACGGCCTCGGATAATTTTCCTTTTAGAGCTTGGGCTAGTGCTTGATAGCCCGCTTCGGCTTCTTGGTAGCGACCGATGCGCACATTTTCCTGGCTTTGTAGTAAATCCTGAGCGATGGCTGAAGTTATTTCTTTTTTTGATAAGAGGAGGCGGGATTTGAGTGCGTTTGCGTTTTTTACGCCATTCTTACTTAATTCGCCGTTCTGAATCATTTGGTCGAGCAAAGAAATACCCTTGTCGTATTGTCCGAGTTTTTCATATTCACTCGCTAAAAGCAACCCGCTCACAGCACGAAATCCTCGATCAAGTGAATACGCCTTTTCGTAAGCATCTATTGCTTCTTCATGCAACCCTTTTTTTGAATATTCACCCCCCAGCCTAATAAAATCGCCAGTTTTATGTATAATCTTAACATCCTGGTCGTGACGCTTTCCGCGAGAGCGGATAATTTCCGTGTAGGCGCTAATTTTATCTATCTTTTTTTGATCATTGTCAGTCCTACGAATTTTATACGCAACAGTTATTGACGATAGTAAAACAACAAGAAATATTGCGACTATGCCTAATTTAATTATTTTATTTTTCATATCCCAACCAAGACAAGATAATCCAAATCAACATCTGCGAATTTTGTTGCATCGTTATAATCAACTCCAGGTGTATTCTCTAGAAATGATCTAAGGCTGCCAGGTATACTCTGATCATTTGCTATGGCCTCATACAACCTCCTCATAAATATATTCACTCTCCTGTTGCGCTCTTCGCCCTTAAGAAGTCTGTCTAGCTCCTCAAACGAACCTGAGGATGCGGCTAACTTCGCAACCCACTCATCTTCGTTATACGAGAAGTCACTATGGAACGCCCCCTCGATGGTGATATTGATATTCTCAACACCACCAAATTCTGCTTTTCCCAGAAACGGCACCCACGCATCGCCGTCAAACGGGCCGCCAGTCCCCTGAACATGAATGATACGCTCGAGGCTCGGGTTTGTGAAGTTTTGTTTATAATTTGGGTGCGGGCCTTCATATATGAGCACGGTCTTAACATCATATTGTTGCTGTTCAATCGCAGAGAGGAGAGGCGCTGTAAACCCTGAGTGCGCAAAGGCAATACCATCAGAAATTGGACCCTTTCCAGGCACGAGAGCATTGCCCCACTGAAGCGCCTCGAGCTCGCTTATAGTTTCCTGCACGAGATTATTCCCCAACCCAAGGATGTTTGACTTATACCACTCTGACCAGAATTTGAACTGATCCTTGAATGGAGCTGGTACATATGTTAGAGCATCGGTTCTAAGCATAAGATCTGTCAAAACGTTTCCACCTCTTATTAGCATTGCCATGAAGTTCTTCTGATCTTCGGTTAGCTTGAAATCTGTATACCAGTCAACGGCGTTTCCCAATATTTTAGTGGCCTCGTATAAATATACAATAAACTCTCGGGCTGTATTTGTGATCTTGTCGACAGTCCTCAGTGTATCTGCATAAGACTGCATTAATGGGTCAGGCGTATTCTCGGCTCTATATTCGTTTTCAAACCCGTTACCAAAAATAAACGCTGTTTTTACTCTAGTTTCGAGTTCTTCCGACCCCTGCTGCCCGCCAGACGATTTAGTCACCGACCCATTCGTAACCGTCAATTTTAACCCAATCTTGGCAATCTCAACGATCCCATTCAGTATTTTATTCGTCGCGTCCTTGGTAGCGCCAGGACTCAAAATAATATCTGGCGCCGGAGCATCTATCTTTATCTCGTATACTTTTTTATCAACGATCACAAATGTAACTCTGCCATTTTGCTCAGTAGTGTATTGCAGCTTTCCCTTGGAAAGATATGTTGGTTTTCTAAAATCCACGGATATGGATCCATCGGCATTGAGAACCATCATGCTCTCAAAAATGCCCTCCTCCACAACACCATTAGAAACACGTTTCACGGCCAATCCGCTTAACCTATCATAGACCGTGTAGCTAACCCCGCTTCCTATTTGGTAGCCAGCCTTTACTGCGCCCGGAGGAATGGGAGTCTCGTTTGTTGATGCTGGAGCAATTATAGATCCTGCATCAGCAAGCATCGTCTGCGAGATGTAATATGCGCTTGTGCCCACAGCAGACATAAGAGGAAGGTTCTTTTTTAGGAATAATAAAGCATTGTCCCAAAACGCTCTTTGAGTTGTCCCTGTAGCAGGAAGAGATATTTTTGCTCCTCTTCCACCATCAATAACTACTTCACTGGATATGGTTGCCGACTCTGTTGTGCTGGCCGGTACTTGTCCCGTCCAAGTCGTAGTCGCCACAGGCTCAAACAACTTATTTGTGATCGGCGCTGCGATAGCTGCAGCCGTAAAAGCATCAAGACCTGCCACAACACCAAGTTTTTCAAGTC
>CAYODQ010000027.1:0-27723 GCA_964402785.1 uncultured Planctomycetia bacterium
AGGCAGGTGGGCCGGTAGAAAGCCTTCGGTTGACGGTTTACTTCATACCCTCATTCAAAGGGTGGATTCTTGGGGAGTGCTATTCGTATGAGTCGATGATGAAGCGCTGGCGGAAAATCCTGACAAGGACGAAGAAAAGGGAAAGAACTACGGGAGCAAGAAATACTCCGATAAAACCGTAAACTTGTAAGCCGCCCAAGATGCTGAGGAAAAGAAGAGAGTAGGGTAATTTTGTTTTATGGCCGATGAGAAGAGGCTTGAGAACATTATCGATCCCACTAATACCAAAAAGCCCAGAAAGAAGAAGAGCTGTGCAACGTCCAAAATCTTGCGTGAGGCATAGGTAGAGCACAAAGGGCACCCACACCGTGGCCGCGCCAAACACGGGGATCATGGCCGCAATAAAAGTAACCGCCGCAAAAAATACTGGAAGCGGAAGACCGAGAGCCCAAAAAACCAACCCAAGAACTGCCGCTTGTGCCAATCCGGTAAAAAGCTGGCCACGAATGGTGGCAGAAAAAGTGTCTGAAAGCTGTTGAAAAATCTCTGTTTTACTTTCTTCATCTAGCGGCGTGATCTCGTAGATGAAATCCGTGACTTTTTTGCCATCCCGTAAAAAGAAGAAGAGGAGAAAAAATGTCAAAAAGAAATTGATGAATCCAGAAATGATATTTTTGGTCAAAAGAGTCGCGTTTTTGACCGCAAAATTTCCAAGTGTACCAGCAGAACTCAAAAGCCATTCTTCAAACTGCGCTCTTAAGTTTACATTTTGAAACCAAGTGTGAGTGGTGATGCGGCGGATGATCGGTAAGGATCCGATCTTTTGGAAAAAGCCCTCGGCGCCGCCATTTTGTATCCACTGCGTCAGCCAATCGTACAAATGAGCTGCTTCTTTGGCAGCCAGATAAACCACCAAAACGATCAGCGGCGCAAATGACATCAAGATCAGGATCGTGCTGAAAAGTGCCGCCACACCGGGTGTTTTATGCAGACGACCGGCGATCTTTGAATGGATAGGGTAAAAAGCAAATGCTAGAAGTGATCCCCAGAAGATGGGCTGAAGAAATGGTGACAAAATAAATAAGACGTTAAAAAGGATGTAGAGCAGGAGCGCGATAAAAAAAACCGAAACGATTTGTTTGCGATCCATGGCGCGATTATAGCATAGTAGTGTAGAATAGGTGTACAGGAGAAACTTATGCCCTACGATAGCAGTTTGGATAAGCAGCTTTTTTCAAAAAGCTCAGAAGACCAAGGTTCTAAGATCACCGTTAGTATCTATTCTTACAACAATGGAGCTAAAAAGCTTCAGATCTCGCGGGAGACTCAAGACGCTGAGGGGCAATGGCGTTTTGGCAAGCTTGGCCGCATGACGAAGGATGAGATCGTGGCCATCCTTCCCCATATTCAGGAAGCCATTAGCCAGATGTAAGGAGTTTTTTTGGCCAAAAAGCGTATATTGATCGCCGATGATGACAAGCAATGTCTTAATCTGCTGAAGCATCTCCTTGAAGCAGCGGGTTATGAGGTGGATGATACATCTGGTGGATCAGAAGTTATAAGACGTTTATCTCAAACAAGTTATGATCTTTTGTCACTTGATTTTGATATGCGGGATATCAAGGGGGATCGTTTGTCTCTCATGATCAGCATGGACAAAGATTATGAAAAGCTTCCGATATTGATCGTCACGGGTCATATTGAAAAAGATGAGCAAGTGTTTAAGGAATACGGCGCCACCGACGTTATATTCAAACCCTTCGAAAATAGCGAGTTCTTAGCTAAGGTTCGCCGATTATTGGGCGAGGAATCCTAAACAACCCATCGATTTAAAGCCGCTTTTTTGCTAAAATATGTGCTTCGTATTTATACCTTATGTTATTTAAAGGAGATGTTATGAAAAAGGGAAATGCTCTCGTTGCCGTGCTGGTCGTGGTTGGGCTTTTAGCCGTTGTCGGTCTCTTTTTTATGGGTAGTTACAATGGCCTTGTGCGTCTAGAAGAAGGTGTTAGCAGCGCTTGGTCGCAGGTGGAAAATGTTTACCAAAGAAGACTGGATCTCATCCCCAACCTTGTCGAAACCGTCAAAGGATACGCCGAGCATGAGCAGTCGACTCTCCAGGCCGTCGTTGAGGCTAGATCACAAGTGGGCAAGATGAATCTCTCGTCCGATGTACTCACAGATCCCGCCAAATTCGAGCAGTTTCAGCAATCGCAGGCTGCTCTCAGCTCGTCCTTGAGCCGGCTGTTGGTGGTGGCGGAGCAGTATCCAGATCTTAAAGCCAATCAAAACTTTTTGGAGCTTCAGGCTCAGCTGGAGGGCACGGAGAATCGTATCGCAGTGGAAAGAGGGCGATTCAATGAAGCCGCTCAGGCGTTTAATACGAAGCTCAGGATGTTTCCGACCAATGTTTTGGGTGGAATGTTCGGATTTAAATTAAAAGAGTATTTCAAGGCGGATGCGACAGCAAAAGTAGCCCCTAAAGTGACTTTTTGACCCATATAGGTCAAAAAATCTTTGCAGTAACATCATGAAGCGAAATATTTATTTTTGTTTATTGGTTTTTTGTTTCTTGTGGACAGGTGTTTCTCATGCTTTAGAGATACCTGACCGTCCCGCTGCCAGAGTCAATGACTACGCCAACCTTCTTTCATCTTCCGCAAGCTCGCGTCTTGAAAGTGCTCTCGCTGACTTCGAAAAAGAAACCTCCAATCAAGTCGTCGTTGCGATTTTTAAAAGCCTCGAAGGGGCATCTCTCGAGGATTTCTCCATAAAACTGGCTGAAAAATGGAAAGTGGGCACCCAAAAAAATGACAATGGAGTCGTTCTTCTTATATTCAAAGAAGACCGTGCTGTAAGGATCGAAGTGGGATATGGGCTTGAAGGTGCTTTGCCGGACGCCATATCCAAGCGGATCATTCAAAATGAGATCGTGCCGGCTTTTCGTGGCGGAGATTTTGATGGAGGGGTCGAAAAGGCTGTTCAAGCTATTATCTTGGCCACCAAAGGAGAATACAAAGCTTCTTCCCAGCTAGATCCGATCGATGCGTTTATGGATAAGAACGGATGGATGCTTTATTTGGGGATGATGCTGTATTTCGCTGTTCCATTTATTTTGTACGGGCTTTTATTGATCGGCGGTTTCATGCTGGGTGGCGTGACGGGTCTAGGTATCGCAGCGGCCATCGCGATCGCACTCGAAATCATCCGGCGGATCTTGTCTGCGGCATCAAAAGGCACTACGTATTCGGGGCGAGGCGGCCATGGTGGAGGCTGGTCTTCGGGAGGTTTTGGTGGAGGATTTGGGGGTGGTGGTTTTAGTGGCGGCGGCGGTTCATTTGGCGGCGGCGGAGCCAGCGGACGATGGTAAATATTCTAGATCGTGAAGCGGCAGCTCAGATCGTAGATGCCATCTATCAGGCGGAGCTCGTGACATCGGGTGAGATACGCGTGCATATCCGCCGCAAATGCGGCGAGGACACTCTCAAAGAGGCGCAGAAGGTATTTCGTAAACTCGGGATGCATAAAACAAAAAATAAGAATGGAGTGCTGCTATTCATAGCACAGGAAAGCCATCGTTTTGCTATCGTTGGGGATGAGGGTATACATCGAAACGTGGGGGATCTTTTTTGGAATAAAACCCGCGATCTGCTTGCTGAGGCTTTTTCGCAAGAAAAATACAAAGAGGGTATAATAAACGCCATTCATGATATCGGCGATAAGCTTAAGGCCTTTTTTCCGGTGGAGCCGGGTGACAAAAACGAATTGCCAAATACGGTGACAAGCGATTGACCATGGATATCAAGCCTATTCTTAAAGCGATGATCTTATGCGATCAGACCATGGTCGAAGAGGGCACGCGAAAGCGAACCCTGATCGGGCTTTTTGACAGGATCAAAGCCGTGCAGCTTCCCATCACCCATCCTTCAATGAGCGTGTACATTCAATTTCGAGAGATCGAAGGATCTTTTAATTTTACGCTGGAGCTTTATGATATTCAGGCGGACAAAACACTTCATCGGGCGCTGGTGCAGGATTTCAAAGTCCAAGATAAGTCGCGCGACTGTGAGTTGGTGTTCAATTTACATGCTGTGAGGTTTGAACATCATGGCGAGTACGAATTTAGGATCTATGTGAATGATATGGTTTTTGGGCAAAAGTCATTTCAGGTGGTTGGTTAAAAAAGTGAAGATAAAGCAGATTGGAGAGCAGATAAATCAGATGATGTGCAAGGAAAGGGTTTATCTGCTTTATCTGATTTGAGATCGGTGTAATCTTCGTGATTTTTATTTTTAAGGAGGAAATTCAATGAGCGCTGACATTAAGGAATTGACCGCAAAAGTTGAAAAAGAAAGTGTGATGATCCGTACACTGCAGACCGAGATCTCAAAAGTGATCGTCGGGCAAAGTTATCTCATCGAGAGGTTGTTCGTGAGCTTGTTGGCGGATGGCCATGTGCTTTTGGAGGGCGTGCCGGGCTTAGCCAAAACATTATCTGTCAAAACATTGGCGCAAGCGATCCAAACCAATTTTCAGCGTATTCAATTTACACCGGACTTGTTGCCGGCGGATCTTTTGGGTACACAAGTTTATAATCCTAAAACCGGCGAATTCTCCACTAAAAAAGGGCCGCTGTTCTCGAACATTATCTTGGCGGACGAGATCAACCGCGCTCCCGCCAAAGTACAAAGTGCTTTGCTCGAAGCGATGCAAGAGCGTCAGATCACCTTGGGCGGGCAGACATATCGACTGGAAGAACCCTACATGGTTTTGGCGACCCAAAACCCTATCGAGCAGGAAGGAACCTATCCTCTGCCGGAAGCGCAGGTGGATCGTTTTATGCTCAAGCTCCGCATCACTTATCCCAAAAAGGCGGAGGAGCTCGAGATCATGAATCGTATGGCGGGCTCGACACCCGTCAAAGTGAACGCCGTCATCAGCCCGCAAGATATTTTGAAAGTGCGGGAGATCGTGAAACAGGTTTATGTGGATGATAAGATCAAAAGTTATATCGTCAATCTTGTGTGTGCAACACGTGATCCCGAAGCTTACAATTTGAAGGGGATGAAAGAGCTTATTCGGTATGGAGCCTCTCCGCGCGCGACTATATTTTTAAACACAGCGTCTAAGGCATATGCCTTTCTGCGCGGGCGTGCTTACGTCGTGCCGGATGATATTAAGGCGATCGGTATGGACGTGCTGCGACATCGAGTGGCGCCTACTTATGAAGCGGAAGCGCAAGAAAAAACCTCGGAAGATCTTGTGAGGATGGTTTTTGACCAAGTAGAAGTCCCTTAAACTTTATGCTGCCCAAAGAAATTCTCGCTAAAGTTAAGTATATCGAGATCACGACCTCTCGGCTGGTCAATACGATCTTTGCCGGGGAGTATCATAGTGCTTTTAAAGGCCGTGGTATGGAATTTGACGAGGTCCGCGAGTATGACAGCAATGACGACCCGCGTGATATCGACTGGAATGTCACGGCGCGCATGGGCCATCCGTATACTAAAAAATTCAGCGAAGAGCGCGAGCTCACCGTGATCCTGCTTGTCGATGTGAGCTCATCCGGCCAATATGGCACCAAAGGCAAAACCAAGTCGGAGTTGATCGCTGAGGTTGCGGCACTGTTGGCGTTCGCAGCCGTCAAAAATAATGATCGCGTCGGCCTTATCGTTTTTAGCGACCAGATCGAAAAATATATCTCGCCCAAAAAAGGCCGCATGCATGTGTTGAGAGTGGTGCGGGAGATCTTGACCTTCAAGCCCAAACATCGCGCAACCGACCTCAACATCGCGCTCAAAACATTGAACGATGTGATCACCAAGCGCTCGACCGTATTCCTTTTTTCGGATTTTATCTCGGATAATTACGAACATCTTTTGAAGATAGCCCACAAAAAGCATGATCTGGTGGCGGTGGTCACCGAAGATCCTACCGAAAAATCGTTTCCGGCTTTGGGAGCATCATTGGAGATCGAGGATGCGGAGACGGGAGAGCGATTTGTTTTTGGCGCAGGCAGATCCTTTCGGGATAAATTCAAAGCTGAGGGAGAAAAGCGGCGGGCATCGCGAGAAAAAGTATTTGCTTCCGTGGGCTTGGATCACATGGATCTTGAAACCGGCAAACCCTATATCAACTCTTTGATACGTTTTTTCAAAACACGTGAACGGCGTCTAGGCAGATGAAAATAAGTTTTCAACGTAGAGCCATTTTTTCTCTTTTAATCTATAGTCTATCGTCTATAGTCTACAGTCTTCCTCTGCGCGCCGCCGACAGCCATCCACCCGTATCCATCGAAACTAAATTACTAAAATCCAAGGTCCGCATTGGCGATGAATTTAAATTATATATGCTGGTGGATCGTCCTCGAAAAATAGCGGTATCGCCACCCGATCCCAAAATAAGTATCAAGCCTTTTGAAATAAAGTCCGTCGAAATATCACCCGTGAAAAAGGGGCAAAACAGGATACAGGAGACATTTATCCTGACGATGACGGTGTTCGATCTGGGCGATCTTGAGATCCCGGCCATTTCTGTTTCTTATCAAACAGAAGGCGGTGTGACCGGGCAGCTTAAGACCAAACCTGTCAAAATGAAGGTCGTTGGGGTGGGTGCCAAGATCACAGACAAAGCGGATATTCGCCCTATCAAAGGTCCGGTATCGTCCGGACTCACGAGGTTTTGGACTTGGGTGATGGGTTTATTGGCGGGCTTACTATTCATTGTTTTTCTCACACTTTTTATATTGAGAAAGATCAAAGAGATCCGATCTGCTGAGAGCAGAAAGCCCGCTCATGAAAGGGTTTTGATCGAGATCAAGCGTCTCAAAGACAAAGGTTATCTCGAGGAGAGAAGATACAAAGAGTTTTATAGCGAGCTCTCGGATATTTTGCGGTTGTATTTGGAAAGAGCCTTCAAAGTGGAGGCACTTGAAAGGACCACCAGCGAGCTCGTGGATGAGCTCAAACAGAAGCAATTCAATTTGACGGCCGTAAGCCAGATGAAGCAGGTCTTGGAAGAAACGGATCTGATCAAATTCGCCAAGTTCGTGCCCGATCACGCCACAGCATCACGCATCGAAGGGCTTATCGTGACCATCGTCGAAGAGACCAAGCCCAAAGATCCAAAAGGGAAGGAAAATAAATGAGATTCGCTTCTCCTCAATATTTTCTTCTGATCATCCCTGCACTTTTATTTTTCGTGCTCTTTTTGATCGGTAAGATCGGCCGTGAGCCGGCGCTGCGTTTTTCAAGTGTGGAGATGGTGAAGCGCGCGGGAGGACGGAAGGTGTCGTGGACGCGGCTTTTTCAGGCGATCTTGCGGCTAGCCGTTTTATTGCTCTTGATCCTGGCTCTAGCACGCCCTCAGACGGGTACTGGAGAGGATAAATCCACGCAGCAAGTGATCGATATTGTGATCGCTTTGGACGTATCCGGGAGTATGGCGACGATGGATTTTAATCCGGATAATCGTTTGGCTGCCGCTAAATTAGAAGCCAAAAAATTCGTAGAGGCGAGAAAGAACGACCGCATTGGTTTTGTTATATTTGCCGGCCAAAGCATCACTCAGTGTCCCATGACCTTGGATCATAAGGCGGTACTTACACTCATCGACAAAGTCGAATTAGGGATGCTGGAAGACGGTACGGCTATTGGTTTGGGTTTAGCCAATGCCATCAATCGTCTCAAAAATTCTGAGGCAAAAAGCAAAGTTGCCATTCTTTTGACAGATGGCGTCAATAATGCAGGCGAGATCGATCCGCAGACGGCTTCCAATCTGGCCCAACAATTCAAGATCAAAGTTTACACCATAGGCGTTGGTAAAGAGGGTACGTCGTATTTGCCGGTGCAGGATCCTAATTTTGGCACGCGTCTTCTTCAGGTCGAAACACAGATCGATGAAAAAATGCTCAACACTATCTCCCAAAAAACCGGCGGGCTTTATTTCCGCGCTCAAGATGAAAAAGGCTTGAGGGAGATTTTTAAACAGATCGACCGTCTGGAAAAGACCGAGGTTCAGGTCGAGCATTTTACGCATTATGAGGAGCATTTCTTTTGGTTTCTGTGGCCGGCGTTGTTTGTGCTGCTGGCTGAGCTGATTTGGACGAACTTATTATTTGTGAAGATACCATGATGGAATGGGGACAGATCCACAATTTAGTTTGGTTTTGGGTGATACCGGCCGTGGCATGCCTATTTGTGATGGCCTCTTTTCGAAAGCGTTCCGAAATGAGGAAGTTTGGAGATATCGAGCTGGTTCAGAGGCTGGTACTGTCACTTTCGACGGGAAAAAGATTGTTCAAGCGGATACTTATTTTGCTGGCTCTTGTGTTCATCGTGTTGGCGTTGGCTCAACCGCATTTTAGATCCAAAGAAACACAGGTCGAGCGAAAAGGTATCGATATCATCATCGCGGTGGACGTCTCGAATAGTATGTTGGCCAAAGATATTGCACCGACAAGACTTGAGAAGGCAAAGCTTGAGTTGGCCGGACTCATTGATAAGTTAAAAGGAAACCGCTTGGGCATCGTGGCATTTGCCGGTGAGGCGATCATCCAATGCCCTCTGACATTGGACAGATCCGCTGTGAAACTTTTTCTGTCTTCGATCAGTCCCGGTCTTGTGAATTATCAAGGAACTGCGATCGGGCAGGCGATCGCGGTATCGTCCAAGGCATTTCAGGAAAAGGAGAAAGATTCCAAAGCACTTATCTTATTGACGGATGGCGAAGATCACGATAAAGACACACAGAAGATCGTGAAGCAGGCCAAGGCGGCCGGTATTCGTATTTTTACGATCGGCATCGGCACATCCGATGGCAGCACTTTGCCGGATGCTTACGGCCCCGGAAATAAAAAAGATAGGCAGGGGAAAGTGGTCATCTCACGGCTCAACGAGTCGTTCCTGCGCCAGATCGCCCGCGACACGGGAGGTGTTTATTACCGCTCTTCGAAGGGTGAGGTAGAGGCCGACAGCATTGTCAGGGAGGTGGCGCGTATTGCTCAAAAAAGCCTCACCAAAGACTGGTCGGTGGAATATGACGAGGGCTATCAGTCTCTTTTGATCATTGCGCTTATTTTACTGTTACTTGAGATGGTGTTGTCGGAAGGAAGGAAATCATGAGCACCAGAGCACCAGAGCACCAGAGCACCAAAAGCAAACTGATGTTTTGTTCTTTGTTTCTGGTGCGCCGGTGTCCTGGTGCGCTGGTGGTCTGTATGATTCCAGTTTTATGTGGTTTTAGTTTTCTTTCGGATCTTAAGAATGAAGAAGGCAATAAACTTTACAAGAAAGGTCAGGTGGGTAAAGCCAAGAGCGCATATTTGAGTGCTGCCAAAACGGATCCCAAGTCTCCCGCGATCGCATACAATCTGGGCAATGCTTTATTCAAGGAAAACAATTTCAAGAACGCTTTGACCGCTTATCAAAAGTCGACAGCTCCAGCTGCATCCAATGACCCTCTTTTTCGCTCAAAGGCATTTTACAATTTAGGCAATAGCGCTTACCGCGCACAAGATCTAGAAAAGGCCGCCGAGAGTTATAAACAAGCGTTGAGGGCCAATCCTGATGACAAAGATGCTAAATACAACTTAGAGTTGGTTCTCAAAAAACTTAAAAAAGATGAGCAGAAAAAAGATCAAGATAAGCCCAAAGATCAACCCAAGGACCAGCCAAAAGATCAGCCGAAAAACGATCAAAAGAAGGATCAGGGCGGTAGCGGTGGTAAAGGCGACAAACAGGATCAGGGCGGCGAGGGTGACGATAAGGGCGACAATGATCAACAGAAGAAAGAAGGCGGCGAAAAAGGGGATTCCAAGCAGGATAAAAGCGAAGATAAGGGAGAGGCGAGATCGGCTGGTGGCGAGTCCGGACAAAAAGATAAAGACCAAAAAGAAGGCGAAGAACAAGAGGCTGCTGAAGAACCGGAGGGCGACCAAGGCCAGGGACAGGGTCAGGAAAATGAAAAGGACAAGAAGGGTGATAAGACGCCAACTGCTGTGGAGCTAAAGCCCGTGTCCGAAGCGGATCTGCGTGCTGAACAAATATTAAGAGCACTTGAAAATCAAGAGCAACAAGTATTAAAATTTCAGAACGACCCCAAGAACCCCAGACAGAGGGTGCAACGTGTTTCGGAACAAGACTGGTAGAATGGGCACATGCGTTTAAAAAAGATCATCAATTATATGAAGGGCTCGTGGGCCTGCCTCTGTGCTGCACCCCCAAAAAAGCCTCGTGTCGGCGCCTGCGGCTGGCACTCCGTTTTTTCGGGGGGCCCCCGCACAGAGTCACCCCTCGCTTCATCCATATTTATTTTGTTATTTTTAATCGTAGGCACCTTAGGTGTCGAGGGTGTGGCGAGGGCGGAGGTGGCGATCGAGACGGCGGTGAGCCGCTCGCAGATATCGGTGGGGGATCAGCTTCGTTTAGATATTATCATTTCCGATGCGGATGGCCGCATCGAGCGTCCCAAGATCGATTCGATCGATGGTTTTATATCGTATTCGCAAGGCCATTCTCAGGAATTGTCTATCGTTAATGGGCAGAGCTCATCTCGAAGTGTGTATAGCTACACGCTGGTTGCCAATTCTGCGGGAACCAAGACCATCGGCCCGTTCAACATCGTGATCAATGGCAAAGAATATAAAGTAGCTCCCGTCAAAGTCGAAGTGACACAGGGTAGCAGCTTTTCTTCTTCACCGACCAGTCAGTACCAATGGACACAGTCTCCGGTGAGTGCTCCTCCGTCCCGTGCGGTCCCGACGACCAATATCGGCGACCAGGATATTTTTGTGAAGGCGTGGTTGGATAAGGATGAGGTTTTTATCAATGAGCCTGTGATGTTGACGTACACGTTGTTCACCCGGCTAAATGCTACCTACAAAGGTTTTGAAAAAGAACCGGTCACAACAGGATTCTGGGTGGAGGATTTCCCTCCGGAGAAAACGATACGCCGCACCGAGAAAATGCTGAATGGTCAGCGGTACGTGGTGGCGGATGTTCGAAAATTGGCACTTTTTCCGACGCAGCAAGGGATCTTCACCGTCGATCCTGGTACTCTGGAAGCCTCTGTTGAGCTCAGAAGCGAAGATTCCTTCGATAGTTTTTATTCGAGCAATATTTTTGGCGGCCGGCGATTTGGTTTCCCCGGGAGCTTCACAACACAGATCATTCCCAAGACGTTGCAAACAGATCAGGTTCGTATTTCTGTGAAATCCTTACCCGAATCAGGCAGGCCCAAGAGTTTTTCGGGAGCGGTGGGCCGTTTTGATATGGAAAGCAATGTGGATAAGAACGAGGTCGAGGTTGGTGATCCCGTGACGCTGCGCGTGCGGGTTTGGGGGCAAGGCAATATCAATACGATCCAGACTTTGCCGCTTCCCAAGATGGATGATTTTAAAGTCTACGATTCATCTTCTTCGACCAACGTATCCAAAGAACGTCTGATCGTGGAGGGTGAGAAGATCACAGAGACCGTGATCGTGCCAAAAAAGCCGGGCAATTATCAGATCCCTGCCATGCGTTTTTCGTTTTTTGATCCCAAAGAAGGCTCTTATCAGGAAATAGAAACGGCTGCACAAAATCTGAAAGTGACCGGAAGTGTCACTCCGGAGCCCGCCCCAATACCTGCGCCGGAAGATGCTGTGCGCGAAGTGGCTCAAGAAGAAGCGTCGGTGGTGTCCAAAGACATACGCTATATCAAATCATCCAATGACAACAATAGGTTCGAAGCAATAGATCTTTATCGGAAGCCATTTTATTGGGCGATAAATTTGTTGTTCGTTTTAATAACTGCATTTGCAGGATGGCAGTCGATCGCTCGAAGTGGTGGTGAAAAAGATACTCGAGGGATCCGTTTTAAACGCTCGCATTCGCTGGCTAGAGGTAAATTACGTGCTGCTGAGCGTGTAATGAAGCCTGAGAAAGCGGAAGCATTTTATGGAGAAGTGTCCAAAGCTATTTACGGTTACTTTGGGGACAAGCTAGGCATCCCGCCGCAGGGAGTTTCATACGAAAGGGTCGAAGAGTTGGCTGGAAACGAGGCGACGGCTGAGCTTTTGAATAAAATTCGTTCGTTGTTTGAGGAATTATCCATGGGCCGGTATGGACACACGGACAAATCGCTCGATGATATGAAAGAAGTGTATGATCTAGCCGATCATGTGATCACCCATTTTGAAAAACTGAGAAAAAAATGAAACGATCTATCTATGGTTTAAAAATAGGTTTTGCGTTGTTGGTCTATAGTCTATTGTCTATAGACTATAGTCTTGATATTCATGCCGCCGAGCCCAGTTTATTTGATCAAGCAGCCGCCAAGTACAAAGCAGCTGATTTTAGGTCTGCCGCTGATCTTTATCAGAAACAGATCCAAGCCGGCTCAGGTACTTCCGCTGTTTATTACAATTTAGGTAACAGCGTGCTGCGTCTTGGTCAAAAGGGGATGGCGCTTGTTTATTATGAGCGCGCTCTCAAAGCCAATCCTCGCGATAAAGATGCCCGTTGGAATATACAAGTGCTCAAATCCAGTCTTGTAGATCGGATACAAGAGCCTGCGCCCAATGTGATCTTGGAGCCGATCAAAAATGTGTTGGACCATATCAAAGTAGATGAGATAGCTATAGCGTTCACAGTTTTTTTAGCCCTTTTTTCCATCAGCGCGCTTTTGATCGTGCTCTTAGCCTCCTCCAAAAATTTATTGCTGTCACTTCGGACTTTGGCTCTGGTTGGCTTGATGGTATCGGGCGCTCTGTTTGGGTGGAAGGTTTGGCTTACCAAAGATGCGCGAGCGGTTGTGCAAGAAAAAGAAGTGATCGCGCGTTATGGCCCATCCGATCAAGAATCCAAAGCGCTTGTGCTCCACGAAGGTGCGCTGGGAAAAGTCATCGATGAGTCAGGTGAGTGGATCTATTTGCAGCTTGCCAACAAAAACATGGGCTGGATCCGAAAGAGCGCGTGTGAGATCATCTAAAAAAACAGCCGTGATCCTGGTGGGGCATGGGAGCAAGGCAAAGCATTTTGACAAAGCCATGCTGCAGGTGCTGGCAGCGCTCAAGCGTCAAAAAAAATTCTTTTTTCTGAGCACCGCTTATCTGGAGATCAATTCTCCTTCGATACCGGATGCGATCACCGAAGCGATAAAGCACGGAGCGGAAGAAGTGCGAGTTTTGCCTTATTTTTTACTCACAGGGAGGCATGTGGTGGAGGATATCCCCAAGATCATTAGCGAAGCCAAGAAGCAGCACGCCAAAAAAGCCTCTGTGGTGCTGTGCCCTTATTTAGGTTACGACCCCAAGATCGTTGCACTTGTTGAAAAAAGGATAAGCCAGCGTGTCCGATAAAATGCATGTGATCCCCTGCGGCGTTGCCTTGATCCGCAAAGGCCGCGAGTTTTTGATCGCTCAGCGCCGCAAAGAAGATACGTTCGGCTCGCTCTGGGAATTTCCTGGCGGCAAAAAACATATCGAGGAGAGTTTTGAAGCCTGTGTGGCACGCGAGGTGATGGAGGAGATCGGCATCGAGGTGTCCGTGCATGAGAAATTCATGCAGATCCGCCGGCCTTATCATGAGCGCATTATCTGGCTCAATTTTTTTATGTGTACTCATATCTCCGGCGAGCCGCAAGCCATCGAATGCGAAAAGTTCGCATGGGTGGATGTCGAAAAATTATCGAGTTACCCATTTCCTCCGGCCAACGAAAAAGTCATCCGTCGTTTAGTTCAAAAAGTAAATGATCCTTCTCTACACCGGTAACGGTAAAGGGAAGACGTCAGCCGCGCTGGGGGGAGCTTTCCGTGCGCTGGGCCATGGCTGGCGAGTGCTGATCATCCAATTTTTCAAGGGCGACTGGCCTATTGTGTTTGGTGAGATGGAGTCTGCCAAAAAACATAAAGATCTCGATATCCTTCAGCTGGGCCAAGGATTTTGTAGGATCATGGGCGACAAAAAACCCCTCAAGGCGCACAAAATGGCAGCCGACCAAGCCTTGAAGCTTGCCAAGGATAAGATCTTCTCTGGGGAGTATGATCTGGTGGTATTGGATGAGGTGATCTACGCGCTCAATTACCTGAACATACGGCTTATTCGCGAAAAGGATTTGATCGAGCTCATTCGCAAGACTCCTAAAAAAACGCATTTGATCCTGACGGGCAGAAAAGCACCCAAAAAGATCATCGCTTTGTGTGACCTGGTGACGGAGATGAAAGAAATAAAACATCCATTCAAAAAAGGTGTGCAGGCTCAAAAGGGGATCGATTTCTAATGAAAACTCATATTTTGGCTTTGGATCTAGGCACTACCGGCAATCGGGCATTGGTGTTCGATAAAAAACAAAACAGTGTTTCGTCTCAGTACGAGGAATTCCCTCAAATATTTCCAAAGCCGGGCTGGGTGGAACACGATGCCATGGCTATTTGGAAAAGCACGCAGCATATTTTAAAAAAAACGCTTAAACGTATCCCCGCGCAGAGCATTGAAGCTGTCGGGATCACGAACCAGCGTGAAACGGTTGTGATCTGGGATAAAAAATCGGGCAAGCCGATTCATAATGCCATTGTGTGGCAATGTCGGCGCACCGCTGAATTTTGTTCGACGCTTAAAAAGCAGGGGTACGAAAAATTAATTCACGAACGCACCGGCCTTTTTTTGGATGCGTATTTTAGCGCCTCTAAAATAACCTGGCTTCTAGATCATGTGCCGGGAGCCCGCAAGCGCGCAGAGAAGGGTGAACTCTTGGCGGGCACCATCGACAGCTGGATCATATGGAATCTGTCAGGTGGGCAATTTCATGTGACGGATACTTCCAATGCGTCGCGGACGATGCTGTTCAATATCAAAACGCTGCAATGGGATGATGAGCTTTGTAAGATCTTTCGAGTTCCCAAAAAAATATTGCCTGCGGTGGTGCCCTCCAGCGCTTGTGTGGCGTACACCGATCCAAAAATATTTGGATCGGAGATCTCGATCTCAGGGATCGTGGGGGATCAGCAGGCCGCTGCTTTTGCGCAAGGCTGTTTTGAGGCCGGGATCATCAAAAACACCTACGGCACAGGTCTATTCATGCTGGAAAATACAGGCCGCATTCCGAAATTTTCAAAAAATCTTTTGACCACCGTGGCCTGGTCGCTCAATGAGATCAAAAACACGGAGTATGCCGTTGAAGGCAGTGTTTTTATCGGGGGCGCGGCCATCCAATGGTTGAGAGACGGGCTTAAGATCATAAACAGTGCCGCCGAAACAGAAAAATTGGCAAAAAGTTTAACGACCAATGAAGGTGTCTATTTTGTTCCAGCCTTGGTGGGCTTGGGAGCGCCTTATTGGGATCCTGATGCACGCGGGACATTCACAGGCATCACGCGCGGTACAACGCGTGCGCATTTTGTGCGCGCAGCCATCGAGGCTATCGCTTATCAGACACGCGATATCTTGGAAGTGATGAAAAAAGACACAAAAAAGGATTTTAAGCTCTTGCGCGTCGATGGCGGAGCGACTAAAAATGATTTTCTCATGCAATTCCAAGCAGATATCCTAGGCATCCCGGTCGAAAGACCAGTGATCCTAGAAACCACCGCCTTGGGCGCCGCCGCCTTGGCAGGTTTAGCCGTCGGCTTCTGGAAAACCAAGTCCGAATTCAACCGCCTGCGTCGCATTCAAGAGGTTTTCCGTCCCAACCCCAAATTCAAAGCCCGTGAGACCTTGTACGCAGCCTGGAAACAAGCCATTCAGCGAACACTGTCAAAAATATAATCCAAATACAAGCAACTTGACATCCGTATAGAATTATGTTATTTCTGAAATTACAGAAATAACAGAATATGAAGCTTACCGCCGTTCAAAAACGATTTATCCTTCACTGGGGTGAAGTGGGCGCCTGGTCCGGTATCAACCGGAGCGTGGCACAGCTATTTGCCGTTCTATATTTATCTCCCAAGCCTTTGCATGCCGAAGAGATCAGCGAAACCCTATCTCTGGCTCGTTCCAATGTGAGCACGGGCCTGCGCGAGTTGCAAGGGTGGAGGCTTATCCGAGTGGTTCATATTATAGGTGATCGTCGAGATCATTTTGAAACCCTGAAAGATGTATGGGAGATGTTTGCCGTAATGATGGAAGAGCGTCGTCGTCGTGAATTCGACCCGACACGGCAAGTCCTGAAGGAATGCATGCAAGATCTCGCTAGGCCGGGGGCTCAGGATGTAGCGACCCATGACGCGATCAGTCGTATGTTGGATTTTTTTGAAACTATGACCGTATTTCATGACCAAATGCGACATATTCCGGCTGCGCAGATGAAACCACTGATCCAATCGACAAAAAAACTGCAACAAGTCATGGGATTTTTTTCAAAACCATCTACTCGCAAGCAAAAGACAAGAGTTTAGTGCTATGGAGATCCTGATCTTTATCCTATGTCATTGGTATCTCGCCGCTTTTTGCCAAACTGTTTTTTTGCATCGTTATGGCTCACATCGCATGTTCACGATGTCGCTGGGATGGGAGAGGTTTTTTTACGCATTGACCTTTATTTCGCAGGGGGCATCTTATCTCAATCCTCGAGCCTATTCCGTCATGCATCGCATGCATCATGCGCATAGCGATACAGCACAAGATCCGCATTCACCAAAGTATCTTAAAAATCCTGTTCGCATGATGAAGCAGACGTTGGATATTTATTTAGCGATCCATTCCCATCGGTTGAAGCCGGAAACGCGGTTTGAGGGTGACTATCCGGTGTGGCCGTCCTTTGATCGTTGGGCAGATGTGATACCTGTCAGGCTGTTGTGGGTGGGTGTCTATCTTATGTTTTATATCTTTTTTGCCAATGCTTGGTGGCACTATTTATTTGTTCCGCTGCATATTTTTATGGGGCCCGTGCATGGCGCGATCGTGAATTGGTGCGGCCATCGCTATGGCTATGTGAATCATCAAAACCATGATGAATCACGGAATACTTTTTTTGCCGATATCCTTACCATGGGGGAGCTGATGCAAAACAATCATCACCGCGATACGGCGAGACCCAATTTTGCGAACCGTTGGTTTGAATGGGATCCCACTTACCCATTTTTAAAGTTCATGAGCCTGATCAAGGTGATCCAATTTGTTCCGGTAAGGAGTTCCAAGTGATCATGGCTACATCTCAAGCTGCGATCTCAGGGATGATGTCTGTTTTAGCGGTCATGCTCATTTTGTGGGCTATACAGCTTAAGACAAAAAATGCCGGTATTGTGGATCTGGGTTGGACCTTTTGCGTTTTTTTGATGGCCGCTTTCTGTTTTGTCGGCTCTGTTGGCGATACGACCCGAAAAAGCCTGGTTTTTATGATGGTTCTGATCTGGGCCACTCGGCTAAACGGGCATCTGACGCGGCGGTACTTCGGTCATCGGGGTGAAGATGCCCGCTATCACAAATGGCGTCTGGAGCAAAAGGACAAGGCGAGTGGATTTTTTTTATTCGTTTTTTTATTCCAAGGTCTATTGGCTATCGTCCTATCGCTCCCGTTTTGGATAGCGTCCGCGGATCCAACATCCGGATTGAGGCCTTTGGAGTTCGTGGCCTTGTGTTTGTGGGCTGTAGCTATCACAGGAGAGGCGATAGCGGACAAACAGTTGGCTCAATTCAAAGCGGATATCGCTCATCGCGGTGAAGTATGCCAGGTGGGTTTGTGGAATTATTCGCGACATCCGAATTATTTTTTTGAATGTATATTGTGGATCGCTTTTTATCTTTTTGCCGCAGGCTCTCCAGGCGGGCTATGGGCTCTACTCAGTCCCATCCTGATGATATTTTTTATCGTCAAGGTTAGCGGCCTTCCGCCGGCCGAAGAGCAATCACTTCTTTCCAAGGGCGAACGTTATCGTTTTTACCAACAAACGACTTCTGCGCTCATCCCCTGGTTCAAAAGGCGTGTTGAATGAATGCGGCGCTCAAACTGTTGGAGTTGGGTTTACTGCCGGACCCTCTAATCCGTGCTGGTATTCGCGCGCGACTCAAAGCAAAGCTGGAAACGGAGTCCGAAGGCGGCGTTGAAGGCGAGCGTCAGCGGCGAAAACTTTTTCTTCGTCAAGTTCTGGATAGTCCTATCGCCATACACACCGAGGATGCAAATCAGCAGCATTATGAATTACCATCCGAATTTTTTTTGCATGTCCTGGGGCCAAATTTAAAGTACAGCTCGGGTTTGTGGAATGAGGGTATTTCGGATGTAGGGCGCTCGGAAGAAGATATGCTGGCGTTGACCATAGAGCGGGCTGAGCTAATGGATGGCCATCGTATCTTGGAGCTGGGCTGCGGCTGGGGATCCCTTTCCCTATATATGGCCGCCCGTTACCCTCAGAGTTTGATCACGGTGGTATCCAACTCCCGTACTCAAAAGGAGTTTATCGAAGCTCGCATGGCTGAAAGAGGGCTTAAGAATTTGACGGTTATTACATCCGAGATGAGCCGTTTTGAGCAGCCTCCTATTTATGACCGGGTGGTTTCGGTGGAGATGTTCGAGCATATGCGCAATTACCCAAAATTATTCGAAAGGGTGGCAGGTTTTATTAAACCCGGCGGGAAGTTGTTCGTGCATGTTTTTACACATCAAAAATATGCGTATTTTTATGATGCCCAGGATCCAGATGATTGGATCGCAAAGTATTTTTTTACAGGCGGCACCATGCCCAGCAACGATCTGTTTGGGTATTTTCAGGATCATCTTCGGTTGGATGAGCAGTGGCGGGTGCCTGGCACGCATTATCAAAAGACCTGTCGCGCTTGGCTTCATCGCATGGACAGCCGGAAACCTGACCTAATGCCGATATTTGAAGATGTTTATGGTTCCCACGCGCGTAAATGGTGGAATTATTGGCGTGTCTTTTTTATGTCCTGCGAAGAACTTTTTGGTTACCGCGGCGGGAGCGAGTGGATGGTGAGCCATTATCGTTTTGTGAAAAAATGAGCCGCCAGCGAGTGGCGGTGATCGGTACCGGGATCGCCGGGATGGCGGCGGCTTATTTTTTAAAAGAGGAATGCGACGTCGTGTTCTATGAAAAAAACTCCCGGCCCGGAGGCCATACACACACTGTATCTGTGGATGAGGACGGCTGTGATGTGCACATCGACACCGGGTTTATGGTCTACAACGAGATCACGTATCCCAATCTCGTACAGTTTTTCCAAAAACTTCAGGTTCCTGTCATGGATACATCCATGTCATTCAGCGTCCAACACCTTGCTTCCGGCTTGGAATATTGCGGGACCGGAATCCGAGGTCTTTTTGCCCAAAAAAGGAATTTATTCCGGCCGGATTTTTTTAAACTATTGGCCGACATCCATTCATTTAACCAAGAATCTCCGAAGATCTTGAATGGTCCGTATGCCACTTATAGCCTTGCAGAATATGTATCCGAAAAAGGTTGGGGAGAGGATCTTCTTGAGAAGTATTTACTTCCGATGGCGGGAGCTATCTGGTCGACGAGTCCGGATAAAATGAGAGATTTTCCGGCGATGACCTTGGTACAGTTCTTTAAGAATCACGGCCTTTTGGGGCTCACGACACATTTTCAATGGAAGACGATCGCCGGCGGCAGCCGTGTGTATCGCGATAAACTCCTTTCTTTTTTTATAAACAATGTCCGCTTGGGCCGCGGTGCGAAAAAGATCAAACGTGAGGGGCAGGGCGCTGCGGTGTGCGATGTCTCCGGTGATGTGGCTTCATATGACAAAGTTGTGATCGCTGCGCATGCGAATGAAGCATTGGCGCTTTTAGAGACTCCCACAGCGCTTGAGAAGAAGCTCTTAAGCCGGTTTCAATACCAAAAAAACCAAGCTTTGCTTCATACGGATGAACGCGTCATGCCGAAAACACGCTCTGCCTGGTCGTCATGGAATACGCGCATGGAGAAAGACGGGACGCCAAGCGTGATCTATTGGATGAATTCGCTTCAACGCGTATCTAAGAATAAGAACTATTTCGTATCGATCAATGACCCGTGTCTCGTGGATCCCGGCCGTGTGCTTTGGAGCGGTGAATATGAGCATCCGGTCTATGATGTCCGAGCTGTGGAGGCTCAAAAGAGGCTTCCCGATCTCAATCAAGACGGGCCTATTTATTTTTGCGGCAGCTATTTTAAGTATGGTTTTCATGAAGACGCATTTAGTGCCGGGATGGCAGCAGCATCCGCACTTTTGGGAAAAAGGGTGAGTTTGTGAACTCCTGTTTGTATGAATGCGATATCATGCATACGCGATTTTCACCGAAACGCTATAAACTAACTCAAAAAATATTCATGTTCTATCTGGATCTTGACGAGTTGGATACTTTGCCCCGGCAGTCCCGGTTTTTTAGCCGCAACCGATTCAATTTTTTTAATTTTGTCGATGCGGATCATTTTCCGGGATCAGGGGAGGCGTTGCGTGAGAATTTTTTTACTTACCTCCGATCTCAAAATGTAGCTCAAATGCCAAATAAAGTGAAACTTTTGACCCATGTGCGGGTTTTGGGTTATGTGTTCAACCCCGTGTCTTTTTATTTTTGTTTCGATGAGAATGAAAATCCGCTTTATTTGGTGGCTGAGGTAGGTAATACGTTCGGTGAGCAAAAACCGTATTTTTTAGGTGCCGATAAGTTGGTTTCTGATCGTTTTGTCGACCGGCAGGTGAAACATTATTATATCTCTCCGTTCATCCCATTGGATGCGGAGCTGGATTTTCATGTCGATGTGCCTCAGGGTAAGTTTGCTATACGCGTGGATGATTGGAAAGAGGGAGAGAAATTCTTTATTTCGACGATGACAGGCCGGCGGGTCCCATTTTCAGATCCGAACCTCTTGAAGATGGGATTCTGTTTTCCAATGGTGACCCTGCAAGTGATCACCATGATCCACTGGCATGCATTTTGTCTATGGCTAAAAGGGATCCCGCATCATAAAAAGGAAGAAAGACCCGATCTTCAGAAAGGTTTGACGCGTGAGCGCTCCTAAAAATAATTTTTACAGAAATCTTGTTCTGAAGCTGCTCTCCGGCATGACTCACGGGCGGCTGCATCTGACCCTGCCGGAGGGCGATAGCATCGTTTTTGGCACGGCGGATGAGTCCGACGAAGTGCGTGTTCGCGTATTTCGCGAGGATTTTTTCAGGAAATGCGTTCTGTATGGGGATGTAGGTTTTGGTGAGGCCTATGTCGATGGTGACTGGGATACATCGGATGTGACCGGAGTGATCGCGTGGATGATCCTCAATGTTGAAAATCATCCCACCATGATGGACTCGCGTGAAAAGAAGCATGCAGTGAACTTTTTGGGCTTTGTGAACCAAGTGAGGCATCAGCTAAAAAGTAACACCGTCTCCAACAGCCGCAAAAATATATCCGCTCACTATGATCTGGGAAACGATTTTTTTAAGATCTTCCTGGATCCGGGCATGACCTACTCCTCAGCTTATTTTGTGACTGGCCATGAAAGCCTCGAAGAGGCGCAAGAGAAAAAATACGACCAGCTTTGCAGTAAGTTGCATCTTAAAGCGCATGATCATGTGCTGGAGATAGGCAGTGGTTGGGGTGGATTCGCTGTGTTCGCCGCCAGGAAGTATCATTGCCGGGTGACCACGGTGACGATCTCAAAAGAACAGTTGGCTTATGTTAAAGAGCGTATTCACCGCGAAGATCTTTCGAGCCGTATCGAAGCCAAGCTCATAGATTATCGGCACATCGAAGGCCAATACGATAAGATCGCGTCTATCGAGATGATCGAAGCTGTAGGTCATGAGCATTTGGGCTCTTATTTTTCGCAATGCCATAAGCTGCTCAAAAAAGATGGTGTATTGGCTCTGCAGATGATCATGGCACCGGATCATCGCTATGACAGTTTTCGTAAACGACCGGATTGGATACAAAAATACATTTTTCCGGGCGGATTCTTGCCGTCGTTTGAGGCAGTGCTAAGATCGATCCGAAAAACAGGCGACCTTGGGCTTTTAGATTATGATGATATGACGCCCCATTATGCGAAAACGCTCAAATTATGGCGCGAGAGTTTCATGCGGTCTACCGACGCGGTCAAAAAGCTTGGATTTGACGAGTCTTTCAAGAGAAAATGGAATTATTATTTTTCTTATTGCGAAGCGGCTTTTCACATGCGTAATATCGGCGTGGCGCAAGTCGCATTTACAAGGCCCAACAACAATTTCTTAATAAAGGAGGATCTTAGATGAAGATTGCTCGGATCGTCGGGGCTATTGTTGTATTAGCGTTGATCTCGCCCATACAAATGGGCCACGCGGGAGCAGCATCGGAGAAACTGAAGTTTTTGGGCGAGGGTACATTCCGCTATCTGGGTATGAAATTGTATTCAGCCCGATTTTATCTGGATGCTCAAGCGGCTATTCCTAATCAGGTGCTTTCAGACACTTCTAAAAAATTGGTGATCCATTATCTTCGCGATATTCCAAAAGATGCGCTGATCCGTGCAGCCGAAAAGAATTTACGCAACAATCCACGGGTCAATTTTATGAATTTAAAAGCACGCATGGATCAACTGCATCAACATTACACCAATCTTAAAAAAGGTGATGTTTATGAGTTGTCTTATTCGGATGGAGAAACCAAGTTGTTTTACAACGGATTTTTGAAAACCCAGATCGAAGGGGCTGATTTTGCGCAGGCTTATTTTGGAATATGGGTATCCGACCATTCTATTAGTAAAAAATTAACCAACGATCTATTGGGCGGTAATCATTAAGATCCTTCTGACTGGCGCGACCGGTTATGTTGGCGGGCGCCTTCTCAAAAAACTCGAAACGGATGGCCATGCGGTGCGCTGCCTGGCCAGACACCCCGAACATCTTACAGGAAAGATCGCGTCCACGACCCAGGTCGTAGCAGGGGATCTTTTGAACGCGGAATCGCTTGATCAAGCCATGTCCGGCATCGAAACAGCCTATTATCTAGTCCACTCCATGGGTACGAAGGGTGTGTTCGAGGAAGAAGAAAAACGCTCAGCGCGCAATTTTGCATCTGCAGCGCAAAAAGCCGGTGTTCAGAAGATCGTTTATTTAGGAGGGTTGGGGCACGGAGAAAAACTCTCAGCGCATCTTCAAAGCCGTCAAGATGTGGGAAGTATTTTGAGGGCATCGGGCATACCGATCGTAGAATTTCAGGCTTCTATTATCATTGGTTCCGGCAGCTTATCATTCGAGATGATACGAGCCCTTATGGAAAGACTGCCGATCATGACGACCCCCAAATGGGTGAATGTTTTTGCGCAACCTATCTCTATTGAGGATGTGGTTGGATATTTGTTGGAAGCGGCCAATATGAATTTCACTGAAAGCCGAGTGTTTGAGATCGGGGGCCCGGATAAGATGTCTTACTTGGATCTCATGCGGGAATATGGCCGCCAAAGGGGGCTCAAGCGCATCATTATCCCGGTACCCGTGTTGTCGCCGGGGCTTTCAAGTCTCTGGTTAGGGCTTATCACGCCGCTCTATGCCCGGGTCGGGCGAAAATTAATTGATAGCATTCGTTATGAAACCATTGTCCGCGAGGACAGTGCGCTGCGTGTATTTTCTGTCAAACCGATGCCTATCCGCGAGGCTATCGAAAGAGCGCTTAAGAACGAAGATCAGAATTTTGCTTCTACAAGATGGTCGGATGCGCTCTCTTCATCGACGCGCCATAGTTGGGGCGGGAAGCGTTTTGGGAATCGTCTTGTCGATATGCGTCATGTTGAGGTTGTATGTGATCCCGCCAAAGCATTTTTAGTCATCCAGCGTATAGGCGGCCAAAATGGATGGTATTTTGCCAATAGCCTATGGCAGCTCAGAGGCTTTTTAGATATGCTCTTGGGTGGTATCGGGATGAGGAGAGGGCGTAAACATCCTGAAATGATCGGTGTGGGGGATGTGATCGATTTTTGGAGGGTTGAGGCGTTCGAAGCCTCTCGGCACATGCGACTGGTTGCGGAGATGAAGCTGCCAGGGCGTGCCTGGCTGGATTTTGAAGTGACTCCTACGGATCAGGGCTGCCGTATCTCTCAAACAGCTATTTTTGACCCGGCGGGTCTGTCTGGGCTTGCTTATTGGTATTTGATATGGCCGCTTCACCAGATGGTGTTTATTGGCATGTTGCACGGTATTGTCAAAAGGTGCAATCCTTGAATAAACTTGACAGAATACACGCTTGCCAGTATACTCCCACTGTTAGTTAAGTATATTGTTTTTGAAGCATCTAAGAAGGTGGTAGTATTTGAACTTCGAATTTACTTACTTCGAAGTTCTTTTTCTTTATAGGGCCGAAAACATTCATTCAACAGGTAAGTAGATAGATAGGATGGAAAAGATGACAAGAGGCACAGTTAAATGGTTCAGCGATCAAAAGGGATACGGATTTGTTACGCCTGAGGGCGGACGCAAGGACGTGTTCGTTCACTTCTCAGCTCTTCAGGGCGAAGGTTTCAAGACCTTAGCCGAGGGCGACACGGTGGAATTTGATATCGCCCAGGGCCCCAAGGGCGAGCAAGCTGCCAATGTACGGAAAGTTTCATAAGAAACTGACCTCGTAAGGCAAAAACTTGTAGGGACGGCTTGAAAAAGCCGTCCCTACTTGTTTAATAAGCACTAAACAGTTAAAATCACAGTCTATGAAAACCTCCACCAAGCTCAAGCCGCCCAAATTCGTCCGCGCCGATTGGGACGATTATTTCATGAATATCGCCAAAGTGATTGCCAGCCGCTCTACTTGCGATCGTAAGTTCGTGGGCGCTGTGATCGTACGCGACAAAACTATCCTTTCGACCGGCTACAACGGATCCATTCGCAAACTCGAGCATTGCAGCGAAGTGGGACATATGATGGAGAACAATCATTGCGTAGCGACCATTCACGCGGAAGCCAATGCGATCTTGCAGGCTGCCAAAAATGGTGTCAGTATCGACGGAGCCTCTATTTATACCACCGCAAGCCCGTGCTGGCCTTGTTTTAAGATGATCTGCAACGCGGGCATCAAAAAAATTTATTTTGGCGAGTTTTACAGAGACAAACGAATTTTTGAAGTGGCTAAAAAACTCAAGATCGAGTTGGTTGATTTGGGCGGCAAAAAATGAGCGACCTTTATTTAAAGCAAATGGAATTGGGTCCCATGGAGAACTATGTTTATCTCGTGGGCTCCAAAGACACGCGCGAAGTGTATGTCGTGGATCCGGCTTGGCAGGTGGATACGATCTTGCGTGTGGCCAAAGAAGAAGATCTTAAGATCATCGGCGCTTTGATCAGCCACTATCATTTTGATCACACCAACGGGATCGAGGAGCTTTTGGCTTCGTTGCAGGTACCGGTTTATGTGAATAAAAAAGATCTCGATTATATGGATGTGTCCAAGGATGTGCTCAAAACCGTAGATGCGGGGACAAAGGTGAAGGCGGGAAAAGTGGAGATAGAGATGATCCACACCCCCGGCCACACTCCCGGATCTCAATGTTTTCATGTGCGCAACCATTTGATCTCAGGAGACACACTTTTTATCAACGCTTGTGGGCGCACCGATCTTCCGGGCGGCAACGCCAAAGATCTGTATCACTCGCTCACCGGCACTCTGATGAAAATGGATGATTCGACGATCTTATGTCCGGGTCATAATTATGCGGATAAACCCACGACGACGATGGGGGATCAGAAAAAACACAATCCGTATTTGATGTGCGATTCGCTGCAGAATTTTTTAAATTTCAAAACAGGCGTTTCAGAAACAAGATAATGCCATTGACGGCGTTTTGGGCGTCGTGTAGACTGACGAGCTTAACTTTATGACGATGCAATCAATGAATCAGATCAACAAAAAAGTCGACTGGGATGCGCTGGCAAGCACGGCGCTGACGGTTCGTCGCGATATTATCAAGATGTTGGGCATCGCGGGCTCTGGTCATCCGGGCGGGTCTCTCTCAGCCACCGATATTTTGACCCTTCTTTATTTTCATATTTTGAACCATGATCCCAAAAACCCCAAGTGGGCTGATCGGGACAGATTTATATTATCCAAAGGACATGGTTGTCCGGCGCTTTATTCGGTGTTGGCGCGAGCTGGTTATTTTGATCCCAAAGGACTTCTGACGCTTCGTCAATTGGGTAGCCCATTTCAAGGTCACCCCGATATGCGCCGTCTGCCTGGTATCGAAGCATCCACAGGCTCGCTGGGTCAGGGGCCTTCGCTGGCGGCGGGATGTGCCTTGGCTGCTCGTTTCGATAAAAAATCTTATAAGAGCTATGTTCTCATCAGTGATGGCGAGTTGAACGAAGGCCAGGTTTGGGAAGCAGCCGCTTTTGCATCGTTTCGCAAACTCACCAATATGATCTGCATCGTGGATTACAACAAATATCAGCTCTCCAGCTCAACCAAAGAGATCTTGGACATGGAGCCTATCGCGGATAAATGGAAAGCATTTGGTTGGGAGACGCGTGAAGTAGACGGACATGATCACCGAGTCCTAATGGATGCGCTTCTATGGGCCGGCGATGCCAAAGCAGCGCCCAGGATCATCATTGCACACACGATCAAGGGCAAGGGCGTTTCGTTTATGGAGAATAACAATAATTTTCATGGCGTGGCCAACACGAAAGATGAAACAGTCCGTGCTCTCAAAGAATTGGGCGAGTCCGATGTGGAGATCAATCGTATTGTGGGGATGATCAAATGATAGAACGCAAGATGGGTGCGGCCACACGCGACGCTTATGGCAAAGCATTGATCGATCTTGGGAAAGATAACCCCAATGTGATCGTGATGGATGCCGATCTTTCAAAATCTACCCGCACTGAGGCATTTAGCAAAGCATATCCTGATCGATTCATCGATGTAGGTATCCAGGAAATGAACCTCGTGGGTGTGGCAGCAGGACTTGCATCTTGCGGCAAAATTCCCTTTATCAGTTCATTTGCCGTGTTCTTGATGTGTAAGGGTTATGAACAGCTTCGCGTTTCGGTCGCGTATCCCAATTTAAATGTCAAAGTGGTGACGTCTCACGGCGGTATCAGTGTGGGTGAAGACGGTACCTCCCAACAGTCTGTGGAAGATTTTGCGTTGGCTGGGACACTACCTAATTTTACAGTGATCATTCCATCAGACGAGCACTCAGCCAAGTCTCTCATTAAACAAGCCGCTCAGCACAATGGCCCTATTTATATTCGCACCAGCCGCTCCAAAGCAGCGTTAACCTACAACGAAAAAACAGAGTTTAAGATCGGTAAGGGCATCAAGTTGCGCGATGGCAAAGATGTGACCCTTGTAGCGACCGGGCTTCTTCTTTTTGAAGCGCAGGAAGCCGCCGAGATTCTTAAGACCAAAGGCATCGATGCTGCAGTGGTCGATATTCACACACTCAAGCCGCTGGATGAAGAACTCCTTATTTCAGAAGCTAAAAAAACGGGCGCCATGGTCGTCGCGGAAGAACATTTGATCTGGGGTGGTTTGGGAAGTATCGTATCTCAGTGCGTTTCCAAACATAAGCCCATCCCTGTCGAGTTTGTCGGCCTCAATGATACGTATGCCGAGTCCGGTAAGCCGGAAGAGCTTTTTGTTAAATATGGTCTCACCTCCAAAGAAATCGTCGCGGCTGCTGAAAAAGCAGTATCCAGAAAGTCTAAATAAGCTTTCCAAGCACTCTGTTTGAGCCAAAGTCTTGGCATGTTAGAATAGATCCTTTGTACGGGGCGTAGCTCAGCTTGGCTAGAGCGCTTGCTTTGGGAGCAAGAAGTCGCA
>CAYODQ010000028.1:0-27027 GCA_964402785.1 uncultured Planctomycetia bacterium
TGCACATTGCGGACGTCGAAGAGATTCTGAAAGCGCTCTTTGAAAAGTTTTTCCTTCCAACGAGCGCGCACCACCATGCGATTTCTGTCCACACCATCACCGATCCTAAAATATTCAATATCGGGGCTGTATTCGGTGAACGTCAAATGATTACCCCAAAAATGATCGTCCCGAGTATTCGAATAACGTGATAAAACGGGATCAAATTCCTGATCCATTTGCGTAAAACTCAAATGCCACTCGGACTTCCCGTCATTTTCATGCTCGTAGCTGGAATCAGCTGCCAACTTAAAGGCGTACCCCTCTTCCGACGACTGGATCGCTTCGTTGGTCAACAGGTCACGATCGCGATGCGATCCCGCTATCTGCCCCGTCATATTCGTGGCTGGATTGAGCTGGTATTTTGCATCCACACCCACTACCTGATTAAAATCAGCCACGTTGCTATCCACAAGACCCGTGCGGAATGTATACGTGCCGCCCACCATAAACTCTTCGTTGATCTGATGCTTTAAACGAAAAGCTCCGGGGACATTATTGGCTTGGAAGTAGTCCTCATCCCAGGGCGAATAAGGCGCAGCCACCGTTCCTGCAAAATAAGTGGTATCCCAGGCGGCCTCAAGCGAAGCGCCCCTGAGCAGCACTAAACGGTTACCCTCCGAGTCACGCGCCAAAAATGATGTCTCATCTGAATAATATCCACGCTTGACCGAGCGATCAGAGAAAAACTGGATCGGTACATACTCATACAACCAAGGGCTTTGCTGCCAATAATCTTTGTGATTCGAAAGCATCAGCGGATCATCAGTGGTTAGCGCCTGCTTTTCATCTGCGAGCATAAAAAGCCTCGCATGCCAAAGGTCTTCCTCGTAATCAACCCAAGCCTTTCGAATGGGTCGGTATTCATAATCTAGATCAAGCTCGGGGATGGTAAAAGGAATGCCATTGGTGGCAGGATTGTAATCATAAAACCCGCGGACTACGGTACCACCCGTCAAGTGACCGTCTTTGATCTTGATCGGAGGAAACGCCACTGAGTCCGTCACGTTGCTTCTTGCTATTGCACCAAGAGTGGCGTTGTTGGCTCCAAAATATCTGAGGTTATAACGCAGCTCTTCCCCGCCGATGTCGCTGATCTGGAGCTGCTCACCTGTTTGACCCACCCATGACCAGGGATCGTTTACGATCTGCAAATAAGTGTTCCATTTATCTTTGGGGGAAAAATCGATGTTCACCAGGTGCTGGCTGTATATCGCGGAATCAAATGTATTGTACTGACGCTCACCAAAAAGTTGTCTAAAATTGCGCTCTTGTAGATCAGCATTGGAGTCATTCAAAATAACTTCGTCTGAGTTTGCGCCAGCCGCCAGACGATAACGCCCGGATATTTTAATACGCCCGCCCGGCAAAGTGCTCTCAGCCTCGTCCAGCGCCATTTCAGTTGCTTTGGCCTCAGCTTCAGACCTATAAAATGTCTTCTGTTCGTACACGGGCTCGGGCGGCTTTTCTTCACAGCATCCGCCGGTAACTTCAGCTAGAGCATCATGCGACAACAACAAAAACATCCCCACCATCAGACTTCTCAACATCGAATGGGGTCGAAAGTCATGCATCATTGGTTTTTAGCCGCCCTCCCCAATGAACGGATCATTGAAAGTATTCTCGCCGTTTTTGTATCTTTTTTCGCAGCCGCGATAGGGATCGACCAGATAGCCATGTTGCGATAATAAGAGTCACCAAATACATATTGGCCCGTTTTCGAATCGATCATGTCAGGCTGATTCCATGGATTTTTTTGCTTGTTGGTCACGTTATCCCACAAAGCAAATGCAGGCTTCATCACCTTTGCTGCCGGTAGGCCCCGCATCAAACACAAGCTAATAAATGCATAATTCATACCAAACCAAATATTCTTTGCATGATTATTGGATGTATCGAGTCGGTTGTTGGCGAGCACTGAATTGACCATACCAAATTTTGAAATACTGGTGTTTTTGGCAAGAATGCTATTGAGCGCACGATTGATCTTTCGTGGATCGGCGATATCACCCAAACCTAGCATATCGGCATACCATTGACCGTTCAGTTGTGACAAAGCACAGGTTTGCCCAAAATAATCACCGTTCCAAAGCTCGCGATCAAAGCTTTCGCGGCCGCGCCAAAAACGCAGATCACACTCAGAAGCAAATGCCTGGTCTTTCATTTTTTCGGCAAGCTTGCGGCTAGCCAGAAGTGCTGCTAAAAATATACCAGCCGTGTAAGAATTAGCACCCCTAAAATCCCATAGATCGAACGTTTGATCCGCGCCCTCATGATCTGGCAAACCATCCCCATCTTTATCCGACTCAATAGCCCACCGCATTGCCTTTTTAACGTGGGGGTAAATCGATTTCAAAAAACCCTCGTTTTTTGACCACAGATAATCTCGATAAGCCATGAGCGCGAATTTGGGGTTCAAATCCTTCCAAAAATAGTAAGTCGTGCCATTGGAAGGGATGCTGATGCAGTTGCGGCCCAGGTCGTGCGGAATATAACCATCCGGGCGCTGAAATTTGGCGAATTGCATGAGCTGAGAAATTTCAAGATCAGGAAAAAAATAAGCTAGCGGAACAGAGCCATAAAATCCCACATCCACCGTTCCCATGAGCGGGCAAACCACCGGCGCCTCATAAAAAACAAATCGCCCATCGCGAGCATACCAGCTGGATGAAAAAAATGGCGCTAAGTTCGTCACAAGCGCATCGTGAAACCACCCGGGAAACGGAAGCTGCCTCACCAAACGGTGTAACTGATCGACCTTAAGCTTGAAACGTGCACGATTCTTATCAGCATACTTTTGAACATCGGCAGCCGTCTTGAACCAAGTCGAATACTTGTGCCCAATCGTGTGTTGCGGGAAATACCAGGTTGCGGTGAAATTCCAACTCTTCTCTTCCCCCTTTGCAAAGGTGCGCGTTGCCGCTACAGCGCCGCAAAGCTCTTGATTCTCTCCTTGTGCGGTATAGCCTAATTTAGTATTCGGCAACTGTCCGTCTTTTGAAAAATAGTCCCATGCTGAAAGACGAATCTCATCCGCTCGAAAGTGAAAATTCCTTGTGACTGCATTCCAACTCTCAATGAAGCTGGTTTTCCATTGCGATTTCTGAAAACTAAAACGAATCGTACCTTTCTTCGGATCATCGGGCGTTGCTACATGGTTATTGAACTCCAGATGCACGGCTTCTTTGGTATCTTCGATACGGTTTTCTCTGCCCACACACCAGTCTCCGCAAACATTCCTTCCTATGAAAAGTAGGCTCACGTCCGTCTTGCGAGATCGGAGGTTTTTGACCTTGATCGAAAAGTAGGTGCAAGGCAAACTGGAATTTTTGGAATCATGAGGCACCCAAGGACTAAAAACTTCAACGGATAATTTAAGGCCGAGGCTCGGTTCATCGACATGCAAGATCGCTTTCGGGAACGAACCTTCGTAGCGTGTAGATCTTACAGTGGGTAAGCCGGCGACGGGAACGGTTTGCAAAAGGTAAGCTTTGCCATTTACAAAAATACCTAAATGATAGCCTAGAATACCAGGAAAATTATGCACATGGCCATTTAGCGGCTGCGACCAATTATTCAGGAACGTAAAGGCATTAAAAAGCCCGTTCGGCAAAAGCTCCATCTTGCCCGCTCCCATACCACCCAGCGGCACACCCGACAGCACATCTTTGGCCGATTTATTAAAAACAGGCATCAGCGATCCCCTCCATCTAGCTCAAAAGGATTATACCCTTTCCACGCAAATAAGCCATAGGCCGTTGGTGAGACCGAACCTGTGGACGAGCCCCTAGGGGTACGCCAGCCATGCCCCGTATCCACATTCGCAGAAGAGGCGTAAGGCAGGCAACCACGCCCCTGCCCGGTTCGTGAAGAGCTTGTGATCACCATTTTCTGTAGCTCATTCAAATAAAATTCCGCTTTTTGTTTGTACAAGGCGGCTTTTTCCACACCCTCAGGCAACGATCCGTAATATTTTGCAAGAACCTGATACCCCACGATCATCTGCGATGTCCATTCCGTAGATATCACCCCGCCCCGCCCAAGGTTTTGCGCCTTGGCAAAATCAAAACCACGTACTTTAACGACCCGCCCTCCCTCACGCTTAAAATCGACCTTAACAGCACAATTTTTTTCAGCAAACTCCATGATGCCATCCGCATCAAAATGGATCTCCTTGAGTGTGGCGGGGCCAAGCGCCGAGATGGCCCACGCAAAGGTGTCGGTTGCGATTGTGGCATCCCCCTTGCCACGATTCATACGATTTTCTTTGGAGCTGTAAGCGTAGGTTTGTATCCAAGAAAGGCATCTTTTTCCAGCCGCTTGATAAGCCTCGTCTTGGGTCACATGCCACAGCATCATAAAATAAGCGTACGCATCTAAATTATGCTCCGTGCTGTGCCATTTGACGTCTGGACCTCCGCGCAAACCGCCCTCCTCATCTTGTAAACGGATAAGCCATTTTCCTATTCTTTCCGCCATCGGCAAAAACTGCTCATCACCCGTGCGCTTCTGATATTGAAGCGCAGCAATGCCCAACCAAACATTAGGTCCCACATGGATCATATTTTCCTGCGGAGCACCCCCGATCGTGTCATAGGCATTATAAAATGCACCCGAATCATTCTGAGCCCGCTCTTTAAAAAACGTCAATATAAGCCGCGCACTTTGTGTCTCGTTAAAAAGTAATAGCGCTTGTGCCGCCAAGGACTGATCATACACATACGCAACATCTTCAAGATCTCTATCGCCCTCATAACTAGCCACCAATCCCGTCCTCAAATTTTGGTGAGACTTAAGCCACCCAGACATTTGGCTGAACGCAGCACCCTCTCCGGCCAACCCTGATTTATTGAGAATTTGGTAATACGTAGACAGGCGCTCTTGCCCTTCATTGAGTTTGGCTAACGCAGCAGACAACTCTTCTTCTTTTAGTTTCTGCGCTGTCATCCGCAGATCGTATTCTTCTTTTTGTTTCATAAAAGCTTCACTCATTTGGTTGGCTTGAGTCGCAAGTGAAAGATTATCGATCTCGATCTTTTTTAGCTCTGCTTTCGTAGCCAAAAGATCGCTCTCCAAAACACTTTTGCGGGTTTTTAGATCAATAAGATCTTCGGCAACATCTGATTTTCGATCTGCCGACTCCCGCAGCTGTCGCACGAGGTCGCTGTTTTGCGTCACCAGCTGACGCTCCCGAGCATAGTAAAACGCGAGCATCATAAGCAGAAGCAGGCCAACGACCATCGTCAATCGAGGCAACCACAAAAGGCGACGTGCATGATTAATTAGCCGCTTTTGGGAGCTGCTTTCGATATTTGTATATTGAACACCCAGTAAATACCTGGGTGGATACGGCAATTCTTGCTTTTTGACCCAAACTACCTGGGCGCTCGCATGGATGGGATGGACTGAAAAAGTGGGATTAATCGTCAGATCAAGTGAAAGCTTGGGGGTAGTGAGACGGCGTTCGGTCTCTTGACCAAAACTTTTTAATTCTATGCACATTCCGCCTTCGCCGACGTCTCTTGTAAAACCTTGCAAAAGAATTGCTCGGCTTCTCAGTCCATCCGGAGATGGCAGCGTAAACTCCACCGGAAAGACCGTACTCATTCGGATGTACCGGCGTTTTTCAGGCATAGATTATGGCCGGATAAGAAAACGATCTATCTTATTTGGCCCAAATCTCTTTAAGCACTCCATAAGCTTCTTTGGGTTGACGTTCGTGAAGGCCGTTCACGCGGCGTTTGGGGTTCAGAGAAACGATACCCCACCACTCTTCATTCATATTGAGCTTATCAGCACCATAGGCATCATAATGATACGAGGCGTTTTGCCAATGTCCTGCCTCATCGTGAACGGACCATGTATGAGGAATATTCTCATTACCCTTCCACCATTCATCATTCCATTCAAAAAGGGTGCCCCCAAGAGCGTTGCCAACTCCCTTTTCACCATAAGTATTTCTTTGGATATCTTGCCATTGCAACTTCAAAAACTCAGCCTGGTTGATCTCGTCCGGCTCTCGTGTGGAGGCGTTAAAACTGTCAGCCCCCCACTCGGTCATCACGACTGGAATATCAAACTTGTCTTTCACTTGGCGAAATAGATTTCCAAAACCCTGTCCTCGGTAAGCAATCATTCCAATGACGTCAATGTCGGGACTTACTTGCTTGGCAACATCCAAGCTAGCCACCTCTCCCACGCCCAAGGCCACCGGATGGTTCTTATCTATTTTCTTGATCTCCTGTGCAAGCTCATTCACAAACGAATAATAGACACGGGCCTTCTCCTTGCGCCGTAGTTCGGGATCCTCGATCGCATCAATAGCATCGCTAGACCAGCGCTGAATATCACGATCAAAGCTATAATTATTCTCGTTGCCAAGAACCCACATCAGAACACCGGGGCTATCCTTGTAAAGGCGCACCATCTCCAAAACTTCGGCTTTGACCTTGGCTTTGAACTCAGCATCAGAATAGTTGGGTGGCGGCCAGCTCCAAAATCCCAAGTAGCTACCCACCAACGAACGTATCCCGTATTTTTTGTACAGATCATCCAGGACCTGCTTTACTTCGGTGGGATTTTTCCCCATACGATAAAAGCGTACCGTGTTGACACCCATCTCTTTCATGAGCCTGCCATCTTCTATCCATGGCTTATTGGTATCACCCCAGAAATTGTATTCATAATCTTTGCCAATCGGAACAGGGCTGTAGCAAACACCGCGGATCACAAATGGCTTTTTGTTGATCAAAAGTTGGTAGCCACTATCCTCTTTTTGGATGGTGATCTTTGGAGAGCCTGATAATGTTAGATTGCGTGAAATCGCCAAAATTACAACTGCAAAAATCGCAATTAAAATCCATGTCGTTGGCTTCTTAAGCACGGAGAATCCTTTATATTTCTTTTGTTATCACCGCACATGAACGAGCCATCCTTTCGGATGGCTCGCCATGTGAATTACATGTGATGCAGATTGATACCGTCTTGATTATTCGTAACGAATATCATCCAGATAGAACGTAGCTCCATCAGGATTGACATCAAGATTGGTTGCCCAGCAAAAACCACCACTGATCGAGGAAAGGTCTTTTCCTTCGAGATCGATGGTGAATTGCTGCCATTCAGTGGTCAGAACCACAGGCCCGATACCCGCCACATCAGAGTCGGCGTATTCGCCAGTGATACCACCTATTTTGAATTCCTCTATTCTCTCACCACCCTTTTCACCGCGAGCCCAGAAAGTAACTTTGCGAGCACCGGTGAGATCATATCCACCCGGACGAGTTCCCCAGTTGTTCGGGGGATTCTGCCAGTATACGCCAGCCCAACGAGCGCCTTGAGTGGCTTTGTTGGAGTAGGCGACTTGTAGTGCGGTCGTACCGCTGTGTGGATTGACCATGTGCTTGTCATTGATCTTGATATCACCAAAATCACCCATCCAACCGGAAGGAATATAATGATTATCGGGTGACTTTGCATCGGTATAAACGGGAAATATCTTGAACATCCCGTCTTCCGCATACGCGAAAGAAGAAAACGCCAAGACACCCGCTAAGAATAACATCAGGTATCGCTTTTTCATTTGAAGTTGGCCTCCTATGCCAGTTTTAATTAATTATTTATTCGTAACGAATATCATCCAGATAGAACGTAGCTCCATCAGGATTGACATCAAGATTGGTTGCCCAGCAAAAACCACCACTGATCGAGGAAAGGTCTTTTCCTTCGAGATCGATGGTGAATTGCTGCCATTCAGTGGTCAGAACCACAGGCCCGATACCCGCCACATCAGAGTCGGCGTATTCGCCAGTGATACCACCTATTTTGAATTCCTCTATTCTCTCACCACCCTTTTCACCGCGAGCCCAGAAAGTAACTTTGCGAGCACCGGTGAGATCATATCCACCCGGACGAGTTCCCCAGTTGTTCGGGGGATTCTGCCAGTATACGCCAGCCCAACGAGCGCCTTGAGTGGCTTTGTTGGAGTAGGCGACTTCGATGGACGTAGAGCCGGAACGAGGATTGGTTAAATATTTCTCATTTATCTTAATATCATTAAAATCACCCATCCAGCCAGAAGCCACAAAATGGTTATCGGGGCTTGAGCCATCCGTATAAACCGGAAATGTCCTAAAGGTACCATCTTCACTGATCTTGGCGCCCACATTTTCCTGACGAGCTGGAGACGGAGCTGACGAACTTTCTGACGAAGCTTCTTGAGATGGGATTTGATTGGAAGCTTCAACAGCAGATTCAGAGATCGTATTTTCTTTCGCAGAAGGAGCGTTAGAGCTTGTATCGCCGCAACCCACTAAAACCGAACTAAAAGCTATAGTAAAAGCTAACACAAAAAAAACGCGATTTTTAGCCACTCTGACAGATCTCCTATTTTTCATTCCACACCTTCTTGTAATAATCATAGGCTTTTCTTAGCTGTCTCATATAAGGAGACTGGCTGCCATCTCCCTGACTGGCAACGCCCAACCATTCTTCGTGCATCCATCCATCCGGAAATGCCGCAACGAAATCACCCACCGTGTCATGCTCGTCGGGCTTGAACTTAGGCGGTAAGCCGCTTTTCCACCACTCATCCACAAACTCAAACAACACGCCGCCGATCGCATTTCCATATCCCGACCCTGCGGTATTATACAACAAATCTTCCCAGTTGCCTTTGTGATACTCGAGTTGTTTATCTTCCGCGTACGATTGGTCTTTGCCAGCAAAATAAGCCGGGCAACCAAACTCTGTAAATAAAACCGGCTTATCCAGAGTCTTTTGTACATCCGACCAAAAACTCTGGCCAAAACCGGCGGCACCGCGATAAACATTGCAACCAAATATGTCGATATTATGGCTGCTCTTAGCCAAAATATCAATAGTGACCACCTCGCCATTTGAAAAACCCACGGGGCGAGTAGGGTCTAACTCCTTAATCATTCCAGCGACTTCATTTACGAAGGAATAATGAGCATCGGGCTGACTTTTTGCTCGACTACCAAGACCGGCATTATTTGACTTGGGATCGGGATTACCAACCTCCCCGTAGTTGGACTCGTTGCCCAGCATCCACACAAGAACATAAGGCTCGTCCTTATATTCTTCCACCATTTTTTTGACGCTATCCCGCATATTTTGCTTATGGGTTTCATTGGTATAATCCGTGCCTTCGTACCAAGCGGCTCCCGAACCGGCCGCATACATACCCAACATGTCGCCCATAATGACCCGGATACCATAGTCTTTATATAGCTGCCTCAAAAGCTCCTTATTGGCGGCATGATGGTACAAGCGAAGCGTGTTCACACCCATATCTTTAAATAATTTGAAATCTCCCACCACCGGCTCGTCGGGATCCTGAACATTGTTTTTATTGGTATCCACCCAACTATCAAACGGTCCATCAATCTTGCCATTACCATTGAGATCCATATTCATCCAGGAGTTATTAGGGTCATAGCTCCCGTCATTGGGTGATTTACCTATCGGCGTAGGTGCATATGCCAAACCTTTCACCAGATAAGGTTTTCCATCCACTCGCAATTGCCAGTGCCCATTCTCAAATTGCACCAACTGCACAGCATTCGTGCCAATGGTTTTTTTTATATTCATTTTTTTGACGTCCACAGGCTTTGGATTTACATCTTCAGGCCTGACTTTAACAAAATGGCCGGGATTGATGATGAATTTGTCGTCCGCCGTGGTGAAATTAAATCCATTGATCACTTCGATCTTTGCATCCACCAATTTCATCCCTAACTCAGGGTGACGCCGGATAATAAAATCGATCTTGTCCAACGCCAACTTTCCCATGTAAAGCGGTGTATGCCAAAACGTCCAGCCATTTTGTTTGGGAAAGTGAACCAGGACGGCGTGATAAGCTTTGAGCGCATGCTTATACTCTCCCAGCTTTTCTAGCGCTAGGGCTGTATAGTATTGCTGTACGGCGGGCGTATCGTGCGAGGTCGCCCATTTATAAAACGCCAATTGTTGGTTATCAATATTCACGTAATCCCATTGACTACCGGACAACTTACCTTTGGTTTGGAGCATGCGAAGGGCGGGGTTCTTGTAAATAGAATTACTGGGATAAACGCCTTCCCCGGTCGCGGCCGAAAGCGCCTTACGGTTGGTCACTTTGTATTCATATTTATCTGTACCCAAACCAATGAACGTGCCGTATTTTGTGTAGTCAACGATCTCTTCGGTGCCAGGATCATAAAGCTTGAACTCCAGATCCATGCTCTCTCCGTGAGCATTCATGATCTGAGTACCCTCGCCCTCGGCGCGAAGGTCGGATGCAAAAAAGGCCATAGTCCATAGACCATAGACCATAGACAACAAAAAAAACTTCCTACTGCCCAATGTTTGGAAAATCATCGCTATCCCTTTACGGCGCCAGCCGTGATGCCTTTGATAATGTGTTTTTGAAGCGCAAGGTAAACCACTAAGACAGGCAAAAGCGTGATCACGATCCCAGCCATCAGAAGCGGATACTGTGTGATATGCGCACCCTGAAACACCATAAGACCTCGCTGCAGAGGCATCAACTGTTTTGAGGAAAGCACCAACATCGCCAATAGATATTCGTTCCAAACTGCCAAAATATTAAAAATAGCCAAAACAGCGATCGCCGGTCTCGCCAAAGGAAGTGCTATATGCCAATATGTGCGAAAACGGCCACACCCATCGATCGCAGCAGAGTCTTCTATCTCTTTTGGCAGGTCATCAAAAAATGTCTTGAGCAAAAAGATCCCCAATGCCAATCCCCCATTGATCTGAGGAAGGATATAACCCAGCCGTGTATCCACCAGATGAAGCTTGTTGAGCAAAACATACAAGGCAATGAAAGAACCCGGGATCGGGATCATCATAGTGGAGATCAACATCAAAAAAAGGGCATTTTTGAATTTGAACTGCAGCCGGGAAAATGCATACGCCGCCATGGATGAGATGATCACAACACCCACCACCACCACCACGGTGTAGATCAAGCTGTTTAGAAAGTATAGGCTAAAATCCGCTTTGGTCCAGGCATCCACATAATTTTGCCATTGGGGATTCTTAGGGAAAAGGCTGAGGTCAGTAAAAACAGTTTCTTGGGTCTTCAGGCTGGATGCAAATGCCCACCACAATGGAAATAGGCAGCCCAAAGACACCAGGCCCAAAAAAATATGAACAAAAAAACTCATCGTCTTTTTCTTCACTTTTTCATAATTGACATCCACCTTGGTGGACTCGGCCAACATACCTAAAGATTCGCTTTGTAGCATAGATTGATATTATACCTGACGCATGGCCTTCGAGACCCGGATCTGGACCATCGAAATAGCCAACAAGATAAGACCGAATGTCACACCCATCGCACAGGCATACCCAAACTTAGAGTTACCGATCATGGTGGCCACGATTCGAGTGATAGGCACTTCCGTGTGATAGCCTGGGCCTCCCCCTGTGGTCGAGATGATGATATCAAAGATCTGCATTGTCCCTAAAATAGTGAGGATCGACACAAGGATAAAAACCGGGATCATGAGCGGCACAGTGACATTTTTAAAAACGATCCATCCGTTGGCTCCGTCGACGCGGGCAGCCTCATAGAGCTCACGGGGGATGCTCTGAAGACCGGCTAGTAAAATAACAAATCCCCAACCAAAGCCCTTCCACATATGAATAACCGACACAGCCAAAAGCGCCGTCTTAGAATCAGCTAGCCAGGCGCGCGTCAGATCCCCCAGGCCGATCAGCTGCAAAAAGTGATTTAGGAGACCATAATTACCATCATAAATCCAATTCCAGATAAGACCGACTACGATACCGGATAAAACCGGTGGCAAATAAAAGATCACGCGGTAAATATTGCCGCCCTTGATGTCTCGATCACAAAGAAGTGCCAAAAAAAGAGCCACGATATTTTGAACCACCAAAGCCAACACGGTGACGACCAAAGCGTTTTTCATGGAACCCCAAAACACAGGATTGTCCGTCAACAGATCCTTGAAATTTTCGAGCCCAACATATTGCATTTGAGGAGAAATGCCATCCCAGTTTGAAACAGATAGCTGGAAAACCTTGAGGAAGGGGTAAAGACTAAAAATACCGAACAGAAGGAGTGCGGGAGCCACGAATAAATACGCACCAAGCACTCGTCTTGCTTTATGCCAATTCATAGCCTCAGCAAACTCCTGGTCAAAATCAATTTTTCTTGGCCATTTCCTTTTGCTTGATGCGCTGTACATCCGCCGCGACATCTTCCGGCGATTTTTCGCCGATCAAAATGGATTGCAAGCCTTTATCAAATGCTTCTGAAACCGGCGGAAGCTCATGGATCGGATAAACATTGGGATGCGTCGCATTTTCCATATCATCAACAAATTGAGCCAAAAGAGGTGAAATCTTGCTTAAGCTATTTTTGTTAGAGGGAAGATTTTCGGTTTTCTCAGCCAGAAAGGCCTGCTGATCTTCCGAAGTCAACCATTTCAAAAATTGTATTGCCACATCCTTTCGGGGTGACTTGTTATTGACCATAAAAGACGTGCCCGCCCCGCCCCAGATCCGCATGGGATTCGAACTGTTGACCGTTGGAGGCAATATCGGAGCATATTGAAGGTTGGGATTCATACCTTTGTAAACATTGACACACCAAGATCCATTGTAGGCATACGCTGCGCGCTCGTTGGCAAAAGCCTGCTCGGCTGATTTATTGACCATAGTAACAGCACCCTCGACCATGATCTTCTGATCCGCCATCTGCTTAAACAAGGACAAGACCTTTATCCAATCAGGGTCTGTGTAAGGAACTTTGCCGCGATACGTATCAAAGAATTTCTCTTGTCCCATGATATTCATTGCAAAATTCGAAGCCAATGCATCCAGCATCCAGATCTCACCAAAACCACCGACAAATCCAGGTATCCCCGCTTCTTTTAGAACCGTGTTGTGCCCTATGAAATCTTCCCAAGTAACGGGAGGTTTGTTGGGATCAAGCCCCGCCTTTTCGTATAACTTGCGGTTGTAAACCATCTGGATCGTCATCGTATCTAAAGGCACACCATAGATACCCGGCTCCACACCAAACTCGTTGCCCGCCAAAAACTCGTTCACGGAAAGAGCGCGCGTAAACAGCATATCCTTCCATCCGTCTTTATTAAGCGCTTCGGACAGATTGGCGATATAACCTGACTTGATAAAGCTGGCAAAATCTCTTTTCTCACCCAACACACCGTACACATCCGGCAAAGTATTGGTTTGGGCCGAGGCTTTGACGCGCTGTGTATAAGACTCCGAAGGAGCGAACAACTCGAACTTTACTTTTTGGCCGGTTTCCGCTTCGTATTTTGCGGCCAGCTCATCAAAAGCCTCTTCTCGATCCGACATCCAATGCCACACAGACAGCACAGGGCTGTCGCTTTGGCTTTTGGAAGGAGCGCAGCCGGCGACTAGCACGATCAAGAAACAGATTATAAAGAATCTAAATGTTTGTCTCATATACAAAAATCTTTTTAAAAGTACGTAAACCCCCATGTTAGCAAAAGTTAAATAGCCTGTCAAACACTCTTAAATATTCATGAGCGATCAGAGTCTTTATGAAGATGGCGTATTGTCTCATTGAATGGAAATTTACCCCAATCCTCTAAGGGAACAGGAGCGCGTAACGTCCAATTCCTTGAATGGACGACTCCCGGAACATTGATGCGAACGTCTGGATTGGCTTTTCCAAAAATATGCCCCAGCGACAGCCAATCTTGGAGAGCTTGTATACAAAAAATTGACCGTGCTTGGCAGCACTTTGCCAAAGCTCCCGCCAAAAGTTTAGCGGATGCATGAGACTGAGCCGGCCCATCCAATCCCAAGTATCGCCAAAACCGCTCTTTCTCTTCTGCCCCGGCCTCACACTCCCACCAGGCACTAAAAGCATTCATGTCATGCGTCGAGAGCGTCGCTACGGCATTGAGTCGATACTGTTCCGGCAACTTAAAATCACCCGTACCATCCCAATCTCTGGTCCACCTCTGTATCTCCATGCCCGGAATGGCCTCTTCTGACAAAACATGCGTAGCGCAAGGCGGCACGGTACCCAGATCCTCAGCACAAGGCAGCATGGTGGACGCGCCCAAAAAAGCCCTCAGTATTTTCCTCCCCTGCTCTTCCCAAACAGCTTCGTCCGGAGGATCGAATACGCCAACCCTCTTTCCCGAACGATCCGCTATCCGCGGAAATGTCCACAACCGAAACAATCCGATAAAATGATCAATGCGATAAAGATCATAAAAATTCCCGGCGTATTTTAGTTTGCGGACAAAATAACCAAACTGGGAGGCTTCCAAATATTTCCAATCATATGGAGGCATGCCCCACTCTTGCCCATCGGCAAAATAAAGATCCGGCGGCGCGCCTGAAGAAAGATCCAGTTTAAAATTTTTCCTATCCGACCATACATCCGCACTGTCTCGCGAAACCAAAAACGGGATATCGCCCATCAACAATACGCCCTCATCCAGCAAAGATTGATGCGCTTCTTTCAATTGTTCATAGGATTGCCACTGGAGCCATTTTTGGAATCGGATCTGAAGCGCTTCGTCAGACGAAAGTGCTTTGAGCGCATCAGGATCGCGATCCCTAAAACGCTCGGGCCACATCTCCCAGCTTTGCCCGCTCATCTTATCCTTGAGGACGCGAAACAGAGCATAATCATGAAGCCATTCGTGCTGAGTGGTCATAAATTTCTCGAACGCTTTGGGCGATCTCTTATTTGTGTCGATAAAAATCTTATAAAGAAGCTCCAGCTTGTCCTTTTTGACGGACACATCGAACCATAGTTCTTTTGAGCTGTATTTTTTTCTAAGCTCGCGGATCTGATCCTTAAATGACGAGATCGGGGTATTTTTCAGGACTTCCAAAGACAAATGCATGGGCTCGAGGGCAAAAGAACTTTCCGCATCGTAGGGGCGAAAATTAAAACCAACGTCATTCAAAGGCAAAAGCTGGATGATGCTTTGCCTTGTTTGGCGGCACCATGCACCTAGCAGCTTTAGATCCGGAAACTCCCCCACCCCGACGCTCTTTTTGGAAAAAATAGAAAAAAGAGGGGTTGCGACACCCGCGCGCTTTTGCAAGCCTATCTTTTTCCAGTGCGCCGCAAGAGAGGTGCGGAGAAAACCATCATACGAAGTCTTCAAACATTGCCACCAAAAGCATGATCCAGCGCTGGCGCTTTTACGCGATGGTTAAAAAAGAAGAAAAGAAGGAACAGGAACCATGTTGCGATATCGATGGCTAAGATCTGAGGTACCGTCAGCGTGACGGCTTCACCAAAACAACCGCAGCTTTGTATATCCAGTTTACGGATCAAAGATAAAGAAAGGATAACGACGAAAGTTGTATTCATCGCCCACAAAATATAAAGTGATAATCTTGTCCACAAACCCAATGCAAAAAATACGCCTATCAAAAACTCTAGCCACGGTAGGGACAGAGCAAGCCATGTGGCGGGTGCGCCTTTAATGATCTCGAATTTTTCAATGACAGCCAGAAAGTTTTGATAAGGCGATGTTAGTTTTTGAAAGCCGGAAACAACGAAGATCGCTGCCAAAGCCAGTCGGAGCAGAAGAAATGCCAAAGCTTTTTTATTCATTTGATGATTCAGCCTCGATAGATTTAGACAACGCCTCTTGCAAACCTTTTACCCCCACCACCAGATTCCCATTTACAAAAAAAGAAGGCGTTATTTGAACGCCCAGCTCTGTTGCTTTTTTCTTTTCCTCCACTATGAAAGCTTGGATCTCGGGGTCTTTGGTGCAGCGATCCCACTTATCCAAATCTAATCCTGCCCGTTTCGCATAATCTAAAAATTTCAGCTCCGGATATTTTTCACGAGCCCATTCATTTTGCTTACTGAAGAGAAGCTCATGAAATGCCCAAAATTTACCATCTTGCCTTGAGGCACATTCAGCGTAAATAGCTGCCTTCATTGCGTGAGGATGATTCTGTAAGGGGAAATAACGCAATTGCAAATACACCGACTTGGGGTAAGCGGCCAGATGCTCTTTAAGAACTTTGGAAGCCAACGAACAAGGCGGGCATTGGTAATCAAAGTATTCCGTTATCCAGGTCTTGGACGTAGGATCGCCAGCGGCTCGTTGAGACATGCGTTTTTTCATGACCTCTTCGGGATGAGGCTTGATCGCTCGATAGCTTAAAATAAAAGCCACGCACAGAGCGCCCACCAAAACCGTTGCGATCATTTTTTTTCTGAGCATGTTTTCCTATTATATGTCTTTAAGTCTGTTTAGCCAAATGCGCGGGCATAAAAGCGGGATCCAGCAGAAGAGATCGATCAAATTGCTTGAGAGCGGCCGGTTCGTTGAATAAGCGGCGATACCCCATCCCCAGATAAAATTCCGCTTCTGCCTGAAATCTGCCTCCGGGCTTAAGCTCGATCGCTCTCCTAAGAAGAGCCATCCCAGCCTCCGGATCATCCCCTCCCCGGTAAGCCATCATGGTGAGATAGCGGCCTTTGCCCAATAAAGAAGGAATATGCACAGGATCCAGCGATAGCGCCCTATCCCATAATTGGCGCGCCGCATTAAAAAAATCACCCTTCTCCAAAACCGACGCTTCGGCTCGAGAAGCAGTGATAAGCGCTTCTGCGTATGAAGCCAAAGCATCTGTCGAATGAGGGTGCTCTTCGACGTCTTTTTTTAAGATCCTAAGCCTCAAGATCTCGTCACCACCCTCACCCGCTTCGTGCGCCATCTCGAAGAGACTGATCGCGGAAGGTTTGTATTTTTGCCAACCGGGCTCAGCGTCTTTTACGGATCTCGTCAACCCTCGGTACACACGAAGGATCGCATATCGCGGATTGCCCCAAACCACCGGAATCTCAGTGATCCAAGCCGGCAGCTTTGGCTCCAATTCCTGTAATACTTTTTCAACCGAATATCCGTTTTGGGCCAGAGGCCTAACCTGATCGATAAAATAATCTTGGATCCTCAAAAGCAGATCCACCTCTTTCTGGTAAGCTAAAGGCCCATGCCCCGGGATCACATGAGCAGGTTTAAGCGCCATAATATTCTTGATCGCTTTTTGCCAAGCTCCATCCCCTTGCAAACCCTCATCCCAAACCGGCTGCCCGAAAATTGGAAAGCTGCCCGTCATGATCGTATCCCCCGCCATCACAACACTTTCATTCACGACATGAATGGCTGTGGCATCATCAGACTCCGCGCATCCCGCAAAAAATAAACGAAGCGGCATATTCCCAAGATCCAGTTGATATTCGCCTTGGAAACAAATATCAGGAAGAAGCGGATCTTGGCCCAGCTCAAACCCGCGGCCAGATAAAAATTCTTTTTGCCTCGGAGCGCGTTGGATCATGAATTGTTTGGTGAGTTCGGAGCTGATCACTTTCGCCCCTTCTTTTTGGAACAGGGCGTTGCCGTTGGTGTGATCCCAGTGATAATGCGTATTGATCACATACTCGATCGGCTTATCCGTGACAGTTCGAATGAGTTTTAGAAGCTCAGCTGCTGTGGGTTGGTTGACCTGGGTATCAATAACGGCTACTGATCGGTCACCGATCACGAAGGAAGAGTTGGTGATATTTCTTAAAATATAAACGCGAGGCGTTACTTTTTGGAGCTCACCGTACCGACGCGGCGCAAACGGGTTGCCCGCGAAAGATGCTTTATTGCCGCTTGGGCGCACTGATGTGGGTGGCATGACCATAAAAAACTTCGGCGGCTTCCATCAATGTCTCTGATAGAGTTGGATGAGGGTGCACGGTCATCGCCAGATCGGCAGCAGTAGCACCCATCTCAATGGCATGAACACCTTCGGCGATCAACTCACCCGCACCCATACCTACGATCCCAACACCCAAAATCCTCTCGGAATGAGGGTCCACCAATAGCTTCGTCAAACCATCTGTTTTGCCCATGGTCATCGCGCGGCCCGAAGCAGCCCATGGAAAACGAGCCACCTTGACCTCGATCCCCTTTTGCTTGGCTTCAGCTTCTGTCAAACCACACCAGGCAACTTCCGGCTCCGTAAAAACCACCGCCGGGATGACGATATGCTTGAATTCACTGATCTCGCCGCAAATAACCTCAACGGCTATTCTTGCTTCTTTGGAAGCTTTGTGCGCCAACATGAGCCCGCCCACGGCATCGCCAATAGCCGAGATCTTCGGATCAGCCGTCTGCATTTGCTCATTGACCTGAATAAAACCTTTTTCATTTCGAACTACTTTTGTATTTTTAAGCCCGAGATCTTCCGTGTTCGCAGAACGCCCAACAGACACCAGAACGCGGTCGTATAACTCTTCGACCTTTTTACCGTCAAACTCCATATTCACTTTGATCTGCTTGCCGGCCGTCGCCATCTTGGATACTTTGGTATTTAGACGCACTTCTTTAAAATGTTTCTCCGCGAAACGGGCCACTGGACGCGCTAGATCGGAATCCGCACCCATCAAGATAGAGCCCATGGCTTCTACCACCACCACTTTGCTGCCCAGCGCCGCATAAACCGTACCCAACTCCATCCCGATATAACCGCCGCCGACGACCAAAAGGTTTTGCGGAATATCTTCCAGCTCAAGCGCTTCGGTCGACGTCATCACGCGCGGATTGCCCAGATCAAATGCTTTTGGCATAGCAGGCTTAGAACCGACGGCGATGATGGCTTTTTGAAATTTGATGAATTTTTGACCCGCGGATGTCTCAACGCGAAGCGTATCTGAATCTTCAAAATGCCCACGGCCGATCATCACCTCTACACCCCTAGCCTTGGCAACTGTCGCGATCCCGCCGCCCAATTTCTCAAGAATGGAATTTTTCCAGTTTCTTAATTTATCCAAATGGATCTTGGGTGCTGACGTAAACTCGATCCCGCGCTCAGCAGAAACTTCGGCCTCATGTATCATTTTGGTGGCATTGAGAAGCGCTTTTGAAGGAATACAGCCGCGATTCAAACAAACACCGCCAAGCCTCGGCTCCTGCTCAACCAGCAGCACCTTTCTACCTTTGTCCGCTGCATAAAAAGCAGCCGCGTATCCGCCGGGTCCGGCGCCTATCACTACAACATCGACTTCGATTTTTGTCACAGCTTCACATCCTTTTCGCTAAAATTTTCAAGTGCTTCGGCCAGCGCTCTTACAAATCGCGCCCCGTCCGCCCCATCCACGATCCGATGATCATACGACAACCCGATCGGCATCATAAGACGAGCCTCAACAGTATCTTTGGTCTTGCCTTTGATAACGACAGGCTTGTTGACACCTTTGGAGATACCCAAAATGGCGACTTCCGGTTTATTGATGATCGGCGTAAAAAAGGATCCGCCGATCCCGCCCAAATTGGAGATCGTGAACGTACCGCCTTTAAGATCATCTGGAGATACTTTCCGGGACCGTGTTTTTTCAGCCAAAGCTTCGATCGTTTTGGATATCTCGAACACCGATTTTTTATCCGCGTCTTTGATGACCGGCACGATCAATCCCTGCTCGGTATCCACAGCCACACCAATATGATAATAATTCTTGTAAACCAATTCCTGCTTGGCTTCATCCAGGCTTGCATTAAAACCAGGGAATTTTTTAAGGCTGTCAACAACCGCTTTCACGACAAACGATGTCAGGGTGAGCTTGGTACCCTTCTTCTCGTAAGAGGCCGCATATTTTTTGCGCAAAGCCATGAGCTCAGTGATATCCACTTCCTCGAACTGCGTGACATGAGGGATCGTGGTCCATGACTCGGACATTTTTTGAGAAATTTTTTGACGCAAAGAGGTTAGTGCTTTTTTCTCAACTGGGCCCCACTTAGAAAAGTCAACGGACACTGCAGGCGCAATGTCAGATGTACGCTGTGCCACCTGACCGCTATTTGCTGGCACACCGGCTTGTGCTGTCTGTTGTAAATATTGAATATAATTTCGAATATCCGACATGCTGATACGGCCACCGCTTTCCGTACCGCGGACGCGCGATAGATCAATACCAAGCTCTAAAGCCATTTTTCGAACGGATGGAGAAGCCGCTGCCTCTAAACCACCGGGAGACGGCTGCCGATAATCAACGGGCGCCTGAGAAGAAATAGGTGCCGCGGCCAAACGAGGTGCAGGCGCCTCATAAGAAATAGGTGCTGCCGGAGATGGCTGTGAAGAGGCTTGGCCTTGCCCCGCAATGCTCGCGACCAAATGACCGACGGACACTTTGTCGCCTACTTTGACATGGATCTTGGAAATAACACCCGAAACGGATGATGGGATCGGAGCCACCGCCTTTTCATTTTCAAGCTCAAGGATAGTCTGATCTTTAGCTACGGTATCACCTTCTTTGACCATGATAGAAACCACGGTACCTGTGTCCGCGCCCTCACCTAAATTGGGTATACGAATGTCCATTTAAAATCTCCTTTAAAAACAGTCATGAAATTTTATCGAATTACTGCGCTAGGCGCAAGGACTTTAGAGGATAAAGGGGAAATTTTTATTGGGATCGACTTTGAGGTCTTGGATGGCCTTCTGAACAACGGACTTTTCAATTAGGCCCTTTTCGGCCAGCGTATAAAGCGTGCCAACTGCCACACACTCTGCATCCACTTCAAAAAAGCGCCGCAAATTTGCACGCGTCTCGCTTCGACCAAAACCATCCGTACCCAAAGTAAACAATCCACCCGGCACCCAAGGCGCTATCTGATCAGCCACGATCTTCATATTGTCCGATACGGCAACAAAAACGCCTTTTTCGCTTTCCAGCACCTTCTCAACATAGGATTTCTGCGGCTTTTCGGTCGGGTGCAGCATATTCCAACGCTGTGCGTTGAGCGCTTCCGAACGAAGCCTCTTATAATTGGTGGCGCTCCAAACATCTGCCGACACATCGTACTTCTTCAAGATCTCTTGCGCCCGAAGCGCTTCTCGAATAATTGAACCGCTGCCCAAGATCTGAGCTTTATGCTTCAGCCCCTGTTCGCCTGTTTTGAATTTGTAAAGCCCGTTCAATATCCCATCACGCACATCTGGCCTGTCCGGCATCGCGGGCATCTCATAATTTTCATTGTGCACGGTGATGTAATAAAAGATCTCTTCGTTGTCACGATACATCCTCTTGAAACCGTCCTCGATGATCACTGCGATCTCATAGGCAAAAGCCGGGTCATACGCCATCACCGTCGGGATCGTGCTGGCTAACAAATGGCTATGCCCATCTTGGTGTTGCAAACCTTCGCCGTTCAGCGTCGTACGACCTGCGGTAGCACCAAGCAAAAACCCTTTGGCGCGGATATCACCCACCAGCCATATCAGATCACCCACACGCTGAAACCCGAACATGGAATAAAAAATAAAAAATGGGATCGTGGTGACCCCTAAATTGGCGTACGATGTGCCCGACGCCACGAACGACGCCATGGATCCGCACTCATTGATACCCTCTTCAAGGATTTGCCCGTCTTTGGCTTCTTGATAATAAAGAAGAGACTCGCGATCCACTGGCTCATACAATTGGCCTTTGGGAGAATAAATACCGATCTGTCGGAAAAGCGCATCCATACCAAACGTGCGGGCTTCATCCGGAATGATCGGGACAATGCGCCGGCCAATCCCCTGATGACGCAGAATCTTGGTCAGAATGCGCACGAACGCCATCGTCGTCGAAGCTTCTGAGCCTCCGCTATCTTTCAAAAACTCTGTGTAAAAATCAGGCTGCGGCAAATCCAGCACTTCTTTTTTGGGTTTGCGCTCGGGAAGAAAACCGCCCAATGCTTTGCGACGCTCCAAAAGATATTTGATCTCAGGGCTATCGTCGGGCGGACGATAAAAAGGTGTATCGGCGATCTCTTCGTCGCTAATAGGAATATTGAATCTCTCACGAAATTCTCGCAGTTCTTTTTCGTTTAGCTTTTTCTGCTGATGGGTAATATTGCGGCCCTCACCTGCTTCACCCAGACCATAACCTTTGATCGTCTTGGCTAGGATAACCGTGGGCCGGCCTTTATGCTCAACCGCGCTCTTGAAGGCTGTGTATACTTTTTTGACATCATGCCCGCCGCGCAAAAGCTTGTGGATCTGCTCGTCTGATAGATGATTTACAAGCTCCAACAACTCGGGATATTTGCCAAAGAAATGTTTGCGTGTATAACTACCCGGCTCGACCGAATATTTTTGATAATCACCGTCAACGGCTTCTTCCATACGCTTGATAAGAAGGCCCTTGGTATCTTTACGGAAAAGCTCATCCCACTCGGAACCCCAGATGATCTTGATCACATTCCAACCGGATCCGCGGAATAATCCTTCGAGCTCCTGGATAATCTTATCATTGCCGCGCACCGGCCCATCCAAGCGCTGCAAATTGCAGTTGATCACCCACACCAAATTATCAAGCTTCTCGCGAGCCGCGATACTAAGAGCGCCCCTTGTCTCCGGCTCGTCCGACTCACCGTCTCCCACAAAACACCAAACTTTTGGCTCGGGATCTTTTAGGAATCCGCGCGCTTTTAAATATCGATTGAACCGCGCATTATAAATAGAAAGCACAGGAGCCAAACCCATGGACACAGATGGAAATTGCCAAAAATCAGGCATGAGATACGGATGCGGATAGGACGAGAGTCCGCCGCCTGGCGCCAGTTCTTGTCGGAAATTATTTAAATGTTCTTTGGTGAGGCGACCTTCGAGAAACGCGCGTGCATAATTACCGGGAGAGGCGTGCCCCTGAAAAAAGACCATATCCGCAGGATGCGTCCCATCCGAACCTTTGAAGAAATGATTAAAACCCACTTCATATAAGGTAGCCAGGGAAGCGTAGGTCGAAATATGGCCGCCCAAACCGCCGTGAACTCTATTGGCTTTGACGACCATCGCCATAGCATTCCAACGGATATAACTCTTGATACGACGCTCCAACTCACGATTACCCGGATACTCTTCCTCTTCCGACGTGGGTATGGAATTCACATAAGGTGTATTGACGCTGCGCGGCATGGGAAGCCCGGATGCCTCAAGGCGCTTCCAGAGCTCTTCCAGAAAATAAGGATTCTGTTCAGTCGCGAACCGAAGCATATGCTCAAACGAGTCGAACCACTCTTCCGACTGGCCGCCATTGAGCTTCGAGATCTTAATTTTTACGTTTTCTTTTTCTTGTGGTGACATTTGTCTTTTCTATTTAAGCTTTTCATTCTACACTAGTTTTTTTGGAATTGCTACTGATGAAGATTCTCGACCACACATTTGCCACCGCAGAAGAAAACTTAGCCTGTGATGAAGCGCTGCTGGATGCTTGCGAAGAAAACAAGTCTTCCGAAGTTTTGAGATTTTGGGAGCCTGTCTCCACGTTTGCTGTCTTGGGATTTTCGTGTGCCATAAAAGACGATGTCAAACACCAAGGCCTATCCCCGATCGTCCCCACCTACCGACGCGCGAGCGGAGGTGGCACCGTCCTGCAGGGGCCGGGATGCCTTAATTATTCTCTCATCCTTAAATTGGATCGCGACGCCAGCCTCGCCAATTTAAAAGCCTCCAATTTTTATGTGATGGTGCATCACAAAGAAGCGCTATCCAAAATATTAAAAGGAAAGGTGGAGGTTCAGGGCTACACAGACCTCACGCTAGATAATTTAAAATTCTCCGGGAATGCTCAAAGACGCAAAAGAAACTATCTACTCTTTCACGGAACTTTTCTGCTGGATTTTGATCTGGCGAAGATAGAAACCTATTTGCCGATGCCAAAACTACAGCCCGCTTACCGCCTCGGACGCCCCCATGCTTCATTTTTAACCAATATCCACCTCTCACCTCAAGCGGTCAAAGAGTCCTTGATCAAGATCTGGCAAGCGGACAAAACTCTTTCGGATATACCTTCCGATAAGATACAAGCGCTGACAAGAGAACGTTATCAAAACATCGAATGGATCAATAAGTTTTAGCCGGAGCAACAATCGCGACCCATTTGCGTCTTGGGGCAAACGGTATTACTGTAGGAACAATAAACACAATCGTCCCCATCTTTGGGAGTAAGAACTTTGCTACATGAAACACAGGTGTATTCTGTTTCCTGGTAAGCCTCAGGCATGGTTTCTTCTTTCCGGAAACCACAGTGAGGACAAGTCATTTGGGCTATTAAATACATGCCACCATTATATATAATAGCGCCATGAATTCTACCGAATACGATCTGGCTATTATTGGCGGTGGTATTGCTGGCGCAGCGATCGCGCGGGATGCTTCGCTTCGCGGCCTCAAAGTAGCTCTGCTAGAAAAAAATGATTTTGGCTCAGGTACATCTTCCAAGAGCTCGAAATTGATCCATGGCGGCATCCGCTATCTGGAGCTGGCTTGGAAAGCGCTGCTGCGCCAAAACGGCAAAGAAGCTTACAAAAATTTAGCATTCGTATTCTCATCCCTCAAAGAAAGCCGTATTTTGTCGGAGATAGCTCCCGACTTGGTGAAACCGATCCCGATCCTGATCCCCCTGTATGCGGGTCAAAAAAGAAACAGGGTCTCGGTGTTCATCGGTGCATTGCTTTATTATATCTTGGCAATATTAGCAACCGGCCACGGGCATCTCCCAAAACTTTTTTTTACGGCCGACAGCGTGCTTAAAAAATACCCTGAGCTCAAGCGTGAGGGGCTCAAAGGCGGTGTCGTGATTTGGGATCATGTCACCGATGACAAAGCCCTGGTTATGGCAACGATCCGCTCAGCCCAAAAAGGCGGCGCGCACTGCTTACCACACGCACGTGTGACACGGTACCGATACGACACACCTCATAATTATTTTGAGGTCACATTTGAGCAAGCTACGGGCGAAAGCGTCATCCGAGCGCACAAACTGATCAATGCCTCAGGGCCTTGGGTCGATCAAGTGCGCACGCTGGGCCGAGAACACGACCGCGACCTTGTTTTGCCTGTCGCAGGATCCCATATTGAGGTGAAACCGTTCGTGCCTTACTCCATGCTTCTGGAAGCAGCTGATGGGCGATATTTTTTTGTGATCCATCTGGGCGATAAAGCGAGGATCGGTACGACAGAGAGGATCATTCAAAACCCCGAAGGCGTGTCTTGCTCAGAAGAAGATATCACTTATTTGTTGGCATCCGTTAACACATACTTTCCTCAAGTCAGGTTATCAACACATGAGATCATTAATTGTGATGCGGGCATCAGACCTCTAGCCCATCCGCACACAGGCACACCTGCCCATGAGATCTCAAGAGAACATGAATTTCGCGTATCGCCCTCAGGCGTCATCCATGTACTCGGGGTTAAATTAACTGATCACCGGCGTGCAGCAGAAGAAGTGGTTGACCGCTTGATTCCGTCTTTTCTTTCAAGCCATCCGCAGCTCAAACGAAAATCGATCACTCGTAACACATCTCTTCTTGCCATCTGCCTTTTTATTTTTCTAGGCTTATCGGCCTGCGGACAAGCCGCCGAACCACAAGCAACTCCTGAAACCAATAGGACTCAGAAAAGAGAATGGAAGCCTACCGATATGAAAAGCTGCGGTTTTGATGCCACTCGTTTCCAGAAAATGAATCCCGTCGTGAAATGGAATACGCCGGGAGATAAGGTTGAAACAGTATTTACTTTTTTGATTCCCATGCTTTTTTTGGGGCTTATCGCCACCCAAGGGATGAGGTCAGCTATGGCCAACAATGCACAAACGACCAATGCAAGCGGATTTACCTATATCTGCAGATTGGTTTATGCGCTTTTTGGATTATGGTGTTTCAAAAGGATCGGTTTCTATACAGCTTTGCCGCATGGGACCGAATATCCTTTATTCACAGGATTGTGCGTCTTGATCCTGTCGGCTGTTTATTTTTATGAGGTGAACTACAAAAAAAAGGTGGCCCTCAAAGAGGGCCACAAATTCTGCGGCCGCTGCCTCGCAGCCGTCGACCGCATTCATCTCGAATGTCCGGAGTGCGGAAAAAAACTAGGCTGATCTAGTTTTGCCGATCGTTCTGGTATCGAACGGCTGGCGCAACGTATTGATTTTGGACTGTCGGCTGGGCCGGCTGTTGCGGCTGATTCAAGATATCACCTAAAAAACCGGCCAATATACCTGCGCCTGCTCCAATGAGAGCTCCCTTGCCTGCTTTGCCGCCCGACGCGCTTGAAGCAACACCGCCAACCACAGCTCCGGATAATCCGTTCTTAATTAACTTTTGTCCGGCTGGGCTTTTCAGAGACTCCATTAAATTAAACGAAGGCTGAGCTGCTGCTGGCGCCGTATTGGCAGCTCGATACAAGCGCGAAACAGAATTAGCCCACCACGAACCATCCCGGCTTTGCTGGATATCAGCGCGGACAAGATCGTTCTTTCTCAACATCGTCACCGATGTCACGCCTGTGACTTTCGTCTGGTTATCCACATTCAAACGCAGTAAATTTGGATAAGGCCTGCCCTGAGCGTCATAGATCGTTAAATCCATTTGCCGAGAATTGGCATACGAAACCGTCCCCTCCAAAACTTCTGCAAACGCAGCACTTGAAAATCCAAAAAATACGATCGCCGTCACTACTCCCACAAAATTTTTCCGCATTCCAATACCCTCCCTTGTTGCGACCATTTTAACATAGATTGAATTCATTCTCTTGTACATAGCATGTAGCCGGTAAGAGCCTTTGATTTTATTCACCCTTACCCTTTTTGCTCCTATTCAGTCTCTCTAAATGTCTGGGGATGCCCCTCGCCAAAAATTACGGATAGGCCTTTGTGGCCTATCCTGATAATTATTTGGCGTCTCCCCAGAGAATTTAGAGAGCCTTCATAGCAGTCGCAAAAAGGCCGGGAATGAATAAAATCAAAGGCTCTTACCGGCTAAATGTTAAGACTTCGTTCATTCTCCAGGAAAGCAGGATGAATTCTTTCCATATACTATCGAAACGAGTCACGTATCCAGCCTTTCATAAGAAAAGCATCCCAAGCCGACAAGGGATAACCTTCGTAGGGTCGTTGAGACTCCGGAGCCGCACGGA
>CAYODQ010000029.1:0-26647 GCA_964402785.1 uncultured Planctomycetia bacterium
CCTGTCTATTTTCATTTAAATTTTTCAGGGTAAAATCATCCGCAAAATAATTTCCTTCGCCATGCGCGATTGGAATCCGTAGGGGCGCGGTCTCCGCGCCCTGCGAAAATGAAGGGCGGGGTGACCCCGCCCCTACATGATGCATTGCCCGTGTAAATGGTGTATCGGTATTTTCAACGCGAAGATTTACATATTTGCAAATAAAACGAAGCGATTCATTGCGCAGCATGGCTCCAGGAAGAAGCCCTGCCTCAAGAAGGATCTGGAAACCATTGCAAATACCAATGACCAGTTTCCCCTTTTCGGCATGTTTGCTCACAGCGTCCATCACGGGTGAGAAACGTGCGATAGCACCTGTGCGAAGATAGTCTCCGTAGCTAAACCCGCCCGGCAGCACAATGCAGTCGTACTTGGACACGTCTTTGTCCTTGTGCCAGACAAACTCCGTATCTTTCTGCATCACATGTTTTAGAACGTGATAGCAGTCGTGATCGCAGTTAGAGCCGGGAAATACGACAACGCCAAATTTCAATTTAGTTCGTACCTATATTCTTCTATGACGGTATTAGCGAGAAGCTTCTCGCACATGGTTTTGATCTTTTGCTCTGCTTGGGATTTGTCCGCCTGACCTAGATCCAGCTCGATGTATTTGCCCATACGGACGTCTTTGACCTCTGGAAATCCCATCGAGGAGAGTGCATGCTCCATAGCCTTACCTTGCGGATCCAGCACAGATTTCTTGAGTGTCACGTAAACTTTAGCTTTCATCTCAGCACTCCTTGGGCAGTACACGTTTAAAGATCGTGTTGATGTGTTTCAAATGATAATCCAGATTAAAAAGTGCTTCGATTTCCTTTTTCGAGAAATGCTTCATCACTTCCGCTTCCTTGAGAAGCAGATCCTTAAGATTGGAACTCTTATCTTTCCAAACCTGCATGGCATTGCGCTGGACGATCTTGTAGGCGGACTCACGCGAAAGACCTTTGTCGATGAGAGATAAAAGTACTCTCTGGGAAAAGATAAGGCCGCGAGTCTTCCAAATATTATCCATCATATTGTCGGGATACACATTGAGGCCTTTGATGATGTCGATCATCTCGCGAAACATGAAATGTGTGAGGATAAAAGAGTCCGGGATGATGACGCGCTCGACGGAAGAATGTGTGATATCTCGCTCATGCCAGAGAGCTATATTTTCCATCGCGGCCATTGAATTGCCTCGTAAAACTCGCGCCAGACCTGCGATGCGTTCGCAATTGACGGGGTTTCTTTTATGCGGCATCGCGGAGGAACCGGTTTGGCCTTCTGCAAATGGTTCTTCAAGCTCCAGAGTTTCAGTTTTTTGAAGATGGCGGATCTCGGTGGCTACCTTCTCAAGTGAACCGCCAACGATGGCCAACACGGCGAGCACCTGCGCATGCCGGTCTCTTTGCAAAACTTGCGTGGAAACAGGTGCATAATCCAATCCCAATATCTTCATCGTCTCTTCTTCAACGCGGGGATCCACATTAGCAAAAGTCCCGACTGCGCCGGATATTTTACCTACTGATATAGCATCCCGAGCACGATCCAAGCGGCCTAAATTACGCTTAAACTCTTCATAATAGAGGAGAAATTTGAGACCCAGAGTCACTGGCTCCGCGTGGACGCCATGTGAGCGACCCATCATCGGCGTGTCCTTATATTGGATGGCTTTCTTCTTGAAGATGGTTATAAGCTCCTGACAGCTTTTTTGGAGCAGGCTCAAAGACTCTTGCATTTGGACGCTGAGCGCTGTGTCCAGCACATCACTTGAGGTCAAACCTTTATGCACGAAGCGAGACTCAGGCCCCAAAGAGTCCGAAATACTCTTCAAAAAAGCGGTGACATCATGCTTCGTAACTTGTTCATATTTATGGATTTGTGATACTTCTATCTTAGCTTTTTGGCGTATTTTTTTGGCGGCGTCTTTGGGAATCAGGTTGAGCTTCGCCATCGCCTCGCAGGCAGCAATTTCGACTTCGAGCATGGCATTGAACCGATTTTCTTCGGTCCAAAGTTTGCCCATCTCAGGCAAGGTATAGCGGTTTATCAACGAAGCTCCACGTTCTAACCCCATTCCATAGGGGAACAGGATTATAGCATGAATTATTCAGACGTCAAAGAATGGTGGAAGTTGGGTGATGAGTTAGATTGTCGGGTTCTGCCCTCGCGCAGCCCCAAAAAAGCCTCGCGTAACTAAACGTTCACTATGTTTTTTGGGGCGCCCCGCGCTCCGTCACCCGAAAATCTAATTCATCACCCAACTTTTACTATAATTTGTGTGTTAAAAATCAGGCTATCAATCCAATCTAACGATTTTATTTCTTACGGTTGGAGTTTTTTGATAGGAATGCAATTGATGACATATCCGTAATGGGAGGTCATTGTTACCTTATGTATGGTTTTTTTTGAGGTATTGAACCGCATCGTCATGGTCTCCTACGAATACGAATTTGACACCACCGAAAATTGGCAACACAAAAACACGATAATTCATCGTGAGCGACAAGCTCAAAAAGCGATGACACTTATGAACACGAAGGCTTTTGGGAAATTGCTTACTGGCATAATAATCCAAGAAAAATGCTATAAGCTCATCAACATCATTCTGCAGCTCTTTAGACAAGCGCTCATATTTCTTGTCAAAGTTTCGAGAGTATTCGACGATCATTTTTTCTTCAATTTATCAAGGTGTTTAAGTGCCTCTTTTTTGCCATACACACGAGTCACAGGCTCCTTTTCGACCTTATCTAAAAATGCAGCCCAATCATTCGCGGTAAAATCCAGTGGCGTTTCTATCTCTTGCAAATAAATACGCCCCTTCTCGTCCTCAAAAAAAGCGATCCTATCCCCCTTTTTGACATGCAACTTTTCCCGCACGCGCTTGGGAATACTTACTTGCCCCTGACTGGTAATCGTTGCTTCATCTAGCTTTGTCATAAGCCATCTCCTTATTACATTAATATATTACTATATTAATGTAATATTATCAAGTGAAGGTAAGGTGCCAGGCTCGAGCCAGGCACCAATGGTACTCTTTTAGGCAAAAAAGTGAAATTATTGCTTAAATTATATATATAAAAATAATTTAGAATAAATAAAGAATATGTTCTGAGCCAGGCACGAGCCAGGCACCAGGCGGGATTGGTGTCGGGTTCAAACCGGGTACCTTTTGGTTTTAGGCGGCTGAGGTGAGTTGGCGTTTTAGGTTGGCGAGAAAACGAGCGCCTTCAATAAGTTTTTCTATAGACGGCTTGATAAACACCATCTTAAAAACGTTCCATGGATTACGACCTGACAAATTGTTGGCAGCTGTGTCTGGCGATACATATTGTGATGACAATACGTTATACCCCTCCATAAACGCAGCTGGGATTGAGTTGGCTCTCAAATTTTCCGGTATAAATTTGCCGGTAGGAGCCAGTAAATAAGCGGATGCAATAGCGAAATACATCTCAGCTGGCCCCACCATCCAATCCCCTAGTCCAATGGCTATCTTTATCTCACCATTGGGAGTGATAACTTGCTCCACATCGGTGGGAACAAGCTGAACCGTCACACCCTGATCCTTTGGAGCCTCGCCAATAAAAATAAAAGTGTTATAGGGTTTAATCGCTTCTTCAAGATCCGCCTTATCTTCTGCGGACATATTTCTCAGTTGCAAATAAAAGTGCGACTTCTTGCCATAGGTTGCTTCACGAATCGAGCGTAGCATCATTAAATAAACTTCTGTATACTCCCTGGAAATATACTGAAACGGGATCTCAATATTCGCCCGGTGTCCTACTGAAATCATATTTGCCGGAATCGCCAATTGCATACTCTTAAATTTCGCGTTCATATTGGCTAAATGAGATACACCTTCACTTGGACTTCTTGAAAGCAGTCGTGCTCCGGCAACATTCACAAGATTATTGCCTGATGGTAAAGTCTCTGAATATAAAACGGAACCTGTCAACTTATCAAAATCATCGATCTGATAAGCCGTCACCGTCGCCGCTTCTGCTGTTCCACTTAACGCCAACATCAAAACCAATGACTGTACCGACATCGGAATCTTAACCCCGAACAAACTCACATTTTTCGCCAAAGCCAAGCGAGAGCCAATAGCATTAATGTCTTCTGAAATCTGACTTCCGTCTTCCACCCTCTGACCTTCAGTATTCGAAATCGGCTTGAACTGGTGACCGGTGACGGGTGCACTAGTATCCTGGGATGCTGCCAACCTCGCCCCCTTAAGGAATGTCTCCAACCGATTGGCCATATTTCGGGCTTCTGTACTTTGCAAGGATTGTCCTGCATGCCTAAGACGCTGAATAACGAGACGTAATTCGCGAGAATACTGCTCCTTGTCGCTTGAATTTTGATAAACTTTGGGCTCTTCAGATCCTGTTGTCACGGTTATGTCTGTCATAAACCGTAAACTGATAGAGGACTCAATGGGAATTGCTAAGTTAGTCCGGATTGACAGTAAATCCGCTTTCTTGCGAATCACGTACCCATCACCCAGCTCTTTACTTTGAGGAATAGTGAGCTCAAAATCAGGGTCTTGTTTTCTGAGAAGATCTGCGAGACTGGCAAGTTTATCCGCATGCTCCATTTTTTCTCGAGTCAGATAATCTCTGCCATGCTCCAATAAATCAATGGCATGATAAAGCCTGTTGAAATAATGGCCCGGATTAGAGTCCATTGAATAATCACCCGTCTCAAACCGACTGTCCACCAAAACAGTTTGGAGATTTTTCAAATCATAAACAATTTCCGTCGCAGACGAGCCACCATTAGTAAGAATGGATAACGCGTTTCCCTCTCTTGTGATTTCCGCTCCAAGGCGGACACCCTCATTGGGAATCCATACGTTAAAATTAGATGCTTCCTGTGCATGGATAGTTGCAGACCCCAGAGCTACTGAAGCTCCCGCCAGCGTGCTAAGCTTTAAAAATTCACGACGGCTTATAGCGGGACGCGAGTCATTTCTTTCGATTTCTTCTGACCCCTGACGTCCGTTATCCAAAGTCGCCTTGAACTGGCGACTGGTGTCTGGTGCCTGCCCGTCCGGCAGGCGGGCGCTGGTGCGCCGGGCTGCTACCGCCAACCTCGCCCCCTCATTCTCTTCCTGAGCATCAGTATCGGTCAACGAAATAGACTTCTCCAATTCCCTATAAGGCACGTTGGTGAGCCATGGTTCTAGTAAATAATGATCAGCATATCGCGAAATTTTTTTATTATACTTTTGCCTTTCTTCCTGATTCATCAGCACTTTGTGCGCTTCGTTAATTTTCTGGGACTGCGCAGCTGCTATAGCTTGGCTCCCTTCATCAAAGCTCCTATATCGATCCGGATGAAACACAAAGGATAAAAGCCTATAAGATTTTCTTATTTGCTCCAAACTAGCGTTTCTAGGCACTCCAAGAACAGCGTAGTGGTTTTGAATTTTTGCAGGCGGGTTTGAATAATCGGTAAACTCTTCGGATAGATGCCTAACGGTTCTATTATATGTTTCCGCTATTAGAAGAATCTTTGCATCTTGATAGTCGACTTGCCTCAACATCTCATAGAAAATATCCGTCGGTAAATGAGGTAAAAATATTCGAATAATTTCCAGGCTGGCTCGAGGCAAGTATCCTGCAACTTTGACTAGCTGACCGCGAGAAATATGCTTAGCATAATACCCAAGAAAAGAGGGATAAGCCGCAGCCTTTTTTACAAGCTCGGCAAACTCATCCTCGGTCTGCACCAACTCATCGAGCACTTGACTTCTCGCAGCTATCGGATACGTATCCAATACCTCCAACATCCTTGCAAGACGTTCTTTTTTTAACTGCACATTTTTACTTAAAATCAAATACCACAGCATGTATCGAGCAATTACTTTTACATCCTCAACATTCTCATCTCCCTGAGCAAATATGTCTTCTAGATATGGGTAGCTAGTCGGCGCAGAGCGGGCAGAGCTCCGTAATTTATTTGCCATGGCAGCCGCAAGTTTTTTGATAGTTGCTGGATGACGGTGGTGCAATAAATACCTAAACGCAGCCCTTTGACTGGCATACGTTGTTGATGGATCGGTAATAGACGTATTTAGAATAAAAACAGGGTCATCACCCAAAGCCAGCTCAGCCTCTTTGGTGAGCTCTGGGTTTTCTGCGAGCTCCAACTCGCGACTTAGATGTAACCTTGATTCTAGTGTTGCGCTTCGCTCTAGACGGGTTGGATCCGTAACCGCCGCTTCAAGATACTCACGATGCTTTTTTATAAATGCTAAGTGACTCTCTTGTGTATCTCCACGCAAAAGTAAACCCGTTGCCAATCCCCATCTCTGCACGATGGCACCAACGGCATTCCTTCTTGCATCTATAAGCTGACTGGAGTTCCCCACTTCCATATTATCCATAGCAGAGATAACATTATAGATAACCATGGGGTCCTGACCTGAAGCTAAATATCCCTGTGCACTGCCCCAATCACCACGACGTATCCCATCCACCCATTCTTTTATACCGGGCGATAAAGACTTGTATCGGTGCAATTTTGTTTTTTTATCCGATATCTTTCTGCTTGGATATAAAATGCCGTAGATAGAATTTAAAAAAAGTAAGCTCTGGTCTATTTTCAAATCCTCAAGAAGTGTAGTAAGCAACTTCTCTCCAATAAGCAGTTTTAATATGGAGTGCGCGTATAACGCTCGTTCATATTGCTGGGCAAGCGGTGACTGCTTGTAGTCATCCTCGCTTTCTTGATCGAACAATACGCGAACAGCAATACTCACAATCGCGTCAGGACTTGTAAGTATACCGGCCGAAATGTTTAATTTAAATAATGACACCACTTCATCCCAACCAATTGCCCGGACTATCAGCAAAAATCGACTATGCCCCATCATAGCCTTCGCTGCATCGTCAAAAGATTTAACACCAAAATACTCTTGGAAACTTTTGACCTCTTCAACCGTGGGTACAACATAGGACAACCCAACAACCGGAATGGAAGCGCGTTGAGACCGATGTCTCGAAACATTGGAATTAAGACCTGCCATAGCACGCCGAGTAAGCTCTACAAGCGTAGACCGGTAGCGAACGTGCACACTCACATCTTGGCCGGACGTCGCATGGTCCGGCAGATCCAAACCGGCTTTAATTTTTTTATCAGATCGAGCTTTGGCCAAAGCATTCAAATATCCAATAAATGGCGCTACGTTCCACCCATGATTACCCAATTCGATGAACGCATTCTTTAACATCAACATATAGTGTTCGTCGCTCATAAGCTCTCTTGCTTGTTCAAAATAAGCCACCATTTCTCGATCAACCTCATTCCCAAGAGCTACGCTATTGGACAAGTGCATATGGCTTTTTGAAAATCTAAGGAGTGCGGAGATCTCCTCTGGGCTTAAGTCTAACAATGAACTGTCGAATTCTAAGGCAAATAAATGCCCGTTTTTACGTTTCTTATTTAGATCCAACCAAAGAGGTGTCTTTTTCGAGTTAACCCTACCCAATGAGAAATGATAGTGACGCCTGGAACCAAAGTAATCCTCCAAATATTTACTAATTTTATGTGTGACGTCCCAGGCATCTCCTAAAAGCTCATGATCTTTTTTAGTCTTTGTCGCGGGCTTATCCCTATAAAGATCAAGCCCTAGGTTATGCTGACCAGGCCTGTATCGCCCAAGGCGCTTAGTGTTAAGTTTTAGCCTCTCATCGCCATCCCTTTCACCCATAAGAAGGTCCGGGGAAATGGACGAATCTACATAGAAAGCGTTCAAATCAGGGATGCTGATATAAGGGATAAAATCGTTTTGTGGCTTTGAGCTCGTCCAAGCTATTAGCTCATTTAAAAAAGGCACTTTGAATATTTCGGAAACATTACCCGCATCTAGGTATTTTCTGTAAAGATCCTCGTAAACTTCAATACTTCTGCGAAGCTTTGGAAGCACATCCTTAAGTACTCGAAGATTAGGAGTTGCCTCGTTTGGTCTGCCAGAAACCGTTTGATAGTCCGCCAATCTAGCACCGCCGGTCTCCGTCTCCAAATCTCGTAAATTGACATGCTGACTTAACATATCCACCATATCCATGGCAGAGCGGGATCTATCTTGTAAAAAGAATTTAGCGCGTTCAAATCGATGATAATTAACGTAATCCGACTGTGGCTCTAAATCCGAAATGGGCGTATTAAATATAGCCTCCAGCACCACCTGCACTTCTTCGGTGCTGCCTACGATGTTATATAAATCAAAAAGATTCTCCATGGTAATAATTTTGTTTTCGAGCTTACCTGTCATCTCAAGCTGCGCAAATTCATCCCGTATATCCAATAACTTGTCCAGCTCAATAGCAGCTTCATGCCGCTCTTGAAGTGAAGCTTGCTCCCAAAGACTTGCAATCATGTCCGGGTGGTCACCATAACCTTTAGAAGCAGCATGTACACGCATAATCCACTTAACCACACTTGCATTATTTGATTTGTGAGATTTGACAAGACTCGCCGCGGCAGCGGCAACCGGCACCGTAAGAGAGTACCGTTGCACAAGTCTCAAAATCTGTTGCGGCGCCAGGTCTGCCCGCGCAGCCAATTCCATAGCTTGGGTAACTTGTTCTTGAGACATGCCCCTTGTTAATGCCAATGTAAGATATTTAGCACTGGCAACGCCGATTGGAGAATCATTTACGCTCGCCAATGCCGCTGTGACCGACTGGCTTGCCAGTTGAACGGCCGTCGGACGCTCGTTATTATCATCTTTTTTATGAGCAAGCTCTCTGGTTCGAGTATTTAGCCACCGGACAACATCCTTGCCAGTCATATCAGCGATATCAAGGTCTCCTGCTAGACGTAACGCCTTGAGCGCCAAAGCAAATCGCTCGCTACCCATACGACTTTTGAGTTGAAACCAAATATAGCGATCTCTTAAGCTAGCTGTTTTTAGGTGGTCGTTAATTTTTTGGCTAAAAAAAGCAACTCTAAGAAATTCTCTTAATTCAGAAGCTTTGGCAAAATTTTGTCTCTTAGGATCATCTAAAGTCTCGGGTCTATAAACATCACTTCCGCTGTCCACTGTCCGCTGAGTTTCAGCCAGCCTAGCACCAACACGAGCATCGAACTCGTCAGGGTAAATTACCTCGTCATACCAGATATCGACAGAGGCATTGCCTCCAACTTTTTCACCAAGCATCTCGATTACTTTATCGGCGGGTGTACCAACAGGTATACTGATGTTACGCCTGTCATTTCTGATTTTGTAGTTGACTTGGCGAATATTCTGCATAGATATAGGCGATTTTCCAGCACGCTTACGCATATCATTTACAAGCTGTAGCTCAGATTCCACCATAATACCCAATCCAATCATGCCCTGTCCGCCGCTATCATATCGGTTATGATATTGCCATCCACGTTGACTATTTTGGATGGTCTGGGCATCGTAGGGGAAAAAATCGAGTGTTTTTTTTGGTGTACTCTTCCAAGTAAATTGAATACCAGCTGGTTGCCGGAATAGATAGGATTTAACGGCATCCAAAGCTCCCGCTCTACTTCGAAACGAAGTGTATCCATTAGCCTCGGATGCAAATCGCACTTCCACAGGCTGAAATTCTGTAATTTTCTCCAAAACCTGATCGTGATTCAATGGACGTCCATTATCAGAAAGTCTTGCTCCCATCGCCGGCACCAAAGAGGGGTTGTCCGCAGGAGTAGGCTGAACACTCCCAGGATCCAGATCCCGAACATGGTCAGAATACGGATCAAAATCATCGGATGAGATCATAATATTGCGCCCGATTCTTACCACGCGATACGTCAAACCTTCATAGTTCGAATCTTGCATTTGTATCACATTTGCAATACGTATCCAGTTATTCTTAAATAATCCTGCAGAAACCGCGTGATTTGTGACAGACACAAGCGCGATCGGTCGGCTCTCTTCATATGAAGGAGACTTATAAAAATAATATATTTTTTCACCATTGGCGCTGACAGAAGCTGCCCCCATCACATGCCCTAGAATCGTCTCTCTTAGTTTCTCAAATGGTACATAACCGCTCGCACTTGGAATAGAAAACATGTCCATACCAGCGGCGTCATCTGCTTGATTCTGTGAAAGCCTTGCTCCCTTTACACGGATATCCACCCGCAGGTCAGTGTCGTCTATTTTCCGCCAAGAAACTTGATAGGTGGCTTTTTTATAAATATCCGGAAGTTTTTGGCGAATTTGCGCTCGAAGATGTAACCAAATATTGCTGAAACCGTGCTTTTTTGTGGCCTTTACTCTGCGAACCAAGACTTCTTGGCTATCCAACATAAAGTGAATTTTGACCTGGTTGGGATCTCTCTCATACGAAGACTGTACGGCCTGCCATATGACCGGCTTGAGAACGCGATCCAAATCTGCGTCGGGCTTCACTTCAAGAACCTGATGTTCTCTTGAGTACGGCTTCATTGCTTGAGTAATATCTCGCATTTTTCCTAAGGCATCCTCAGGCGAGTTTGGTTTAAGCGTCAAGCTACCATCCACCCCCACCACCAACATTTCGTCCCGTCGGATAAAATTATCTTCCCCGGAAGATATTACCCGCGGCTCAACTTTTTCGTTGGCCAATGAAACTTGATTTATGAGAGCTTGGTTTTCATTGAAAACATGGTTTAACAAATAGAACACAAGTCTTTTTGCTTCGATGAAATCAAGCTTCACCTCTTGAGACGCCTCGTACCTTGGCACATAGAGAATGGAGGTGGGTATCGCCGACATTTGGGGGCTGGTTTTTTTATGTCCATTCTGCCCAACACTTGCTCGTATGACACCAACAAGAGCGTCAAAATAACCATTCGCCTGTTCACCAAGTTCCGCCAGAGAATATGCACGTTCCGAAATGGCTAGCCTAGATCCTTGAGACGAGGCAGGATTATCAACAGGCAAATTCATAAGCTCACGAGCATATGCAGCAAGAATCAATGGAGCTTCTTGATCGTCCACGATATCCCCGAAACTTTCCACCATATCTTGATAATTGTACTCAGATTGATATTTATACCCGGAGTAAGCAGCTAAGCTCGGTAGCTGAATCAGCGCAGATCTTAAATCATTCATAATACGTGATGTGTCTATAATCGAATTAAACAAAGCGTCAAATTGTTCCGGGCTCAATTGATATCCCAAAAGGCTGTCAAAAACGGCACCTATATAACCATACTCATCTGGTTCTACATGGCTAGACTCGCCCATCCAATCAAATCGCAGCTTAACTAGATCAAATAAAATATGCTTAACTGAAATACGGTAAGTGTGTCCATTATCTTTGTATAAAAGAATACGAGGCAAACGATCCATACGAATAGCTTCTCGAACCACACCTTCGATCCTGGATTGAATAATAGAATATGAGGCGCGTGCAAGCATATCCGGTGACCAATACCACCCTGCATTAGAAATAATTGCCTCTATTTGCCTGGTTGTGAGTTGGGTATCCGGCGGTATCACCCATTCTTTAGGGTCGTTTGACGGCTGAGACAGTCGTGCGCCGCGTCCGACGGGGATAGCTTCTATTTTATTTCCACGCCCATCTTTGATGGCAATCGTCTCTGTGCCCAAAGCGCGTACAAATACTCTTCTAGGTTGGCCGCTAGATTGTTTTCTTACTACGTATCTTGTTCCATGAAATTTAAAGCGGCCGCTCTCTACTTTTCTCACCTGCCAGGGCCGAGATAAATTCATATCGGATGATCCCACTCCGATATCGGCTACTCTCCGGTTATTGACGAATACGTAGTACCTCGGATGGGGATTTATTGGTGAGATGGGTCTGATCGATACCGAAAGGTTTTTATAAGCTACTCCGAGAGGATATCGCTTACCTTTCCATTTAAAGGCTCCCTTCTCATCTGTAATACGAACTTCTTCGTCAAAAACAAAAATACGTTCTTTTAAATGAATCCTACCTATTTTTTTATTATCAAAATATACGCGGTAGATCGAGCTGAGCCGCGGATGTTTTTGCAATGAAAGTGTTTTGTGTCCATACTCAGCTGACGCTCGATATTTTTTGTTTTGGAAAGAGAAAGCACCTGACTCATCTGTGTGAGCGATGATCGGATCGTGGTGACCGGAAAGCCTGGATCCTGCCCTTTCACGGCGACTTGAATCTATGGCAGCCGCTAATTCGGTTATCGCCTCCTCATCAAAAACCACGCTTATCTTATAGGATGGCAGCGTAGTCAGCGCTGAGGCGGGATAATTCATATCAAAATGTCCCTCAAAAATTTTGGCTAAAATATCGGCTTTATGCGGGCCATTGACGAAAAAGAAGATGTGATCAGCTTTCAAGATATCGTCAAGCGTCAAGGTTTTAGCACGTCGTAATTTTGAATCCGGCATTCGCCCATCGTAGTCAGGAACCGTTACGCTATCGCGAGTCTTATCATTCATAGACGTGCCCGGCAAAATATAGGCCATATGGCCATCCTCTCCCAGTCCCAAAGTAACAAAGTAGGTACTGCTTTTTAGTGCTCTCCTGTATGACGTCATTGGACTACCATGATATGGCGTCGATACGCCGCCTCGATACAGATCTATATAATCAAAAATCCAATTGAGACGACTTTTCACTACATTATTGGTACTTGGAAGTTTTGAAAGAAGCTTCTCGGTAAGAAATGTGCGCCAATTTTGAGAATGATTTTTTCCAAGCCCTGTGCGCTCATCGACTTGAAAAACATTGAGCCGATCCCAGCGGATGGCATTATCATCATTCGCATCTTGCACCAAAGCCGCGTAAACAGGCTCCATGGTCCTGCCAGTCGCCAAAGCACCGTTGAGAAATTGACCGAGTGGCATCGCATCCTGCATCGCACGGACTTTCTCAGTCATCACACCGGCCGCCACATTTCCAAAATCCCCTGCTCCCGATACATAAACATTTGTCCAGCCATAGCTTGTTTTAAGATAGGCCTTTACTTTGTCAGCGGCGGATAGCCGAGAGCCGCGCCCAGCAGGAGTGGGATTATGGCCTAATTTCACAAGTAGCGGAAACAATTCAGCCTCAACCCTTGCCAGACGCGCAATCTTATCCAGGTGCGCCATCTCATAGCTCATGATGGCATTGCTTCCCAAAGCAAGAAAATCCGTGGGACGGCTGCCGGGATACACATATTTAAGATATGCGCGGTTGTGCAGTATGTGCAATGCAGGATCAGTTCCAACCCAGTCGCTCATGTCATCTAAAAAGAATCTTAAGATAAGCCCGGAGAGTGTCACGGAAGCGCTAATATTTCTCTTTTGAAACAAAGCTCCGACGCCCGGCCTAGGATAAAACGCCTGATTGAGCAATTTCGCCGCTTTGGAAGAATCATTTCCAATAGCGGCCACATCCAAATGTAACTTTTCTTTCAACCATTTCTGCACCGGCTCAGTTGAGGCCGCCACTTGCTCTCTCTTGGAATTTTTCGACTGCACTGAAAAAATATGCCGCAGAATAAGATTCAGCCTATAATTTAAATCTCCCCAATGCTGATTTAAAAGCGCATGACGCTCCGATAGATTCAGGTTATCGAGAGCATCCCCGGGACGACTATAGGCCATCGTTTTTTTATCTGCCCTGTCCGCCAGATCTTTGGACATATCGATCAGCGCTTTTGATATTTTCACTTCACCGACTTTGCCGTATTTTTTGTTTACCACTATCCAATAATCAAATAACACTCCCCCGGCCGGATCAAAATATGCGGGATTCGATATATTTTTGTATAGTTTAATAAGATTTTCATTGGACACTGTGATAAAAACCTCTCCCACGATCTGTTTTGCTCCTTTAATCTCGGCCTCTGCAACCAAAACCTGATTACTTATAATATTGGCTCGTATTGTCTCGTCGCTCAAATAGGTGGAGGGGTGTGCATAGCTATTTATTTGCGTAGACTTAATCTGCTCAAAATCATCAATCCTGGCAAATCTCACGGTCACGGGTCCTAACTGAATATCGCCATCATCAAATGGCCTCCGTGCTTGATTGAACTGATCCGCCCGGTTTGAAAGGGTTTCTGCAACGTCTCGTGCCAACCATAGCTGCCCACCCAAAAATACGACCCCCACAACGCCCAGTGTGGCCGCGAGGGCGTAAGGCGTGCCAGCTTTTTTGGCAAAGTCATCCTGGGCCAGCCGCGCACCTCTTATAGGGTTCTGAATAAATAAAAGCTGTTCCGAATTGACGCCGTATGGAAAAACTTGAATTTGACGAACGAGCCTTATTTTGAACTTTTCTTGGATATACTTTTCTATCTGCTCGACCAACATCAAATAATCTAAAGCCGTGCCGCTTCCATCGTTGTAAATAACACCGGGTCGGTTTGGCACTTGTTTCATACCGCCCACACTTAAGCTTTCTATACCAGCCTCACGTATCATATTTTCGGACTTAAGCCCGTTATATGAAGGGTCAGCATTTTTAAAAGCACGTCCTATGGTACGGTTAAATATTCTTAACGAGCTATCATCGGATAACGTCCTATCGCGTAAAGCTCTGCGCGATCCTCTTACCAAATCCATTGTTTTTTTGATTTCATCTGGCGACCCATTTGTCAACTTCAAGCGCACACGATAAACATAAAGTGGGAGTTCTTGAAATACACTTGTCCTATAGCCAAATCCGAGCACGTCCCCATCCAAGGTGACCCGTGTGCCATCCATCCACAGCGCTTCTACGGAGTCAACAATATCAGATATCCTGTAAATAAAATTTTCCGTAGCAACACCGGCTCCCCTCAACTGCGCTTCATGAATATCCTTTGGATAGCTGGCCGCGGTAAATACCGCGCCTCCTATAGTTCCGGGAATACTAATCGCAAATTCAAGGCCGGACAACCCGCTCTCTTGAGCCAGCTTGGCAAGACGAATGAGAGACACTCCCGCGTCAGCCTCGATCAACGCTTTGTCTTCATCAATATAGACATGTTCCAGTCCTATCGTAGAAATCACCAAACCTTTTAATCGATCTGCTATCAACACATTAGATCCTTTGCCAAGAAAAAAAACCTCGATATTATTCTGGTAAGTGTGACGTAATATTGCCTCAAGCTCAATAACCGTCGTCGGTTCAACATAAGCCGTCGCATAAGCCGACGTATTGAGTGTCGTGTAATCCTTTAGATGTTTGTCGTATTCGATTTGATAAGAATTCGCCGCATCAAGCTCTTGAAGCTTTTCTTTAATCGCCGCTTCATCCTTCAAATAATTCCCCACACGCGTCGTTAAACTTATAGGCACTGAAGGCTCTGTATTTTGTTGATCCAAAGTGCTCGGATCTGCTTCCGCCAATCTCGCACCAGCAGCCAGCGTGTCGTTGAAAGACTGAGTCCGCAGCCACAAAATTTGATTTTCGCCTCCGTCTTTAAAGGAGTAGAGATGTTCCTTATCACCCGTTTTAACCGTGAGTATTTGACTTTTAGAGTTATATGACGTAGCCAAACCCGACATATGAAAGGCTCCGAAAACGGGCATCATCTCGGAGTTGATAGGACGCCGGTATATGAATTGAACGACTACTGGCATCCTAAGATTCTTACTATTAAAAATTCTGCGCAGTGTTGTTGCATCCATGCGCTGATAGTCCTGGATCGTTACGTACTGAAACGTTGGCCCATGACTTACTTTATTTTGATCAAGAGCACCCAAACTCCAAAGCAGTTCACTCCGAATACGCCTCCCCATCTCGCCATCTACTTTTGGAACCAAATAATAGTCCAATAGAAGCGCCTCTGCATTTTTTATGAGCGTCTGGAACTCGTCACCCTGAGTCTCATAGGGCGACAGTGTGATCAGGAGATGACCTATTTTAGAAATTGCCAAAAATTTCACCAAATCGTCTCCACCGTCTTCTTGAAGGCTTTCGGCTGATAATATGGAATAAATATGTTTTAAAGCCTCGGCTGGAGCAATACGGCCAGCCTCTTGTTCTTCAAACCATTTTTGCACAGCGAACGCCCGGGCAAACCAATCACCATTTTCATGCTGTTTCCATTCTTCTTGATCCGCCAACCGCGCGCCGCCGGTTCCAATCTTAACCTTTATAAGCGGCATCACAGGTGAACTGGTGCTAAATTTGAGCTTTTTATCACCCACTTGAATTTCGACCCCACCGTCATAATCCCCGTACCACACTGAAACGAGTTTTCCGATTTCTGTTATATTTGAATCTGGGTTTTTTCCGGCTGGATCTTTTCTCCGGTAAGTTACGGAAATCAGCTGATCTGTTTTTCCTTCGAGTTTTTTTAATTGCTCTAAAACGGTTGAGATAGTGGCTAGCGCATTATCGGCTCCCGATTTCACCATAGAAACCAGTCGCCGCATCGATGCGTCACCGATCATGAGACGAATAGGCATCTCCGATCCATCTATCAACACCTCCACAACATCTCCACTCCACAAATAAGGCTTTTTCACAAACGTCGCCGGTTCTGTGACCAGCTGCCAAGAACCGGATGAGCGGTCGAGATACGTCACTACTATCTTGTCGCCTGCTTTAAGGCGGCCATCTTTTATCATGGTTTTCAAACGATCAGTTTGAGATGAATGGTCTTTAAAACGTATCGAATCAGAGATGATAGGCCCTAAATTACCTTCGCTAGAAAGCCCTATTTTTTGAAGAAAGTTTGTCACGATGCTGTCCGCAGCGCCTCGAACGTCACGGTTGGGGTGTCCATCCATGACTTCGACCAAATAGTCTGCAACAGGGAAAAAAGCAACAGACAATAGCAATTCCAGAACTTGCAAAACACGATGGGATAGCTGCGTATCACCCCCCTGATTTGAAGTCATGAAGTCCTTCAGTGTCTGCAGCACCTTATGAGCATCTATCATTGGAATAAGCGCATAAAATGCTATAAGAGCGCCCAATTTATCAGGTTTTGCTAAGTGCGGAGTGTGGATAATTCTGGAAAGAGTCCAATGGTAAAACTGTGCAAGATATTTTTTGGTTGGTTCTGTAAGTTTGATATGCCCATCGCGAATAAGCGATAGGATTGTATAAAAGTGTGATAGCTCAGACTTAAACTTCGATATCTCAGCAATATCATCAGCTGGGATACGTGTCATGTCGTCTGAAAACTCAGCCAACCAATCCTGTTTAATCGCCTCGGGTATCAATCCACTAAGAGCGCTAAGTGCGTTCAAAACCTCGGCCTCTTGATCCGATTTTTGCCTCGTGTCCGCGAGCCTCGCACCGGTCTTTTCTGGTGCGCTGGTGCGCTGGTGCGCTGGTGCACTTTGCAACAAACTCAACCTCGCCCCCTCCACCGCATCCGGGCGTCCAGCAAAAGTTCCCATTTTCATATAACTTTTCATTCTCTGGAAATTAAGCGCGGGTGCGGCTCCGGCTCCTGTCAGAGATGATCCGCCAAATTGGCTCAGGAGCAGCTTCTCGTATCGCTTATGATTCGTTTCTTCCAATACATGCGGTGTGACAACGGTGTAAGAGACTTTGCGAATGGCCAAAAGCTTTTTTAGATTTTGGGTGTGATAGCCGCCTGTGATGAGGGCTGCGGAGGAAATTTTTTGCTTATCCATTTGATCCAGCGCTTTTTGGACAAAAATCTCATCGCGCTCGCGGGTGGCTTCGTAAAAGGCTTCGACGGTTTTAAGATTATCTTCGATAAGGCTGTCATGCGTCAGAACTTCGGCCTCACGGTTGAGGTCGTAGAGAGCGCGATTTAGGAAGGCAAGTACGGAAACGGTGCGAAAACGAGTCTCTTTCCGCGCTTCCAGATACGCCTCTACATCATCGCGAGTGGCTTGGAGAGAAAAAAGAGTTTTTAATTTTTTAAGATACGATGAATATTCATAAAGCGTAAAGGCGGCTCCCGTACTCAGTGATTTTTGAAATATTTCCTTCTCAAGTGACGCGATCTCTTCCAGCAGCTCCTCAAAATGAAGCGACCCATAAAACCCCAAATAATCGCTGTATTTTTTAAGCTCCGTCGCACCAACCGCATATTTCGCAGCTTCCTTTAATAATAAGGCGTAGAAGGCCCCCAGCTCCCGAGACTGATATTTGAGCTTCTGCGTCTTGCCTGCTATTTTTTGAAGCTCGCGCGCATGCTCCGGGTCCGCTTTTTGGATGGCCTGGATGAGGAGAGCCTGCTCTTCATTGGCTTTTTGAAAATTAATCTGAGCTTCCTCATCTTTTAAGCGGCCCAAAGACAAAAATTGAGGATAATCCAATAAATTCACCCCGGATTTTTTAGCCTCCGCCGATAGCGCATCAAAAAGATCCGAAAAATCCGCCTCTTTTTTCTCAAATCTGCGGATCACATCATCCAGCTTGAGCATGTGCTCAGGATAAAGCTGCCGCTTGAGCGTGTCCGAGCGCTTTTCGATCTCATGAAGAGCCGTAAAGATCTTGTCGCGTGAGTGCGCTATCGAGCGGTAATACTCGAGGTTCTTTTTGTAAAGTGAGAGATCCTCCACCCCCAGGATTTTAAAATCCAGATCTGAGGATAAACTCAGATATTCCTCCCCCGCCATCTCACCCTGGATCATGTATTTCTTGGCCACGCGCTCACGAGTCTTTTTATCCGCCAGAGGCCGGAGAAATGTCAGCGAGTCATCCTGGGTGCCACCCTCGACAAACACGGTTTGAATTTTGTGGCGCGTGACCAGCTCTTCAATGACTTTGGCTAGATTGCGCTGTGCACTGAGATTGGTATGCGCATCTTGGATGTGGATGATCCGTTTGGCCTGTTTACCGACATACTCGCCAGTGATCTTAGAAAACTCTGAGGACAGCTCGATTTTTTTGGGGGAATGATCCAAAGCTTGCGATACGATCTCAGATGCCGCCCAGGAAATATCCTGCAGCATAAATGAGACTACGAGTACCGCAGAAATATTTCTTAAAAAAGGTTTATGCATCCCCGCCCGCTTTGCAAAAGACTTCGTGAAAGAAGTAACAAAAATTCCCTTGTTTTGAGCTAATTTTGGCGGGAAAATTTGTTACAGTGCATTCGTATATATTAGGACAAGTGTACCCTACACTTCACGCTATAATCAAGTTCCTATACTATATACTTGCTCGACTAACAAAAGGTGACACACAAGGTGTGTGTCACCTTTTGTTAGTCGAGCAAAATGTGCATGTCACCCTTTTACCGTGTGTAATCTTCTACCGACCGGTGGTTTTCCAGCGTTTATGGTTCCAAACCCATAGATGAGGGTACTCTCGGATGTATTTTTCCTGGATGGACACCCATTTTTGGGTATTGGCAAACACATCCTTTTCTTCATCGCCCGTTTGCTGCAGATCCAGCGCTGGCTCGATAATGATCTTGTGCCTAAAACCCTCTTCCCGAATAATCATACACGGGATCACCGGCACACCCAATTTCATGGCTAGACGCACAGGCGCCGTTGGTGTGTAAGCGGGTTTTCCGAAAAAATTCACATGCACTCCATCCACCGAGCTGACATCTTGATCCGCTACGATGCCCACGACACGGTTCTCTTTGAGCGCTTTCAAAATTTCCCTCGGAGAATCGTCGCGATACAGAGTCTTGAGTTTCATCTTGGAGCGCACGCCGACCAAAAGCTCATTGTACTTGTCATAATAGATCTTTCGCGCCACAACCGAACCCGGATAGCCCAGCATTGAAAGCCAGCCTCCCAAGATCTCCCAATTTCCAAAGTGTGCCGTGAGCGCAATGATGCCCTTACCTGCCGCTCGGCCTGTATCAAAATGCTCCCGCCCCTCAACGGTGATCAATTTGTCGAATTTGGGCAGCTGCTTGTCCAAAAGCGCAAGCTCTGCCATCGTGTAGCCATAGTTCTGGAAGTTTCTGGCCCCGAGTGTCACGATCTCAGCCTCGGATTTATCGGGAAATGCCATCTTAAGATGTGTGACCACTTTTCTCTTTTCTGTGGGAAGCAGATAAAATGCGGATTTGCCAATGAAACCAGCGAAATGAAATCCCCAACTGAAAGGAAGTAACATAAAAAATCCCCGCACGCTGACGAGGAGAAAATAAAGAATTGGCCGGTAAAACTTTGGCTTTGGCATTATTTGTCATCCTGAGAGAAACGCGTGTCATCCTGAGCGAAGCGAAGGATCTCAATCAATTTCATCATACAAATCTCTCCACTCTGGGTTTTTTGTGTTAACCAATGAGTCTTTTTTTGAACGAAGCCACCCTTTTAGTTGTTTCTCCCTCTCAATTGCAACCGTTATTGTATCTGCCTGTTCAAAATACACTAACTTAGTAAGGTTATATTTTTTGCTAAATCCCTCGACAAATTTTTGTTTATGCTCATAAATACGCTTAACTAAATTACTCGTCACGCCAATATACAAAACCTTATTTGTTTTGTTTGTTAAAAAATAGATGTAACTAGGTTTATTCATTCAGATTCTTCGTCGCTACGCTCCTCAGAATGACGGGTTATTTTGGCTGTTGCTGGGTCACGCAGTGGATGGAGCCCAAGCCGTACACCAGAGGGGTGCACTCGATGGCGACGATCTTGCGGCCCGGGAATTGCTTGCGGATGATCTGTGCCGCTTTTTTGTCATTGCGATGGCTATACACAGGGACCAGCACGGCATGATTTCCTATGTAAAAATTCGCATAACTGGCGGGCAGGCGACCTGAAGCCGAGTGCCCCTTACCCACTTCTACCCGACCGGGCATCGGAAGCTCGACGATCTTGAATTTTCTTCCATCCTGATCCGTTGATTTTTTTAGGATCTGCAAATTCTCATCCAGATAATGATGGTTCTTATCCGAGATATCCGGTTCCACGGCGGTCAAGATCGTGCGCGGCGCCACAAAACGTGTGATGTCGTCCACATGCCCATCTGTGTCATCGCCCTCTATCCCCTCCTTGAGCCAGATCACTTTCGTCACGCCCAGATTTTTTTTGATCTGCTCCTCAATTTGAGATTTAGAAAGCTTGGGGTTGCGGTTTTTATTCAAAAGACATTGCTCGGTGGTGAGGCAAGTCCCCAGTCCGTTCATGTCGATCGAGCCTCCCTCAAGAATCATCGGGATATCCGTCCGATCGAATGATCTCAAATACGAGATCCTATCCACAACTCCAGTGTCCGTGGCCAGATCAGCATATTTTCCGCCCCAAGCATTGAAGATAAACTTGCGAAATGAAACATGAGTCGACAGCCCACGGTCCACGGTCGACAGCGAGCCTTTTCTTGCTGTGATCTGCGGACTATGGGCTGTGGACTTCACAAAAATAGGTCCATAGTCCCTGATCCAAGTATCCACTGTCGGTACGACATGAGGGACCAGATTCGATGTCTTGGCTTTTTTGGCAGATAGTGTCTTCAATACACGCTTGGAGGTCTTCTCATCCGGCACCAGTAAATGCACCTTTTCGCCCGGCAAAAGCCCCAACATCATTTGAATATAAATGGATTCGACCTGCGCCAGCATCTTCCCCGGCCAGGTGATCTTATTCTTGGGCCAAGTCAGCCACGTCGCTTCATGACGCGCCCACTCGGCGGGCATACGGAACAAGTTCGGAGTTCGGAGTTCGGAGTTCGGAGAATGCATTATCGGACGGAATTAAACAAGCCGCTTAACATCTTTGATATTTCAGAGCAGGCCGATCTAGAACGTTTATTCTGATCTACAGAAATATACTCTCGTCTCAACGCAATTGTTGAACAAACGATACATTCTCGTACAGATCGTCTGGATACGCGGATATACTGCTGAAACTCACCCTTCGTACCGCCACTGCCTTCACCAATATTCAAGCAAATAGACTGGGCGGCCCTTATAAATTGAGAGGCCAATGCCAATCTTTCCCGGCTCGGGAAGGTATCAACGAGATCATACACATAATCGAGATAATCTAAACTTTTCTGGTAAACCGCGAGGTTTTCAAAGTGAAACTTTTCTTCTTTATCTTCCAACTCTTTTCTCCGAACTCCGAACTCCTGACTCCGAACCAAACCTTGAATTGATTCCTTTGTAGTCGTCGATTCTTCGATCACGTAAAAATGGCCACTCGCGACGGGTTTTTTCTACTTGGCCCAGATCGCAATCAGCGACAATGATCTCTTCTTGATGATTGGACGCGCGATACACGATCCCGCCAAAAGGATCCGCCACGAACGAGCTGCCCCAAAACTTAAGCTCACCTTCTTTGCCAACACGGTTCACCGCAGCGACGTACACGCCATTGGCGATCGCATGTGAGCGTTGGATGGTCTCCCAGGAGTCATGGTATTTCTTCATGTCAGCCGGCTCTTCAGGTTTCCAGCCGATAGCGGTCGGATAAAACAAAATATCCGCACCCTGCAAAGCTGTCAGACGCGCCGCCTCCGGGAACCACTGATCCCAACAAATGAGGACACCGATATTGGCATATTTGGTCTCAAATACTTTGAAACCCAGATCTCCCGGCACAAAATAAAATTTCTCATAGAACCCGGGATCGTCGGGAATATGCATTTTACGATACGACCCGAGCAGCTTTCCGTCAGCATCGATAACCACAGCAGTGTTGTGATACACGCCTGCCGCACGCTTTTCAAATAAAGAAGCGATTACCACGGTCTTGGATGCGCGCGCTACTTTAGAAAATACCTCCGTCGAAGGACCGGGTATCGTTTCAGCCAGGTCAAAATTCTTGGAGTCCTCGGTGCGGCAAAAATACGGAGTGCGATATAGCTCCTGCAAACACACGATCTTAGCGCCTTCAGCGGCAGCCAGCTTGATCTGTGTCGCGGCTTTTTTTAAATTCTTATCCGGATCTTGCGACGCCGTCGTCTGCACAAGCCCGATACGAACGATATTTGATTTGTTATTTTTCTTCATAACGCCATTCTAACATATCTTTTCATTTCTTTGACAGCTCAGCAAACACCGTCTCCGCAAAAAACTTCCCTTTCTCAGTCAGCCTCACATAGCCTTCTTCCCTCACCACCAAACCCCGCTCTTCGAGACTCTCTATTTCATCGCTAAATTCCCGAAGCAAACCACCAAATTTATCCAAAGAAGCGCCCGCCTTCAAGCGAAGCGCCAGCAAAAACGACTCGATCAGCTTCTTTTTCTCGGTGAGCACCTCTTCCTCGAACAAGCTCCAGTCACCCTTCTGGATCTTAGAAAGATAGCTGTCATAACTATCTGCGAAACGATAGCGTCTGCCCTCTATATAGGAGAATGCTCCTGGCCCAAGCCCAAGATAGTCCTCGTTGGCCCAATAGATCTGGTTGTGTTTCGATTCATACCCACTTTTGGCAAAACTGAGAAGCTCATAATGGATATAACCGCTTTTCTTCAAGAACATCCGTGCATTCTCAAGGATCTCAAACTGAGCATCTTCATCCGGAAGCTCGAGGCGGCCTTGGCGATTCATCTCGCCGAACACCGTCTTCTCTTCGATCGTAAGTTCATACAATGAAAAATGCTCGGGCTTGAGCGCTACCGCCTTTTCTATGGAAACCTGCACTTTACCCCAGGATTCTCCGGGAAGTGAGAGCATAAGATCGAGACTGATATTTTGGATACCTGCGTCTCGAAGATACCGAAAACAAGACTCGATCTCACCCGCACGATGGGTGCGATTGAGCTTCTCCAGCGTGTCGTCATGAAACGACTGAGCGCCCAAGCTTACGCGGTTGACCCCGAGTTTATGCAGCAACATGGCCTTACGAAGATCCACATCACCCGGATTGACCTCACAAGTGATCTCGGCTCCCGGCCTGATCCGGAAATTCCTCCTAAGCTCATGAAACACCCATTCGATCTCTCTGCTCTCGAGTCGCGAAGGTGTACCGCCCCCAAGGTAGAGAGTGTCAAAAACAGTTTCGGACATGGGTCCGGCATTATGCTCGATCTCATGATGCAGCGCTTCCTCAAAAGCGCGACGGCTGTCATGTGATCCGGCCAACGCGATCACAAAATTACAGTAATGGCATTTCTTTTGGCAGAACGGGATATGAACATAAAGGCCTGTCATGGTCAAATTATATCAATTTCCCCTCTGTAAATCTTGCTTTGCATTTTTTAGCCCTTGTGGTAAAACAGAAAAGTCTGATTCAATCTTTAGTGTTGGAAAAGTGAAGAACGTTCGTAAATCATAAGGGGGTTGAAAGTGGCTAAGAAAGCAAATGCAGCATTCATGAAACCTTTACAGCCGAGCTCGGCTCTTGCGGAAATCGTTGGCGGAAAAGCATTGCCCCGCACGCAAGTCGTTAAGAAGCTTTGGGAGTACATCAAGAAGAATGACCTTCAGGACAAGAAGAACAAGCGCAACATCAATGCCGACACCAAGCTGAAGCCTATTTTTGGCAAAGCTCAGGTCTCGATGTTCGAGATGACAAAGCTCGTTTCAAAGCACCTGTCATAAGCTAGTCCGATCGTTTTAAAAGCGGGAGACAAAATCTCCCGCTTTTTTATTTACCGGATATGAGTTTGATCGCTACGAAGATAAGGAAGACGCCAAAGATACGCTTGATGGTGAGCTCTGGCAAAGACAAGCTGATAGACGCCCCAAAATAACTCCCTACAAAGATTCCAGCCGCGATCAGCATAGCCGCTTTCCAGTCCACATTTTGGGCACCCGCATACTTGAGCACCGCAAGCAGCGCCACTGGCGGTAAAAACGAAGCCAAGATCGTGCCTTGCGCCTTGTGCTGAGTCATCCCGAACAAATACACGAGTCCCGGCACTACGATCGTCCCGCCGCCGATACCCAGAAGCCCGCTCGCAACCCCAGCCACCAACCCGAGAAAAACCATGCCTAGCTCTGTCATTGTTTGTCCTCCAGGAGTTCTTTGGGTATTAGCCGTCGGCCCGCATAACCCGCCTCAGCGTCATGGTAATACCGAATATGCTCTTCGTCGCTTCTCCAACACAACATCACATCCCGCCCGTTGATCTTGGCGGGAAAATCCACCAACCCTTCCGTGAAATTCCAGTCTTTGTAAAAACAGCCGATCGACTCGATCTCATCAAAAAGCTCATCCAACACATCCATGAGCTGATTGATCTCGGGGCTATCCTCGGGTCTCTCCGTCTCCACCGAAAGATCGCGTATCGCTTTGCCGGTCTTCAAAATATCGGAGACAATGCCGCGCACAAGCGGGAGGGTCTTGGAAGCTTGTGAGACGCTGAATACTTTGGTTTCGTTCATTTATACCCTTGCAGGACATCCAGCAGGTCTTCGACTTTTTTCATGACTTTATCCGGAAAAGACAGATTGGACAGCTCCGTCATGGCTCCCTCCAGCTGATGGATCCATTTTTTGGCTGCGGCGTGCTTTTTCTCTTCCAACGTCACTTGCTTTTCTGCGGCGGGTTTAAGGAAATATTTGATCTTTTTTTTGACTTCTTGAGGATCCCCGCCTTTATCCAGCACTTCTTCTCGGATCTTTTCATAATCCTTGGGAGCCATGCGCTCGCTTTCTTTGGCCAAACGCAGCGCATTGACCGCTTCAAATGAAGGAACCCCGACAGGCCTCACCTCGCGAGACGCCTGATCATCATCGTCATCGGCGTTGTGCTTCTGTAAGAAAGCTGGCTCATCTTTTTCTAGGAAATAATAGGACTTGAGGAGCTTGACCGCTGTCTGATGCTTGATACCTATCTCTTTGGCGCAATACACTTCGAATGTCGAGTGTCCCCACTCACGAAAATGTTTATCTTTATAAACCACATACAAATACTGACCCAACTCGATCCAGGAGCTTTTGAAATTCTTTGCGCAATCCAATGTCTGATAACGCAGGGTTTCCGGAGAAAGCTCTTTCATTTTATTCTCAATATTTTCAACCGACTTGGATCGCACGCCACTCATAATAAACTCCTCACCAGCTGAACGATCTCATCAGCGTTAAATGGTTTTGATAGTATCCCTTGCACTGCCAGCCCTTCGATCTTTTTTTCGGCGTCTTCTTTTTTGAGGCCGGAAATGATAATAACCGGCGTTTTTTTGAACCCATCGACCAGCCGCATCATCTGCAAGAAAGACTGTCCGCCGCCGCCCGGCATGAGAATATCCAAGATGATCACATGCGGCTTATCTTCGCGCATCCGCTTGGCCGCCACGACCGGATCCATCGCTGAGGAGGTTTCAAAGCCTTCTTTTTTAAGGATGGTGCCGATCAGTTTTATAACCTCAGGCTCGTCATCGATGATCAGCACCTTGGAATTCATTAGGATCTCAGCACTTTCTTTACTTCTCCGACCAACTGATCAGGAAGAAATGGTTTTTTAAGCACACCTTTGACGGTGTGGCCTTCAAGCATCTGTTTTATTTCGTGATCCGCCGCACCGGTGATCACCAAAACAGGCACACTGTTCAATTCATCCAAGATCCTCATGACTTTAAGCAGCGAGGCTCCTCCGCCCAAGGGCATAAGAAGATCCGTTATGACAAGATCAGGGTTCTCGTCTTGTATCTTCCGTGCAGCATCCACAGGATCATGTGTGACCAGCACCTGGTATGACTCTTTTTGAAGCACTTTGGCGCATATTTTTGCGATCTCTACATCATCTTCCAAGATCAGGATCTTTTTCGACATAACCCCTCCATTCAAAAAACATGGGCAGTACTGGGCGATACAGGGCTCGAACCTGTGACCTTCTGAATGTAAATCAGACGCTCTAACCAACTGAGCTAATCGCCCTAA
>CAYODQ010000030.1:0-26368 GCA_964402785.1 uncultured Planctomycetia bacterium
GTAGTAGGTGGGCAGCCCCTATCCGTGAGGCAAACGCATTATAAAGGCATCAGAATTGCCGAGCTTGTGGATGGTGAATGGGTCGAGGTGGCTATTAGTTATGCAGATGCTACGGCGATAGCAAAGAGTTTATTTAGAGAAAGAGTTAAGAATCGGTTGTCTGTCGAAGGAAAAGCTGACCGGATAGCAAAATTAAAAGCCGAGATTTCTGAGAAGGAAATGCAGCTTAGCGAACAATCAACGATGTCAGACGATGTGGCTCAAGACCCTCTTTTAAATACACGAAGAGCACTCAATCGCAATTACTCTGGGGGGCTTGAGGCCGAGATTGCTCGGTTGAAGCTGGATCTTGAGGAAGCTGAGAAAATTGGCAATCAAGTAACGGCTCCGCGTGTCATGATAGCCGGTCAAGGTATAAGCGCTGGATCCAATATATTTGCATTTAAAAATCCGGATGAAACTAAAGATAATCCAGCCAAGGCTGATTTTGTATTCACTATGTATGCGGGCAAAGACACGCTTGCCCAAGCCAATAGCCGCATCAATGATGATTTGAGATCGCGCGCCAGCGGTCAATTTGAAACGATAACCCGGGCCCAAGATTTTAGCCGTCTCTCCTCTGAGCAATCAGCAAGGCTTGTGAAGTTAATGGCCAATCAACATACACCCGAAGGTCAAAAAGCGCTTCAACAAGCACTGCTTGATATCGCAAGCGAGCTTTTATCGCAGGAGAGCCGTCAAAGCACGCAAACATTTATGAAAGACGCAGCTAAGTCTGAGGGTATGTTGGGCGAAGAGCTGGCTGAACGCGTACGAGCTCTGTATAAGCAAAATGCTTCCGAATCTTCGATCCCATATGTGGATAACGCAGCGCTGGCTACTGTAGATGCGCTGACAAGAGCAGCGACAGATAGTAGCCCCGGAGGATTGTACAAGCAGTATGGTCTAAGCGATGGTGAGATAAAGTTTATGAATAAATATCTTCTTATAGGCGCGACTCGTTCGGATGTCGAAGGTATGCTTACGCGAGAGCAAAGAGCACGTTTGTATTCGGCACTTCAGATTATGACCAAGATGCAGGCGGATCCCTCATATGCTCAGAATATTTTGATGCCGGCATTGTTGGCGCAGCAAGCTCATCTTACGACTGAGCAAGTTCAGGACTTGCTAAAAAATACTTCTGAAGCACCGGTAACTTTGGTGCAAGCCGCCAAAATTGCTGAAAAATTAAACGGAATGAGCTTTATTCGATTTGATAATTTTGCGCGCCGCAATTTACATACCTTGGAGACGGTGATTGTGCCGGCTATTTTGGCGCAGCGGACCAATTCCAAAAAGCCGGAATTATCCAATGCAGATATTTTATTCCTGCTCGCCTCGCGCACCTTTGGCGATTTGGATGATGATGAAGATAAACAGCATACTTTCTTGGCCACTGAACGCATATTTGCTGTAGCCGGCAATTTGGGGACATTTAAGAATCTTGGTTCGAGCGATGCAGAGCTTGAGAAATTCCGGGCCGAGTTGGGTCAGCAGCTTCGCAATCTTGATCAGTCACGGGTGATGCTGGATAAAGCGCTTGAAAAATTAGATACTGCTACCAAAAATGCAATGGACATCAAAGCGCTTACCTTTGCCAGGGCGGAGGTGGCTCGTGCAGCCGCTGCTTTGCGCGTGGTGCAAAACCGCACGCTCAATATGCTGGATTTTATGTTTAAGAATATAGATTTGAACAATAAGCGTGCGATGGAGGCTATCCTGACCGTCTCGGGTGTTGTTTTTGCGCACCACAATGGTTTGCCAGCCGTATTGAATCGGGACGTGTTTATGGGTGATAGTGACGTTGCGGGCATTAAGCTTTTAGCGGCACAAGATGCACTTGTTTCCGGGACTCAGCAAAGCGGGCTGGACAGAGCCATTGCTGCCAACGAAGCGGCTATCCAATCCGCTGAGAAAGAAGCGGGTGTGGCGAGAGGCGCCGTGACGAGAGGACTCATAGCGGCCGCTCTATCGACGGGCTCAGGGACTTTGGGTAGCGACTTCTTCGTCGGCGAGCTTTTCAAATTAGCTTTGAAATTAGACGGAGCTTTGGCAAGAAGCGGTGTTCTCACGTTGGATGTGGTTCAGGAGTTAGCTAAGGATGATAACGCGGTCGAGGGCAATATAGCCAAGGTGATGGGTATTTCGCAAGAATCGTTAAATATGGCAAAGGGCGTGGCAAATAATGAGAAGTTGACAAAGATCTTTGGCCAACCTTATCTCAACAGTTTATCCGTTACGGAACTTGCTAATTTGCAAATAGCATCTGATCGCCTGGGCACTCAAAATGCTGGCGTGCAACGATATGAACAGGTGATGACCATTATGCAAGATCTGAATCTTTTGGGCCATGCGCATGCCTTGGCCGTGCTGGCTATGACAAATTTGGTATCACCCGATCGCTTAACAAAGTTCATGGACTTGCCCGAAAAAGTGCGTCAAGAAGCGATCGTAAATTACAACAAGAGCTTGGAGCAAAACGAAGCTGATCTTAAAATTTCAGAAACCAGCGATGGGCGATTTGTAAAGTTTGTTCAGCAAGCGGAAAATAACTCACGCGTGCAGGATATGATCCATCGCGCTCAGATCAAGGTGTTGGCGGAGAGGGTGAACACCATTATTAATTTTGCAAGTCCTTATCATCGCCGTATCGCCATGGACATGACTTTGAGTGATCTTGTTAAATTTCTTGATCAGACAAAAAATTCGGAATTGAAAGATTATGTGATTTCATCGCCTTATGCATCTGGACTCGATGGGGACCTGATGTCTGCTTTGAATCAAATTGTAACAACAGCTGAGGCAGCGACGTCTGACAAGCCCATGACCCTAGACCAATTTGCTGACATAGCCATCCCTTATTTTGAGTCCAAATATGGCAAGCTGACACCTGACAATGCCGGCTCGGATGCCATTCGCTCAGCCTTGCAGCATGCGACGAGACCTTTGTTTGAGATGCTCAAGCTTTTTAGGCCTGAGTTTGACGATCAGAAATTCAATCATTTTGTATCTAAAGCATCGGGCACCAGTCTTTTGACTTCACAGTTGGATCAACGAATACAAGCGGCTTTGTCAGCTGATGGTCATACGATAGAGCCTTTTATGGTCTCTGATGCCATGGTGGCGGAGGTGGGTAAAGTATCTGCGGCTATTATTCAGCCGGGTACGGTTGATAGCTTAGCGGGGCAATTAAAAGTTGGCTCAATAATCGTGGATCAAGTAGCTGTTGATCCTCGCGGTGAATCTAAAGATAAAATGAATATTTTCCGCTATGTGAAACGCATCAACAAGGATGAAAACGGTAAAATTATTAGTATTGATACGGTTAGCACCGGCTTGGCAGAAGTAGGTGCCAGATCTGTCAATCAGACAATAGACATGAAAGCCGATCTTTTGACGCAAACCTTTCAGGCTGGCAATTCGATTCAGCTGATGGTCATCGCTCCGCGCGCCGAGGGCTTTTCCTATGAAAAATACAGCCAATTAACGGTGGAGTTCTTCGGAATGGAAGAGTTGGTCAAGCATAGCTCGGAGCTATTTGCTTTAGAATATGATCTTAAGGCGCTGAGAGAGCAAGCGGCGATTTATCCAATAGAGGCCACAATACGCTCTGAAATCAATAGTAAAATAACAGCGCTTGAAACCCAAATAAAAGAAAAAAAGGCTGAGGCTCAGAAGCTGTATGCCGATGCTCAGGTTAAGTTTAGCGCCGTCAAAGCCCGCGAAGATGATAAATATGAAGGCCGCGCATTTATCCCGTGGGTGAGCGATGTTAGAAAGCTAGATCCCAGCTCAGTGTTTATGCAGCAGCTGCGCCGAACCGTGTACATCGCCAAAGATATTTACAATGCTCGCCGCATGAAGGCTCTGGCAAGCATGGGTGTGATGCCGGAAGAAATAGGCTCTATTGATTTTTATCGTGACACCTCGCCCGATCATAGCGACTTTGCGCAAAACCGCTATTCACGTGTGCGTTTTGACGAAGCGGGCAAGCCGGTGGCTTTAGAGTATGTGGTGGGTATCAGCGACTCCTTGTTGGATAAAGTGGTTTCTATGTCTCAAGCGGGTCCCGAGGCGCAGGAGCGTGTAGACCGGATTATCCGTACGGCGATTGAGCATGAAACGGGTCACTCCTTTATATTGAAGCAATTTCACTTGAGAGGCGATCAGGGGGATAGCCGTGAGTTTCAAATCGCATTTCTTAGCTACCTGGTCACAGGCGTCGAAGGTCTTCCCAAAAACGACAGTGAAAGAAGCGTGGCATGGGAATCAATTGCGGAGAAACTCAAGACCGATCACGAAGTGCGTCGGGATTTTGTGTATTGGGCAAGAGCCAATGGGCTCATATCGGATGCGGACTATGGCAATATAGGCATCTGGTCTCAACCGCAAGCAGATGTAGCCAAAGACCCGCTTATGGGTGTAGTCCGAAACGCTTTTGAACAAGAAGAGCGCTTACGCGCTTCCATCATGGCGGTTTTCAATGCCCCCAAGAAAATGGACGCTCAGTATGTGAAGCTTTTGACGGATCGTATCGTTGAGCCTATGGCCAACGTCAATCTCATATCCGATCCAGATGGCACGGCCAGACGATATGCCAATTTGTACTTTATCCGTCATCAAGCGGGGGATCCCACTTCTTACCTCTTATCGGATGCTGCAATTGCTGCCGGGGTTGAGAGAGAGTATGCACAATCCGAAGAGTTTAAATTTCTCTCAGTTGCATTAATCCAAAAAGTCACACAAGAAGTGATCAATATCCAGAGAGCCATGTACGGCGATCGCCGTATCGACTCTCAAAATACGATCTTGTACAACGACACACAAAATGCCAATTACCGTCTATCACAAGCCCAGAATCTTGTGCTCGAGATAAAAAACCAGGTTGAGGCGGGGCGTTTTGCTGACGCGGCTCGTGGGTATGAAAGGCTTAGAGGGTTAGTGGATGGATTGGTTGTGGGTCAAGATTTTGTGGATTTGATGGATGAGCTCGAAGGCAAGGCGTTATTTAGGAAACTAAATGAGCGGGATCTTGTGACAAATGCGATCGCGCAAAACTTGGCAAGCCCTATTCATGCAGGCGTCGGGGTCTTTGTCGCTTTGGGATTATTGGCCACGGGCGCTTTGGTGGATCGTTCGCTCAATGATAAGCAGGTCAAGGAGATCAGCTTGACATTGTCGCAGGCCATGCATTATCTGCGTCAAGGGGATCATGAGGCGTTCCGCGTGTTGATCAATTCCTTTACCCAGAAACCCAAAGGCGATTTATTGATGCAGACTTTGCATCGCAAAGGTCAAGTGGACGGTATTATGAATAGGATCCAAAACGGCGATGCCGCCGTGATGAGCCAATTGGCGGATTTGACCAGTGGCGTTGATTTTGCCGGTCAATGGGATAGACCGTTTATGATCGTGCATGAGGCCATTACTAGAATCAGTGCAATGAGTGGCCTGACCGAGGCGGCTAATGAGTTAAGAATGCAGGTTGTGAATGCCTTGACGGTTAAGAAGGCTGTGATTTTGATGCAGACACTTAGACCGGGCGAGTTATTGGATAAAAATGATCCCAAGAGCACAAGGTTTGACCAAAGCACTTTGGCTTATAATGCTCGCATCCTCAAAGCTGTTAATACCATGGTCGCATCATTGCCTGATCAATATCAAATCCAGTTTGCAGCCGGCCTTGCACTTGATCTAAATAGGCATGCAAAGACGGATAGCGGTCTTATCGCCACGATCAAAGCAAAAAGTGAAGAGCTCAATCAATCAACAGATCCCAAAGAGCTGGTAAGGCTGGCGTCTGAGATAGGTGCATTAGAGAAAAAAAGAGAAGCTCTTATGAGTGACATTCAACTTGAAAAAGGTTTGAAGGAGCATTATCCCCAGGCAAAGACTCAGTTGGTCACATTTAATGAGGGCAAGGAAGCAGTTGACCAAGCGCAAACAACCGCCATTGATCAAGCGATTGAACTGGCTAAGAAAAATGACCGTCAGTCTCGAGCAGCTCATGTGGTTGCTGAGCCTACATTATTTAAAGAACCAATAAAACTAACCATAGCGGGTCAGTCCATAGAGTTTGATGCCAAGAGAGATATGGATTATAGCGTGCAAGAGGAAGTGAATGTTATGGTTCTTCGAGGTGTGACCGCTAGCGCAACTCAAGCTTTGGATAAAGCATTTACTGATGCCGGCCAAGCCCGCTCAGAGAATGAGAAGTACTATTTTGTTATCGATAGTTTAGGTTCTGGCAAAGTGGTGGGGGTTGTTAAGATCAACAGCGCTGAATTTGGCCTAAACCCTTCAACGGATACAAGCAAAGCGCCTGCTCAGCCAGGGTTTAGCTCTCTCGTTTTTGCTCCCACAGGCGCAGCAAAAGCGGAGTGGACAGCGGAGACATTAAAAGCTGCCCTAGCTGTGTATGAGGCTAAGACGGAAGAGGGGCGTCATCGTCTGATAGCCGGCCATATCAATGCCGCTACCTTGCGATATGTAAAACAATATGCGCAAACTGGGAATGCGAATGTCAAAGATCTAATGCAGGCTTATGTTACACGGGCAAAATTATTAGCCATGCAATACGGGGTTGAAATTGATTTTCCAGCTCTGGGTTATGATATGGGCGCCGAAGGAAAAAATCCTTATCCTGGCAATATAGGTGACGCAAAAACCATGACGCATGGTATTTTTGTGGGCACGCTCACTCCGGGTGTTTATAAATTTGACTTCCCGCTTAGTGTTAAAATTCCAAGCGCCCAGGGCGATCAATATGTGACTGACGATAGAACTATTCTCGTGCCGGTGGGTGATAATATATCTGATGAGGATCGCCGTTTGATGCAGCTGGCCGATGAGGCTCAGAATGTTCAAGTGCAGGCGTTTGGGCAGTCGGGTACTTTGGAAGCGGCCGATAGTGCGTTTGAAGAGTGGGCGCATCCGAATGGGGTGTTGGACGTATCTGCCGAGCGTTTTTCCAACCATGCCATTGATGCAGCGCCTACACTGAAGGCCAGCTTACACAGCAATCGCGGGGATAGCGCTACGGTGAGGCAAGCTGTAACCTCCGGCGAAGCGCAAGCTGTTACGTTTGAACCTTTCTTTATTGCGCCCACAGCAGACGAGCGCCAGGCCTATGATGACGGTAAGATTTTGGATGCAGCAAGTGTAGAGGCACGCGATGTTAAATATTATCGTGTCGTTGCTCCAGAGGGGGAAAAGCCGGATCCAAGCAATCCATCACACATACAGTTTTTGCCAAATAAAGAGGATCAAATCGCGGCTGCGGTCGCTGGTAGTCAGGTGCGTATGTGGCGCGGTGTTGCTTTGGGAACAACGGATCCCAAGATAAAGCCGCCTTCAGCGGTCACGTCTGAGGATACCTATATGCGTATAGAACAATCGGGCGCTGTGCAAATTGTACCTGTGGGCCGCATTCATTACAACATCCCAACTATCACAGTTATAGGCAACGAGGGCACCGAATCCGCCAAGCCTGTTATTTCTGAAGCGCCGGCACCCGAGACGGCTAAGGAGACATTGGCAGAGCCTGCATCGGAAACTCGCGCAGTTTTGGTCAAGGACATACCTACTCAAAATGTGGTTTTGGACGCAAATACCACCGTCAAATCAGCCGGCTCAACACCGCCACCAACGAATGTGAAGTCAGTGGAGCCTGCGCCCTCTCTGGCAATTAATCCGATCCAGGGTGATGACGACGATGATGACGAAATTAAGCCTACTGGAGCCCGTTTAGTGGCCGTCAGCGATAAGCTTGTTTCAGAAAATATTTCTCTATCAGGTCTCACGGCTTCTGAAATATCCGACCTTACAAGATTAACAGGTGTGACGCTCATGCCAGTGCCGGGAAGTGACAGTGTGAATGCAATGGTGATGATAGGTGGTAAGCCGATGTTTGAGACGGTTCGTAGTGGTTTAGATTTGGTGAGTTTCTTGATTCGGGCCAATGTGGCTAAAACGGAGGAGGATGCCAGGAAGCTTCAAGAGCTTATGGAGCGGCTCAAGCAAAGAGGCGGTACTCAAACGGTGCAGGTTTTGCAGCCTGTTGTAACGAATATGACAGCCCCTACGGCTTTACAAGCTGTTCAAGCGCTTGACATATTATTAGCCGAGTCGAAAAAATCCGGTGTGCCTCAAGTTATGATTGTGTTACGAGAAAACGAAACAATGCAGGTGGATCAAGATGACATTATGTCTATGCTGGGTACGTTGATGACGAGTTCGGGAGCTGTTAGGACGGGCGTGCATGTGATGGTGAATGGCCCCAACGGCACACCGATGATGGGCATTGTTCATAACAACCTTGATCTTCTCCACTTCCTCATCACGACGCAAGTGCTGAAGCAAATGGAAGAAGCTAAACAACTTTTGAAAGAGATGGCTGCGAGGAAAGATAGCGCCACTCAAGCAGCTGCCCAAGCCGCTATCTCGCAACAAGCGCAGGTGATTGAAGTGACATCGCCAAAAGCTGTATCAACAACCAATGAATTTGTCGCCGTTGTGGGTGAGCCTCAGCTTAATGTAATGCCTATTGTCATCGGCACGCAAGCCAAGCCAGCGCTATTGGTGGCATTGCCTCCGACATCGGCCCCTGTTGCGGCTTCAACTATAGCGGATCAGCCCTCGGTGTTTGCGGACCCAACATTACTAAATACGCCGGTTTTGGTGGCTGTCAATAAAGTTAGTTCTGGAATTGCGGTCACCATACAAGCGCCCAAAGCGGCCACAACAACGTCTACGCAAGTCGTAAAATCAGAAACAGTTATTATTCCTGTTGACGCTGTTCCTAGCGCTCCAAGCACATCCAGCGCTTTTGCCCAAATTCGGCGAGTGGTGGATGTGGCTAACCTTGAGTCCAAACCCGTAGATCTCACAACCGATGAAGGTGTTCTCTTGGCATCGAATCTGCTTAGTATTCTAAGCTCAATGGCGCTGACATTAAGCCCGACAGTTCCATCTCCTGCAGCGCAGGCAAATCAAGTAAACATTGAAACCGCCTTAAACAGCACCGCTCAGATAATAACCAAAGCTACCGCAACCGAAGTGACACAAAACATACAAGGACCTATTGCTCGCATGGAAGCTTCCAATCCTAGCATTATAACTTTAACGGACATGGATGCCGATGTGGTTAAACTTGAAGAGCTTATTACAGAGGATTCGGATGGCTTCAAACAAAGAATTAGTGATCTCGATCTGGTTGATACATTCCAGCAGTATCGCGCGGCGAGAGCTGAGTTATCCGCTTTCTATTTACCAAAGAATTCTTCAGGTCGTATCAATGGCCGCGTGGGCATTCTGAAGGCCCAAGCTAAAGCAACTGCTGAGCTTATTTTGACGTCATTCAAAAATGACGACAAAAAACGTGGATCCAGCGACGGTTCGGTGTCCAACGCTCCCACAACAACCTCGCTTACCATGGCTTCCAACTTAGATGTCAATGCGCTTTCGTCACAGATAATTTTACCGGCTAATCGTGTTCAGACATTTACGGCGATGGTTGCTCAGCTAGGCTCACCTTCGTTGGATGCTAAAGAATTATTAAGGAGATATATTTCAGGTGTCAGCAGCGGCATCTCACGTGAGCAATTCTTAGGTGATGTAAGCGTGGAGCTAAGTCGACAAATTAAGGGCAAGGCTACTAATGACGCCGAAACACAGCGTATTCTGAAAGGCGCTGTCCAAGAATTGGATGAAGCGATATTTGTGGGTGTGATGACAGCGCTTCTTGAAGAGCAAGCTCAGGCCAATGATGGCAGCATAGGGGTTGTTGATTATCGTGCCATATCCAACCCGGATGGATCGATACAGCCTCAATTCAATCGTATTTTGAGAGCTCTATCTGAAGCGATTGGCAAGCGCTTGATCATCATGGTGCCGGAGTCTGCAACAAAAGCGCCGACCAAGATAGGTAATATTGAGTTTATCCGGGGCGGGCTTGAGGAAGTGGCCGCTAAGTTGCCAGCCAATGCTCGTTTCTCGACCGTGGTGTTCGCGCCTGAAAGCGAAGAAGAAGCTATTCGCTATGCCAAATTGGTTGAAGGCGATCCTCATTTGACCACAACGCTTGTTGATAAGAAGCAGACCGGCTTGGGTGTCATCGCTTTGGCGTTCATCGGCGCTCGACTTGCAGAAGGCAAAAAATACCTCGCGGTCAACTTGCCCATGTATAAGAATTTTATTCGACTGATCGGCGCTTCGAATATTCGGTGGATAGACCGCGTATGGGATCACTTTGCCGCCGTCATGCGCACCATGGGTATTGTGGAAGTCTCAGCCTAATCCACAACACAGACTATTTATCGCTAGTTTTTAAGTCCTCATCCTGCTTGTGCTATAATAATATTCCAGTTTAAAAAGAAGAAAGGATCCTGTATTTATGTCCGGACATTCTAAATGGGCGACGATTAAACACAAAAAGGGTGCGCTCGACGCCAAGCGCGGAGCCCTTTTCACCAAGATCATCAAAGAACTCACCGTAGCAGCTAAAAACGGCGGTGGCAATCCCGATGCCAATCCGCGTCTGCGCACTGTGCTCGCAAAAGCCAAAGAAGCCAATATGCCTGCGGATAATATCGACCGCGCTATTAAAAAGGGCACCGGCGAGCTTCCAGGCGTGGTGTATGAAGAGATCAATTATGAAGGTTATGCTGCGGGTGGCGTGGCTATCCTCGTAGATGTGTTGACCGAGAATAAAAATCGCGCCGCTTCTGAGATCCGAAGTGTCTTCGACAAAAAAGGCGGCAATATGTCAGGCGCCGGTTCCGTGGCGTGGCAGTTCGCTAAAAAAGGTTTTATTGTTGTCAAAAAAGACGGCGTTGACGAAGACAGGCTTATGACACTTGCTTTGGATAACGGCGCATCCGATTTTAACACCACCGACGACTCTTACGAGATCTCAACCGAGCCGCAAGATTTTGAAAAAGTCAAAAAAGCAATTGTGGATGCAGGGATCTCGACCGAAAGCGCTGATGTTACCAAGATCGCGGCCAACACGGTCAAGATCACCGAATTGTCCGTTGCCAAATCCGCCCTGGCTTTGATCGAAGCGCTTGAAGATCACGACGATGTGCAAAACGTATATTCCAATATCGATATCCCCGACAACATCATGCAGGAATTGGCGAAACAATAGAACCCTGTGAGGATCCTCGGAGTTGACCCTGGCTTGCGTGTGACGGGTTATGGTTTGATCGAGATGCCTGGCCACAAAGTCCTAGAGATGGGGGTTGTCCGAACGCTTACGACCGATGGGATCGCCGAGAGATTGCGGAAAATATACACAGCTCTTTCCGATGTCATCGAAGAATGGAAGCCGGATGCGCTGGTGATTGAGAAACTCTACGCGCATTACAAGCACCCAGCGACAGCAATACTGATGGGTCATGCGCGGGGAGTGGTTTGTCTTTTGAGCGGCACATACAAAATACCGCTGACCAGTATTCCTTCGACTCACGTTAAAAAATCCGTTAGCGGATATGGCCATGCCGGAAAAGAGCAGATCCAGAAAATGGTCCAGCGCGTGTTGGGGCTAAAACAAATGCCGGAGCCTCCGGATGTGGCGGATGCCTTGGCCATCGCTTTGACGTACGGAGTTCAGCACAAATGATCTCTCAGATCACGGGCAATGTGGATCATGTGGCGGAAAATACGCTGACGCTGAGCGTTTCCGGGCTTTCATACGAAGTCTATATTCCCACCGCGGTTATGAAACATTTCTCGAGCCGCCTGGTCAAAAACACACAAGTTTCGCTGGTCACTTATCATTATTATCAGACGGATCCATCCAAAAGCATTCCGATCTTGATCGGTTTCTCCAATCGCATCGAAAAGGATTTTTTTGAAAAATTCATCACGGTGTCCGGTGTCGGCCCAAAAGCTGCTGTTCGCGCTCTCAGTCAACCCATCCCGCAGATCGCCCAAGCGATCGATGGAGGAGATCTGCCTTTCCTGAAATCTTTGCCTGGCATCGGTGAGCAAAGAGCCAAAGAGATCATTGCAAAACTTCAAGGGAAGATGGGGCGATTTAGCCTCATCCAGCAGGATGAAAGATCTGCACCTTCTAAGCCGGGTACTGGGTCTGATGTGGCAAGTTCGTTCGGCAATTTACAGGATGAGGCCGTCGAGGTTTTAATGCAGCTGCAATATAAAAAAGACGAAGCGCGCGAGATGGTTCGTAAGGCATTTAGCCGCCAGCCCAAGCTAGGCGCGATTGAAGATGTGCTCAACGAAGTGTATCGACAGAGGAAGAAAAATGAGTAAGGACGGTCGCGAAAAAATAGCTTTTGAGCGTGTCGAGCGTGAGAAGCTTGTCCAACCCACCGCTGAGGATATGGAGGGGATCGTTGAAATATCTCTCCGGCCTTCGAAGATCGATGAATTCGTTGGACAAGAGCGCCTCAAAGATAATCTCAAGATCGCTATCCAGGCAGCTCAAAAAAGAAATGAATCCGTAGAGCATATCCTGTTATCCGGGCCTCCGGGGCTCGGCAAGACATCGCTTGCGCATATCGTAGCACGCGAGATGGGCTGCAAGATCGTGGCCACTAGCGGGCCTGCCATCGAGCGAGCAGGGGATCTGATCGGTATTCTCACTAACCTTGAAGAAGGCGATATTATTTTCATTGATGAGATCCATCGTCTTTCCAAGATCGTCGAAGAGTTCATTTATCCGGCGATGGAAGATTACAAGATCGATTTTGTGGTGGATAAGGGGCCCTATGCCAAGACCATCAAATTTGCTTTAAAACGCTTTACCTTGATCGGAGCCACGACCCGGCAAGGGCTTTTGAGCGGCCCTCTGCGGGATCGTTTTGGATTGTCTTTTCATTTAGAATTTTACGAGCCCGAGGAGCTTATGCAAATTATCCAACGCTCAGCCAATATTCTTTCCATCGGCATCGAGAAAGACGCGGCTCTTGAGCTTGCCCGCCGGTCTCGCGGCACTCCGCGCATTGCCAATCGGCTTTTGAGACGTGTCCGTGATTGGGCGCAGGTGAAATCGCATGACAAGATCTCCATTGAAACGGTTGAAAAGGCGTTGCAAGGCCATGATATTGATAAAAGCGGTTTGGATGCTTTGGATCGCAAAGTACTCAGGACATTGATCGAGTCTTATGACGGCGGCCCTGCCGGCATCGAGTCGTTGGCGGCTACGCTCAATGAGGAAGTGGATACCCTTGTCGATGTGGTCGAACCTTTTCTTTTAAAAAGCGGGTTTTTAAAGCGCACCTCCCGCGGGCGCGAAGTCACAGCGCTTGCGCATCAACACCTTGCCGCAAAATAACTTCTCCAAGGTCTTTGTGGCCTTCCTACTGGCTAGCAGCCTATTTTCTTCGTACATCTTTGCTGCCGAACCCGCCTCTCCAAAGAGCAATATTATCCGTGTCTTGGTGGCCGAGAGCCGCACTTATTTAAAGATCACGATAAAAGGTCAATATGTGATCCGCTCTTATCCCGGCGGGCAAGTTATTTTAAGCGGTAGCAATTTAAAAAGTGTAAAGTTGGTGCCCACTCCGGGTGGCTTAAAATTGGGTCAGCTTAAAGAATGGCCGCTTTCTTCGATCGTGATCGAGCCCAAAGAGGATAGAGACCTTTATTTGGATGATTCAAGATTTAGGGGGGTGGTGCGTATCCAAAAAGCAAAGAACGGGCTTATGTTCGCGATCAATCGTTTGGATATCGAAAAATATTTGTATGGTGTTTTGCATCACGAGGTTGCGCCCTGGTGGCCGATGGAGGCGCTCAAAGCTCAGGCGATCGCGGCTCGAACGTATGCGTATTATCAGATGCAAGTGAGTAAGGCCAATGACTACGATGTTAAATCCAGCACCGCCTCACAGGTGTATGGCGGGAGCACGACGGAGCGGTATCGTGCGCGCAAGGCTGTGGATAAAACGGCTGGGCAAATATTGACTTATCAGGGTAAGGTTTTTCCGGCGTATTTTCATGCGACCTGTGCAGGCAAGACAGCGGCGGCCAAAGAGCTTTGGAATATAGATCTTCCTCCAATCGCGGGAGGAACGGCATGCAATTATTGCCGGATATCGCCGCACTATTATTGGCAAGCAAAGGTGCCGCTTTCGACCATCGAACAAAAAATGAATAAGGCCAACAGGCCTGTTGGTCAAATTCTAAAGATCGAGGCGGTGACGCAGACGCCTTCTGGCCGCGTAGGCAGTCTCAAGGTAACGGGCACAAATTCCGAATCCACGATAGCTGCCAAGGATTTTCGTGTATGGGTCGGCGGAGATCTTATGAAAAGCACTATCTTTTCGGCGGAGGTGATCGAAGATCTGGTGGAATTTCATGGCAAGGGCTGGGGGCATGGCGTAGGGCTGTGCCAGTGGGGCGCTTTGGGCCAATCCCTTCTGGGTAAGTCTCATAAAGAAATTTTGGGTCTTTATTATCCTGAGGCGGAGATTGAAGACTATCGAAACAAAAGTTCGGAGTCAGGAGCCCGCCTGCCGGACGGGCAGGTTCGGAGTTCGGTCTAATGGATCTCGCTGATTTCGATTACCCACTTCCTAAAGATTTAATTGCGCAGGGGCCTCTCGCGAAAAGAGATAGTTCGCGGCTCTTAATCTGTCGCCGCGGGCAGGCACAGGGCCAGTCCCTACAGGATGCCGTCTTCTCAGATATCATCGATTTAATTCCTGCCGGGGATGTGTTGGTTTTAAATAACACCAGAGTATTCAAGGCGCGTATTTTGGGCAAAAAGAAGGGTACGGGTGGTAAAGTGGATGCTTTATTTTTGGATCCTCTACCCACTGATGGAAAATATCGATGCCTGGTTCAGCCCGCATTAAAAGAAGGTCAGATTATTGAATTTCCTGATGGGATTGAAGGTGTATTTGCCGGCCGAGATAAAAACGGGACGGCATTGTTGGAGCTGGTAGGGGCGCCTCTCGTGGGTGCCCGCGATTATTTACAAAAACACGGCACCATGCCACTGCCTCCTTACATTAAGCGAGAGGCCGGCAAGGAAGACGAAGCTACTTATCAAACCGTGTACGCCAAAACCGATGGGGCAGTTGCGGCTCCCACCGCGGGGCTTCATTTTACGTCCGAGCTTTTGGATAAATTAAAAAACAAGGGCGTGGGCGTCGAGTATGTGACCTTACACGTCGGGTATGGCACATTCAAGCCGGTGGATGATCTTGAAAATCATCAAATGCATTCCGAGACATTTGAGCTTATGCCTGATGTAGCCGAGCGGCTTAATAAAGCCAAGTCGGATCATAAAAAAATATGGGCCGTTGGAACGACGACGTTACGCGTGCTTGAAACCTGTGTCGCCAAAAAAGTTTTGAAGCCGGGCAAAGGAGAGACCAATTTGTTCATCAAAGAGCCGTTTCCGTTCGAAGCCGTGGATCATCTGATCACCAATTTTCATTTACCCAAAACAACTCTGCTTCTTTTGGTGTCCGCTTTCATGGGAGAAGATTTTAGAAAGAAAGCATACGACCACGCTATCGCTGAAAAATACCGTTTTTACAGCTACGGCGACGCCATGGTGATCATTTAATATGTTTAAAATTCTGCACAACGATGGGAGCGGCTCAAAGGCGCGTACAGGTGTTCTTGCGACCGCGCGAGGTGACATCAGGACACCCGTGTTCATGCCTGTAGGCACTCAAGCCACGGTCAAAACCATCAGCAATGAGGAGCTTTTGACGGCAGGCGCACAGATCATTCTTTCCAATACGTATCATTTATTTTTGAGGCCCGGGGAGGCGATCATGCAAGAGGGGGGCGGCCTTCATAAGTTTATGAGTTGGCCCAAACCGATCCTCACCGATTCGGGCGGGTATCAGATCTTTAGTTTGCCGCATTATCGAAAGGTCAAAGCGGATGGCGTTGAGTTTAAGTCCCATCTGGATGGCATGAAGCATTTTTTGAGGCCCGAGGACATTGTCAAGGCCCAATCTATTTTGGGCAGCGACATCATGATGGTTTTGGATGAGTGTTTGCCTTATCCTTGTGAAAAAGAGCAAGTCAAAAAATCGCTGCCGATCACGCACGATTGGGCCGGCCGCTGTCTTCAGGAATGGAAAAGACGTGGCTGCGTCGATGCGTATGGAGTCGCCAATAAACTTTTTGCCATCGTTCAGGGCAGCTCATATAAAGAGCATCGTCTCGAGTCAGCGAGGTATTTAGTGGGTTTGGATTTTCCAGGGTATGCCATCGGTGGTTTGAGTGTGGGCGAGCCCAGTGACGTCATGTACGAGGTTTTGAGTTACACAGTCCCGGAGCTGCCGCTCAATAAGCCCCGTTATTTGATGGGAGTGGGTTTGGTGCCAGATCTTTTTGAGGCGGTTTCTTTGGGAGTGGATATGTTTGATTGTGTGGTGCCTACGCGCAATGGCCGCAACGCGACCGTGTTTAGCCGCACAGGAAGGATGCTGCTGCGGGGTGCTAGTCATGCGCGGGTCTTTGACAAGCCCATCGATGAGAAATGTCCCTGCTACACGTGCCGCACCCATAGCCGGGCTTATTTGAGGCATTTGTTCAACGCGGATGAGTATTTGGCGGGCAGACTTGCGTCTTTACACAACCTGACATTTTTTATACAATTGCTTGACTCGATGCGACAAGCCATTGAGCAGGATCGATTTACGGAGTTTCGCCGGGAGTTTATGGCGAATTATAAGGAAGAAAAAGGGAGTTAAAATGTCCGGCGAACCAAGCCCGTTGTTGCAATATTTACCGCTTATTTTTGTATTTACGATCGTCTATTTTTTAATGATAAGACCCCAGCAGCAAAAGCAAAAAGAACATACTCAGATGCTGGCCAAGCTCGAAAAGAACGATGAGGTGATCACTTTAGGGGGCGTGCACGCGACCGTTGTTTCCGTGGGGGATAAAACAGTCAGCCTTCGTATCGCCGATAACGTCAAGATCGAGATCGAGAAAAGCTCGATCGCCACGATCAAAAAGAAACGCACCAACGAGTAATTAGGAGTCTTTGATGAATTCGAAAAGTTTGAATTGGCGCATGCCGCTCATCGCGATCGTGATCGCGATATCTTGTTATTATGCATTTCCTCCTTTGGATCCGGATGGAGCCGGGCCCAAGCAAGGTAAGATCAAGCTGGGTTTGGATCTGCAAGGCGGTATGCACTTGGCGCTCAAGGTGGACACATCAAAGCTGGCTGATAACGCAAAAGAGGATGCCACCGCCCGCGCGGTTGAGGTCATCCGAAACCGCATCGATCAGTTTGGTGTTTCAGAACCTTCTATTCAGCGCGAAGGAACCGAGAGGATTATCGTGCAACTTCCGGGTGTCACAGATCGCGAGAGAGCGCTGGCTCTTTTGGGTAAAACAGCGCTTCTGGAGTTCAAGCTTGTATCTGAAGACGAGCAGAAATTAAAGGATGCCTTAGCGGGTAATATTCCTGACGGGTTTCGTTTGTACAAGTCAGAAGAAGAAGATAAGCAGATACTGGTAGAGCAGGATGCGCTTTTGACAGGTAAAAGCATCACCAATGCAGGCGTTAGTTTTGAGTCTCAGTTCAACGAGCCGGTGGTGACGCTCGAGTTTGATAGTGAGGGCGGTAAAGCATTTTCGGACATCACGGGTGCCAATGTTGGTCGTCGTCTGGCGATCATTCTCGATGATAAAGTTCAGTCAGCCCCCGTAGTCAACGAACGTATACCTTCCGGCAAGGCTCAGATCACCGGACGCTTTGATCTTGAAGCGGCCAATGATCTGTCTATTGCGTTGAGAGCAGGCGCTTTACCGGCTCCTATTATCGTCGAAGAGGAAAGAAGTGTTGGGCCCAGCTTAGGTAAGGATTCGGTTCAGCAGGGCATAAGAGCTTCCTTGTTCGGTTTTGGATCCGTCGTTATTTTTATGCTTTTCTATTATTTATTCGGCGGGCTTGTTGCCAATGTGGCTCTATGCGTGAACATTCTCATTGTTTTGGCCGCTCTTAGTTATTTCCACGCCACGCTGACGTTGCCCGGTATCGCCGGTGCGGTGTTGACCGTTGGTATGGCGGTGGATACGAACGTGCTTATTTTTGAGCGTATCCGCGAAGAGCTGGCTCTCAAAAAACCGATGGCGGCCGCTCTGATCGCCGGCTACAAAAAAGCTTTTTCGACCATCCTCGATTCCAACCTTACGACATTGATCACGGCAGCTATTCTTTATTATATTGGCAGCGGCCCTATCCGCGGGTTTGCTTTGACATTGGCCGTCGGTCTTATTGCCAGCATGTTCACGGGCGTTTTTGTGACGCGAGCGATCTTCGACTTTTTCCTCGTGAAGGGTGGCCTTAAAAATATGCGCATGATGTCTTTTTTGGCCAAGACGCCCAATATCAATTTCCTCAAGATCCGATTTATTTGTTATGCCATCTCGGTTCTTATTATTTGCGTCGGCCTTTTTTCAGCTGTTAAGAGAGGCCCCGGATTGTTTGGTGTCGAGTTTACGGGCGGCACAATGCAAGAGTATAAATTTGAGAAGCCTGTTTCCATCGAAGATATGCGCACAGCTTTGTCTGAGATAGGTTATGGAACGGCTACCATCCAAAAATTCGAAGATACGCATCACTACGTGATCCGTGCGGGTCAGCACTCTGAGAGTGATATTCAAAAGAAGTTCAAAGAAACCTTCAAGGATAACAGTTTCGAAGCGTTGCGCATTGAAAGTATCGGGCCGGTCATTGGTCAGGAAATGAAGGGCAAAGCGCTTTGGGCACTTCTTTTCTCGTTGGTTGCGATATGGTTGTATGTGGTTATTCGCTTTGATCTTCGTTTTGCTTTTGGCGCCATCTTGGCGCTTTTCCATGACGCGCTGGTCGCGGTGGGAGCGGTGGCGTTGAGCGGGAGAGAGTTTTCGGTACCTGTATTAGCCGCCGTGATGACGATCCTCGGTTTCTCGATCAACGACACGATCGTTATTTTTGACCGTATCCGCGAAAGAAAGCGGTTGGGTATCAAAGAGGGTTTTGATCACACCGTCAATATAGGCGTCAACCAAACGTTATCCAGAACCATCCTGACCACGTTCACCGTGTTTTTGGTGGTATTGGCTTTGTATTTTTATGGTGGTGAAGTGATCAATGATTTTGCCTTCACGATGCTCGTGGGTATCATCAGCGGTACTTATTCGACGGTGTATATCGCGGCTCCTGTATTGGTCGATTGGCCGGGAGCTAAGAAGAAATAATCGTGAATTGGCGTGTCCACCCGTATACGGATGAGGCAGGCCGGCTTGCGAAAGAATCGCAAGTGCATCCTATCGTTGCATCCATTTTATCTCGGCGGGGCTTAAGCTCCGCCGAGTCTGTTCTTAAGTTCTTAAACCCAAGTCTTCGCGATCTTGAATCCCCATTTGTATTCCAGGACATGCCAAAGGCCGTTGAACGCATTCGCGCAGCCATAAGAAAAAAAGAGAAGATCCTCGTTTTTGGGGATTATGACGTGGATGGGGTGACGGCAAGCGCCGTATTGTATCCGGCACTTCAGGCTCTGGGGGCTGATGTGGAGGTGCATATTCCTCACCGCCTTCATGAAGGTTATGGGCTCAACCGTAAATCCTTGGAACCTTGGGTTGCAAGATCTATAGGGCTTGTGATCACGGTGGATAATGGCATCACCGGCGTGGAAGCGGTGAAGTATTTAAACGCCCAGCACATCGATGTGATCATCGTCGATCACCATGTACCAAAAGATGAAGTTCCTCCTGCGTATGCATTTATCAGCTCGGCCGTTGGCGATCAGAAGGGCGATCCTAATTTGGCTGCTTGTGGCCTTGCATTTAAATTGGTGTGGGCGCTGCACGAAGATTTGGAGAAAGCGCTCCCATATTTGGACATCGTGACCGTTGGAACGATCGCGGATCTTGCGCCCGTCCAGGGCGATAACCGTATTCTCTTGAAACATGGGCTCGCCGCATTGGCCAAAACCCAGCGCTTGGGTTTGAGTGCTCTCATGCACATTTCCAAGATAAACCCTCATTATATAAGTTATCGCGATATTGCATTTGGGTTGGGACCGCGCATCAACGCCTCAGGCCGCATGGGTTCTCCTCTCAGCGCGTTCAAGCTTTTGGTCACCGAGAGCCCCGCCGAAGCGAGGCAGCTGGCGCAGGTTCTTGATGAAGGCAATCGGGATCGCCAGAAAGTGGAATCTAGCGCGTACTTGTCTGCCGCAGCACAGATCGAAAAAAGAATAACTTTAAACGACGAGCCGGTGATTGTGGCTCATAGCGATGAATGGCATGAGGGGGTCTTGGGTATCGTGGCTTCAAGGCTGGTCGAACGCTTTAAAAAGCCAGCGATCGTCATATCCACGAGAAGTGGCTTGGGCAAGGGCTCGGGGCGTTCGCTGCCCGGTTTTTCTATTTTTAAGAATGTGCTTGAGTGTGAGTCCCTATTGACCTCGTTTGGAGGTCATGCGCAAGCTTGCGGTTTATCGATCAAGCCTGAGAATATAGATATCTTTCGTGAACACTTGAATGCAGCCGCCAAACGGCTTCTGGGTGCGGGTGAGCAGGAAGATGAGATCTGGGTAGATGCCGATATTCAAGCCGCTGATCTCAACGGGCCTTTGTTGAAGGAGCTTGAGCAGCTAGAGCCTTTTGGGCCGGGGCACCCAAAGCCTCTTTTTATGACAAAACAATTGCGCGTCAGAGGAGATGTAAAAAAGCGAGGCAAAGATACGCTCCAGTGTTGGATGACGGACGCCCAAGATAAGGTGACTTGCGAAGTGATCGCTTTCCGCGCTTATGACAAATGGATGGAAAGTAGCCGCCAACAAAAGTGGTTTGATATCATCTATCAGCCGACATTGAAAAACATGAACGGGATCCAGTCGATCACGCTTCAGATGGAATTATGGAAATAAAAAAACGGGGCGTGAATGAACACGCCCCGAAAGGATCAGGCTGCGGAGGTAGCCGGCTTCCAAGTACGCTTGGGCGCTTTTTTGACCTTACCGGAGGTGAGGTAGCTGGCGCAGACACGTACGCGGCGAACCGTGCCGTTTTCGTCAATGATCTTAACGGTTTGCAAATTGGGGAGGAAGCGACGCACGCTGATACCGGTAGTTTTCAAACCAATACCACCTTTTTTCTTGGAGATACCGCGGGTCGTGATTCTTTTACCCATAATAGGCTTTTTGCCTGTAAAATAACATACACGAGACATAACAACTCCTTAAATATGAACAGGTAATGTACCATGGATTCGCCTAAAATACAACTATCCCGTTCGGTGCGGACTTTGAAGGGTGTGGGGCCCGAAAAAGAGCGGCTTTTGGAGGGTTTGGGGGTTCGAACTGTGCTCGATCTGCTCCAATGGTTCCCGAGGCGTTATGAGCACCGCTGTCCCGTTATTTCCGTGTCTGAGATCAAGGGGGCGGGTAAGGAATGCGTCTTAGGCATTATAGATAGCCGCAGTCTTATACGTGCTAAGAACGGAATGGTCATTTTTAAAGCCGTTGTATCCGATGGCCAAAACAGACTTTTTGTTATTTTTTATCAGCAGCCTTATTTGCTTCAAGCCTTCAAGCCTAAATCCCAGATCATCTTGTACGGTTCAGCTGAAAAGCAGGGTAAATTATGGCAGATGGTGCATCCTGAATATGAAATTGGCCCCTCGCGGGAGAGCGGCGCTGGTCCCCATTTTGGACGCATCACTCCTGTGTATCCGCTCACCGAGGATCTGACCCAAAAGTTCCTGAGGCAGTTGCAATTTGGTCACAACGAAGACAGTGCCGCCTGCGTTGATGATCCTCTACCGAAAGAATATTGCAAGGATCTGAGTTTGGCGGATCTTGCCAGCGCCTATCACAATATACATTTTCCAGAAACATCCGAACATCTGCGCCAGGCCTATGAGCGTTTGGTGTTTGATGAGTTTTTTGGTTTGCAGCTTTTGATCGAACAGAAAAGGATGCGGCGTTTGTCAGAGAGGGGGATATTCAAACATGGATCAGAAAATAGCGCATTGGAAGATTATATCCGATCCCTGCCATTTCATTTAACCGCCGGCCAACGAAACGCCATAGAGGAGATGCGCCGCGACCTTGAGGCGCATAATCCCATGAACCGCCTGATGCAAGGTGATGTGGGAAGCGGTAAAACGGTCGTGGCTTCGGCGGCGGTTTTTTTAGCGCATCAAAATGGCCATCAAAGCGCCATGATGGCTCCAACCGAAGTGTTGGCGCAGCAATTGTTTTATAGTCTCAATCAACTTTTAGGTTCTTTTGGGATCCGTATCGGTTATCTGGCTCAGGCGGTTCCGCCGCTAGAAAAAAATCAGGTATTGAATGCGCTGGCTGCGGGAGAACTGGACGTGGTGGTGGGAACTCATGCGCTTATCGAGCAAAATATCAAATTCCATAAACTTGGCTTGGTCGTGGTGGATGAGCAGCATAAGTTTGGTGTCTTTCAGCGTCTTGCGCTCAAAAAAAAGGCGTCTCGCGAACCCCATTTTCTTCTGATGACGGCGACGCCTATTCCCAGAACACTGTCCATGACGCTGTATGGTGACATGGACATATCGGTGGTCGCGGATAAGCCCGCGGGGAGAATACCGATCAAAACACTGTGGCTTTCGGAAGATAAAAGAACCGATCTTTATCGATGGCTTGATCGGGAGCTCACCAAGGGCTTTCAGGCATTTGTGGTGTGCCCGCTTATCGAGCAGGCGAGCGAGTTTTCCAAAGATCTTCAGGTAAAATTTGAAAAGTATCCAGTTGGCTTGTTGCACGGCAAAATGAAGCCCCTAGACAAAACCAAGATGATGCAGTCTTTTAAAGATGGCAAGATCAAGATCCTGGTTTCTACGACCGTCATCGAAGTCGGTGTCGATGTGCCGAATGCCTGTTTTTTGGTGATCGAAAATGCGGATCGATTTGGTTTGGCTCAACTGCATCAATTACGCGGGAGAGTTGGGCGTGGTCAGGGCGAGTCCTATTGCATATTGTTCTCAGATACACAAAACCCCGAGACATTGGAGCGTTTGTCGATATTTCAGGAAACGAGCAGCGGTTTTGAAATCGCGGAAAAAGACCTTGAAAATCGCGGGCCAGGTGATAGGGTGGGCTCTCAGCAGCATGGGCTGCCTAGGCTTAGGATAGGGGATATCTCCATGGATTTTGCGATCCACGAAAGGGCCAAGGATCTGGCTCGACGGCTTATCATGGAGGATCCTGATCTGTCCAAGCCCAAGCATCATGGTTTGCGGCGGATGATCGGTGAGCGATTTATGTCATTGCAACTGAAACAGAAAATGGTCGGAGAGATCGCATGAAGATTTTATCGGGTACGCTCAAGGGGCGCACCATTCTTTTTACGCCGAATCCAGAGCTTCGGCCCACGGCAGATAAAGTACGAAAAGCCATCATCGATCTGCTTCAACAGGTGATCGAGGGACAGCGTATCCTTGATCTTTATAGCGGCGCAGGGGCGCTAGGTTTCGAAGCGCTATCTCGAGGCGCTTTATCCGTGTGTTTTGTGGAAAAAGACTCAGGCCGAGCCAAGCAGATCGAAAAGAATTGCGTTCGTTTTCAGTTGGACAAAAGATCGGAAGTATTGAACAAGGATGTATTTTCAACATTAGCACGCATGTCTCGCCAAAAAAGAAAATTCGACATTATTTTCTTAGACCCGCCATACGCTGATAATTTATGCCAGGATACGCTTCAGCAAATAGATGAGTGCGCGGTTGTAAATGTGGGTGGTTTTGTGGTGGCGGAGCATCCCAAGAAAACTGATCTGCCCGAAGCGGTTGGATCTCTGAAACAGATCACCTTAAGGCGTTATGGCCAAACTAAAGTCGCTATCTATCAGGCTGCGTCGCGTGCGCCGATATCGGGGTGATCTTTGTGGGGATCACGCACAATATAGGGCTTCGAAGATATCTTTTCTAAAATAGCTTTGTATTGAAAGTGCTGGATGGCATCCTCATCTTCTTGGCTCATTTCCACAAAACGCGCGCCCATTTCATATTTATTGATATGTGGGATCTCTACGACCCAGGCCAAACTGATATGGACTTCCACCGTGTGGTGGTTGGGCAGGCTGAAATAAAGAGCCAGACGGTCTTGAATCGGTACAAATTCATCCATTCTAAGTCGTAGGCCGCCCCTGGAAAGATTTCTGATGACGGCTTCTTTGATGCGATTTGGGGACGGAGAGTCAAGATCTCTCACCGAGGATGGGATCTCACATTCTACCCGTACGGATTGCCGTCTTTCTTGCATCGGCTTGCCTCACTTTTTAATATCCGAATAGAGCGGTGCTCACGACCTGCCCTAATAAAAGTTTACGTGATAAGATGCTCGCTTTCAAGGGGCTGCTAAAGAATACTTGCATATGAAAAGGTGCCTTTGTTAGGCTTGGCCTAGGGAGAATCGACTATGAAGCTTACCAAGCCCGTCATTGTATTAGACTTAGAAACAACAGGTCTTTGGATCGAAAAAGACAAGGTGATCGAGGTGGGCATGATCAAGTGTCAAGTCGATGGAAGTCTGCTCACTTTTAATAAGAGAATTAATCCGGGAATTCCGATCCCCGCCCAAGTGACAAAGCTTACTGGCATAGATGATAAAGCTGTCGAAGCGGTGCCCAGGTTCGAAGAGGCAGCCTCCGAAATACAGGCTTTCATCGGGGAAGCGGATTTTGCAGGCTACAATATCGAGCGTTTTGACTTGCCACTTTTGGAGAGAGAGTTTTTTGATGCAGGCTTGAGACTCGAGTGGCGCCATCGGACTATCTATGACGCCCAGAAGATCTACCACATTCACGAAAAGAGGGATCTGAAGGCCGCGTATCGATTTTTTTGCAATAAGGATCTACAAAATGCTCACTCGGCGCTGGATGATGCTCAAGCCACGCTAGAAATATTGGATGCTCAGATCAAAAAGTATGGTCAGAATAATGATTACTTGGAGTCTTTGATCGATTTTGATTATGAGCCAACGACGTTATTTTTTGATGATGATCGTAAATTTCGTTGGTGGAATGGGGATCTTTATCCCGTTTTTGGAAAATACGGCCGCAAACACTCGGTGCGTGAGATCGTGCAGAAAGACGCGGGATATATCCAATATCTAGTGACGACTGATTTTGACCTCAAAGTCAAAACGATGCTTCAAGAAGCGCTGGCGGGGAAGTTTCCTGAGCAAATTATCGAAGATAGGGCGAGGGTAAAGGCCAAGAAGCCGGTTTAGGCAAGGGTTGGGGCTAAGGCCAAAATACTTCACCCTGACCTTAGCCCATACCGGCTTCTTAGCCTTAACCCTTACCGATCTTTACTTTGTTCCCCAATTCCCCGAAGCATCCTGGACAGGGGTTCCGGATGGAGCGTCACGGTGCAGCCGCTCGGCATAAACACGCTGAATTTCTTGCACGGACGTGCCGTTTTTCTGAGCAAGCGCTTCATAGATCACCATGCGATCGCTGTTCTCATCATTGGCGAGAGCATCCGCTCCAGCCGCTTGAGAGCGAACCACAACCAACCCTAAATTGTTTTCGCCTAGAGCGCCCTGCGATTCTAGGCCAAGCAAAGCGCTACGGCGGTCGCGTCTGGAGGCAGCTGCCTGCTCAATGCGCGGATCCAGATCATCTGCGTAAGCAGTCGTGACTAAAAATTCAGCCCACGCTGTTTTTTGGCTGCCGCCCGAGACAAGGCTCTCGATCTGATCGATATCTTTCACCACATGTTGGTACACATCCAGACGCATCGAGATATCCATTTTGATAGGATCCTTGGGAGCCTGGACTTCCACACGAGCGCAGCCGGAGCTGGCCAATAAAGCATAAAAAACAAAAGCGGTTAACATATTGAAGGACACTCCTTTTTTAGAAAAGATCATGCAGATAAACCTCCAAATTGCGTTTGCCGGCCTCGCCATTCAAGGCGACACCAAGCCGGATGTTTTGGTGATCCAATGATACCTCGATATCACCGGTATTATAGTGATAATTTTCAAAACTTGCTTTAATAATTTCTATGGGTTGCTTGGCCGAGTCGGCGATGCGCTGCAAAAATGCCTGATCTAGAATGACAATATTTCCATCTGACAAATTTTGGATATGGCCTTTGAGGTTGGTGAGGCGAGAACCAGCCCCTTCTATATCAAGATAACCGCCAAGCTGTCCGGATATAGATACTTTTTTGTCCCACTCGTAAGTGGTCAAGATCTCTTTGAGGGGGAGTGTGCCCATTTCAATGCGGAGGGAATAAGTGGGCGGTTTTGAAAATTGCATTTGCCCGGAACTTTTGAGCGAAGTGCCAAGCCAGTTTGCGGTGCCAAGGGTCAAAAGCAGCTTATCGGTTGACAGCTCATATGAAGCGCT
>CAYODQ010000031.1:0-25904 GCA_964402785.1 uncultured Planctomycetia bacterium
TTTAGCTTAGGCGACGGGAATCACAGAGGGAGGCGCCTCGCAGGGGCGCCGGACCCTGCCTGCCGGCAGGCAGGTGGGCCGGTAGAAAGCCTTCGGTTGACGGTTTACTTCATACCCTCATTAATAGGGTGGATTCTTGGGGAGTGCGATGTTATTGGTAAATTTTTAGACCGGATTTCTTGAATTCTTCGGACTTGGTTTTGAGTCCTTCAGATAGAGCCTTTTCTTCATCCAGCTGATGCTCGAGGGCGTATTTACGCACTTCTTGTGTGATGTTCATGGAACAAAACTGAGGCCCGCACATGGAGCAGAAATGCGCCACCTTGGCAGATTCCTGGGGAAGTGTAGCGTCATGAAACGCTTTGGCTGTGACAGGATCCAAGGATAAGTTGAACTGATCGTTCCAACGAAATTCGAAACGTGCTTTTGATAGCGCATTGTCTCGGATCTGGGCTCCAGGGTGACCCTTGGCTAGGTCCGCCGCGTGAGCAGCGATCTTGTACGTGATCACACCGTCTTTGACGTCTTTTTTATCTGGCAAACCTAAATGTTCTTTAGGTGTGACATAACAAAGCATGGCGCAGCCGTACCAACCGATCATGGCAGCACCGATGCCGGAAGTGATATGGTCATATCCGGGAGCCACATCTGTTGTGAGAGGCCCCAATGTATAAAATGGAGCTTCGCCGCACTCTTCAAGCTGTTTTTCCATATTCACTTTGATCATATGCATGGGAACATGCCCCGGGCCTTCGATCATCACCTGGACATCATGTTTCCAGGCTTTTTTGGTCAGCTCCCCAAGCGTTTCCAGCTCGGCAAACTGCGCTTTGTCATTGGCGTCTGCGATGGAGCCAGGACGCAAACCATCTCCAAGGGAGAAGGAAACGTCATACGCTTTCATGATCTCGCATATTTCTTCAAAATGAGTGTATGTAAAATTTTCTTTATGGTGTGCAAGGCACCATTTGGCATGGATAGAGCCGCCACGGGAGACGATACCGGTCACACGGCTGGCCGTGTATGGCACATAACGTAGCAGTACGCCCGCATGGATCGTAAAGTAACTCACACCTTGCTCGGCTTGCTCGATCAAAGTGTCGCGGTAAATTTCCCATGTCAGATCTTCTGGTTTTCCATTCACTTTTTCGAGCGCCTGATAAATGGGCACGGTGCCGATGGGTACAGGGGAGTTGCGAATGATCCACTCGCGTGTTTCATGGATGTTTTTGCCGGTGGAAAGATCCATCACAGTATCGCCGCCCCAAAGAGTAGCCCAACGCATTTTCTCGACCTCTTCTTCGATAGTCGAGGTGATGGCGGAGTTGCCGATATTGGCATTGATCTTGACCAGGAAATTACGTCCGATGATCATGGGTTCCATTTCAGGGTGATTGACATTGGCCGGAATGATCGCTCTGCCGCGGGCAATCTCATCACGAACGAACTCTGGCGTGATCTTTTGGGGAATATTGGCGCCAAAAGAATCGCCGGGATGTTGTGCCAGAGCTTTGCGAACTTTATCTAAATTCATATTTTCACGGATGGCGATGTATTCCATCTCATGAGTGATAATGCCTTTTTTGGCATAGTGCATCTGAGATACATTGCGTCCGGGTTTGGCGATGAGTACATTGCCTCGCGCATGCACATCTCCGCGCTTTTCGATCCAAGGGCGGCGTGTTTTGGGGAGGCCTTTTTTGATGTCGACGGTTATTTCAGGATCGGTGTAAGGTCCGCTGGTGTCGTAAACATAGACCGGCGCGTTTTGTTCTTCTGTGAGGCCTGTCTTGGTAGGCGAAAGCGAGACTTCGCGCATCGGGACTTGAAGTTCCGGGTAAATAGTTCCTGAAACTTTTATTTTTCTAGATGCAGGAAAGGCTTCTTTTGGATCCATGGTACCCCTTTTTATTTTTTCTTGGGTGTTGTCAGGTATTCGATGAGGTCTCGAGTTGAGACGACACCTACAGGAATGCCATTGTCTAACACAGGCACATGGCGAAATTTACCGATAGCCATTTTGTGAAGCGCGTATGACAAAGGCGCATCTTTTTCTAGACTCTCTACCTTAGCCGTCATGATCTGCCGAACCGTGATCTTGGAAGGGTCATTGACCGTCCCCGCTACTTTGAGCAAGATATCACGGATCGAGGCGATGCCTACGAGTTTCTTATCCTTATCGCAGACAAGCACACAGCCTTTGGTGGGATGAGCATGCATCTCATCGATCATCTCTTGCACCGTCGCATCAGGCCCAATAATGATGGGGGGTATTTTGGATATAAAATCCGCCACGCGTTCGCTCATGATCAGTTTTTGAAGCTTGTCTTTGCTGGGTTTGGCCTCTTGTCCTTTGACCAAGGTGCTCATTTCTTCTTCATGCCAATAATTCTTCTGCGGGGTCGAGGATCCGATGTGTTTGCCCGTAGGTGAGGAGATGGACTCAGTCTCTTTCTTTTCAACGGTCCACACTTCATCGGTGTACAAAATATCTTTTAAATTGCCCGTACCACGTTTTTGAACCACCGATTTCACCTGGTCATGAAGCATCTCTTCATAAGTGGGCTTCTGGATATCGCGAAACACACCAAAAGGAACTGGCATCTCAGGGTATTCGAGCTGTGTCAAAAGATACGAGTAATTGGGCATAGCTTCTTTGGCGTTGTGCGTGATCACATTCTTGGTCTCTTCGGGATGCGCGGCTAGATCGACAAGCTCCGGCAGGACGCCATTGAGCTTGATGCCCTTGTCTTTATTTTTCCCAAAGATCAAAGGTTTGCCATGCTCAAGATAGATCGCGCGGTCTTCGCGTGTCTCGCGTCCGGTGATCGGCACATGTGTGTCTTTGTTGAAGATCACGCAATTTTGAAACACCTCGATGAACGCGACACCTTTGTGGTTCATCGCCTGCTGAAAAACTTGCCCCATATGTCGTGGATCCGAATCAAATGTACGAGCGATAAAAGTCGCCTCTGCCGCGATCGCTAAACACAAAGGATTGATCGGATAATCGATAGAGCCCTCAGGAGTGGATTTGGCAACTTTGCCCATTTTGGAAGTGGGGGAGTACTGGCCTTTGGTGAGGCCATAGATCTCGTTGTTCACAAGGATGATCTTAAGATCCACATTGCGGCGCAGGCAATGCATGAGGTGATTGCCGCCGATAGAAAGGCCATCGCCGTCACCGGTCACGACCCAAACCGTAAGCTCAGGGCGAACCAATTTCAATCCAGTCGCGATCGAGGGTGCGCGTCCGTGTATTGTATGAAATCCATATGTGTTCATGTAATAAGGAAAACGAGAGGAACAACCAATACCTGAGATGAATACATGGTTCTCACGGGCGGTGGTGGTGTGGTCAGCCAGTGTTTTTTGCATCACAGCCAAGATCGCGTAGTCGCCGCAGCCAGGGCACCAGCGGACTTGCTGGCCAGACACAAAATCATCTTTGATGTAATGAGGTTTTTCGGTAACGGATGTCGCGGGTGTCATTATAAATGGGCTCCGATTTGTTGCTTGATCTCGCGGATCTTGAAGGGCTGTCCGGTGACGCGGTTGTAGCCCACGGTTTTAATGCCTTCAAACTCTGAGCGTATCAAAAAGATAAGCTGACCCATATTGATCTCAGGGATCAGGACAGTGTCAAAGCCCTTCAAGATCTCTCCCAGATTTTTGGGGAAGGGATTGATGTAGTTCAGATGACAATGGGAAACTTTGTGTCCGTCGGCGCGCATCTCTTCGACGGCCGCACGGATAGTGCCATAGGGACTACCCCAACCCAGAACCAAAAGACGGCCTTTTTTGTCACCAAATACTTCAGCCGGCGGAATATCATTGGCAATACCGCGCACTTTATCACGACGAAGCTCGGTCATCTTATGGTGATTGCCGGGGTCATAGCTCACCGCACCCGAACCATCTGCTTTTTCAATACCGCCGATGCGATGCTCAAGTCCGGGTGTACCGGGTACCGCCCATGGCCGAGCCAATGTCTTGGCGTCACGGACGAACGGCATAAATGGACCGTTGCTTGTTGTCGGATGTTGGATCTCAATTTTTTTGAGCTCGCTTATCTCGGGAAGCTTCCAAGGCTCGGAGCCATTGGCAATATAGCCGTCGGACAAAAAGAAGACGGGGGTCATGTATTTGGTAGCGATGCGGACGGCTTCGACGAACATGCTAAAGCAATTGGACGGTGTGGAGGCTGAGACAACCGGTATGGGCGAGTCTCCATTGCGGCCAAACATCACTTGAAGAAGATCCGACTGCTCAGTTTTGGTCGGAAGACCCGTGGATGGGCCGCCACGCTGAACATTGATGATCACAAGAGGCAGCTCCACCATTAAAGCAAGATTGATCATCTCCGATTTAAGGCAAATGCCGGGGCCGCTGGTGCCTGTGACTCCGATCTGTCCGCCGAACGAAGCTCCGAGTGCTGCGCCACAAGCGGCAATTTCATCTTCCGCTTGAAATGTCTTCACATTGAAATTTTTACGGTATGAGAGCTGATGAAGAATATCGCTTGCGGGGGTGATCGGGTAGCCGGCGTACAAAAGCTGCTTGCCGGTCAGCTGTGCAGCCGCGATCACACCGAGCGCCGTAGCTTCATTACCCGTGATTTTTCGGTAAGAGCCCGGGCCAATATCAGCTTTGGGCACAACGTACCGCGAAGGAGCGGTTTCTGTGATATCGCCATAATTAAAACCAGCTTTGAGAGCCATGATATTGGCTTCGGCCACCTCAGGCTTTTTGGCAAATTTATCTTTGGTCCACTCGATCGTGTGATCGAGGGATCGGCCATACATCCAGAAGAGAAGGCCAAGAGCGAAATAATTTTTGCTTCGATCCATCTCGCTTTGTTTGATCTTGGACTCGGCGAGGGCATTCTTTGTGAGTGACGAAAAGGGAACCTTGAGCACTGAAAAATCTTTGAGTGAATTGTCCGTCAATGGATTGGAGGTCCAACCGGCCTTTTTAAGATTGTCTTCGATGAACGAATCTGAATTGACGATGAGCAGTCCTCCTTTTTGAAGGTCGCCGATGTTGACTTTGAGAGCGGCTGGGTTCATGACCACCAAAACATCCGGGTTATCGCCAGCGGTATAAACATCTTTCTTACTAAATTGGATCTGAAAGCTGGATACGCCTGGCAAAGTGCCCTGAGGTGCACGGATCTCAGCCGGAAAATCCGGCAATGTCGCAATGTCATTGCCCATGATCGCCGAAGTATCGGTGAGCTGGTCACCGGTGAGCTGCATGCCATCGCCTGAGTCACCCGCAATGCGGATGATAACGGAATCGACTTCTTTAATATCTTGTGTAGGAGACATCTTAGCCGCCTTCTTGAGTATCGTGGATAAGGTTTGCTTGGGGAGGCAGATTTAAAACGCCTGTCGGAAAAAGCTCTGCCAAGAACGAAACAATAGTGCGGATCGAAAGGATACCGCTGACCTGGTCAAAATCATCCAAAAGCGGCACATGCCGTATGCCAAACTTATTCATATAATCCAGAGCCTGACCCACCGTGTCTGTTTTCTTGAGAGGGTGGACATCTTTACGCATGTATTTTTCGACGGGCTCGGTCAGCTTGACCTTGGGCTGCATGACCTTCATGAGCACTTCGCGCTCAGTGAACATGCCCACCAGCTTGGAATGCTCATCGGCGATCACGATATAGCCGGAACGCTCGCTGTGCATGAGATCTAGGGCTGTTTGCAGGGGGGTCGAAGGCAGCGCCATGACGAGCTTGGGGCGCAATATCTGGTGTATCTTTGTTTCTTTCAGTATATCTTCAATACTTTTGGTAACGGGCATCTTTATAAGTCCTTTGAGCCATGCATTATAGCATAAAGGCGCCTTTTCAAGTAGAATGTGTGCCATGGAAAACAAGGTTATTAAGAAGCTCTCTGAGTTTGGCGAGGGTTTTAAGCACCACCACAAAAACTACTCCGCCGAGTCGGTCTCTGCCATCCGTGAAACGGGCGGTGTTTGGCAGCTCGGAGACCTGTCTTTTTACTTTCCGGAGCATTTTGGTTTCTGCTATGGAGTCGATAAAGCCATCGATATGGTGTTTGAGACCTGCGAGCGGTTCTCGGATAAGAGGATATTTCTTACGGATCAGCTGATCCATAACCCATATATCAATGGAAAACTGAAGCAAAAGGGCGTCAATTACCTCAAGCGGGATACTCACAATCTTCTGATCTGTGATGAGTTGAAAGCCGGCGACATCGTGGTGGTTTCGGCGTTTGGTACGGATTTTCGTGATATTCAGAAATTAAAAGAAAAAGGCGTCACCATCGTAGACTCCACCTGCGGCGCCATTATCAATGTTTGGAAGCGCGTCGAGGGCTACGCCAAAAATGGGTTTACGACCATTGTACATGGCAAGCGTGACCACGAAGAAACACGTGCGACGGCCTCTCAGGCGCTGAAGGAGGGCGGCCGATACCTTATCATCGAAAATAAACAGGAGGCCGAAGCGCTTGCAGATAAGATACGAAATACCGATTTTACCGAGAAACTGGGCATGGCCAATCAGACGACCATGCTCAAAGGTGAGTCGTTGCACATACAGGAGATTTTAAGGCAGGCATTCATTGATAAATTTGGTGAAGCAGCCACCAAGGAGAAGTTTAGGAGCTTTGACACGATATGCGGCGCGACACAAGACCGCCAAGATGCGCTGCGCAAGCTTCTGGCACATCCCATCGACCTGATCTTGATCGTTGGAGGTTTCAACAGCTCCAACACCACTCATTTGGCTGAGATCGCTGATGGGAAGCTGCCGTTTTTTCACATCGAAGATTCCAACGACATTGTTTCGCTGTCCGAGATACGCTGCCGTAATCCGAGAACGGGTAGTGTCAGTGTGGAAAAGGATTGGTTTGCATCCAACGTGAAGAATATCGGGATCACGTCAGGTGCTTCGACGCCGGATATTATCCTATTTGAGATTATTCAGAAAATCCTGTCATTGCGAGGCGCGTAGCGCCGAAGCAGTCTAATGTTTGGGTCGTTTCCAAAACACCCACGCCACGAATATTGCTTCGGCAATCAGATAATAAATTATCCACTGGGTGCCGCCGCTGCCCGCGCCGTAGCTGTGGAGTCCGCGGCCAAGTATGAAATTAACGCCGTACCAGGTCATGAGCACCAGCATAAAACCAAAGATAGTCGATAGGGCGAGATAGAAATTATTGATCTTGCGGCGGTATTTAAGATGCACCACGACCAAATAGCCGAGAAATGTGATCAGCGCCCAAGTTTCTTTGGGATCCCAGCCCCAAAAGCGACCCCAAGACTCATTGGCCCAAACGCCTCCGAGAAAAGTACCTGTACCCACCAAGATAACGCCTAGCTGGATGACGCGAAAGATGAGCCGCGCCGAATCTTCATCTTGATGTGAGCCGAGCTTTGAAAGACTGAGTAAAAAAAGATGCCGATGACCCAAAGCCAGCGCCAAACCAAAGGCGCCGTAGCTTGAGACGATCGTCAATACGTGAATAGTGAGCCAATAATTGCTTTTGAGTACCGCCACGACCACATCCAGACTCGAATCGATAGGCAAGAGATTGGCGTAAACCATGATGAACCCGCTGATGAGGCTGGCGGTCACGGCAGGAACAAATGTTTTTCGGATCATAGAAAAAACGAGGGCAAAGATCATGAGAGCCCAGTTCATAAAGATCATCGATTCATACATATTGGATACGGGTGGCCGCGCCAAGATAAGAACGCGCGCCAACAAGCCAAAGCTATGAAAAAAGAAAGCAAGAAAGATAAGCCAGAAGCTAAGCGCTCCAAAAAAGGCGTATTGTTTTCTAAAGAATGCAAACATCACAAAAGACAAGAAATACAGAAGTGCCGCACCTTCGAATGGTTTGAGTTGATTATAAATAACCTCCACGGCAATCTTGCGTTTGGGTACGGTTTTGCTGACGGAGGAAACTTTTTCGATCCACGCATGGACATCTTTTCTGAATTTGGGCACATGGTTCATCTTACGATCTGTGAGAATCTCTTTAAAATCACCAGCAAATCCTATATTCATCCCAAAGGGGGATGCCCATTCAGTTGTGTAAGGGCCGGGTAGCACGCGGATACTTTCACCCGAGGACAATGCCTGTACAGTGCGGATCTGATTCAAGAGAAGCTCCGCACGCTGTTCGAGTTTGGAGGGGCGTATATCTTTGGATCGGTGCTCTGCGGCGCTTTGGGCAAGAGCCTGGATCTTTCCGTAGGAAGGAGCTAGCTGCTCCAGCGAAAAATGATGATAATTTTCATCCAAGCCGAGATATTTTTTGAGTTCGCCAAAATCGACTCGTATCCAATTGATCTTGCCAATGGACTCGGGGGTAGACAGGAGATCCAGTAAAAAATCGCAAGCGGACTTGCCTTGCCAAGTTTCTTTGCCGGCCACAAGCTTTAGAGTTTGCCGTGCAAAAGAATCCAAGGGTTTGATGCGGCCGTTGTGTTGGATGGGGATGGATTTGGCATCGTCCCAGGATGCGTGCGCCAAAGAAAAAGGAGACCATAGACCATAGACGATAGACAATAGACAAAATAATTTTTTCATGAGCCTCCCGTTCGGATCTTATCATTGAAAAATGGGTGAAAATAGAATAACAAAATTACCCCAAATAAGATCAAAATTGCCCCCGGATAGATAAGCATCATACCCGGATTTTTGGCCACCGTAAACACCGAAGCTTCGCCGAGCTCCTCGTCCTGAATATAAGAAGACTGAAAGATGCGGTAGCCATCGTAGTCCAGGGGTTTATTCATGCGGATGGTCTTGTCGATGTGTATTCCTTTGACTGGGTCAGAAAGTGTCACATCGCTCTCAAACGAAGCAGGATTGGAGGTGCCGGGGTAGTCGATCTTACGAAAATCCTTGAGCGCTAGGGAGAATTTCATGAGAGTGGATTTGGGTTCTATGGATAGGCGGATGCTTTGTTTGTCGCGGCCCAGTAGAAGAGGCTGTCCTGAGATGACCCAGTGGTCCTCCGCCATATTTGTTTTGCGGGCGCGGATCTGGACAGCGGGAAGCTCAGACTTCTTTTCCGGATCTTCTTCGATCACTTTTTGGATAAGCGCATCTTGAAATGTTTGCTTCACTTCGATGGTCATATCCATCCATCCGGTGGGGATCTTCTCTTTGATAGGCAGCGGCTTTAGCTCGCCTTTTGATTTGGATGAGTGGATGCGGTATTGCCATGCCCCTTCTTTTGAGGGGGTGATCGTAAAAGATGGTTTATTGTCCGTATCTTGCTCCGCCGGCAGCGGGGCGTCCAAAAATACGTTCAGATCAAAAACGTTGGCGGATTTGCCGCCTTTCAGCGAATTAAAATCCGGAAACAGCATGAATTTGGTATGGGATTCTTTGTGATTTTCTGAGTCTACGATATCAAATTCCACCGCAGGGTTGAACGGAATATTGTGAGGGTCATCCACGATCTGATTGCCAACTACTTTAGCATGGGGAGTGTAGCGGATATTTTGCAGCGTGAGACCTGTTTCCGCCCAAGCGATGGAGGGTGTCGTTGGGGGAAGAGTAAATCGTTTTTGCTGGCTCGATGTCGTTTGTTGCAAGATCAAAGTGGCTGAGCTTTCTGTGCCATTTTTATCCGCCTCAGGTGCACCAGCCTCCAATTTGAACAACGCTGGGCCGATACTATGCGTCGATGGGTTTAAATTATCCGGATCACGCATGGAGAGGATAAAAGTTTCTTTCATTTGCATCATTTCACTTGAAAATGTGATCTGTGCGGCGAAATTATGTCCGTTTTGAGCAGGGTTTTCGATGAGCTGTTTGGCGGCGAGTGCATGTGGTATGACTTGGACGATATCGATGGGGATAGAGCCATCCGGAACGGGAAGGGCATGCGGTTTTGTGTTCTTGCGATGTTTGAGCTCAAACGAGGATTCTTTGCCTTCAGGCGTGCGGACCACCAGCGTCAGACCCTCTCCAATGATCTTATTCTTGATCTCATTTTCGAATATCGTCATCTGTCCTTCGATGCCCAGCTGGCGTGTCACAAATGCGCCGATGAGGAGGATCAAGATACCGATATGAGTGATGACAAAGCCGATATGCCGTTTTTTAAAGGGCCAACGCGTGAGTGTGGCACAAAAAATATTGATCCAAACCAGCCCGAGAAAAAAATCGAACCAATGCGCTCGGTAAAAGTTCTCTTGCGCGAACGGCGTCCCATGGATCGACTCACTGATGGTTGAAAATGACAAGATAACCGCGAGCCCCACAAGAAGGCACACAGCAAAATTGAGCGACCCTAAAACTTTAATCATTCTTGGCATAAGACTCATCAGTATATCACGCATTCTTTCTCATTCTCTCCCTCTCACATAGATGCAAAGCCGGCAACGTATTTTGATTTTGTTCGCCCTTCGCTTTCCTTCGCATAGATTTGCCGCAAGTGACGGGGAACCCCCCGTCAAAGATCCAAGACGCTGCGGCGGACCTGCCTATATCAACAGGGCGCAGCGTCGAGTGGACTTCCAGCTCGCCTGATAGTAAGAAATGAGCTCGTGACGGCCCCCCTTGTCACTTGCGACAAATCTATAGCAGCTCAGTAAAGCGAGGGAACGAACAAAATCAAAATACGTTGCCGGCTTAAGCTTCTAAGAGCTCACTCATTCATTTGAATTATTCATGAATGAGTGCCGCCCTAGCATCCAGCCGGTAGCAATGTTTGATTCTGGCCATTCCCGGCCTTTTTGCGACTGCTATGAAGGCTCTCTAAATTCTCGGGGAGACGCCAAATAATTATCAGGGCAGCCCAGAAGCGGCTGCCCGTAATTTTTGGCGAGGGGCATCCCCAGATATTTAGAGAGACTGAATAGGAGCAAAAAGGGTAAGGGTGGACAGAATCAAACATTGCTACCGGCTCGATACTATGAGCAAGGGAGAGAATGTAGTAGAATTAAGAGCATGAGCAAAATCACGATATATCAGAAACCGACTTGTACGACTTGCCGGCAGGTTCACAAGGCTCTTGTTGAGAGCGGAGTGGATTTTGAGGCGGTGAATTATTATGTGGATGCGATCCCCAAGGTGAAATTAAAAGAGCTGCTCAAAAAGGGTGGGATGTCCGCGTTTGATATTCTTCGCAAAAAAGAAGAGATCTATAAAACGCTAAAGCTTTCGGAGAAAAAAGTATCCGAAGAAGAATTGATCGATCTGATGGTCAAGCATCCCGATCTCATAGAGCGGCCTATTGTTGAAAAGGGCGATCAAGCGATCTTGGCTCGGCCTGCGGAACGGTTGAAAGATATTCTTTGAACAACTCACCCTTACCCTACGAGTTCCTTAAAAAAGTCACCACTGCTCTTCAGGACGAAGAGATCGATGTTTATACGATGATGTTGTATCTCATGGACAGTGAGGATATGAATTTTTTTGGAGAGCCGGACCGTGACCGGGTAAAAAAAATATTCAAGATCTTGTCGGACGATACGAAGCAGCATATCGATCTATTGAAATTCATCCTGGAGGCGTCGGGAGGCTGATATGCATAGAAAATTATATCGAGAGCTTTGGGGTGCGCGTTTTAAACGCATGCTCGATCTGGAAAAAAAGAGTATCCAGGATTATGAGAAGATGTTGAATGAATGCCGTTCTCATCACAATGAACACTCCGTGATCCCTTTGCTTGAGAGGCTGATCCGCGACGAAACTAAGCATGCCCAGTTGGTGGAAGAGCTGATCCAGATCTTGGGTCGCCAAGCAGATTAGTCGCTCGAAATAATTGCTAATTATTGCATAATTCTGAGTACAAAAAATAGGCAAAAAAGTCATCGAAATTCTTGTTATTTTCCCACCCGTCAGGCAAACTTAAGCTAATAATCTAAGGGCAATTCCGCCTTGGAGTTACAGCGATTTTCACTATCCAAAACGAAGGATAATTTTTTGCCAGATACAATAAAGCATTTAAAAAGACGCAGCTCTTTTAGTCCGTTTTTACGGACAACTTCTGCTTTATTAGTGTGCGCGTTTCTTTTGCAAGAGGTTGCGCATGCGAATCCGGAATTAAAAAACCTAGCGTTTAGCGTAGAGCGTATAGCGGATAGACATTTCTCATTTAAAATACCGGAATCCATTGCAAGAATTGAAGATAATTTTCTAGCGGATAGCGTACAGCGTATAGCGTATAGAAAAGAAAAGCGGGCTGACTATCCGCTATCCGCTAAACGCTATACGCTATTTTTGATCCAAGACGCTCACACCAACCCTTCCGCGCAGTTTAATATTGCAAAAACGATCCAACATCTTACCGAAAAAGAAAACATCCAGACGGTTTACGTCGAAGCAGGATTTGGGGATGTGTCGCTGACGTCCTACAAAGCAAAAGCAAATCTGGCCAAAAGAAAATTTGTCGGCGAAAAATATGTGCGTCGAGGAGAATTATCCGGTGCGGAGCTCCACAATCTTACCGCCAAAAATGATTTGGTTCTCTGGGGCGTGGAAGATGAAGCGCTTTATTGGAAATCGCTTGATTTGTATCGATCGATTGCCAAGGAGCGCGACAAATTTTCAGATTACCTGATCAAGCTTCATCGCAGTGTCGAAACCCTTAAGCCGGATTTATTGCATCCGCTTTTGCGCGGCTTTGATCACAAACGCGAGGCCTTTCTTGACGGGAAGTTAACTTGGAGCGAATACTTCGAGGCTTTGTCCAGATATTCCAAATGGATGGACGTGCCACTTAAGAATTATCCCGAATTTGAAAAACTGACGGAGTTGCGAAAGAAAGAAAAAGCCATCGACTTTGAAAAAGCGAATAAAGAAGCAAAATTAAAAGAAAAAAGTCTAGCGTTTAGCGTAGAGCGTATAGCGGATAGAGAGGAAAAAAAACCTGTCTATACGCTACCCGCTAAACGCTATACGCTAAATAATATGAGTGAGCTTAAGAAATACGAAGCGTATCAAAAGGCGTTCAAAGAATTGAAAATGGCTGACATGCTGCGCGAGCAGGAGGAGATCGAAAAACAAATTCTGAACGCTCTCATTAAGAATGAAGATGAAAAGAAGCTGATCGAGATAGGGGATGTGGTCCGGCATTGGAAGGCGCTTTTGAATCTCACGATTTTGCCGGATCAGTTTCAGTTTGTCAGTCGAAGCGATGGGGCTGATCTGAAAGAGCTCACCGGTTTTCTCAATCAAAAGATCATGGACTTGGAAAATCATTATGAGAGAGTGATATATCTCAATCCCGAGTTTGAAAAAACATTGGCCAAAGCGCGTGAGTTTTACAAAGCCACCCAAGAGCGCGATGCGGTTTTTGTCCAAAAGACCCTGCAAAAGATGGCCGAAAAGGGCGAAGAAAAAGCCGTGCTGGTTACAGGCGGATACCATGCACCCAATCTCAAATCTCTCCTGAAGCAAAAAAATATTTCGTACGTGAGTTTGCAGCCGCAGGTCAGTAGTGAAACGAATGTTGCGCGGTACGAGAAGTTACTGCTTAATCAGTCACCAGGTCACCAAGTCACAAAGTCACAAAAAATCGAGTCACCAAGTCACCAAGTCACCAGGTCACCAGAGAAGGTCACTCCGAACTCATCAGCTGTGCAATCAAATAAATTGGCCATTTTAATGTTCGTAAATGCGTTGGCTTTGGCGCCAAATGGGCCGAGGGCGGCATTGAGGGATGAGTTGGTTCGAAATACAGTCACAAGGTCACAAGGTCACAAAGTCACACGTCAGACTGTAGACCGCAGACCGCAGACTACAGTCCAAAAATCTCCGAACTCCGAACCCCCGACTCCGAACTCGTCGACGCAGTCGTTGACCGGTGCACGCTTGAGCAGAACTGATTCAGATCTGATCCAATTGAGAGAGCAGACGAGATCGGTATGGGAGGTGGATGAAAAAAATGCCGGTGTTATGAATGAGATCTTTCACAGATATTCTTTATTTAAATATGGCTCCAAGATGGAAACGGATCGTTTCGCTGAAGAGCTTGCAAAACTGGTCAAAGCCGATGTGAACATCGATGAGGATAAGGATGGTGGGTGGGGGTGGGTCGTCGTATCAGTGGGAGGGGCTTCCAATTTAGGCAAGGCTGTCGCAGAAAAGCTGGGTGTTGATTTCATTCCAATTCGCTTTACACGCCCCAGTTTTATTCCGCGAGGTTATGCTTGGTTCAGATCCCCGAAGTCTCGGCTAGAGAGTAATTTAAGATCAGATCTGAAGTATCCGGACCAATGGAAGTTGATGAGGGCTAAAGTGATCATGATCGACGATATGTTTACCACTGGATCGACGCTACTCAGGGTTCGATCGGCGCTATTGCAGGAAGCAGGGGTAAGTCAGTTTCGACCTTATGTAGTTCTCAAACTCAACGTCAGCGACGCTTCGCTGGAAGGTCGTATCAATGAGTATGCTGAGAATGTTATGGGTGTTCAGGAGCTAGCGCAGCTCTTCAACTCCCATACAACTTTTGTTACGGACCATTCTTTAAAAAGAGTGTTTTCCTGGAATTTTAAAAGGTCGGTGGTTTTGTACAGGCTTATAACCTGGGCATCATATAAAAGGTATTTCTCAGCTGCGTTGGCCAAGACTTACCAAACGTATTGGGACATTCTTGCGTACTTTACACGTATGGATGGAGTAAAAAAAACCACTTACGAAACGCCGCCTATATTGGCTCTCAACGGAGAAGCTATGCAGGATGCCCGGTCATTAAGTTCATCTGTTTTGGCTCTTTACATGTTTTTGTATAACCATGGATTTGAGCCGCGTGTTGGCGTGGGAGAGGATAGAGTAAATTTTCATGTGACATCCCTTCCAAGGAATTTGCCGACGCCCAAACACATGAAGATTTTATTCGATCTAGACGAGCTTATTCAGGAGACCTGGATTCAGACGGGCAAAATGAGCGTTATTGTAAAAAGACCGCTGATGGATAAAACGCTTCCTGGTGCACGGCTGGCGGATCAACCAGTCACCACGTCACCAGGTCACCATGACACCAGCGGTCAGCGGTCAGCGCACAGCGGACAGCCGGAGCTTGCAGCCAGCAGCTCGAAGCGTGCAGCAAAAACAGTAAATACCGATGCCTATCCGCTAGGAGCTGGGGCGAGGTTAGCAGTGACGTCGATTGATTGGGTGAAGATTATAAAAAAACACCAAGATGCAATTGCTCAGGCTGAAACACTTGCGGAATTAAAAAAGGCTCAGCGTGATATGCGGCGTGAAGTGCATCCGGATCTGCATGAAGGGGATCCTCTGGCGACAGAATATTTTAAACAGCTAGACGAGAAAGTTATAAAGAGAAAAGATGCAATAAAAAGAGAGCGGCTTGAAAGTAATTATCAAAAAAATTCTCCCGCTCCAATGGGTTTGGAAAATCCAATTCAAAATGCTCTTGATTTATTGGTGGATTTGGCGGTTGATCCATCTATCAACGACTTAGAGGCTATAATTTTAACCACATTAAAAAACAAACGTGGTTTCGAAGCGGCGGTTAGTGCAGGTTGGATTGGGCGTCATACAGATGAGACTTATTTTGTTTCTGAAGCCGGTATGAAGGAGATCGTCCGCTATCTTGTCGATACTTTCCGGACTCCCAGGAGGAAAATGTATGAAGAAAAATTAAATGCTTCGTTGGCGCCGACACTTCTTGAATTCATTGCTCTTCATCGTACTTTGGAACAAGCTTGGCTCAAATTGAGCGACGCGATTTATTTATTGAGTTTGGTAGATCCTTTAAACGTTAAGGAGCCTATGATTGAAAGAATCGTTTCGGAGTTGATTGAGGTTACGTTGGGCGACGAGGGCATGCAAGTAGATGCTGTAGATGCTTTGTGGCATTTCCATTTTGAGCCATCTAGGTCGATCCCGGCGATAATAAGAGTACTTAAAGAAAATGACATGCTTTGGGTCAAGTCGCAAGCAATAGATGCCTTGTCAGAATTTGACGACACATTGGTTATTCCTTATCTTTTGGATGTTTTAAGAACCGTGAATCAGCTTGGTCATAAGCGTATTAAACAAGATGGGCTTGGCCGAGGGAGCAACTATGATACTTGGCTGACGACTGCTCATGCTCTGGGTGATATTGGTTCAATGGTTGTACCCGATCTGATAGCGGCGTTAGATGAGGCCCTGAAAAAAAACAAATTTAGTTTCGCGCGCGGTGTTGTTTCGGCGCTGAACCAGATAGGTCCGGATGCTCGTGCTGCTTCGGTGGTATTAAAGCGAGCTATCCCGTATTTTGTGGCTAAAAGATGGGGGAGATTCACGGCGGTTAATGAAGCCAGAGAAGCGCTTAAATCAGTTACTCGTAAATACGGGCAGAGCGGCGGTGCGCGGCTAACAGATTCACAAGTCATCGGAGCACCAGCGCACCAGGACACCAGTCAGACACCAGACTATAGACTGCAGACTACAGTCCAAAAATCTCCGAACTCGTCGACGCAGTCGACATCTGGCGCGAGGTTTGCGGAGGAAGTTATTGCACAGATACGAGAAAACTTACGGCTTGCAACCGATGGCTGGAGACCGAGCTCTTTGGAGGGCAGGATCTATGAGTTGTGGCACGCGATGGTTAATAACGATCAAGATAGTGTATCCAAAATTCGGTCTATTTTAGAAAACGATGACCAATATTTAGTTAGCATTGACCCGATTATCCCCAAGGTATTCAAGCAAGATAAAGCGCATAATTTCTTTAACCAAGCCCAAAGATTAGTTTTTGATCTTATGTTTCGTTTGGATAAACAAGGGTATGCTGTATGGACTTTAAGTTATGGAGAGATGTTAAGTGCTGTTCTTCCAGCTGAAAACGTGATGCAACAATTACACCTTACTGGAAAAGGTGAGGGATTTTTGATAACGATGCTCAAAAAAAACTCTCCTAGTTTTATTCCTTTTTTCGGCCCATTTTTTGATTGGTTGCGTTATCGCGTTCTTCCAAGATTATTTGTCCCGTTTCAACCAAAACCTTTATTTTATGTCATCGACACAGGTAATGGGATGTCAGTTGAAAATGTTATGTCTGGGACTGAGCATGCGCATGCTGATGCGCAAATTGGAATTGGTGGTGCCTACATGGCGTTATTAAACGGAAGCATTTGGGCGGGTGGAAGTGACAGGCTATCTGAGCTACCTAGAAATTGGATGGTCGTTTCCCGTGGGAAAATGTGGGATAACCGTTTAAAAAAAATTGTCGCGCCTCAGTTTGAAGCAGCTGGCAACGGAGTGCTGTTCGCGGCGGAAACACAGAGTGCAAGCTTTTTAAGGGCGGAGGGCGCGCGGCTGGCAAGTGCCTCTCCCGGCGAGGAGTCAGGGGCTGCGATAGTGGCGCTGCAAGAGAATGGATATTCTAGGGAAGATGCGCAAAAGCTTTCAGAGGTTATTGGTAGAAGTTTGGAGGTTAGGAGTGAGGGCCTTGATGCTTTTCAAGTTGAGCGTGTTTGGGTGAGAGCGGCTCGGAGCCTCAAGCCATGGACGATTGCCGACATGTTTATAAATATGCTTCATAGATTTTCTCTTGTGCAATTGCCCAAAAGCTATGTTTTGTATTCGGTTCCGCGTGATTTAAATGCGTTAGCGGCGATGAGTCCTATTCATGGGCTGGTTTTACGAGAAATTGAAGCTGAGCGGGATCCCAAGATTTTAGCGCGTCGATTGGGCTTTGAGCCTGTTCCAGGCGATGAGGGTTTGGTTAGGCCGATTGCTGGTTTTCGTCAGTCGGATTATGCATACACATTGGTTGAAATCCCACATGCGCAAACACCCGCCAACGATAAACATCTTTTTCAGAGCCATATCGATACGGATGAGGATCAGGTTCCCACTGAAGATGAGTTAGAAAATGTGCGACAAGGCGCTGAGCGATTTTGGCAAATGTACGAAGATCAGCTTAAAGACGATCCGAGTCAGTTTGTATTTTTGCAAGCGCCTCTTCGAAGGGTTCGTATGACGGCTGAGGTCTATAAAAAAGTATTGGTCGAGAAAGGTATCCGTATAGAAATAAAAGATGATACAGACCTCATAGAGTCGGATCAAGGCTCTTGGCATAATCTCACAGTTGACACTGTGCCTGAAAAAGAGCGATTGTTGGCTCAGCGTTACCGGCAGGGTGATTTTTTTATAAGAGCAGGCGGCAAAGAAAGCCGTCTTATGACAGCCGAGCGTGCCGCTGAGTGGCTTTTAAAAAACAACCAACGCTATCCGGGCCGAATCGTGGTGGCATTTGGACACGGCATATTTCAAAACTATGCTCGGCCATCCCAGCATATGCGCCGTGGTTATCCACACGAGATATTTGGGCTCGCGGGTGCTAGGCTGGCAAATCAAAATTTACTTTCTCTTGTAAATTGGTCTCGAGATGAAAATTCCATTCGGTGGAGTCAGGGTTTGTCATATGCGGCTTCAGTGCTCCATCAATCAGGATCCACTTCTAACTATCCAGTGGTTCGAGCCTTGGAATCGCCACGGGCTATGGATAAGCCTGTCGAAGGTCTTAAAGCTAGCGCCATTGACTTGATGAGCCTGGCGCCATTTGATCGATATCCAAGACTTTCCCTAACTCGATGGCATATCGGCTACAACAATCCTCATGAACTTAAATTTTATGTTTCAGTTGGCGACAAAGACTACGTGTTTATTCACTTGCGCGCCGATCAAGGGCAAGTGTTTCCGCACGAAAAAGTTGTTTATCTTGAACCGGGCGAAGTCAAAGGTGTCAGTTTTAGACCGTGGATCAAAAATTATTTGGAACCTTGGCTGGCTGACCGTGGATATAAAAAAATTGTATTGGTTGAGCCTACAGATCCAGATAGAGCGCACTCACCTTTCCAAATAGAGGGAGGTTGGCATACCTATACTATTTCCAAAAGGACTTCGAGAGCTTTTAGATTTTTGTCTGATCGCTCCAGCAGACTTCTTGAGCCTAGACTGATTCATGGCCTTGTGGAGCCGCGGGATTTTTCTGTTGTTCTTGATGATAAGCGCAAGCCTTTTATGAGCTTTTCGGTATATAAATTGAGGGGAAATCAGGTCGTACTAAGATCCGGTCCTTTTGTTTCGATGGATCAAAAAACATATGATCAGCTTCCACTAGCTGTTCGAGCTGATCTGGCTGGAAATGTACTATTGTACGACTCTCTACAGAGAGCAAGTGTCTATGAGTTTAATTATTATCGCTACACAGCGACGACGCTTGCGGCAATGCTAAAAATAAAAAGAGACATCCGTGGTTCTTTGTTTATCGATGCGGGGGCTGGATCGGGTGAATTATCCATGATGGCGGAACGTATGGGTGCTCGTCATATGGTTTTGATCGAAAACAATGAGGGTGAGATTGACGGCGCCAAAAAAAATCTAATAAGGAACCATATTGAATCAAAATCCTATTCATTCATAAAGGCGGATCTCAATAACGTGGGTCAAACGGTTCAGGGGCTTCCTTCATTTGATGGGAAAAAAGTTGTTGTTGGTGAGATAGGTGAATGGGATTTATTTCCTGGGACGAGTAATTTAAGTGTCATCGATTTGGCCAATCGAATTCAAGCTGACTGGGTGATATTGGGCGGCTACTATTTGAGACATTCTCATAAACCTTTGGATAGTCGTCAAGAGCTGCAAAGAGATAGGGAAATTCTATCTGAGACGTATGACATTGTACATGAAATAACAAGCGCTGATGGCCTGATCGTAGCTTTGGTAGCCAAGAGAAAGCAGGAGGCCTTATCACAAAACGTTTCCGAAGTGATTCAATTAAAACCGATTCAAGAAATCACTGTAGGTAACACCGGCGCTCGGCTGGCAATTAATCAACGTGAAGTTATGTCTCTGGAGATAAATCTGCAAAGTATTCGGTCCAATATAACTAAGATAGCCAGGACTTTTAATGAGCTTATCAAACTAGTAGAGAGCGAACAGGCTATTCCGCTGAGCATGGTCGGATGGTATTTTGATAAGCAGTCTATGACCCATAGACTCAAGGATCAAGGTTTTGTAGGTGACAATGATCGCCTAAAGCATAATGTGGACACCTTGACTGAACTGATGAGCCGTGTCGTAAACTTTCTTATTGCGGATTACCAGCGTTCATTTTATTTGCCTCAAGATCGTGTGCCTGATCTTAAAAAGATACGATCATTATTTATCCGATTGTTTGCAGCTACTACTCTTGACTTAAAGCGCAAAATTCACCGCGGCAAGTTGGAGCTTGCTTTGCCAGAGCCTAGTCACCCCATCGGTCGGCCCGACCTATCAGAATTAACTACGATTTATGACCAATATAATGAAGATGGCCGCGCGACTATCGCTGGAATAGATTTTATAATCAGCCGCCAAGCACAGGTTCCGTTGTTGCAAGATCGTCTTGTTAAGCACATTGGACAATATGGCAATAATTTACGGATCCTATCTGTTGGTGCGGGTCGTGGTCAGCTTGAAGCTCTACTGCAGAAAGCTGGTCACCAGGTTGCAGCGCTGGATGTAATTCCTAAGAATTTAATGAGTATTAAAACTAAGGGTTTGCCAGCTGTGGGAGGGGATGCACACGATCTGCCCTTCGGGAACGAATTATTTGATGTTGTGCTGTTTTCCGAATCGATAGGACATATGGTTTTAGATGAAGCGTTTTCAGAAACGATGCGCGTCCTAAATCCAGGCGGACAAGTGATCATCACAGTTTCTGATATCGGAAATAAATCTACGGCCATGGCTCTATATGATCGCGTGAAGTACATTCAATATACCGAGACGGCTTTAAAAGAGGCTGTCATGCGTCAGGGATTTTTGAAATTTACATCAGGCAAATTTATTTTGATGCGATCTAATGGGACTAAGCCCCAAGAGTATTTTATTTTCGCGGCTCAAAAACCAGATGGCGCTCGGCTAGCCAAAGCTCGCGTGGATGAGCGGAATTTTGCGTGGTTATTGGACCGTATTGAGAAAATACACGGTCAGCCTGTTCGCGCGATGCTGGAAAACGATGAGCTTCCTCTGGAGGTGCGGTATCTCGAAGCGCAAATTCTCTCGGGTGCAAGTGAGAGGGCTGGCCTATCAGAAGCAGCGGATTTGATGTCGATATTGCTGGATCCAAGGTTCTCGGATGTGACAATACGGCTAATCCGTAATTTTATGACAACGCCGGGAATATTTAGAGTGGTCGAAAGGATGGCCCGTGATCGGTATAAGGCGCACAATTATGCTTATGTGCTGTATGTCGCTAAAAAACTTATGCAAACCCATGGCTATCACGTTCTTGAATTTATGGTTCCATTGGAATCCTCATCAGGAGCGGATGTAGGTGACATGAGCGGGGATATAGATATTGTTGCTCGGAGCAAAGTTGGTAGTTTGGCTTTTGTCGAAGTTAAAGGTCATTTGGTTGCGAGTGGCCGTTTACAATTACCGTGGCTATGGTTAGAGTACCTCAAAAATGGGGTATCAGGCTTTATTGCAAACGCAACGAATGCTTTAGCTCAAATACCTGATCATTCAACCCCGGAACAACCTCGCGAAGTTGAGTTAATTTTGATATCCGACAAACTTCAAAGTTCCAAATTATTAACCAAAAGTCAGAGGGCGCGTATTTATGCGCAAATTAGGAATGCTTTGGATATAGGGTCAGTAGGTGTGGCGCGGGCGACAGGGGCATCGGTTAAAACAGCATTTAATATTGTGTCACCCCTTAGAAGATTTTACCATCCGGAAAGTTATATGGTGGCTGTCGAGCATCCGCTTAGACCAATTCATACCAATCTGAGTAGCCAGCTTACTTTTTTGGATAAACAACGATTTATCCTATACACGCGCGCTCTTTATCGCGCCACCCATCGTGTCACCGATCAAAGCCGCTTGGTTTCACAGCTGGATAGGATTACTTTGGCGATGATTGAGAGTCGATTGCGTCGTGATGAGAAGTCGTTGGCCGATGGCCTTAAATCGTATATAGCTTTGGCCAGCCAATATGAAGAAAAACACGGCGAATTTAAACACGCAGAATTTATAAAAGATCTTATGGGAGATCCGCCGCCGGCGCAGTCGCGTCCGGAGTCGATATCCAATCCGGTTGCCGATAAGGATAGTTATATTTCAACCAAACGCTTTTTGAGATACACCTCTCCTTTTGCGGCGTGGTTTTTACTTGTGACGTTCGAAGGGCCGCTGAGGGATGCGTGGGTGGATATTTGGGACAGAAACGATGCGTCTTCGCGTGAGCGGTTAGATGCCGCGCCCAGATTCGTGACGCCCTATGAAATGAAAAACAGACTTCATGCGCTGCGCCAGGACTATCTTTCCCGATACAAAAACGTAGAGCTTATATCGGTGGAGGATTATACGAGGTTGACTGAAACTCTGGATCAGCTCATACAAGGCGGCATAGAACCAGATACACATGCCGCTATCTCGCGCCTTCGAAATTTAAAAGTAGAGTTGGATGCGCAGTATAAAGACGGCAAGCCCGTGTACCGTGATTATACTCTTGGTGAACTGCAAAAAATTATTGAATCAATTCCAGCCCAAATCGAAGGAGCCCGCCTGTCGGATCAAGAGGTCGCAGGGCTACAACACTCCAAACTCCGAGCTAATGCAGGCTCTAGATTAAGCTTTGTTCAAGAAGAGCTCAAAAAAGCGGACAAAAATGATAAGGAATGGCGAATCATTGATGATAACGATCATATTTTTTTCGCCGGTTCGAATAGGTGGGTGCGGCTAGCTTCTCGAGTTTGGCCAGATGGCTTGGATTGGTGGGTGCGGCGGCTTATCAAACAAAGTCACAGGGGGGAAGGTGACTTCATGGTGTGGGATCATTTCTATGAGGATAAGTCAGAGCAGTATTATCAAGGTCTCTGGAGAAGTTGGAAGACAGATAACGAAGACTCACCGCTCAAGAGTCATGATCTAAGAGTGCTTATGGCTTATCATTTTTTACCCTCTCGAGCCGTCGGTGTTTTGTCTGGTCGAGTTGTGGATGGCAAGCCTGTCAAAACACTTACTCTTTGCGTCGATCGGCGATTTTATGATGACGAGACATTGTACTTTAGCATGTTTCAAAAAGCCGAAGACGTATATGTCCAAAATCAAACCCCGCGGATTTTTTCAGTATATGGTGCGAGGTTATCCGATCACGACGGATCGCGGAAAGAGCCTGGAGCAAATAGTGCTAGGATGGCGGCCGATGCTACAGTCAAATTTATACCCAATTTTGCGCGTTTTTCTTTAATCTTTTGCTTTACCTGCACAGCACTTGGTTTAATCGCCCTGCACCGAGAGCAGGAACTTCTTGGTCTTGACCCCTCCATAGTGGTGAATATGACTTCCGCTTTGCTCATGTCGGCTTTTTCTTCGTTTAAACGAGTATGGCCAAGATTGACTCCATTGATTTTGGGAGTAGCTGCTTATGATTACACGTACAGCTTTTTCCAGAGCAGCTTGGAACAGCCCTCTTTCTATTCGAGCCTTGCCGCTGCTCTGTTCGTACAATCTCAGGTGATATTTAGTACGCCTAGCTATATAAGATTTTTTTTAGAAAAGCTGATTTTCTTGAGCAGCCAGTGGCAACACGACAAACTTATCTTTCAAGCATTAGAGATAATAGATAGAGGTCAATATTCTCCTGATTGGAAAGACGCCCGTATTGCCTTAGTGCCCTTGTTTGGAGCTTTGCACAAAAGCTTGGATGGGCTACAACGATCTCTGAATAGAGTCCCATATTCTAAGGGCCTGATAGAGGATACATCTATCGAGTTTTATACTCACGATGGAGACCGGTTAAATATTGATTTGGAAAAGGTAGATGAAGTTCTGGATAAAGTCAGAAAAATGTTCAAGACGCCTGCCTACACGAACTCTTCGGCATTTAGTCAGGACTCGGTGCGCATGTTGTGGCGCCATGCCACCGAAGCTTTAGCTTATATCAGGCTTGTTTTCTTTATCATACAAAATAGTGACGAGACATGGTCTCCCGAACTGCGGCAAAATATGTATGATCACCTAGTGAAGGGCATTTATGTCGAAAAAGAGTCTTTTCTTTCTCCGTTAGACATTCGAAAACATTTGGAAAAAAGCAATTTTCTTGATTTAAGAATCAAATTTTACGGGGGTTTGTTGATCGTTTTAGTATTTCCTTTGTATTTTATTAGGCTCCTACTCGAGAGGTGGTATTGGTCTCGGTATTTTGCCGAACGTGAAAAACGCGCAGAACGTTATGCGTTGAGACTGTACCAATATATGACTGCAAAAGGAGGGCAAGACGACTACGGCGAGTGGCAGAAGCTTATGCCCAATGGAAGGCCTGCTGTTTCTGGTCAATCTCGGGCTATGGAGGATATGAATTTATTTTTGTCTATGCCTAACTGGGGATATTCGGCATCCACAGGAGCTGCGCTTCCCGATTTTGCAAATGAACAAGCCGTCAATGTGGCTGTGGTTAGTCTTATATCTGAGGATAGGTTGGCTGTGCTTCTGGAGGGGGCCAAGCAAAAAAAAGCGAATTTTATTCTGGTCCCTGACTACCAGGGTCTAGAAATAAAGAACAATAAAGTATTTGTCCGATACGGTTATGTTTTTGATACAGAGGGAAAGCTGGCATTTGTTCATTTTCGACAGCCTGTGCGTATTCATTATGTATCGGAGATGATGGGACAATTGAGTCAGGAGATATGTGACACGGCAGTGCCTGTTGTCGGGTCAATGCGAGTAGGGGATTATACTGAGGAAAAAGATATCGCGCATCAGATTATGCATGAGGCTGGCTTGACTGTTCCGGATGCAATATTTTTGCAGACATCTTCTCATAGTGACATGGTTTTTTCTGAGAGAAGAAAAAGATCACCTGCCACCATAAAATTGGATCCTTCTGCAGCGACGTTTCAGGGAAGCCTCAAATCCCAGCTCGAAACCTTTATTAAAAAGCATAACAAAGTTGTGGCTAAGCCGAATCATGGTCATGGTGGGGAGGACGTCCTGTTTATAGATGCCGATAATTTGGAAGAGAGCTTATCTATGATTTCACAATGGCTGAGAATGGGTCGTAATTTCATTGTTCAAAGACGCATCCTTCCTTATCAGATCTTTGAAGACAGTAGAGTGCTCGACTGGAATCTGAGAGTTTTTGTGACAAACTTTAAATCAAAGGTTCCTGTGGTGAGCGGTATCTTTGTCCGGGCGGATTCTGTCGGTAGTGCTGTGAATCTTTCAAAGACAGCCAGAGTTATGACGTTGGATGAGTTAAAAACCCATCTGCCTATCTCGAACAAAAAATACAAAGAGCTTATCGGCAAGGTCAATAGGCTATCACTGGATGCCTATCGGGCTCTGGAAGCGGCCATGATTTTTGATAAGGTTTTATTAAAAGGGCAGTCTCCTACTGCATTCATGGGGCTCGATATCATCATAGGTTACGAGAACGGGCAATTTGTCCCATATATCATGGAGATTAACGACCATCATTCAGCGGGTATGTGGGATTTGGATCAACATTTGACTCAGTTGGAAGAGGCCGGTGATAAAAAAGCGGCAAGGAATGTTGGTGGGGCCAGCCGTGATTTAGTGCAAGAGATGGCGAGTCAAGCAGCAGCATACAAAGAGAAAGATCGAAAAGCGTCACAAAGTCATACGTCACAAGGTCACACGATAAATCGAGCTCGCAGCGGAGATGAAGTTCGGAGTTCGGAGCCCGCCTACCGGACGGGCAGGTTCGGAGCGCGGCTGGCGGAGGATGATCAGAATGGAAATGATCCTGAGGACAGTCTGCGGATTTTGAAGGATCGCGGTTTTAGCGATAATGTCTCGCCCGAAAGCACGGACTCAGTCCGATTTCAGGACGATCGTGGCGCCGGGTTTGATTTGCGATTCGAGTCGAAGGTGGCGGCGACGCTCGGACAGATGACGCGCGAGGCGGCCGATGCGGCAATCC
>CAYODQ010000032.1:0-23893 GCA_964402785.1 uncultured Planctomycetia bacterium
CCTTAAGAACGACTGCCGATTTGGCATGTTCGGCCGAAACAAATAAAATCTTGGGTTGTGCATCCGATAAAATGGACTTAAGTTCTGCGTCTGTCAGCTTAATATCAAGCGGCACTGTAATTGCACCGCTTCGAATAGATGCAAAAAAGGCGACCGCCCACTCGGGCCTTGATTCAGAAAGAATCGCGACTCTATCTCCCTTCTTAAAACCGCTCTCAATTAAATAATCCGAGAGATCCCTAGCGCGGCGTGATAGCTCGATGTAGCTAAGTTCTTTCCACTTAGATTTTTCCTTAAGAAGAAGGGCGGTCCTTCCTCCATACACATCGGATTTAAGCTGCATGAGGTGAAGGGCGCTTTTTTCATAGGCCTTAATATCTATTTTTTCATCTTCACGGCGCTCTAAGGCCTCCTTCATAAACTGAACACGCTCTCTAACCTCATTTAGAATGGTTGGTTCATCTTTGTCGGTAAATTTTATGGGCTGTCCAAACTGAATGGTAATTTGACGCCTCTTGGGAAGCTTCCTAAGCCACGGCCACGCTTCATAACCCCCGTGGATCACAAATGGAATAATAGGTGCCTGCGATTCTGAATGGAGTCTTGCCACACCCTTATAAAAGGGGCCTATTTTTCCATCGCGGGTGAGTTTTCCTTCAGGGAATATGGCAATCACCTCTTCTTTTTTTAAGCACTCGTTGGCCTTCAATAGAGCATCGCGACCCTTCTTCTCTTCGACCGGAACAATGTGCATGCGTTTCACAATTGGTCCGATGAAGGCCCATGTAAAAACCTTAGCGCTCACAAGAAACCGTACCGGCCTGTTAAAAGCAGCCATCACAATCGGGCCGTCAAGATAGCCTGTGTGATTTCCCGCAAGAATTACTTTTCCTTTAAATCTTAAAAACTCATCACCTTCGACTTTAAGTGAGAAGAACACTTTTAGGATTAGCCTAGTGACAAAACGCATAACCCAGTAAACGACTTTCTCGTTAACAAAAAGAACAACAAGCGCAATTAAAAGACTGCCCAAGGACAAGAAGTGAAAGACTTCAAACGGAGATGTGATCTTGAGAGCTTCCCCTGCCCCGAGAATAGAAATAAGAAAAAGACCGTTCGTCACCATGGATCTAAAACCAAATACCTTTCCTCGAAAACGGTCTGGGGTGATTTTCTGCTGAATCGTATCGATAGAAACCACTATCAGCGCATTGGCGAAACCAATAAGAAATAGCCATATAAACGCCATGGAGTAGGATGAGACGAGTTTGGCCGTTCCAGTTCCAATACAAATAACGAGATATGAAAAGATCAGGATGTGCGTCGCCTTGTTTCGCTTGAGCACGGATGGCGCAAATAAGGATCCGGCGATGATTCCAACACCCAGCATGCAGAGAAGCTTGCCAAGACCCTGAGTCCCCAAATGAAAATAGTCGATAGCTAGAACCGTCAGAGTGATATAGAAAAATGACGTGAGAACTGATAGAGCGGTGGATAGAAAAATCAGGTCTTTTGCTCTCTTATGACTTTTTAGGTATGCCATCGTGCCTTTAAGATCGACTGTCTTCTTCTCTTTGAGCTCTTGAGCAGCCGCCGTCTGGGCAGGAACAACAATAAGTAGCATCAGCACTCCAGCAACAAGATATAAGACGCTATTAAGAAAAAGACCTTGGGAATAAGCGCCTCTGTCAAAAAGGTAGCCTGCAACATAAGTTCCTACCAATGTTGCTACTGTGCCGGCGCCCGCACTTAACGCATTAGCAGCCTCAAGAGAGCTTTTATCAACGATATTTGGCGTGATTGATAAACGGGACGGGACAAAGAAGCTTGAGAAAATACCCAGCACAAAAAGAGCCCCGTAAAAGAACTCCGCGGGAACGGATGGACGCAGAAAGAAATACCCTACAGTAAAGATAAAGATAGCCCTTAAAAAATTACTGAAAGCCATCACCCATTTTCTGGGAAGCCTGTCTGCGGCCGCGCCGGCTAGACCACTAAAGAGAAAAAGAGGCAGAAAACTAAAGAATGTGATCTTAGCCATTTCCGAGCCTGACTTCTTAAATGTGAAGATAAGCCAGGCAAGAAATGCCATCTGAACAAGCCGATCGGCCAAGAACGAGATAAACTGTCCCGCCCAAAGGCTGACGAAGCTTTTATTTTTCAGAACCGCTATGTAAGAGTTATCGTTCTTTGGCATCGCGCTTCCCTTAGTAAACGAAATTGTACGGCTGTAAACCAGGGGCAATTAAAAATAGCTCCTGATTGACCTCGGTCAAAATAACCACAAAAAATTGAATCGCTATTCCGATAATCGCGAAACTAGAAATAAAAAGAAGCATCCTCTTAAGCATTAGCATGGTGCACCTCCTCGGACAATTTCTCTCGAAAGCCACTCAGGACAACACCGGTCGTTACGATGTCTAGGTTAGGCATGATAGAAACGATCTTTTCTACTTCCGCTTTATAGATGGGCCACACCTTATCAAGGAGATCGGATGCCTTCTTAGTGATCCGGATAAGCTTCACTCTCCTATCACCTGGTTTTGAAAAGTGTTCCACAAGCTTCTCAGCTTCAAGCCTGTCAATGAGGCGGGTAATATTGCCGGCCGAGACAATCATTCGCTTTCCGATCTCAACTTGAGGAAGCCCTTCTTTCTTACCCACATGCTTAATCATTAAAAGTGCGTTCATCTTGACCGGGCTTAAATCATAGGGAGCAAGAAACTGTGAAATTTTCCGTTCGACCAGGACATAGCAAGCGGCGAGGTTATAAAGAACCTCCTCCTTAATCCTGTCCTTTCCGTCCCTTACCCCAAGCTGCGCAAAAATCGACATTGCCAAACCTCCTCTTGAATCTACTTAAAGTTTACATATCAACTATTGATATGTCAAGTATTAAATTAAAAAAATATCAGGGGGTCGTTTGGCCCTCCTGGGAGGCTTCTTTGGCTTCTTGGCGAGCCTTATGCCTCATGGATTCAGCCGGGATCCCAAACCAGACATCCCTGGGCTCAACCTTAGTGTCTTTAAGGAGTACGGCACTCGCGCCGATAATAGCTCGATCGCCTATCTCGCACCCCGGCATAATGGTGCAATGGGATCCGATGGTAACGTTCTTTCCGATTTTGACCTTCTTAAGCTTTAGAACACCCCGCTCAACAATATGGCCAATAATGATCGCCCCACCCCCAACTACGGTGTTATCCCCTATCTCAAGAAGGGTCGCGTCAAATACGTACTTAGAATTAAATTGCACGTTTTTACCAAGCTTTGCGCCAAGCAATCGAAAGAGAAGGTTCGCAAAAGGTGTCAGAAGGATGAAATCAATAAATGTGAAATTAATCATAAGGTAGAGAGAGCTAATAAACGCCCATTTAATCGCTTCCCAGGAAACGAGTGGGTGGCTTCCCTCTTTTAACCTTAAACGGAATATCGTTCTAAATCCACCAACAAGAAGAATAAGGGCAAAACCAAATAGAAAATATCCCGCTGCGATAGATGTGCCAAGACAAAAGAGTTTTGGTAGTTGATTAAATGAGGCGGTAGCCCCCTGGACCTTCAGAAATAGGGCAATGCCGGGAATAAGTGCCGCTCCAAAGAAAACAGAGGCCAGCGCATACATGAGGATGGTAAATATTCCCTGGATAAGGGTCGTAATTAGCCACTTCATATTGGCCCTAGATCCTTTTGAGCCTCTGCCAATGAGGAATAAACCTTAAATATAGATTCAACCTTCGAAATACTTAAGAGAGCTTTCATATTTTCGGATAGGTTAAGAAGCCCTACCTTGCCACTATTTTGATGACCTCTCATATACCGCAATAAATCTATGAGGCCCGCCACACCTGAAGAATCTGTCTGAGATACGTCTTTCAAATCAAAAAGAATATTTTTTACACTCTTATCTTTGGTGGCTTCCGCAAATTCCTTTTGGACCTCAGCTAGGCTCTGAAATGTGATATTTTTCGATAACTTTACGATAGTTATTTTATCCGAATAAGAGATTTCCTTAATGTAATGCAAAGCACCTTTTTCCATGGGACTAATTTTACCAGACCGTTATGAGCAAATCTTGTTAATTCTTCGTTTAGCTGGATAGGAAGCAGAAGCTGTATCCCAGTTGTATCCGAAGGCTTTTTTTGAGTGCATTAAATTGATTTGGTAACTGAAAATAAAAGACTTAGCGGTGTTTACGCCCCAGATTTTGCACATCTGGCGATGCCAAATCTTGGTTTTCTGGCTTATTTCGGCTTGGTACCGTCAGGCGCGGGCAATGATTGGATCTCAGCCGCATCCCAAATTGGGAAACTACCGTCAAGAAGCTTCATTCCCCTCTCATGCTCTTTTGGTTGGACGTGATGGTAGGTATCGCCCGTGATCGCGACGCCTGAATGACCCAGATGCTTGGAAACATAGGCCAAATTGATGCCATTGGCAAGAAGCCAGGTCGCATTGGTATGTCGCAGATCGTGAAGCCGGACGTGTTTTAGAGAAGCAGCTTTGGTGAAATAATTAAGCCTGTCTCGGAGCGTTGAGCGATCAAAAGGTTTCCCTGATTTTGTGCTGAAAACAAGGTCTAGTGGATTCTCGCTGCTTTTTTCACGATGAACCAAGAGCGCTGCTTTAAGCGCGGGAATTAAAAAAACTTTTCTGGTAGATCGCTTTGATTTAGGCGTTCCAAAAATCCACGTCTTGTCACCCATGCCATACTTGCCGACTGGCCCACGAAAAACGTTTCTATTGATGGCTATGAGGTCGCTCTTGAAGTCTATGTCTTTCCATTGCAGGGCCGTGATCTCCCCAACTCTCGCGCCCGTGCAAAGCATGGCAAAAAAGATTGTGCGATAGGGCTCCGTAGAATGTTTTAAGAGCGTCGTGGCCTCTTCGATTGAAATTGTTGTTGAGACATCATCCCCAACTTCATATCTCTTTACCAACTGCGCGGGATTAGATTTGCAGAAGTTGAGTGTCCATCCATATTTTAAAATTGTCCCTATCTCAACAATAACTTGATTGGTTGAGCGGGCACCCAACTTCTCTCGAAGCTTTTGCTTAACGATCTCTATGTCATATGCGGTGATCTGATTGACGACCTGGTGGCCCATCAGAGGCAGAATGTGATGTTTAAGTCGAACTTCATACGCCCATATCGTGCCAGGCTTCGGCTTGCCACTTTTTCTATGGCTATTCATCCACTTCTCGGCAAGTTCTTTGAATAGAATAGGCTTTATTTCTTGGTAGGAGCCGCCCAATGAAAGGTCGGCCTTGATCTTCATCAGATGCCTTTCGGCTTCTCTCTTGTTCCGACCCAGGGTCTTAAAAATCTGTTTTCCGCCGACAAGGAACTTTATCGCCCAAACGGCTTCTTTGTGCTTACACTCCAAGCCTTGCGAGCTATAACGATAGCCTTGTTTTCTGCAAACTGGACAGCGTCTGATTAGGCCCATAATGACTCCCGGTGCTTTAACTATATTATATCCTATATACGGACATAATCAAGGCAACACGAGAGACTACTTACGCTTTTTAGCTGGTCTTCTGCCTGGGCGGGGTTTCGTTGCTTTGTAGCGTTTCACAGAATCTACATCTATTAGCCAAGCCGAGCGAGCTTTTGTGAATTTCGCTAAACGGCCAGTAAGATCACCCTTCTGCATCAAATGGCGAATATGCCTGACAGAAAAGCCGTATTTCTTGGAAACTTCATACGCTGTGAGCAACATAACCCGATTATATCACTCGTGACTCAAAATGCTTTAACACTACTTGCGGATCAAAGCGAACTAAACGTTTTAGTTTGTGATGAGGAATAATTTTTACGTTCTGTCGAATCCAGCCCTCTTTTACGCCTAGTAGTTTTGAAAGCTCTCTGGCGTCTACCAACTTGGTATTATCCTTTGACGCAGACTCACTTACATTCTTATTCATAAATTGTCGTTCTTCGCTTGATCGAGAGCTTTTTTGCAATAATCGTGAATATGCTCAAAGGACAGGCCACGAATTTCAGGAATCATAAAAAACAATTGTTCTAAATCCACCCAATCTGGATAGTCTGGCTCAAAGCAAGAAAGCGGTGCAACAGGTAGAGGCTGCAACGGCGCTGAGCCATCATCCAAGGGATTCAAAAAACTGGGCGGCTCTCCGATTTCATCCCGGTGCTCATTGTGGATATGAAGAATGAGGTCTCCTATTACGCGATAAGCTGCGATCAGATATTTAGAATTTATATCTGATACGCCCGCAAAGCCTGCTATTCGCAAAATACCACGCAATAGCCTGATCTGCCCTCCATCATAATTTATTAATTCCTTAAACGGGTTTATAAGGCAGTTTAAATCAAATAGGTACCGCCAATCAGACGTGCTGACAGAACCCGTTGCGTCGTAGTGACGGATGCTAATGAAGTCAGCTAAAAGACGAGAGAAATCAACAGCTTGAAGGACAGCGGCTTTCTCATTATCAGACCAACGATATTCGCTGCATTTCGAGCATGGCACAATTTCAACGTACCGCCCGCGTCCTTCCTCGTAAGCCGGTAGACTGAACTCATGCTTAACACATATCTTCATTTTTTTTTCACCACAGAAAAATGGGTTATTATACTTTTTCATAACGAAGAGGCTCTGACTTCCCGCGAACTCGCGCCGGACGCTTGGTGATAGGTTTTTGGGGTAGCTTGGTTGGTGCGACATTTGCCCTGTTGCTCATCAATTCAGCCCCGGTGATCAGTTCGCCTTTACCCCAATGCTTAATGCCGTAGCAACGCTCACACACGAAAAAACTACCTGATCTGGTAATTTCTTGCCTGTCCCAACAGCAGATTGATGACAATATAATTTTTACGCCATTACTCAGCGGATTTTCCAAGCGGCTTCCGCAATATGCGCATGTTTGACAATCACAAAGTGCTTTCATTTTAATCCTCTCCCTTTTTTCTTCTTTCTCGTGAACGAATTAAACGAACTTAACGATATAAGCTTTATGATACGCAAGTTATTTCGTATTTTTCGTTTGATTCGCATTGAATCCTGCCACCGTCCACCGCTCGGCAGGTCTCCCTTCGGTCTCTTCTGTGGACTTTTTCGCAAACTGATGCTTAACCAAAAACCTCAACGCGTTATGAATTTGTTCCGCAGTCTTGTTTCGCTGAAAAAGTAGCTGGATTTGAGTACGGGTTAGGCCTTGGGGATTAGTGCGTAGCGCTCGCAGGATCTCGTCCGCCTCAGGATAACCGAGTCTATCCCCGAAAATAAATCGCGCTGATTGCTCGGCATAACTCCAGAGTGCGAGAGCAGCCCTAAGGTGAACGACCTTGATAACTGGGGATTTGTCTAAAAGAGCGTAAAAGCAAGAAAGCCGTGACACTTGAGCCTCAGCCCTTGATATGACGGCCCCCAAGATGCCAGGAGTGTCTTTTGTGAGGTCGGGGTAGACTTTAAGCCAAAGCGCTCTGGCTTCCTCATCTCGCTTGATCTCTTCAACTGTCTTTGCGAACTTAATCGCGTCGTCGAGTCTAAGAGCAAGTTCTGCAAGGTCTCCCCCAGGCGGACACCCGCCCTCTGGAAGCAGCTTGCTTCGCTTAATGCAAAACCATAAGAATCTATTTCCGAACCCGTTTCCCGCTTCCGTTGTATCAAAGCAACGTAACAATTCGTCTTTCGTGATATGGCCAACAACGGAGGCGTGCGCTCCTGTCGCTTTTGCAGAAGAGTTCTTAGTTAAAATTTCAAGATCGCCCTTATCCCATGCGCAGCGAAGAGTCGCCGAAAGAATGTTGCCTTCTCTTTTCATAACCTGGAGTGGCGATGAAAATTCCTCTTCAATAACTAATATCCGCTTGTCATCAACCCCCTCGTCACACACAACTTCTTCGTAAGCTCCCGTATTCCGTCCATGATCCTTGATCGGGACTCTTTTTTTGGTAGAATCACGCACACTCCAAGCAAAGCCTTCCCCTGAAGACAGCCCGCGTTTTATACATTGCTTCGCCCACTCTTCATGAATACTCGAAAACAATTCGTGAATATGCCCCCATGCTGTTCCCTTTCGAGCTCGACTTGAGGCGCCGACCAAAACGACAAATAAGTTTAGGTGCTGCTGAGTCGCCTCCACTTTGAGATAAGGGCCTCTTCCAACAACATTTCCAAAAGCTACGAGATACTGAATGAGCAAAGCCATTGGGTCGGCCTCGCTGTGTGGCTCAACCAGTCTGACGTAATCTCCCACCAAGCCATGAAAGGCCAAATCATTCGGTGGGTCTGGCCATGGAAAGTCCTCAATCATATCTATCGGACTCTCATCTTTCAGATTATTCGTTTTATTCGTTTCATTCGTTGCCATGTCTTGTTGTCTCCAGAAATACTTATCGTTAAAACTTCATTTTTTGGCACTATCCCGTCGCTGGCAAATCATAGTCTTTAGGTCACGCAAGTTCTGGCCGTACTCACGCGCAGGGATTTGTAAGGAGTCGTTATAAAACTGGTCGAGAATCTTTTGGGCTTCTTTTGGCTCAACCGCAAAAACAAATGCAGACATACGGCCTTGGAGAAGAATATCGGGGAAAGGTAAGTTCAGGGCTGCCTTTAGGGCGGCTGCCGCATATAGATCGCTTGTCGTGAAATTGCTGGTTGCCATGTCGTGTCCTTCGATGTTTTGCGTAAGGCCAGGTAAATACTCCCTGAACCACGGCAAGACTACATTCAGCAACCATCATTGTCAATAGCAAAAAAGCTATAACTCGTTTATTTTCAATGAGTTAATACATTCATCATACGTTTACTTTAATTTTGGAATACACAGTAAAAGCTGCTACCGCATCATCTGCAGAGAGTTAGGAAAACCTGCTGGCGAAAACCAAAAAAAATACCTGCGATATGCCTTTTTTGGTCAAAAAAAGCCATTTTATGGTTTTTTTTCTTCGATCACGACTGTGCTTTTTCAATTTGATAATTTTCAGGATTTTTATTTTGTGGGTACTTAGAGGAGACGGCTAGAGAGATTCTTTAGGCTTTCCATCTAGGAATTGTGCCGTCGCCATGATAATTCCTAAACCATTTTGAAGCAATTATTCGACCCCCCTGTTTTTGGCACCATATTTATGTTGTGGTTTAGTTTATGTTGTATTAATTCAATCGGTTGCAACAATGTTTCTGTTGCAACATGGGGAATTATGCGGTGCTGTTTTTCAGCAAGGCGGCCGCCATTTTTTCCGCTATCCTGCGACGTTCTTCGGGCGTGATATTGCGGGGTATCTCTGCCAGATTGATAACGACCTTTTCGGGCGTGTCTGCGCTCATTTCTGGTTGCCTTTCTCGTGCTTCTCGTAGGACACCAGCGTCTTTGGTTGCGCATAGTTCACTGGTGCTGGCGTTGATGCTACGGCCTTCTCTACGGTCTTCGTGACCACTGGCGCGGTTGTTGGCACTGGCGCGCTGAATCCACTGCTTAACCCCACAGGTTCGCCTGAAAGGGTCTTTGGCTGGGTGGTTATGATGTGGCTGACTGGCGCGGGTTCATCGCCCGCGAATTGGGCCTGTTGCTGTGCTTGCTGCTGCGCGAAGGTTCCATTCGGCCCGTATGTTCCTGGCGGGGCCTGCGCAATCAATTGCGCTGCTGGCACGCCTGGTTCATGGTCAAACGTTGTCACAGGCAAATTGCGTATCTGTTCTTCTGTCACTGCATTTTCCGCCCGCACCCTGGTTTCCAGCTTGCGTGCTTCGTTCAGCGCTTCGGCCCTGCGCGGGTCGTCTTCTTTCGTCCCGCCATTCTGATTCGCCCATTGATATGCTGTTGCAATGAATGATTCTGTCTGCGCATGATATTGGTCTGCAACGCGCTGATTGTTGGCGCGATCTTCGGCTTGTGCCGTCGCCAATGCCTGCGCACGTTCCCTGTCGGTCGTTTCATTCAGTGCTTGCATAGCAGCTTCTTTCGTAGCGTAGTGCTGGCCCCGATATTGGTAATCGTCGGCCCAGGCAGTTGAGCAAATAATTAGAGCTATTTGAACTAGCAGCGAAATTCGTTTACGCATTTCTGCCTCCTTTCAAGTCCCACCCTGCTCAAACAAAAAAGCGCTTCGGCCACTTAGGCCAAAACGCTTGAAGATGTACCTATCCCGGCGCTTTAGCACATTTATATAGCGGAGCAAGTGACCTTCTTAAATTACCGCTGTCTTACAACTAAAGTATGCCACAAACTTAGGGGTATTCAAGGGCGCGGCGGATTATTGCGAAAGACTTTAATTAAACCAGTTTCGTTTGATCATCGAGACAAACGCCCCAGGTATTGTCGTATCCTTTTCCGCATTTGGGGCAAATTTTATCTGTCTTTTTAGCGGAAATGTCGACCACAACCGCTTCTTCGGCTCCAATGTAGTCTCTGGTTCCTCTACACCGAGGGAAGCTTGGACAGCCGTAAAACTTTCCCCGGCGACCATTCCTTAATGCCATTACAGAGTCGCATCGCGGGCATAAAGGCAAAGCCTCCGTATTACTCCCCATCGCAAGCCCGCTGAATATGCTTAGAATTGCGCTTACAATCGCCCACAACAACATCCCAACAAGAATAATCCCCAGAATGATTAGGTTGTCAGCCTTTACCGTTGTTCGATTATAAATTCTGTTATAAGCGGCCTTCTTTGGATTGGTAAACCAACCAAACCCACGGGGCGCTTTAAATCCAAGAGAGTGACGAACGAACCTAGCGGGAGAAGTTCTAGCGGCTATTCTTTTCGTTAAAGATGGGGTTCTTATCCCAAATTTCATTTAAGCACTCAACGATGATCGTTTATATTTAAGCCAATATGAAATTTCTTTATTGATCTGCGGCATAAGGTAGTTGGCCAATCCCAATTTATTCGAAAGCACTTTTGTAAATCTATCAACGATTGGCTTCTCAGCTCTATCTTGGATTAAAACTCTCAAGGCTGAATAGAGATAGCTTGTTTTAATTTCGGGCGGCAATGACTCTATATAAATTGATCTAACGAAGTCCGAAAATACAGTGATCAAAGAATCAACCGTCGTCTCCTTTGATTCCATTATGCTTAATAATGAATTGAAGTCTTCTAATTGTGCTAATTGAAAAGAGCTCTTCTCAACACTGTAAAAGAGCATCGAACCAGATATGGCCAAGTAGTAATAACCCATTTTGGCCAATTCGATCGTTTTTTCAAAATAGACCTTTTCAGAAATTACTCCCTTATTTAAGCAGGCCACAAGAAAGTTTTGAATACTAAAACTATTGATAGAAAATTCTTTTACAATTTGACGAAACATTAGGTCATCACTAAATAACGTCAAACTATGTTGTTGACTACCCTGGATGCAATATACGTACGTTTTGCTGTAATACTTCTCTTTTTCTTGCCAATCATTCTCAATGGGTTTATTTAAACCTAAAGGATGAATTTCTTTTCCGACACTGTTAATTATTTTTTCCAGGAATTCGACTCTTTTCTTGATTGATTCGATAGATATGTCTTCTAAATGCAGCCTCTCTTCTTGCGCTGATAAAGTGCTATAACCATCTTCTTGACGAGCTTTCTCTTCTAGAGAAATATCTTTTAGATCATTTATAGTCGCCTGCATAACATAAGCTTTTCCAAAATATTTCGGCAGCAAATTCAATAGATCAAGATGGCAGAGAGTAAATAATGAAATTGGGTCTAACAAAACATTCTCTGTTTTTCCAATTAAATCAAGCTCTCCCGTCTGCTCTTCAAAACTACCCGAAGCGCAAAGAATATTTGTATCTTTCATAGCAACTAACCCTAGCCATGTTTTAAAAATATCTATATTCAGAAGCGTTGATAGCGCGCAGATGGGGATTTGCTTCGATTTATAAAGCTTCGTAACTTCATCGACGTATTTCGCTCGATTCTTTAAGGGGGCTGATAATTGCTCAGTTAAAGCGGACACATCTGCTTTTATACTCCATATAGCCTTTTCTTCAGGAAAGTTTCTCTCGAAATCCTGCATAATATCTTGAAACGTTTTGACATAAACGCTAATGATCTGAGTTATTTCAATCGCTTCATCTTGACCAAGGGCCTTCTTATTTACGATCTTCTCTTTAATTTTTCTTCCGTAAAGCTGCTTACCTAATCCGGTGTCTTTATATAATTCGTTTTTCACCAAAGCAGCTTTTGGATTATCGGTTATCAGATAAAGCTTCTCCTGACCATCAATATTGACCTTCGCATAAAAGTTCTCTTTAACAGTATCTGAATCCAATAAGTCGCTCTTTTTATTTCCACGATTAAGAAAAAGATAGATATAGAGCAACTGGGTCTGCGGATCGGCTGGGGACGATAAAAGAGCCCTGTATGCCTGTTTTATAGCCTCGTCACTGAAGCCGACCCTCGCAAGCAGCTTGGCTGACGTGACCAAGGACTCACTATCATCATCTCCGACCTGGCCCGCTATTTCTAAAATTAGCTCCGCGCCCTGTTTTTCAGAATCTCCGCCCATCTCAATTAACACAGAGGCATAGCTTAATTTATGCCTATTTCTGCTGGGGTCTAAAACCAGTAAGCGCTCAAAAAGACTTTTAGCTTCTGAGAGCTTGTCCAATTGATGATAAATTGTTGCTTCTAATTCAACTAAAAATGGAATCTCCCCAAGAATGGATTTTAAATTCGCACATGTTAGTAGGCATTTCTGTATATTTTCTTCTCTGTTAAATTTTGAATTGTACAAACAGACCAAATAATCTTTCATTAGGTCGTCATATTGGCCTTCGGAAATAAGACTCTCAAAAAGCGGGATCGCCTTCTCGTATAACTTATTATTTTTATAGTATTGAGCCAAAATTACCGTGGTTAAAACTTTATCAATACCTTCTGCATTTATAGAGGCTTCTGTCATTAGAGTTTCAAAAAGCTCTCTACGGTTTTCGGATTTCCTTAAATTTGCCTCTGCCATTACTATCCGTGGCGTACGTCCATATTGCTCGTATAACTCTTTAATCAGCGCTTCGGCTCCCTGAAAATTTTTTTCCAAAGAGTAGCATTCAACAAGAAATTCCCTCGCTATACTGGAGTGCTTAATTTGTTTGGCGTTGTACAACTTATTAATAACTGCGATAGCTTCTTTCGTCCTGGGATTGGGTTGTTCTAAATAACACGAAAGCAATAAAGGTAATATTTCGTCTTTATTTGAACCAAGTTGAATGGCGCGTTCAAAATCTGTGATTGCCTTTTCAATATCCTTATTTAAACGATTAAGACGCCCGCGATTCGCATAAACAGCGGAGCTGTTTTTATCAAGATCAGCCGCTTTATTGACATCCTTTAATGCGCCTTCTAGATTGTCTAAAACAGCTCTTGCTACAGACCGATTTATCAACGAATCAACCAGCTCTGACCTTCTCTCCGTCGATTCCAAGAACTCAATGGCCTTATTAAAATATTCTTCCGCCTCTTTCAATCGATTAATTTCTGAAGATGCAAGGCCATATCGGCCTTTTCTTTGCTGCAAGGTAGCGTCCAAAAGCGTATGGCCATATTGATAGAAGAGCTCTGCTTTATCGGGCTCTACTTCGATTGCCTTTTTAAAGAAGTCTAACGCGCTGGCGTGATCTTTCTTTGCGACATAAAGTAAGCCGACGCTATACAGAGCCTTGCTGTCTTTTTGAAATTGTTCTTTAATTTTCATTATGGCGTCTCTTTCTCAAAATATATGGCTAGCGCTTCATCAATTCTTCCAAGAGCTTTTAATAAAGCGGCTTTGATATTTATGTTATCGATGGAATCCGGATTTATTTTTAAAGCGGATTGGATATAAGGTAACCCCTCCTTAGGTTTTTTTTCCAAGAGACTGGCTAGGGCTCGGTTACGATATGCGAGCTCTGATTTTGGTTTGGCCATTTTAAACGCGATCTTAAAATACTTAGCCGCATTTTGATCGTCGCCCAAAGTCATGCAACAGCTTCCGAGATTATTATGAACCTTATATCGGACGATCAATGGAGCTTTCCTGTCCTTTTTTAGCTTCTTCAGAAGCTCTTTGTACATTCTTTGAGCAGTTTCCTGTTTATCACTATCCAGCAACGTTTTGGCCGTCTGAATATCCTTCCAATATTTTGATTTGATTAACTCAGCCTCTTCCGTGGTTGAGGCCGAGCCTGTGAAGAGTCCCGTCTCGGATGACTTGGATCTTGCTTCTAATTGCTTCTTTAGGGCGGGATAATTATTCACTCGTTCCTGATGGTCGCGAATAATATTTTTCCATTTCTCTAAATGTGTCGACCCGTTTTTTATCACGTCGTCCTGAGTGAATTTTAGAGTTACGGATTTCTTATTATTCTTAACGGGTAAATCGGGGGTGATGTGCTTCCAAAAAACATTTTTTAGTTCGATATCGACGCAAACAAGGATAAACGGGGAAACAGTCTTTGAGAATGCGATATAACTGTCATCACAAACAAACTTAGTCGCGCCGGATGGGATTTTTTTGACTTGGGCGAAAATCCGCCCAAGGATTACTCCCGAGCCGTCCGTAATGTCTAAATAACCGTCGTCGCCGGGGTGCTTATCTCCATCTCGAATATGAGGTCTTACATGCTTTGTGTCCAACACACCCAAAAAAGTAATCCTCGCCTGAACCTCATCACTATCCGTCGGGCTGTATGGCTTGGACTTGGGGCTTGGCTTTTCTTTAGGTGGGGTCAATTGCGGCTCTTTTTCTCTCCCTCACTGGCATAAGGACGTTCCTGACTGTATCCCAGTTGTATCCGAAGCCCATTTTTGGGCCTCTCAATATTGGCTTCTCCATTGGAAACAAAAGACTTCCATCATCTAACCCCCCAGATTTTGTGCATCTGCGGGATCACCCGGACATCATGCAGAGAGTGGCGGGCTATGTTGAAAAATTCTTTTTCGATGAGCTGAAGCGCTTCGGCATTGATGCCGATGGGGTCACTCAACGGCTGGAAAATAAACGGGATCTTGGCATTCACAGAGGCCACCAGATCCACACAGGCCCGGATCTCGTCTTTTTTGGTACCGGGCGTGACGACGACCTTGGTGAATACTTCGCTGCGCAAAGCGATCTTCAAAAATTCTTTATGCTTGGCCATAAAATCACGATCCTGCGTGGATGAGGCCGGTTTTAGATCCATAGCAACCACATCCGTCAGCTCGATAACCTCTTCCAGTTCTTTTGGCAAGGTGCCATTGGTCTCAAGATAAGTTGTATAGCCTTTGGACTTGAGCCAAGCCATGAACTCCTTGAGAAAAGGCGTGTAGAAAAGCGGCTCTCCGCCCGTGAGCGATACGGAGTGATGCGGCCCCCTCGCTTTATCCATCTGCACGATCTGCTCGCGCAGCGCGTCTTGTGACACGGATTCAAACCGGCCCTCTTTCATCTTCTCCAACTCATCACAATAATGGCAATGCATATTGCACCGGCCAAAACGGACGAACACCTGCTTCACGCCGAGGTACGGACCCTCCCCTTGAATAGAAGAAAAAACCTCGCTGATTTCAGTAAAATCATGTCGGTTTGTTCGGAGTTTAGAGTTCGGAGTTCGGGAATGTTCGTTTTTCATTGTTGCTCCGAGCTCCGAACTCCCCACTCCGAACTATGCTGGTATGTAACTGGCTTGCGCATCCGGCGTTTCCCATACAGTGACTTTGGTTATCTTGGCTTCACTCTTGGGCAAGTGTACCATTAAACGGTCGTAAATCAACTTTGCGATGTTTTCGGTGGAGGAATTGAGGCCGTTTCTGAAATGGGGGTGATCGTTGAACAGGGTCTCATTGAACTCATCCAAAACTTTCTTGAGCGCCGGCTTCAAAGCCTCAAAATCGATCACAACACCCATCGAATCCAGACACGCCGATCGCGCGGTCACAGCAACCTTCCATGTGTGTCCGTGCTTCGGCTCGAAGCTCCCATCATAAAGTTTTAAAAAATGAGCGGCTGAAAACTCGCCTTCAACTACGATCTCAAACACGGGCTTCAGACTCAGGCTCGACGAGTGTTGCCTCAGAAACATTGCGGCGGTCAAAATCAGGCTGACGATAATGTTCGGATACTTTTGCCACGGACGGGATACTGGTACCCAAAAATCTTTCTCCCAGCACACGAAATTGCTCAGGCTCATCAGAAACGTAAAACTTCAGATCAACCGATCTTTTTTTGGCAGAAGCTTTCTGATGCTCGTCCTCTAGCCATTTTTTGGCCTGCGCCGCCGTTTCCTCGGCAGAGTTGACCAAGCGAACTTTGGGGCCCACAACCTTTTGGATCACCTTCGACAAAAGCGGATAATGCGTACAACCCAAGATCAGCGTATCCACTTTAAAATTTTTAAATGGCTCAAGATAGGTCTTCACCACTTTGGTCACCACGTCCCCATCCAGCCAGCCCTCCTCCACAAACGGAACAAATAACGGGCAGGATGCACTGAAAACCTTAAGAGAGGGATCCAATCCGCGCAAACATGTTTCGTAGGCGTTGGAACCAATGGTCGATTTGGTACCAATCACTCCGATGCGGCCGCTTTTCGTGATGCGTAAAGCTGCTTGGGATCCCGGCTCGATCACGCCGATAACAGGAAATGGGAATTTTTGTTTCAAAACATCCAGTGCTAATGACGAGGCCGTGTTGCAAGCCACAACAGCCATCTTAATATCAAAGCTTTGAAGAAAGTGAACATTATCCAGCGAAAAACGCGTGATCGTCTCTTTGGATTTGGTGCCATATGGCACATGCGCGGTATCGCCAAAATATACGATATCTTCGAACGGCAGCTGCTTTCGAAGTGCTTTGAAAACAGTCAACCCTCCGATACCCGAATCAAATACCCCTATCGGCTCATTAGAAAATGATAATTTCACCGTGTGAATCCATTTGTATTTTCGAATTGTTGTTTATAGCCGAGAATGCCTTGTGTGATGGCTTTGGCCAACCGCCTCTTGTATTCCGGATTTTGCAAACGACGTAGATCACTGCGGTTGGTAATATAACCTGTTTCCACCAGGACCGACGGACACTCTGTCCATTTCAAAACATAAAAATTCGCACTTTTGACACGCTGGGCTGCGACTTCCACTCTCTTACCCACCGAACCCACGATCATCTTTGCCAGCTTAAGAGACTCAGCGCGATTGGCTGTCTCCTTCAGATCCCAAAGGATGGTCTTAAGCTGATTGTTTAAAACTTGGGGCTGCTGGGACTCGAATCGGATCACTGAATTCTCAGAACGCTCCAAAGCCAAAGCAAAATCATCCGTCGCCTCGGACAAAGTGTAGATCTCAAAACCTTTGAGTGTTCTGGTCTTTGAAGCATTGGCGTGAATACTCACAAAAAGATCCGCGCCTGCCTTATTGGCGATCTGCGCTCGCTCAGGCAGCGGAATAAAAACATCTGAGTCGCGCGTCATGATCACGTCGATCCCTTCGCGCCTAAGCTCATCACGAACCTTGCGAGCTATATCCAGCACCAACCTTTTTTCATAAAGACCATGCGGGCTGGATGCGCCAGGATCTTTGCCGCCATGCCCGGCATCCACCACGATACGACGTATACGATGTTGGACGACAGCCTTGGGTGCGGCGACCAAGGGCGTAGTTCTGATCTGTCCATGAGAACTCTGAGGCATGAGCGCAGCCATGAGGCGATCTTCGACCAATACCTTTCCCTGCCAATAACGCACACTTTTGCCGGATGTCATCACTTTATCGTGAGACAGGAAATATTCGCTGCCCACATGAAAACGAAACAGCTTTCCATTGGCTGAAACGGAGGCATTTTTTGTCAGAGGATCAAAATCGTAGCTAAGCTGGTGCGCGGCTGAGAAAGCCTTGAGATCCATATAAACAGCTCCGTCCAGCCGCACCAAAGTAGGCGATGGCAACTCCGCCCACACAACAGAAGGCGTCCATCCCAATAAGCAGACCAGAAAAAAAAGGCAGATTTTTTTCGTCATGTCATTTTTATACCATATTTCTCGAGGCTCATTCTATCTATTTATGGTATAAAGGGTTTGATGCAATACGATCCTTTTCAGCTCAAGGCCATAGAAGCCATTCAAAACGGACGCTCTGTGCTCGTATCCGCTCCCACGGGAGCCGGAAAAACAGCTATCGCCGAATACGCGATCACTCAAAGTCTCTCCCGTAACGAGCGCGTTGTTTACACAGCGCCGATCAAAGCGCTTTCCAATCAAAAGTTCAGAGACTTTTCGTCTCGATACCCGGATAAAGTTGGCCTGCTGACAGGTGATGTGACGCTCAATGCTGATGCGCCTGTGCTGATCATGACCACCGAGATCTACCGCAATCAGCTTTTTGAAAACCCGGAGCGCCTCCAAGACACCCGCTGGGTTATTTTTGACGAAGTTCACTATCTCGATGACCCGGAGCGCGGCACCGTCTGGGAAGAGGCTATGATGTTCTCCCCTCCCCACGTTCATTTTGTGGCACTGTCCGCCACAGCTCCCAACGTGGAAGAGCTTGCCGAGTGGATTCGAACAAGCCTCAACAAACAGATCGACGTGATCATTGAAACACATCGACCCGTGCCTCTTTTGCATATGTTTCAATGCAATGGACAAATACACGAAGATCCCCGCGCTCTTCGCAAAGATGGCTATCTTAACCATGAACACTGGGCTTCGGGCCGCCGTGACCGATTTCAACAAGGTGGCCGCCATGGCGGTGGGCGCCAGCGTTTTCAAAAGCAGCATTTTGGGCGTCATATGCACGCCAAACCCAACCGCACAGACGAGATGATCAAACATATCCGCACATCGGGACAGCTGCCCTGCTTGTATTTTGCCTTTGGACGCAAACGCACGGAAGAGTTGGCTTGGGAGCAGATCCATTTTGATTTTTTAACCTCAGCTGAACGAGAGGTCGCGCTCAAAACATTTGATGAGCTTTGTGAAAAATTCGAACTCAAAAAAGAACCCAGCGCACACGAAATGAGGCGGCTGGTTCAGCGAGGCATCGCTTTTCATCATGCCGGCATGCTGCCTACGCTCAAAGAAGTGATCGAGCGGCTTTTTACCTCCAAACACGTGCAGCTTATCTTCACGACCGAAACCTTTGCTTTGGGGATCAATATGCCCGCCAAATCCGTGATATTTGATGAGCTGCGTAAATTCAACGGTATCGGCTTTGGTTTTCTTAGAACGCGTGATTATTTCCAGATGGCAGGACGTGCGGGTCGCCGTGGTATGGATAAACAAGGCTTTGTGTATTCGCGCATCAATCCACACGACATCCCCTATCCTGCGGTGACGCGGATCGTGTATGGTAAGCCAGAGCCGATCGAGAGCCAGTTCAACTCTTGCTACGCCACCCTGCTTAATTTGTACGATAAATTTGGATCCAAACTGATCGATATGTATCCCCGCTCTTTCCATCATTTCCAGTCCAATCGAAAAGACCGCGAAAAAGGTGTGGAGCTTATCCAAAGAAAGATCGCTCTTCTGCGGGATCTGGGTCATATTTCGGGAGAGAAATTAACCCCCAAGGGCGAATTTGCATCCTGGATGTATGGCTATGAATTGGCTTTGTCGGAAATGCTGGAACAAGGCTTCCTGGAAACCCTGGATGAGGCTAGTTTGGCTGCTTTGCTGTCAGCACTTGTTTTTGAACCGCGCAAGGGCCAATCCTGCGAACATCTATCGCCCAACCTAGCGGCTTTAGAAAAAAACGCCCAGCGCATGCTGCGACCCATCCACATCAAAGAATCTCAACACAAGATCTATCCTTTGACACGAGATATTCATATGCACTTAGCAAAAGCGATCGAGGCATGGGTCGGTGGAGCGCTATTTCATGAGATCGGTCGCCACACGGAAGTGGACGAAGGCGAAGTGATCCGTTATTTCAGAATGGTGATACAGCTCTTGCGGCAGCTCAAACAAGCACCCAAAGTCAGCGATCGTTTACGCGCGATCGCAGGCAAAGCGCAGAGAGCAATCAATAGAGATCTGGTCGATGCTGAGAAGCAATTAAGAAATATGGACGAAGACAATGAAGAATCTAACTTTAAGCCACAAGATCCAGGATTTAGGATACAAGGGCTAACAAATCCCGAAGATCTGACTCCTGATTCCTAATCCCTACCGCTAAATTTATTTCAGCAGTTTCTGAAGCTCGCCCGACTCGTGCATTTCATGCACAATATCGCAGCCGCCTACAAGCTTTCCGTTGATAAAAACCTGCGGAAATGTAGGCCAGTTGGAAATCGTAGGAAGCGTGCGGCGTATCTCGGGGTTGGTAATCACATCCACACTGTGAAAAGCCGTACCCATCTTTTTGAATAGATCCATGGTGGACGCCGAAAATCCACATTGCGGCGCTTGCGGTGTACCCTTCACAAACAAAACAACCTTGTGCGACTTGATCTCTTTTTGGATCTGCTCATTGATATCGGCCATCTTGGTCCCCCTTAAACGTTAGAAACTTTGGTTTTGATCTGCACAGCATGAATGCGCCCATCCATTTCGGGTTGCAACACCGCGTGCACCATTTTGTGCTGCTCGATCAGCGATTTACCCGAAAACTCCTTGGCGGCGATCTGAATGTCGAAATGATCCCCGGTGCCCGTCATGTCTGAAACCTGGATCTGGGCATCACGGAAAACCGCTTGCAGCATTTTTTGGATCTCGCCTGTTGTGATCATGGGCACTACTATACCAAAGCCCACACCAGTATGCTACACTGCCCTCGATGACCCCAAGACCTGCTTATTCAACGACAATTCTTTTGTTTTTATGTATCGGCACTATTTTATTTTGCCCTGCTCTTCACGCTGAGACAGAAAAATCGATAGAGAAACCATATTTCAAAGTGCTGCGCTCGCTCGAGATCAACCGCTCGCTTCTAACCAAAGCAAAAACGGAATATTTAAAATTATCCGCCGAAGAAGAAACTAGCCCCAGCGGCGAAATTGCTTCTCAGCTGGAAAAGCTCCGCTATAAGATCAAGGCTCTGGAAGATGATGCAGCTCGACTGCAAAGTGACATGCCAAAACCTATGGGCGCTCAAGAGTTTCTTAAAGATCTTGTCGTCCAGCGCGAGAAAGGATCTCGCAGCGCGCCGATCATCAATCACGAACAGGAAAGAAAGATCGATGCGCAACTACAGGACGTTTACCGCCTTCATGAGCGGGCCCTTGAATTGGTCCAACAAAAACAGCTATCCAAAGCCGCGCATGTGTATGAAGAGATCATCCTGATCAGCCCGGACGATGACGAAGCGTATCTACTCCTGGGCCATACCTATCTCATGGATACCAAATATCAGAAAGCGGCTCAAGCCTTCAGAAACGCCATTAGCATAGACCCTGCCAATGCCAGCGAGATCACACCTTTTTACCAAAACATCGTGATTGAAAACCCGGAAGATGACATCGCTTACTGCAATCTGGGATACGCCTGGATGCTCCTCGGAAATGCGGAAGAATCGCAAAAATCTTTCATGGAAAGCTTGAGGATCAACCCCGGCAACCGGGAATCCCGCGCAGGAATGTCTGAGCTGGCTTCATACACGGTAAGGGTGCAATCGTAGCACCCGACTACCATTCGCGAGTATTTCGACGACCTTCTTTTTTCTGAGAATGCTTTTTCTTGTCGTCCAACATCTTATTTTTAGCGCGGCGTGAACGGCGCCTTTTCTGTCGACGAAGCTTTTCAAATTCTTGCTGTTTTTGCGAAGCGCGTCCTCGCTGCATCGCCTCTATCTTGTCCACCAGGTCTCTCATAGCTAAAAAACGATTGAGCGCCTGAGATCTTTCTTTTTGGCAGCGCACCGTAAGCCCCGTTGGGATATGCTTTAAAACCACGCAGGTTGAAACTTTGTTGACGTTCTGGCCGCCCGCACCGCCAGAACGAATAAAGCTCTCCTCGAATTCAGATTCTTTGAGACCAAGCTTTAGAATTTTATCACTCAGCTGTTTGTTTTTGCTCTCAGAAACGGGGTAAAACACCACAGTTTTAGGCGGATATAAATACTTTTTTGCGATAATGCCTGAGCTCATCTATCGACTCTCGGACATCATCCAACACACGGTGGGTTTGTTTTTTATCACGGGGCATTTTATGTTTTTTATCATACCAACGATCCGCCAGCTCTTTAACAGAGCTCACATCAATAATACGATAATGCAGGTATTGCTCCAGCTTCGGCATGTATTTCACCAAAAAACGCCTATCCTGCCAGATCGTGTTGCCGCACAAAGGCGATGTTTTCTTTTTGCAGTATTTTTGTATGAAATGAAGAGTTAATTCTTCCGCTTTTTTGAGGCGGATCTTTGATTTCTTACATGCCTCGGTAAGCCCGGACTTACGATGGTGAAACTTACTCCACGGCTCCATCCCATTCAACACTTTGTCACTGTGTTTGATGGCAATACTTGGGCCTTCTTCGATGATATTCAGCTCGTTATCCGTGACAATGGAGCCGATCTCCAGGATCGTGCAAGTCTTGGGATCAAGACCCGTCATCTCCAGATCAACCCAGACCAAATAGTCGTCTTTTTGCTTAGGCTCTTTCATTAATTTTTTTGGGCCAATTTCTCATTGAGATTGCGAGCAAGCTCCATCAACTCCATGGGCACTGCGATCACTACGGTGTTGGAAGCAGTCGGCCCCAAGCCATCGATGGTCTGGAGCGTTCTTAATTGCATGGCACCGACGCTGGTAGCCATAGTTTTGGCGGCTTCTGCCAAATTAAGCGCGGCCATCTTATCACCCTCAGCCTTTGTGATAGTGGCTCGTTTTTCACGCTCGGCGGAGGCTTGGCGAGACATCATTTTCTTCAATTCTTCAGGCACATCCACATCCTGTATCTTGATAGAACCTACTTCCAAACCCCAATTAGCGGACTCGCGCGCAACGATCTTTTCGATCTCCTCACCGATCTTTTGACGCTCAGCTAAAAGATCATCAAATGTCATACCACCCACCACGTCGCGGAGCGCCGCCTGAGCATATTGGGAGATAGCATATTTGTAATCTTGAACCTTGAGTATGGCTAGCTCGAGATTAACGATCTTAAAATAAACCACGCCATTGATGGTCACTGGCACATTGTCCTTGGTGATCACCTGCTGCTTCGGAATCTCGCGAGTCAGCACACGCATATCTACCGCACGAGACCACTCGATGATCGGAATAATAAAATTAAGGCCGGGCTTCAATGTACGAGAAAATTTACCCAAGGTAAAAACCAAAGAATGCTCATACTGCTGAACAATACGAATCGACAAAACTAAGAAAACGATAATGAAGGGCAACGCAGCAATGATCATATCCAACCTCCGATTAAGACGGCTATTTTATCAAAGAAAAGATATTAATTATATCTGCATTTTTCGTATTAGAAGCCCAGGTACGAGGCGTGAACAAGCGGGCACAGAGGCGCTATGGAAATAGCGTCGCAGGTGACCGCGAAGTGAACAAAGAGGTAGATGGGCTTCTAATACGAAAAATGCGTGGAGGCGGCCGGAATTGAACCGACGTCTCTAACCTTACGACTTGTAGTCTCTACATGCTTAGCAAATTATTTGAGTGTCCCGTTTAAGCTCGAATCTGCACGATCTTATTCGGTAAGTCCTCTGCGTCTTATCTCAACTCTCGAGAACGAAGAGCCAAGACCAGTCTGCTGTCGTCGCCCGACCCTACCCCGCAGACGGTGGATAGGCGGACGGTAGCCGATTTTAGGCGGCTAACGGTAACGCCATAGGCCGCGCAAACGGCATATGCACGAGATTTAGCTTCGTGTTTTTAGCGTTTATTTTGTGCCAGGTTTTTTAGGAGGCCTCCCGACAACCTCCGCATGCTGCTAACGAGTCAAAGAACTAGATCGATACCTGTCGCCCCCGATCAAACACATTATACCACCTACTCCCCAAGAATCCAGCCTTGAATGAGAGACGCA
>CAYODQ010000033.1:0-23809 GCA_964402785.1 uncultured Planctomycetia bacterium
GAAAATAGACAGGTTTTGTTGCGATATTGTAATGAATTGGGTCAGATAACGCCTGATGCCAATCCCAATGGATCGCTTGAGAATATCGCCGGGATCTGCAACAAGAAAAGAAATGTATTTGGTTTAATGCCTCATCCTGAGCGCGCTTCAGAGACTGAGCTGGGCTCCACAGATGGCCGAGTTATTTTTGAATCTATTATTCAGAGCCTAAATTAATGATAACCGAAATCGAAATCACGCCAGATATCATTGCGAAGCACGGGATCACTCCCGATGAGTTCGATCGCATCAAAAAGATCTTGGGTCGTACGCCCAATATCACCGAGCTGGGAATATTCAGCGTCATGTGGAGTGAGCATTGCTCGTACAAAAACTCCCGTGTGCTTCTCAAGACACTTCCCACCAGCGGCAAGCGTATGCTGGTCAAGGCGGGGGAAGAAAATGCCGGAGTCGTGGACATCGGGGATGATTATGTGATCGCTTTCAAAGTCGAGTCTCACAATCACCCGTCCGCTATCGAGCCGTTTCAAGGTGCGGCAACCGGCGTGGGGGGTATCCTCCGCGATATTTTCACCATGGGTGCCCGTCCGATCGCGTGCATGAATTCGCTTCGCTTTGGAAAGCTGGAAGAGCCTATTTCCAAGAGGCTGCTAACGGGTGTTGTGGCGGGTATTGCGCATTATGGAAATTGCATGGGCATCCCAACGATCGGCGGAGAGATCTATTTTGATGAGACCTACGAGGGCAACCCTCTTGTGAACGCATTTGCGCTGGGTCTCGCCAAAAAAAGCGAGATCGTCAAAGCCGCTGCCAAAGGCACTGGTAATCCTGTTTTTTATCTGGGCTCAGCCACAGGCCGCGATGGTATGGGGGGTGCTAGTTTTGCCTCTAAAGATCTGAGTGAAGAGTCTGAGAAAGATCGTCCTGCGGTGCAAGTGGGCGATCCGTTCATGCAAAAGCTTCTCTTGGAAGCTGTGCTTGAGCTTCTTAAAACAGGCTGTGTGGTGGGTATTCAGGATATGGGAGCTGCCGGCCTCACATGCTCGACATGTGAAACCGCCGCCCGTGGCAACACTGGTATCGAGATCGATGTCACCAAAGTCCCTCAGCGCGAAACACGCATGATCCCTTATGAGATCATGCTCTCTGAGTCCCAAGAGCGCATGCTGGTCATCATCGAAAAGGGCCGTGAGCATGAAGCCAAACGTATATTTGAGAAATGGGATTTACATGCCGAGTTTATTGGTACTGTCACCGACGATAAAATGATGCGCGTGAAAGAAAACGGTGTGACAGTCGCCGAGATCCCTGCGAAAGCACTCGCGGATGAAGCGCCGATCTATCACCGCGAAGATAAAGAGCCGGCTTATTTCAAAAAGCATCAGGCGTTTGATCCTAAGTCTCTGGGAGGCCCTGGTGATCTGAACGCGGCACTACTTAAACTTTTAGATTCTCCGACCATCGCCAGCAAAGAGTGGATCTATCAGCAATATGACCACATGGTGCGCACCAACACGACCGTGCTTCCAGGCTCAGACTCCGGCGTGATCCGCGTCAAAGACACCAATAAATATTTGTCCATGAAGCTGGATTGCAATTCGACGTATTGTTATCTCGATCCCTACGAAGGTGCCAAGATCGCTATCGCAGAGTGCGCCCGTAATGTAGCTTGCACGGGTGCCGTGCCTCTTTCTGTGACCAATTGCCTCAATTTTGGCAATCCGCATAATCCGGAGATCTTTTGGCAGCTTAAAAAATGCGTCGAAGGTATGAAAGATGCTTGCAATGCGTTGGATACACCGATATCCGGTGGCAATGTCTCCCTTTATAATCAAAATCCCAAAGGAGCTGTGGATCCTACACCTACTATCGGTATTGTGGGTTTGATCGATGGCTGGCAGCCGGTTTCGTCGCATTTCAAAAAAGAGGGAGATGTCATAATTCTCCTCGGCGAAACCAAAGAAGAGCTGGGCGGCACAGAGTTTCTGAAAACTATTTTCAATGTGAAATCCGGCAAAGTACCTCAGCTGGATCTGAATCAAGCGAAGAAGTTAAATGAGCTTCTGGTGGCCCTGGCCAAAAAAGGTTTGCTTCAGTCGGCACATGATTGTTCTGAAGGTGGTTTGGCTGTAGCTTTGGCGGAGAGCTGTATCACCGAAAAAGGCAAAGAGATCGGTGCTACGGTGAATGTATTAGATGTGCGGGCGACCACGAGGGTCGCCCCTACACTATCAACTGAGGCATTATTATTCGGGGAGTCTCAAAACCGCGTCGTTTTGTCGGTGGATGCAAATAAATCACAGGCTGTCGAGGACATGATAAAATCCTTTTCCTATCCTTATCAGATCATTGGTAAAGTGGGAGGTAGGGCACTCAAGATCAATTCACTTTTACAGGCACCCATCACCGTGATGGTCAATGTTTGGCGCAATTCTATCGGACGCAGAATGGGGCAGACTTCATGAAAGAAATAATCACCGGGCTTGATAAGATCGCGGATGCTGTCAAAAAGTCATCTCAGCCCAAATTGGTATCAGAAGCCATCCAGCAGGTAAAAGTCTCCATCACAAAAGCCAAGTCTACCGGCATGCTGGGCGTTTTGGATGAAGAGCTGACCGTGTGGCTCAAAAAATTGGATGTGATCTTAAAAGAACCCGCCGGCCGGCAGGGCATGGTCAAGCACTTAAAACATTGGACGGATAAGTTAGGAGTAGGGAGTTCGGAGTTCGGAGAAAAAAACAAATGAGCGACCACTCCGAACTCCGAACTCCCGACTCCGAACTAAAGGACAAATGCGGCGTGTTTGGTATTTATGGGCACGCCGATGCTCCGTATCTTGCGTATCTCGGCCTTTATGCTCTCCAACACCGCGGCGAAGAGTCTGCCGGCATCGTGGTCTCTGACGGTAAAAAGATGAAAGCCCATCGCAGTATGGGTCATGTGCAAGACGTGTTCGATGGCAATGTGCTCGATAGTCTTAAAGGCGACCGCGCCATCGGTCACGTACGTTATTCGACCACTGGCTCCAGCAATTTAAAAAATGCACAGCCTATCGTTGTGGATTATTCCCGAGGCGAGATCGCCCTCGGCCACAATGGTAACTTGGTGAACGCCGATATTTTAAGATCCGAGCTTGAAGCGTACGGCTCTATTTTTCAAACTACTACCGACAGCGAGATCATCGTCCATTTGATGGCCAAGCCGTCGCTTCGCAACGTCGAAGAAGGTGTGGTTGAGGCGCTTAGCCGTGTGCGTGGAGCTTATTCGCTAGTATTTCTAACCAATCAATTTCTGATCGCCGCGCGAGATCCTCAGGGGTTCCGTCCTTTGTGGCTGGGTCAGGTCGGCAGTGCGTATGTCGTGGCCTCCGAGACATGCGCTTTCGATATCATGGATGCCAAGATCGTCCGCGAGATCGAGCCGGGTGAAGTTTTGTTCATCTCCGACAAAAGCCTCAAGTCTGTCAGGATCCCGTCGGATGACAATCAACACGCTCATTGTATATTTGAACACGTGTATTTTTCGAGGCCCGATTCAAAAGTATTTGGCGAAAGCGTCCATCAAGTGCGCGTGAAGCTTGGACGGCAGCTGGCCAAAGAGTCTCCTGTAAAGGCGGATCTTGTGATCCCCGTTCCAGACTCAGGTAATTCCGCCGCTCTGGGGTACTCGCAGGAATCCGGAATCCCCCTCGAAGTGGGTATTATCCGCAATCATTATGTGGGGCGTACGTTCATCCAGCCGACACAGGGTATCCGTGATTTCAAAGTGCGCGTGAAATTTAATTTGGTGAAAGAAGTTTTGCAGGGAAAAAGAGTGATCATTGTTGATGACTCGATCGTGAGAGGCACGACGTCAAAAATGCGTGTCAAAACACTTCGCCAAGCGGGGGCTAAAGAAGTGCATCTTCGGATCAGTTGTCCGCCGCATCGCCATCCTTGCGCATACGGCATCGATTTTCCGACTCGCGAAGAATTGATCGCCAATCGGTACTCGGATGAGGAGCTGAAAAAATATTTGGATTGTGACTCAATAGGCTATTTGTCACTCGAAGGCATGCTCAAATCTGTGAGTTTTCCAAAGGAAAATTATTGCACGGCTTGCTGGAGCGGGAAATACCCGATCCCATTCGAAAATTATAACAAATACCACGCGGAGAAATGCTCATAATATGACTCGCAGTATGACGTATAAGAAATCGGGAGTGGATGTCGATAAAGCCAATGATTTTGTCGAAGCGATCAAGCCTTATGCCAAAGCGACGCGTCGTCCTGAGGTGATGGCGGGGATCGGTGGGTTTGGAGCGCTTTGCCGTATCCCTCAGGGCTATAAAAAGCCGATCCTGGTGAGTTCGACGGATGGCGTTGGCACGAAACTCAAAGTAGCTCAGCAGGTAGGGATCTATGAAGGGTTGGGTATCGATCTGGTGGGCATGAATGTTAACGATCTTTTGACATTGGGCGGTGAGCCGCTTTTCTTTTTGGATTATTTTGCTGTGGGTAAGCTCGAGCTTGAGATGATGAAAGAAGTGGTACGTGGTATTTCTAAAGGCTGTGAGATGGCGGCCTGCTCTTTGATCGGCGGCGAGACAGCTGAGATGCCGGGCCTGTATTCCAAAGGCGATTTTGATCTGGCGGGATTTTGTGTGGGAGTGGTGGAAGAGGATAAGATCATCAACGGCGATAAAGTAGCGCCCGGGCATGTTATCGTGGGGCTTGCCTCCAATGGATTTCATTCCAATGGATTTTCATTTGTACGCAAAGTGCTGAAACCGGCTTTTATTCAAGAACATGCGGAAGAAATATTGAAGCCGACCCGTATTTATGTGAAGCCTATCTTGTCGCTTCTCAAAAAGGAGCCCGTGTTTGCGATGGCGCATATCACGGGTGGAGGTTTTTTTGACAATATCCCTCGTGTGTTGCCCAAAGGTTGTGGTGCGAAGATCCAGATGGGCAGCTGGCCCATCCCCCGTGTATTCAAGTGGGTGGAAGAGCAGGGAAATGTGGCTGCCAAAGAAATGTATCGCACTTTCAATATGGGTGTAGGTTATATTCTTGTCACCACCAAAGAGCGCGCACTTAAAGTGATCACGCATCTCAATCAACAAGGCGAGCACGCCTGGGTGGTGGGTGAGATCGTTAAAGGTGAAGGAGTTTCGGTTCAATGAGAATATTGGTTATAGGAAACGGCGGCCGAGAGCATGCGATGTGTTGGAAGATCGCGCAAAGCCCAAAACTGACAAAATTATACGCAGCACCCGGCAATGCCGGTATGGAAGAAATGGCGACCTTGGTGGATATTCCCGCCAAAGATATTGAGGCGCTCCTAAAATTTGCCAAAGCTGAGAAAATAGATCTTGTGATCGTGGGGCCTGAGGCGCCATTGACCGAGGGCATTGTGGATCGATTTAAGGCGGAGGGTATCAAGATATTTGGACCCTCAAAGTACGCCGCGCAGCTCGAGGGCTCCAAAGCATTCTCAAAGAATATGATGAAAAAATTGGGTATTCCGACGGGTGAGTTTGAAGTATTCACCGATGCCGAGAAGGCGATGGACTATGTGGCCAAAAAAGGTGTGCCCATCGTTGTGAAAGTGGATGGACTTGCCGGCGGCAAAGGTGTGGTGGTGGCCACTTCGATGCCCAAAGCGATGGAAGCTATTCATCTGTACATGGTCAAAAAAGTATTTGGCAAGGCCGGCGAAAAAGTTGTTATCGAAGAGTGTCTCGAGGGAGATGAAGCTTCGGTGATCGCGATCACCGATGGCCGCGATGTGAAGCTGCTGGCTTCTAGTCAGGATCATAAACGTGTATTTGACGGCGACAAAGGGCCGAATACAGGTGGTATGGGCGCTTACTCTCCAACACCGGTGGTCACCGAGGCCAATGAAAAAGAGATCTTGGATCGTGTATTCATTCCGATCGTAAGAGAGTTTCAGGCGTTGGGACAGCCGTATGTGGGTTTTTTGTACGCGGGTATTATGATGACACAGAACGGATTCCGTGTGCTGGAGTTCAATGCCCGCCTGGGAGACCCTGAGACACAGGTCATACTACCGCGTTTGGAAAATGATTTTTTGGAGTTGATCTTAGCTGCGGTCGATGGGCAATTGGGCGGCCTTAAATTAAAATGGAAAGAAGAAGAAAGTGTTTGTGTGGTCATTGTCTCAGAAGGTTACCCAGAGAGCTATAAAACGGATCAGAAGATCTCAGGTATATCCACTGCCAAGCAAATACCGGGTATCCAGGTGTTCCATGCCGGGACCAAACGGGTGAATGGAGAGCTTTTGACCGCGGGCGGCCGCGTGCTCAATGTGGTCGGGAGTGGCCGCGGGATATTTGAGGCACTGTCTCACACATATGAAGCCGTGGATAAGATATTTTTTGATCATATGCATTATCGTAAGGATATTGGCCATCGCGCGGCGAACGTAAAGGGCGCCTCGCATTAAAAAGTGCTAGAATAATTCGGAGGAGATAGTAATGAAGCCAGTAGTCGCTATTTTGATGGGAAGTGATTCAGACGCGGAGTCTTTGAAGCCTTGCGGAGAGGTTCTGAGATTGCTCGGGATCCCGTTTGTGGCACGCGTTCTTTCGGCGCATCGCACACCTAAGGATACGGTGGAGTTTGTGCAGAGCAGTCAAGCTGATGGTATCCGTGTATATATTTGTGCGGCGGGCGGCGCGGCGCATTTGGCGGGTGTGGTGGCGGCGTACACAGATCTTCCGGTTATCGGTATCCCAGTCGAAACATCTTCTTTGAATGGTATGGATTCCTTGCTATCGACGGTACAAATGCCGGCAGGCACTCCCGTGGCCACCGTGGCTATCGGGCCTGGCGGTGTGCGCAATGCTGCATTTCTTGCTGCCCGGATCTTGGCTCTTGGCGATCCCAAGCTTGAAAAGGCGCTCAAAGATTATAAAGAATCCAATCGACAGAAGGTGTTGTCCAAGAAAGTTGAGCTTTGAAGAAAAACATCCTGTTCGTTTGTCTGGGAAATAGTTGCCGTTCAGTGATGGCGGAGGGCTATTTCAGACATTTGATCAAAGATCAGGCGGATCAGTTTCTGGTGGGTTCGGCAGGTGTGGGCGCGATCGATGGGTATCCAGCCTCAGCAGAGACGTTGAAGCTTTTGAAGGCCGAAGGTATCGACATGTCCGCCCATTCAAGCCGCCGTGTATCGGCGCAGATGGTGCGTGCAGCTGATAAGATCTTTGTGATGGAGCAGTCTCATCGTGACGTGATACTGGGAAATTGGCCCGAGGCGAGCGAAAAAACACATTTACTCACAGAATATATGCCAAGTAAATTTACCCGGGGGGCGGGCATCGATATTCCAGATCCTATTCGTATGTCGGATGGGTTTTATAGCAATGTTTATCAAGTCATCAAGGATTGTATTGATCAAATTTCAAAAGAATTGGGCGTACAAAAATAAGGAGACCGTATGAAGATCGCAATCGGCGCAGACCATGGTGGGTACACGCTCAAGGGCCATCTGAATAAATATTTAAATTCACAGGGTTATCAAACGATCGATTTTGGGACCAATTCATCGGAGCCTTGTGATTATCCGACCTATGCTTATAAAGTTGCCAAGGCCGTGTCCGACAAAAAAGCCGATGCCGGCATCTTGATCTGTAAGAGCGGCAATGGAATGGCAATGGTCGCCAATAAATTACCGGATGTGCGCGCAGCCATCTGTTTCGATAAAGATGTCGCAGCTCTCTCTCGTCAGCACAACAACGCCAATATTCTAGTTTTAGGCTCAGAGCATTTATTTGATGATCCCGAGCTTATCGTGCGCAGTTGGTTGGATGCAGGTTTTGAGGGCGGTCGTCACGAGCGCCGCGTTAAACTGATACGCGCCATTGAAAATAAGACCTGTGTATCCGCCAAAAAACGTGGCGGATCCGTCCCGCAGCAGCGGAGAAAGGCTGCGGGCGGAAAATGAGCTTTCTATCGAAGGTAGATCCTCAAGTCTACGACGCCATCTCTAAAGAAACGCATCGCCAAAACGACAATATCGAGCTGATCGCGAGCGAGAATTTTACAAGCCTTGCTGTGATGGAGGCAGTGGGTTCGGTGCTCACCAATAAGTATGCTGAAGGCTATCCAGAGAAAAGATGGTACGGCGGATGTGAATATGTGGACATTGTTGAGAAATTGGCTCAAGAGCGTGCCAAAGAGCTATTCGGCGCTGAGCATGTGAATGTCCAGCCGCACTCCGGCTCACAGGCCAATGCGGCCGTTTATTTTTCTATGCTTCAGCCGGGAGATACCGTGCTGGCGATGAATCTTGCGCACGGCGGACATTTGACACACGGTCACCCCATGAACTTTTCGGGCAAATTTTTTAAGATCGTACCTTATGGCGTCAATGCCAAAGATGAGCGCATTGATTATGATGAAGTGGAGAAGTTAGCACTCGAGCATAAGCCTAAAATGATACTGGCGGGCGCCTCTGCTTATCCACGGGTCATTGATTTTGAGCGTTTTCGCAAGATTGCAGATAAAGTCGGCGCTATTTTTTTCGTGGATATGGCGCATATCGCAGGTTTGATCGCGGCTGGGCTGCATCCCAATCCCGTGCCTTATGCCGATTTTGTCACGACGACGACGCATAAAACATTGCGAGGACCGCGTGGTGGTCTGATCTTTTGTAAGGCCGAATACGCCAAAAAGATCGATGCTGAAGTGTTTCCCGCTCTTCAAGGCGGCCCGCTCATGCATGTGATCGCCGGGAAAGCGGTGGCGCTCAAAGAAGCTTTGGAGCCTAGTTTTAAAACATACCAGTCTCAGATCGTGAAAAACGCCAAAGCACTTGCAGATGAGCTCACCAAAAAAGGCTGGAGGTTGGTCTCGGGCGGCACGGACAACCATTTGATGCTGGTGGATGTGAATCAAAAAGGTCTGACCGGCAAGGATTGCGCCGAGTGGTTGGATCATGCGAGGATCACAGCCAATAAGAATGGCATCCCATTTGATACACAGAGCCCCTTCAAAGCGGGTGGTGTGCGTCTCGGCACACCTGCGGTGACCACGCGGGGTATGAAAGAAGAAGAAATGCGCCAGATCGCATCTTTTATCAATGAGGTCTTGACCTCCAAGGGAGATGCTTTGGTGACGGAATCAGTGAAGACGAAAGTCGCGTCGTTGACCGCAAAGTTCCCTCTGTATTCCGAAGAGATCAAGAGGATAGATTCCAAAGCCAGCAAAGTGGCGATCAACTAAAATGAAATGCCCCTTTTGCTCATTTGACGAAGATAAGGTGATCGATTCACGATCTTCAAATGAGGGCAAAAGTGTTCGCCGCCGCCGTGAATGTATCAATTGCAAGAAGCGTTTTACTACTTACGAGTACGTCGAAGAAGTGCCTCTTATGGTGATCAAAAAAGACGGCCGCCGAGAAGCGTTCGATCGCAATAAAGTCCTCTCTGGTATTTTGAAAGCCTGCGAAAAACGCCCTGTGAGTATGGAGAAGATAGAAGCCACCGTCGATAAGGTGGAGAAGGATCTTCAGAAATCATTTGATAAGGAAGTCAAGGCTCAGTCAGTGGGCGAGCTCGTCATGGAGCATCTTCATAAATTGGACGAAGTAGCTTATGTCCGATTTGCTTCGGTGTATCGTCAATTCAAAGACATCAATCAGTTCATGAAAGAACTGAACATCATTCTCGGTAAAAAATCCTAAAATCTTTATTTCTCAGACGCGGAGTCGGCGGGGAAAATATCTTTTAGAAGTTCTAGATTAAGCGAAAGCTTATCGCGAAGTTTTTCCAACAATTTTTCCATTTCTTCGCGGCCCTTTTGATCGCTCACATCTTCTTTGAATTTATCTTTTTCTTCGGCAAATTTCTTTTCATCAAAACCATGAAGCTTGGTGACTTTGACCATCATGGCTCCTGAGGGCACTTCGAAGGGAGCGCTTATTTCACCCAGCTTGAGCTTGAGAGCATTCTTCTCAAGGTTGTCAGAAGGCCAAATGCCAGATGGGTACATCCCTTTTTTGTATTTCTCGACAGGAGTCGTTTCGATCTTTTCTTCCTTGAGAATTTTTTCAAAATCGTCGGGATTGGTCATCTTGGCTTTCAAATCGCTAAATTTTTTGATTCCCAGCTCCACTGCTTTTTGCTCCGAGAAGATGCGCTTAAGCTCATCGCGTCCTTCTTCAAGCGTCATCAGGTGCTCAGGCTGCTTTTCAGCGACTTGAATACGATAAGAGCCGCCATCGGTAGCTTGCCACGCCGTATTGGCTCCGACTTCACTCGCGAAGGCTGTGTTGATGACCGCTGCTGCCGTTTTAAACTCGTCGACAGGTTTGTTGCGTTCAAAAAAAGCAGTTTCCTTGATCTCGAGACCAAATTTCTTCGACAGATCATCAACCGAAGATGCGCTATCTTGGAGCGCCTGTTTGAGTGAATCAGCTTTATCTTTAGGTACGAAAATATATTTTAGCTTGATCTTTTCCGGAGCGGTGAGCTTGTCTTTCATCAGTTCGAACAGCTGCTCAATGTCCTTATCAGTGGTCGTGACCTGAGAAGTAAAAGCCGATTTTGGGAGAGTCGCCATCAAGATATCCCGCTCGGTTTTTTGTTCCATATAAAGATCTTTTATAGTGTCATCCGTGAGATTGAGACCCTCTCTAAGCTTGTCGTTTACCTTTCGGATGATGAGCATTTGGCGGATCTCTTCTTCGAATTGGCGAGGGGTGCTGCGCAAGCCGCGCTCGATGTACATTTTGTAGAAATTGGTATCGAATTTATCTTTGTTCTTGAATGCCGGCTGGGTGGTGATCCAATCCACGATCTCTTTGTCCGACACACGAATGTTTTGTTTTTTGGCGTGATCCAAAAGTAGTAAGCGATCCCAAGCTTCGCCCTTGATGTTGATACGAGAGCGGTCGATATTTTGACCACCGTAAAAAAGATCGATCTGATGTTGGACAGCACGATAGCTATCCAAATAATCACGTACAGAAATATTGCGCTTATCCAGCTGGGCGAGGGCGGCACTCGTGTCTTTGTCACCTTTGGTGACGATAATACCCGAAACCACAAATGTGGCAATAACAGCCACCGCGATGAACCAAAACACGCCTTTACGAATTTTTTCTTTTCTGAGAATGTTTAACATAGTGGGGCATTATACATGCCCACTCCCCAAGAATCCAGCCTTCAATTAGTGGTTTTCCTGCAAGCCTATTTGATTTTGGGATGGATTCTTAGTGAATGAAGGGGGTTGACTTGTAGGGTGAGGAATTCTACGCTATGGGGTATGCCGGACTCGATCAAAAAAATGCAGGATAAGATCCAGGAGCTTGAAGCACAGCTCGCTGAAGCCAAGGGCAAGCTGGACTCTAGCGGCATTGAGTTGGAAGCCAATGAAGCGCTTTTGAAGCTGGCCATGGAAGATATGCGCCGGATCTATGAGGATCTCATGCGCTCTCAGACACAGCTGATGCAATCTGATAAATTAGCCACCATCGGGCTTCTGACAGCCGGTATCGTGCATGAGATCAACAATCCTTTAGCTGCCGCCAAACTTGCTTTTGCTCTTCTCGATGATCAATCCAAAAAATTGACCCAATACCTTCATCAGGGCGCATCTCAACTCGATGACGCTAAAAAGTTGCTGAGCGATATGACGGATTTTATTCAAAATGGTAAACGCTGCACGGATAGCATGTCCAAGATCGTATCCGATATCCGCACGTTCTCACGAAGCGACAAAGGGAATATGAGCTCGGAGAATCTCAACAATATCGTCGATAGCGTCGTGAATATCGTTTGGAACAATATCAAGAACAAGGTTCAACTCAAAAAAGAATACGGCATGATCCCCATGGTTACATGCAACTCTCAGCAGCTTAGTCAGGTTTTCCTGAACCTGCTGGTCAACGCCTCTCAAGCGATCCCTGATGCGGGAACGATCACGATACGCACGGAGCCATCCGGTGAATTTGTGGCGGTCAAGATCTCAGACACGGGATGCGGGATCCCGGATGACGTGAAAGCAAAAATGTTCCAACCTTTTTTTACCACCAAAGGTGCGGCAGAAGGCACGGGTTTGGGGCTCAGTATTACGAATGACATTGTCAAAAAACATGACGGAGTCATCCATGTCGAAAGCCAGGTTGGCAAAGGCACTACTTTCATTGTGCTGCTTCCCACCAAACCCAAAAATTAACGTGGGAAGGTATTTCAGGATCCGGGCGCTTTCTATCCTGAGCCTGTTTCTCTTTATTTCCTTTATAGGTTCATCCTGGGCGGAAAGTGGTGGCCACACGCTGCGATGGGATAGTCCCAAACCCATAGATCCCAATACGACCTTATTGACCGAGCTTGAGCGCCCACCCAAAAAATTACCCGATGAGCCCAAGCCCACGGACAAGAGTTATGCTTGGTATTATTTAGAAAAGGGTAATAGTTATTTGCTTGAGGGCGACAAAATAAAAGCCGCCTCGTTTTTTAGGGAAGCCTATCGAACTCCTTCTCCAGCTCGTGTGATCAGCGGCTTCAAACTGGTGGATACGCTGGAAGAGCTGGGATATGTGGACGAAGCGATCCGCATCATAGATGAGATGTATGATAAATTTCTGGTCAGCACCCGCGAATTTGGCGAAGCCAAACGAGTGCGTATGCGCCTAGAAGATAAAAAACGGCAGCTTTCGTCGGGAAACCCCAGCGCCGGCAAGATGATGGGCAAAGACTGGTTGTATCAAGTATCGACCTGGAGAAACGAGTATACGCTCAAAGCAATGGATGTCCTTAGGAAGTACGAGATCCCGCTTTTGCATCCGGCTTATCATTATGCTTTTTTGATGGATGAGTATTTTTTGATGCATCCGGACGTGTCGGCCGATGATGGTGCAGAGATCTTGGCAACCATCGTTTACCAGGAGGACGTCAAGGCGAGGGAGGCTATCGATCGGTGGCGTCAAAACCCATCCGCTGCAGTTGTTCCGCATATTGCTGCTCAGCGCAAAGAACATCAGGGTAAGATCTTGGGGGCTGACTGGGTTCGGATGATCCACGATGACAAAATGAAATACGTTGCCGAAGCCATGGAGGCTCTTAAAAAACAGGGAGTACCCATGAAAAAGACCAATTATGCCTATGTTTATGCGGTGGACGAGCTATTCACCGATAAACCGGAGCTACCGGCCTATGACAGCGTGGTTGCCTTAGCCACGATTCTCTACGAAACCGAGCCTGAGGCCCGCCGCATCCTAGAAGCGCTGCGCCTGGAGGCCTAAATCTTTCGGTTGACCCCATCCTGCGAGGGGAGTTAGAATACGGTCATGCGTTTTGGGACGAAAAAAGCCCTCATTTTAGCTCTAACACCAACCCTTTCTTTTGTATTTTTTCTCGTTTCTGATAATGCCTGGGCCTCGCGCAAATTAAATCAAGCAGCGCATGTGAATGATATCGAGAGAGCTCTTTCAGCCAACGAGTCTCTTTTGAACCGATTTATGAATGAACGTGAGCAAATGCTCAACAGTTCCGAGCGGTTAACATCACCCCATATCTTTCGCAATAAATTAACGATCATCAACAACAAGATCACTTTTTTGGAGCAAGAGATTAAACGGACCAAGCCTCGTTTGCAGAAAAGTGCCGCGAAGTCCAAAGCTCCCGCGAAGTCCGCAAAAGTGGAGCCTGTGTCCGTGGCATTTAGATCCGATGCCAAGCCTGAGACTCGCAAAGGTTATTTCTTGGCTTATTCCGCAAAGTTGGCAAAATTCCTTCGTCCTCAAGTTCAGACTGAACGGATCCCTCCTCAAGAGGGAGTGCTGCCGGTCAAAGTTGATCCTATCGTCAAAAGAGATGTTCCTGTTAGGCAGATCGCGCAAACGGCGATATTGCCGGAGAAAATCACACCTATTTCAGTTTCTACGTTGCCTGCGCGAGAAGCCGCCCAGACGATCGAGCAGTTGCCGAAAGAAAAGATCCAAGAAGCTCCGATCACGATCGCGCCTCCCGAGGCCGAGGTGAGGCGCTATTTCCCGGGTTCCGGACAAGAGCCGGATCAGGGAACCATGGCAATCCTTAAACAGCCTGTATCTGATAAGGCAAGGACCAGGACTGCTAAAACAGGCCTTGATTGGAAAAGTATGACCGCCGCGGAAAAAGAAATATACGTCCTGTCCGTTATGGGCAATTTGAGCCGACGCGATGTGTTTTTGATGAAATCCTACAACTACTATATCAAGTCCGTGGATCGTTCTATAACCGAAGATCCGTCTCTTGAAACAGAGTTCGTGCATAAGATCTTGATCAATAACGCTTACTCCAGCGAACCTGAAAGCCGCAGAGATCTGGAGAAGGTCTGGAGATAGGCTAAGCGTTGTCCAAAAAGCTTCGGTCTTGCCTTGGACTTCTGGCATTTTGTGCCGGAAGTTTTATTCTTATCTATATTCTTTGCTCCTTCGGCCTAAAAGAAGTCATGGTCATCCTTTCTCGCACCGGCCCATTGTCCCTCATCGTATTTTTGTTTTATCCGCTTATGACATTGTGGGATGTGGCAGCCTTAAAAAAGGTGTTTGTTCCAGAGGTTTCAAGTAAGCTCTCCACCTTTCGGCTTTTTTTGATCCGGCTCGCTGGCGAAGCTCTAAATAATGTAACGCCATTTATGGATGTGGGGGGTGAGCCGCTCAAAGTACATATGTTGGTGAAGCACCTCACTCTTAGACCGCAGCAAGCTGTCTCAGCCATCGTGATCGCCAGGACCTCTACGCTTGTATCTGAAGCATTTTTTATGCTCACCGGATTTTTCCTTTCGTATGCAGCCATGTCACTGCCTTTCCCGTCTCGAGTGAGGTTGTCATGTACGCTCCTGATCGTTTCTGCGGTTTTCTTGGGTTTTTTATGGGCGCAGCAACATGGAAGTTTTCAAAAATACAACACGGATATCCAGGAGTTCTATAAAAAACACGGAGTGCGTTTTTGGACGGCCGTGTTCTTGAATTGGATGGGATGGATAGCCGGCGGGGTTGAGACGTACCTTTTTTGCCGGATCGTTGGACTGCCTGTTTCTATCTGGGAAGGGATCATGCTCGAGGCTCTGACGCAGCTCGTGAGAGTAGGAACTTTTTTCATACCTATGAATTTGGGTACGCAAGAGGGTGGTATGGCATTTTTTGTGCAGCAGATGGGTTATGCGCCTGTTTTGGGGGTTGCGATCAGCCTGCTCAAGCGATTTAGACAACTTGTGTGGACCGCCGTTGGTTTTTCCGTCTGGGCTTTATTCTCCAAATCTCGCCAAATCTAGATTTTTATTCTACTAATTGTCATAAATTGATAATAATACATAAATATAGATGTATTTTGATATTAATAAATATTTATGATTATTTATGTCAACCCTTTTATTTAATATATGCATAGCGTATACTTTCTCAGGATGGATATTTTTTAAGGAGATAGTAAAAGCATGCGTGAAGAATTCTTGAAGTTTGGTGCACCGAAGATCGAGCAAACCGAAATAGACGAAGTCATCGATACGCTCAAGTCGGGATGGCTATCCACAGGTCCTAAAGTATCAAAATTTGAAGATATTTTTCGTGATTACAAAGGCGCAAAGTATGCGCTAGCCGTGAACTCTTGCACAAGCGCTCTCCATTTATCACTCATCGCTATTGGGATACAGCCCGGAGATGAAGTGATCGTTCCCGTAATGACATTTGCTGCGACAGCCAATTGTGTGATCCACGCAGGTGGAAAGCCGGTATTCGTGGATTGTGAAAAAGATACGCTCAATATGTGTATTCATGACGTGGAGAGGAAGATCACGCCCAAAACAAAGGCGATTATTCCCGTTCACTTTGCAGGCCGCGCCTGCCCCATGGATGAGCTTCGCGCCTTGGCCAAAAAATATCATCTTAAGATCATCGAAGACTGTGCGCATGCGATCGAGACCGAATACCACGGTGAAAAAGCAGGTGTGATGGGAGACTTGGGGTGTTTTAGTTTTTATGTCACCAAAAATGTTGCCACTGGCGAAGGCGGGATGGTGTTGACCAATAACGAAGAGTATGCCAAAAAGGTCAGGATGATGAGTTTGCATGGGATGACCAAGGATGCTTGGAAGCGATTTGGAGATGAAGGGTTCAAACATTATCAGATAGAGGAAGCGGGTTACAAATACAACATGATGGATATACAAGCGGCTTTGGGTATCCATCAAATGAAGCGTATTGAAAAAACATGGAAACACCGTGAGATGATCTGGAAAACGTACGACGAAGCGCTTAAGGATCATGATGTATTTTTACCGGCACCTCCTGAGCACAATACCAAGCATGCTTATCATTTATATACAGCTTGTATCGATATCGACAAACTGGGTGTCAGTAGAGATGATTTTTTGAACCATATGACAAATCATAAGATAGGCGTAGGTGTTCATTATATCGCCCTGCATTTACATCCTTATTACCAGCGTCGATTTGGCTATAAGCGCGGTCAATTCCCCAACGCCGAGTGGATATCCGATCGCACTGTCAGCTTGCCTTTATCGAGCGGTATGAACGTACAAGACCTGCACGATTCTCTGGATGTGATGAAAACGTTCTTTAAAAAGCGTCGTGTACCAGTTTACATTGGGAAAAAAAATGAGCATGCAGCATAAACCTAAGATCAGCGTCATCATCCCGGTTTACAACGGGGAAGATTATGTGCGCACGGCTATCGATAGCATCCTTTGCCAAACTTATCCAGCTCACCAGATCATCGTGATCGATGATGGTTCGATGGACAGCTCTCCCAAGATATTAAAAAGTTACGGAGATAAAATCGTCACTAAACGTATTTCTAATTCAGGCATATCGGCAGCTAGAAACGCAGGTTTGGAGCTTGTGACAGGGGATTATGTCGCATTTCTGGACCAGGATGACTTTTGGTTCAAACACAAATTAGCCAAGCAAGCCGAAGTGGCTATGAAGCACCCTAAGGTGGGGGTTATTTGTTGCGATTATATTACTCGCCGAGTTGCGGGTGCGCATCTGTATCGGCATTTTCCTCATCTCGAGATCTTTAAGCAGATCTCATTTGATCGTGTCATCGACAATGCGTTTGGCTTACTGATCAAAGAGCATTTTGTAGGCACGCCCTCCACAGTCATGATCAAAAAAGCGGTTATTGATAAGGTTGGCGGTTTTGACCCGCGCTATTTGTATACGCAAGATTATGACTATTTTTTGAGATGTGCTCATGAGGCGGACTATGTGGTGCAATCGGATACGCTTGTGTTCAAACGCGCGCATGATGGCAATTTTTCGAACAATCTCGTGGCTTTGTACACTGAGCAGCTGGTGCTGCTCAAGATGACTTGGCAGCATTTTGGCCCTACGATCGAAAAAAAGCATCTCAAAGGTTTTTTAAAAACAACCTTGTCGGACACGTATTATCGGTTGGGTAATGCTTGCTATGAATCCAACAAGAAGCATCGCGCATTCGCAGCCTTTTTTCAGGGAATGGCGAGTGATACATCATTCAAGAATAGTTTACATTTTGGACGTACAGCAGGCCGTAAACTGATCCGTCTTTTATTTGAAACCGGCAATCATATGGAAGCTAAGATCACCGGGCGTGTTTCTTCGAGGCATATAAAATCAGTCAAACGTAGAGTTGTGCGGAAAGCGCATGGATAATATTAATAAAAGGAGCTGGGTCATGAATAGATTGCTGCTGGGAATGATCGGTTTATTTTTTACAGTATCCGCACACGCGGAGGTGACGCCTATTAATGTCAATTACAACGACAATAGCGATCTCACCATCTATTTTCCAACCGATCAAACCCGTCCTGTGCAAGATGATGCTCCCATCATCGCGGATGATGGTTTGGGGAATAAGGTCATATTCGTGTATGACAAGGCTCTCAACCAGATTAAATTTAAGAATGAATGTGATTCCAAGAAACCGGTGACGATCAACTTTTTTGGCAATGAATTTACCGTGGCCCCCTGTGAAGAGAAGAAGCTTTTTATCGCGCAGCACAAAGAGGAGGATCTGCCTTCGGATGCGGCTGAAAATAAAGCTTTGGATCCCGCTCAAAATGAGGTCATTGTCGATATCAATCTAGACGGTATTCTCATGGCTTATGCATTTGGCGGCAAGGCTTTTACCATCAATTCGGGTCTGACCGAGGTTAGCTTGGGAGATGGAAATTTCGTGCATTTTAACTACATGGATATGAAGGATCTGCTCATCATAAAAAATGCGTGTGATTCGAAAGTGGATATTCTTGTGAAGGTTTTCGACAGTGAGTTTGTGCTGAAGCCATGCCAGGAAGAAAAAGTCCTTCTTTCAAGCGCTGAGGGGCCAACGGCACTGCCTCAAAATGATATCTCTCCAGATATCACCGAGAATATTCAAGAAGGACGAGAACCTATTTCGCCATTTGAGGCTTAAGGGCTCAACTTCGAAAGTTTGTTATTGCTTAAAAGAGCTTGCTCATAGTTGGTTAGAGCAAGCTTTCTTTTCTTCCGCATAGAAATATTCAATTTAGGCCCAAAAAAATTCATCCCGGCATTGAAAGCGCGTAATTTGGATGTTACTCTTTGCCTACCTTAATTATCCCACTTATTAGATCACCATCACACGGAAGGGCTTTGTTTGAAACAACAGAATAGCTTTTTTTCGCGCTCATTAAAAAGAAGCGCCGACGTGCTTTTTGCGACCCCTTTTTTGGATAAGATCTGGCTCAACCGATTGAAGGGCAACGCCATATGCTTGTGTTATCACCGCGTCGACGACTCTCCGGAATTCCAATATTTGGAGCAGTTGGGCCTTCCTGTCATCTCGCCTCAAGAGCTTCGCGAAGATATTCAGGCTCTCAAAAAATTTGGTTTTCGATTCATAACATTCAAGGATTGGCACCGAGACGGTCGTTTGGATCCCGACAAACCGAACGTTATTCTCACATTTGATGATGGGTATAAAGACCAATATGCGCATGCGAGACCAGTGATGGAATCCGAAGGCGTTAGAGGCGTTTTTTTTCAATCCACTGCCATGACGCAATCATCCAAGTTGATATGGCAGCATTTTGTTTTTGAATTGATCCGAGATGACGAAGGTTATGAAAAACTTTCTTCTTTGTGTCATCAATTGATCCCCAAGCACATGGAGAAAGCTCGGTTGAGAGGTGAGTCGCTGGCTTACTATTTGGTCGAAGAACTCCCTCAAGAAAGAGCGGAGATGATCATGCAGGAGGCTAGGAAGTTTAGCTCATCCGATAAGGAAGAAGCGCGGGCGCGTAGTCTTTATCCCTCAGAGGAAGAGATAAAAGAAGCGCATAAAAATGGGCATGAGATCGCCTGTCATGGGCATGTGCATTTAAAGAGAAGCAATGTATCCACGGCTCAGTTTGAAGCGGATCTTATGCTGTCGATCCAGAAAATACGGTCGTGTACGGGCGAAGAGCCTATCTCTTATGCCTTTCCACACGGCAATTATTATGAGCAAGATATAGCCATCGTCTCAAAATACTTTTCGTTCGTAGCTACGGTGGAGTCAGGCATTATTACGCCCGAAACCAACAAGCTTAAGCTTCCGCGCTTTTATTGGGGTAAAAGCCAGAGAAATCGTGTACGAAAGAAACGCTGGCTTTTGACGGGAGTCGCATGATGCAAGGCCCTCTCGTCAGTATCATCATGCCGAATTATAATTTCGGCCGCTTTATCGGTGAGTCCATATCGAGTGTCTTAAAACAAACCTATCCCAATTTTGAGCTTGTTGTTGTGGATAATGGCTCGACAGATCATAGCCACGAAGTGATCCGATATTGGCAAGCAAAGGATGAAAAGAGGATACGGCCGTATTTTCTGGAAAGAAAAGGGCTGTCCTTTGCGCGCAATGTCGGTTTGTCGCGATGCGCCGGCGACATCATAACGTTTTTGGATTCAGATGATGTTTGGCATGAGGAGTATCTCTCGACGGTCGTCGGACATTTTCAGAGCAACCCGTCCTCGGAGGCAGTGTACACCAATGCGGAGCTTTTTCAGTCAGATAGCGCTCAATCGTTGGGCGATTGGTTCGATCCCAAATATGAGCGCGCGCCCATGTCTGGAGTCATAACTGAACACCTTTTCAGGCAGGGGAATTTTATCCCGATCGACACCGCGGCTATCAAGCGCGGTGTTTTGGAGAAAGCGGGAAATTTTGACGAACGTTTTCGCTTAGCGGAGGATCTGGATTTTTGGATGCGGGCGTCACGGTATTTTTCTTTTGATTACATCGATCAGCAGCTTTGCCGTATCCGGCGCCATAGTGCGAATGCATCGTTTCTCCCCAGCAACGCATTCCAGATGCTGAGAGTTTATCGTAAGAATCTAGCGCTTCAGCCGGAATTAGCGGAGATCCTGGGAGATAAGATCATCAATCAACGGTGGCATGCGCTTTATTACGAGATCGGACGACGCATGACGCTCAAAGGCCGGACAAAGCGGGCTCGGCTATTTTTTAAAAAAGCGCTTTGCTGCCGACAGGACATTGTGAGTTTGCGTTTCTGGTTGTATTATCCGCTCACTTATTGTTTTTTTCTGGAGTCGATCATCCGATTTCGATCGGTGCTTGTTCATGCCCGCCAGTAAGGTCTCGTTTCCCGCTCTAAATGGTATAAGATTTTGGGCATCTCTTTTTGTGGTCGTCCACCATATCGAACAGTCTAAAATGTTCTTTGGCCATCCGCATATTTTTAGGCTGGCTTGGGTCGATAATCTGGGTAGTATCGGTGTCTCTCTTTTTTTTGTTCTTAGCGGTTTTTTGATCACCTATTTGCTGCTGCAAGAGCAAAAAAACAATCACTCGGTTCGGATAGGAAGTTTCTATATGAGGCGGGTGCTGCGAATTTGGCCTTTATATTTCGCTGTGCTTTTTGCGGCATTTTTTGTACTGCCTAATTTTTATCACGCCATCGGATGGGATCAGAATATCTATGAATCATTTTCGATCAAAATCCTGCTTTATGCACTTATTCTGCCAAATGTATGCGTTGTCCTCTTTCCTGAGATCCTGGCTGCCAATCAGCTATGGTCGATAGGAGTGGAAGAGCAATTTTATCTGGTATGGCCAGTTTTAGTGAAGTTATTCCGCCGCGATCTATTATGGGTGTTTCTATCAATTCTGATAGGAAAATCGGTTTTAAATATTATTGTGGGACATTTCTCCGCAGAGTCTGTTCTTTGGGCTAAGATCGGGGATATCATCCATCAATTTGAAATTGAAAAATTGGTATTGGGATCGATGGGAGCTTATTTTCTTTTTCATGAAAATAAGAGGGCCTTGAATATTTTGTATCATCCCGCTACACAGGTAGTTGGATGGGTGGGATTGGCTGTTTTTTTGGGTTGGCATGTCCATGTGAAGTTGTACGGCGTTATCTTGGGGCTGTTGCTTTTGATCGTGCTGATGAACACATGCCGGAGGCCTCATGTGGTGACAGATCATCCGGTGATCAGCTATCTGGGTAAAATTTCGTATTCGACGTATATGCTGCACCAATTTGCGATCTTATTGGCCCTCAATATTTGCAAACTTCATTTCCAAGGTGCGGCATTTCAGATTTCTTTATATATATCCGCTTTGTTGCTAACAGTGGTTTTCTCGGTCGCTTCTTACGAGTGGCTTGAAAAACCTTTTTTACGACTTAAGGCCCGATACGAGGTATTATAGCGATGATGAATCGATATTTCATTTGGAGCCTCACAGCGATCTTTCTTTTGTCCTCAAGCGGATGTTCTCTAGACACTTATAAAGGCAATCAAGTTGAGATCAAGTCCAGCGTTTCCGGTCATGAACTTTGGGTGAATGGCTCGCCCTTTTATATCAAGGGTGTGGGCCTTGGTGAAGCATTCGGCAAAAAGGGTGAGAATTATTTGGTGCTGGCCAAGGAATTGGGTGCCAACGCGGTTCGCACTTGGGGAACAGATCAAGGTACGCAGAAATACTTGGATGAGGCGGCAAAACAGGGCCTTTTGGTCTCAGCGGGTATCTGGATCAATTACGCTGACGAAAAGGGAACATACAGTTATCTGAATGATCATCCCTGCATGAAGCAAAAAGAAAAGGAAACGCTGGATTATGTCCGAAAATTTAAGAATCACCCAGCCATTCTTGCCTGGAATATCGGAAATGAATGTATTTTTTTTACGAAGGATCCTGCGGAGCGAGAAGCGCTGTGTCGATTCATAAATCAGCTGATCGCCAAGGTAAAAAAGATCGATCCCCATCACCCCGTGCTCTATGCTTCGGTCAACAGCCTGGATCTGCCTTATCTTAAAAAATATATTCCCAATTTGGATATTATTGGCATGAATATTTACGGCAGCGTGATCGGCTCTCAGTCGGGCTGGCAAAGTCTTGATTTTGGAAAGCCTTATGTGGTGACAGAGTTTGGCCCGCTTGGCCCCTGGGATCTGCCGAAGGATGCCAACGGTAAGATGCTGGAACAAGATGATATCACCAAGGCACAGCAATACAAAAACCATTGGTCTTTGATCCGCGAGAGAAAAGGAAAGAATATAGGCGGTTTTGTGTTTCATGTCGGGGAGACGACTCAGGAGTCGCTGACCATGTGGAATCTGAACGATCATTTGCTTAAGAAGGAGCCTTTCGTTGTTATTCAAAAACAATACGGCGGAGGGGATGGCAAAGATCACGCGCCAAAGATCATATCCTTTAGTATTCCGGCGACCGTAGCGCCGGGCGCAGAATTTGAAGCCGAGATCGTTGCTCAAGACCCAGAGGGCGCGGATCTAGAGTATGCCTTCAAGGCCAGCACATCGACGCAGGATGTGCTTCAATATTATGTGAATACGCCGGTCGAGATCGAGGTCAAGGGGGAAGGTGCTAAAGTATCAATCGTGGCACCATCTACACCGGGGATCTATCGGATCTACGGTTTTGCCCGCGACAAGACAGGACATTCGGCATCCAAAAGTAAGACGATTGCGGTAAAATAAGCTGTGCTTCTAAATAGGAGATCTGCTTGAGATTTAAATCGGCGATTTTTTGGCTGTGCATTGGTTTATTGGTGACTTCATCGGTTCGGGCTGCTGAGAATTATGAGAAGCCCGTCAGCGGTATGGAGTGGCTTGAGAAATCTATACCTGAGCGATTGGAAAGGGTCCGCGTATCAATGCTGATCTTGCATACCAATGGAGTGCCGGTTGAGGGATCCGCCAACGATTATTACAATGCTCTAGACAAAAAGATCCGACGTGAGCCCAGCATCGCTGACACAGATCTGACCAATATATTGGCATCGGTGATCTACGATACGGATCCCGCCTCTCGCGAAGTTTTGAATAAGTTTAGACGAGTTTAGCCAGGAAGGCCCCAAGCCGGAAGGCCACAAATCCCGCCACACAGCTGATCACCACATAGCTTAGTGCGCGGAAAAATTGGCCGTATTTGATCAGATTATCTGTTTCCAGCATGAAAGTTGAAAATGTGGTGAAAGCGCCACAAAATCCAACGATCAAAAGAATATTCCCATTGGCACCGAAAAACAACTTTTCTTCGGATAAGCTGCTTGCAAAACCAATGATCAAACAACCCAAAAGGTTTACGATAAGAGTGCTGTACGGGTAGGATGCCCCGAGAGCTTTGTGAATGGAATCAGACATGAAATATCGGGCAAATCCGCCCAAAACGCTGCCGATTCCAAGGTAAATGAATTTCGTCATAGGCTTGTATTCTAAGGCAGATCGAACAGCGAGTAAAGTGTGCCCGGCAGGAGTTGAACCTGCAACCCTCTGATCCGTAGTCAGATACTCTATCCAGTTGAGCTACGGGCACAAAATT
>CAYODQ010000034.1:0-20269 GCA_964402785.1 uncultured Planctomycetia bacterium
AAGATATTGTCGACGCTCAGCGATTTCTCGATGACATACCCGGTCAGGAACTGCAGCGCAACCTGCTCACCTTTCCAATAATAGATACCCAGGTTGAAAATACCCGCCAGGAGGATCCACACCGCGCTCCACAATACGGCCTCTTTAAAGTGAACCTCATGGGCCTTGCGGTGGAACACACCCAGATCGAGTGCTAGCATCGCCAGTACAAAAACATTGAATCCTATCCATGGCCAAAGCGCTTCCACTATCTCCTCATTCCGCGGAGTCTTTTGATCCGCTCTTCTGCTGGTGGGTGAGTTGAAAAAAGACTAAGTGCCGACTTCGTTGAAAAGTGGTTCACGATATATAGATGGCTCAGAGCCGGCTGCATATCCGGATTGAGGGTCTGCTGTTGAAATGTCTTCATCATCTGTGGATTTGAGATCTTCTCCAATGCTGCCGCAAGACCCTCTGGGTCTCCAGCAATATCTGCTCCTGTCTCATCCGCTAAATACTCACGTGAACGCGAAACGGCAAACTGCACCAAAGACGTTGCGATGGGCGCCAAGATCACAACCGCCAGCATCACGATCGGGTTCACACCACCCCTTTCATCATCCCGATGACCTCTCGCCATCATGCCCCATTGCAACATATGCGCGATATACATGATCGCTGAGGCCAGGGTCGCTACCACCGTCGAGATGAGGATATCCCTATTTTTGACATGACCCAATTCATGTGCCAAAACTCCTCGCAACTCCCGAGGTTCCAGAAGACGCAAAAGCCCCTCTGTCACCGCTACAGCAGCGTGTTGCGGGTCACGGCCTGTCGCAAAGGCATTGGGAGCCATTTGAGGGATCCAATAGACTTTGGGCATTGGTATCTGGGCCCTCTGACAAAGATCCTCCACGACCCCATAAACTGCATGGTCTTTCGGTATTTCCTTGGCCTGGTGCGCAGCCAGCACCATCTTATCCGAGAACCAATAGGCGCCCACATTCATGACCATGGACATGACAAACGCCATCATCACACCCTGCCGGCCGCCGATGGCATAGCCTAAACCTAGAAAAATGGCACTTAATAGCACCAACAAGAAAACGGTCTTGACCTGATATTGTGCACTACCCATAACGCCTCCTTGATACTGCGTCAATTATGCCCTGCCGCTATACTATTTGTAAAATAGATAATAACTATATATACTATCTGTTATAATAATATGATTCCCCTTAATTTCCATCATTTGTACTACTTTTACATCATCACGCAGACAGGCTCTGTCTCTAAGGCCGCTGAAAAACTGCGTCTCGGCCAGCCAACGCTTAGCTCGCAGTTGAAACAGTTCGAAAATTATCTAGGGAGAAAGCTTTTTGACCGTGAGGGCCGCAAGATGAACCTGACCGAAGATGGACACTTGGTCCTTTCTTATGCAGCACCTATCTTTGACCTAGGCAAGGAGTTGGCGGATACGTTGAATGATAAGGTTGGGACAAAAAAGATGCGTATCCAGATGGGTGTCTCCGATTTCACGCCCAAATCCTACACGGATGCGCTATGCCAGTTCGTACTCCAAAAAAGCCCTAGCACCTACATCTCGATCCAGGAAAAAGATCCGGATCGCATGTTAGATGAACTCAACTCCCATACACTGGATCTTATCCTCACAGATATGCCTCATCGAACGGCAGATAGAGGCGGGATCGAAAGTCATCTTATTAGTAAAGTACCTGTCGTTTTTTGCGGAGCGCCCGCTTTGGTCAAAAAGATAAAGAAACTAAAGGATCTCGATCGAATCCCGGTCATCCTTCCGACCTCGGATAGCCAGGTCTACCACGCCGTGCGGGACTTCTTCTCCGAACACCATCTTTCCCCCGAGATCGTAGCCGAGATCCAAGATGTGGAGGTCGTCCGGCGCCTGGTGCTAGCAGGCCACGGCGTAGCCCCTATCAATGCCTACACCGTCAAAACAGCTCCCAGCCACGAGAAGATCAAGATCATCAATATTCGGATGCCGCGCCCTATCCACGATACGGCCTATATTTGGGTCAAAAAAAGACAACGGCCGCATCCTCTGACCGCAACGATATTGCGTGATTTTCGATTGGATGCTTAGTCCGGGATCTGATTCCTTTTCACCGACCAAATAAAACCGTCATACCAAAAATGCAAGATCGATACCGTAAGCAATAAACTGTAGCCCCAATGCGACAAATGTGCGAACGTATGCGCCCATATCCCGTAGGCGATCGCCAAACCTAGAAACAGGATAAAGGCCGCCCGTTTACCGATCGCATGGTCCGGCATCCTAAAAAGTCTCGATATATTCTTATTTTCCGCCCACCAAACGATCGCAAAATATTGCACAGCATGAAAGAGATTCATGATAAAGAATGCCTGGCCAAATGAGTTAAAGCCCCAGGTCGTGATCGAGCAAAAGGCTGTGCTAAGCAAAAGCGCCATCTTTTGCTGAGAGATACGATAGCCCTTCTTAGCCAATTGCTGATAAGCATAAAAATAATAGGCTAAAAAAAACGACCCCAATATCATCACCGCAAATGTTAGATAGCGCTGATAGGCTTTGGCGTAGGCAGGTACCACGGTAAAGAATGCGGACCCCACCTGCTCGAACCGATTGAAATGCACCACATGATCGGCCAGCGTGACTCCTGCCACTATTGGGCCGGCATATAAAAGAAGATTCAAGATACGATCAAGACGCCTGCCCTCGTCAGGCGGATTGCCTGATCGGCTATCATAAATACGGCCCAAACCAAATGTCTGTAAACTAGAGTGGTACACATCCCACCATGCGGCCAATACAAACACAAAGACCAGCATCCATGAAGATATCGCCATGGCGATAAAAAGCAGGATAGGCGCCCATATGAATCGCTTGGGATAGAGCTGAAATATACGCACATCCCCATGGCTTCTAAAAAAAACGATGACCAGGTGCGCCATGGTGGCAACGCCCGCTATGATATCCATCCAGGACTCGAGTTTTTGGTGATGAAAGAACCGGTAGGTAGCCAGCGGTGTGTAGGAGCCTGCTATTCCCAAAAATAATGCGATGAGCGGAGAAAAAATAAGAAAAACCCTGTCTTGCCAGGGGCTGATGATATAGGATGCCTTAGCCACACGTTCATTTTATCATCTGGATCGGCGAATGAGCTACACCTGACATTCTGGATTCTTCGATCATGGGTAAAGAAATTGAAAATGTCGTGCCGGATCCCTCGGCGCTTTCCACATCCATTTTACCGCCATGCCTCTCGACAATTTCTCGGCAAATACTAAGCCCAAGGCCCAATTTATTGGGGCGCGATGAATAAAACGGATCGAATATTTTTTGAAGTGTCTCTGGCGCCATCCCCTGCCCTGTGTCCCGCAAACGGATGTTGATCTTATTGATGCCCACATCCACCGATAAACAAAGTAATCCGCCGTCTGGCATGGCCTCCATCGCATTGATCGCCAAATTGGTTAATACCTGCCTTAGCTTTTGAGGATGCGCCTGAATCATTATTATTGACTGGGGTAGTTCTACAATAAGCTCAATGCCATTCAGCGAAAGTTTTGCTTTTGCGAAAGTTGTGAAATCTAAAAGAAAAGCCGTCAATTCTAATCGCGTCACTTCCAATGGCTTCTTTTGGGCAAACTCAGATATTTCATTGAGCATGTTCTTCCAATTTTCGAGCTCGGACGGAACGATCAGCGCATACTGCTTCATAAACTCCGGATCATTTTGGCGATCCGGCAAAAGCGAGATATACGTATCCGCCATGATCAGTGAATTTTTTAGCTCATGAGTTATCGCTGTGGCCGCTTTACCAATGGTCGTCAAATGCTCCGACTCCCTAGCCGTTTTTAGTCTAGATGTCATTTCATTGAACGATTCGATTAGAACGCCAATTTCATCTTTTCGTTCAGAGGGGATAAGATGGCTCAAGTCTCCATTAGCCACAAGTGACATTTTTTTTGAAAGAAGCTCTATGGGCTCAACCAATCGAGGCGCCATATAGATGCAAAGCACAGCTGTTAGGAACACCGTAACAATTGTTAATGCAATAGATTGTGCATACATCAGATGTAAAAATGAATACACCTCATCGGCTGGCTGCTGAAGAACGAAACCCCATCCTGTGATCGGGATCGGTGCATACGACTTGAGCCATGTTTTATTTTGTTCGTCTTTATACTCTACACTCCCCATTTCGCCAAAAAGAGCCCTTCGCCCTACTGAGTTAATTGGCAAAAATTGGCGTTGCATGACTAGCTTCTTATCGGGGTGAGCCACATATAGCCCCTGTTCAGACACCACGTACGCCTGACTAGACTGTCCTATTCGAATCTCATCTACAATATTCCAAAACCCTCGCAGGTTGATCTCGGCCATCAGCACGCCACTGATCTGTCCATATCGTCTCACGGGAACCGCTATGTGCATATGAGGGATCTTTTTATCCGACAAATAAATTTTTGAGAAACTGATCTTATCAAGGCGGGCATTCAAAAATGTCTCATCGTTGGAAAAATCTATCGGGTCAGAGCCAAGATCGGATGTCGCTATCTCACGACCCTGCAGATCCAGCAAGGAGATACGGGAAAATATTTCTTCGTTCAATGCCAGCTCGATCAATGCGGTCTCTTGCTTCCAAATATCTGCGTGCAACACGCCTAGTATTGAAGCTGTTGAACGAAGCAAATCTTTGGGTCGTTCTATAAACCTATTGATTTCACTAGCAGAGCGTATTGCTATCTGCTTCTGATCTCGAAGTGCGGTCGTTTTGATCGCTTTTTGTGATGAATATAAGAGCCAGGCTCCCAATGCCATCATGGGCAGAACGGCCGCGATACACAGTATCACGGCCGCCTGCTGCCATATTTTCCTTGGGTATTTAAAAAATAGCCTCATCAACCTGTCGTTTGCAACTGCTTTTGCTTTTCTTTTTGCGCCAGTCTTTTATGGTACTCCAATTTAATTCCTTGCGGTACAAATTTATCCATATACTCCTTCTCGCAGCTCTTTGCTGAGAAATCTTTGGTTTTAAAGAATGCAAATAGTCTACAACCGGTATTGCATATCGGCGCATAAGGGCAATCCGGCTCACATTTTTTCCAATTATCAGCGTCCATAAATTCCTTGTAACGCGCGTTATAATCGTCCTGAAAAATGTTGCCCACGGCTAAGTCCGTGTGCCCCAACATGGCATTACATTTAAAGATCGATCCCTGTGTATCGATAGTGATATTGGTATCGCCGCTGGTCACGGGACACATGGATACGCTCAAGCCTGATCTTATAGGCAGCCCCTTTGAATTGATATATTCTTTTATTTTTTGCTCGGCAGCCAGGAGTGTATCGGTCTCGTAATTGCTCATACACCCGGAGCCCACCATTTTATCCGGATGGCCCGTGGGACCAAGACTCGGATGAATAGGCGACCAAGTAAAATTTTCGAGCTTATAAAGGATACCTATGCTGTCCAAATACTCTATCAGCTCGATGATCGTTGACGGGTCACCTTTGTCATAACCGGCCGCCAATGCCACATCGATCAAACCGACTGCGTCTCTGACATTCTTGATCACGGTATCAAATGTACCCTCTCCGCTACCTCTCATAGGCCTTTGGCTGTCATGAACTTCCTTCGTCCCATCCAGGCTCACTTTCGCTTTTTTCAGCCCGATCTTCTTGTACTCTTCGACCAGCTCGCGAGTCATCAATGCCCCGTTGGTTTGCAGCATGAATGAAAATTCTATACCATGATCCGCACACCACGTTTTCATGGACTGCCCAATGAATTCAATTTCAGGCCTATTCAAGAGCGGCTCTCCTCCGTAAAAATTAATGAGCAAAGACCTCATCTTGTATCGAAGTAACCTGTTCTTGATCCATTCCATGGCCGCAACGCTGGTTTGGCGCTGTAGTTTTTGAGCCGTACTTCTCGTGCTTTCTTCAAAGCAATACGTACAGGCAAAATTGCAGCTATAAGTCGTCAATATACTTGCGACGAATCGAGAAGAATCGATACCGTATTTCTTTCTCTCCATGAATTCAAAGAGCCGCTCGCTATCATCCGCATCACTATTCACGATGATCCCCATGCGGTTCAGATCATGGATCTGCGAAGCGTAAGTCGCGGGTACCTTGGTTGCCGAGCTCAGAGTTTCCAAGGTATTTCTGAACGCATTGTCGATTTTGACAAGCGCCTGGGTACGTGTGTTGTAGATCAGTGAATCATTCTCTGACGGAAAGTTTTTTAAAAGGATAGAAAAACGGGACAATTGCATAGCACACCGCCTTTTTTATGATGGATGATTTTTTATAAAGTTTTCCGTGTGCACCCGGAAAACAACTATTGGTATTGCTTAGGCATCAGCTCGGAATGAGCTCAATGTCCCTGGCGGAAAACAGCATGCCAGAGCATCTAAAGCCAACACATCGGCTTCTCCCGCATAAAGAATCTCCATATCATCACCTCCTTTTATTGTTAATTTGAAAGATTCGACATTTTACGAATATTTTGATCCGGCATAAAAAAATTCAGATATAGGGATGAGTTTTTTATATTTCGGAATGTTGCGTGAAAAATATATGGGTAATACAAAAAATCATGAAAACGATTTTGATAAACGTGGTTTTGTATATTGCGGTAAATCAGGTTTCTAAATCGAGGGGACCTAGCAACTCTTCCTAGCTCTATTAATCGATCAATTTTTTTAGATGGGCCTTGAAATACAATACCAAGATGTTTCCGATAATCCTGTGAATGCCATACTTTAACAATTTCGTCCGGATCAACTGAGCGACCGTAGTATGCGCCCAAATAGCCCTGATAGTTTTTGATTTTGATGGTTACGTCGCTCGGATCATACAGCGTTAATTTTAACTTAATGCCGATTTCTTGAAACTGCTGATGTAAAACTTGAGCAATCTTGGTTAATTTTGGATCACCATTCTTCTCAATAAGTAAATTAATTTCAAGATTTTTGGATCCATTTTTTAAAGTACCGGATAATTCATCCATTGACCAGCCGCTGTGACTTAAAATATCGATCGCTTTTGAAGGATCATATGGAGTGCTAAATGATCGTCTATCTTTTAACGCTCCCCATTCAAATAAACTATAAGATGGAGATCCGTATCCATGATCAACAGTATCAATAATTTTGGGCCGATCAATAGCTAAAGACAACGCCTTTCTTAGATTTATATCAGACATTATAGGATCATGTATGTTATAAGATAAAACATATCGCTCAGGTCCTGGATAAGCAAAAGTATCAAATGAAGAATCTTTTTTGGTCACCTCATAATCATCTACTTTCATAAAAACCATCATATCGATCTCATGCCGCATGAGGGCAGACCAAACTTGATTTTTATCGGGGTATGTTTTGTATAGAACCTGATCAAGATAGGGACGCCCTTCAAAGTATTGCGAATTGGCCTCAAGCACGACTGTATTGCCTTTTATCCCACCAAATGTAAATGGGCCGCTCCCTACGGGCTTTTGATTTTCAAAGTCTGCGATGCTTTGGTTTTTTTTGTATATATGTTTGGGTAATATCTCCTGAACGAACTGACAAATAAAAGGAGCGGAGGGTTTGGATAATCGGACTACAACGACATCGGCCGACGGTGTGCTCACCTCCTCGATAAGATCAAAACTTCGCGAGATCGGGCAATCCGGTCCAAGATCCTTGATCTTTTGCAAAGTAAATACGACATCTTCGGAAGTTAGCCGGACTCCGTCATGAAAAAACACATCCGTCCTAAGATAAAACGTATACACCAGCCCATCATCCGATAAGCTCCAACGATCCGCAACTTCAGGCTCCAAAAGCCCCTGTTCATTTATTCGTATCAACTTGCTATAGATTAAAGAAACGGCTCCCTGAGAGGCGGAATTATTGATGACCAGCGGGTTGACCGACTTGATAATCTGCTCAGTTCCTATCGTCAACGTACCCCCATAATTGGGCGAGATAGCCCCGGGATCGGAAGCAAACACGGTTTTCGAGGAGATAAAAACCCATGCGATCGCAAGGAATAAACCTTTCACTGCTCTATGATTAACCACTAAAATCGAAATGACAATCCTCCTTCAAAATACCTAGGCGGCGACGGTAAATTGATGTCCGCCCAATATTTAGAATTGGTCAAATTGAATACGTCCACATAAACCGTGGTGTCGAGCGCGCCGACCAACTTCTTAAAGACATAACTCATGCGTGCATCAAAAATGAACTTTGCATCATTGGCTTGAGAATCCGGAAGAGAGTCCCATCTCCAATATTTTCCCATGACAGCAAGCTTATAATCCGGCACCGGTTCCCAGCCAACGCCGGTGCGATAATGCACCTTTGCCGTCCCGCGGCCTCTCACCTCTAATTTTGTCGCCTTGTCGGTCACATCGTTGACGTTCGCATTAAAGGTAAGATGCAAATTCTCTCTTACAGAAAGCACTGAGTCCCACTCGAAACCTTTTTGGATGAACTCGTCGAAATTGGACTTGATGAAAAACCCGTCCTCGCGCACAGTCGTTGCGATCGCATCTTCGATCCGGGTACGGTACACGCCCAAGCTCATAGACAACTTATCAGCTATCTTGGTTTCGATGCCGGCTTGGTAATTTTGGGCTATCTCCGGGGCGATATCAGGATTATTGGCAGTAAAACCGGGTGCTGTATCTTCAAAATATCTCCATAAAAGAGGTGGCGCATTAAAACCCCTCGAAACATTACCCCGAAGAGAGGTCGAACCTAAAAAAGGCAGTCCCAACACACCCCCAATACTGGGGCTAATGGCTTCACCATACTCTTCATTGATGTCATAGCGGACGCCGCCCGTCACCGAAGCGATCTCATTGGACCACTGGTAATTCGTATAGGGAGCATGGATTAGAACGTCCTGGCTTTGGTCCATGAAAGTGGTCTGCAAAATATGATGAGAAATATCGTAGCCGGATACGAGTGAATTTTGCTCATTGATCCTGAATACATGCTTCAGCTCTCCCCCATAGTAATTGTCGTGACTGCTGGCGGAAGAGAATGGGGTGTCATCCGGGCTGAAAAAAGACGTGCTGCGAATATGTTGACGGTTGAGTTTGAGCGCGGCTCGCATGTCTTGAGCATCGGAAGGATGCACCTCAAGCGCCATCTCTCCGTATCGTGTGGTGTAAGGTATCTCGTTACGAAAAGCAAATGACGGAAATACGCCTTCATGCGTCTTGGCATCACTGTATCCGAACGTGCTTGTCGCCAATACGGTATCAGATAAATTGGCAGTCAGCTTTCCGAATAACTTCTTTTGCAATACATCCTCGCGGCTATCCGTAGTCTCAGGCCGCGCGCCGCCGGAATTCATATAATCCCCCCAAAAACCATAGCGGATCTCACGAGCGGAGCCTTCTACGTTAAAATCATAGCTTTGAGTGCCGTATTCGGATACGCGCATCCCCGATTCACCCGTGGGCCTCGGGTGCGCGGTCAGTGGCTTAGTGATAATCTGTATGACGCCACCGGCGGCAGAACCCCACACACTAGACCCGGATCCTTTGACGATCTCGATCTGTTGAATATTCTTAGCCGGCAAAGCGGTCAAAATATCCGCCTGCCCGGAAAGTTGGTTGTTAAAGGGAATGCCATCCACCATCACCAGCACATGCCTGGAATCCGAGCCTTGGATCGACAGCGGAGTGAAATGCCCGAACCGCGTCCTCGGATCTATATCCACATCAGAGACGTATTCCAACACCTCGGCGGCATTATGTGCAGGTAGATCTCTGATTTCTTCAGCGGTAACGATCGTCACTTTTTCCGGCACTTTTGAATACTGAACCGGCATACGCCGAGACGAGAAAACGGTCGGGATCGTTGCAGAAGCCATTCTTTTGGCCTCAATTTTTGGCTTTGCGTAAGGAATTTGAGGCGAAGATATTTTTTTATCAATCACGACGGTGGGAGCGGAAGTACTTATTGCCTGTTGTGCGGGCTGGCTTAGCACTTGGATCGTTTTAACATCATGATTGAGCAATGGTCGCAATGACTTGGAAGGTGCCGGAGATACGGAAAATTCTTTAGGCTTTGGAGTTTCTTGTATTGGCGTTTTTTGAGCACTTGGAATAACGGTGTCCGCAAACACTGCTTTAGGAACCAGCGGCGAGTAAGGGATCACCTCAATACCGAATTGCTGGGCGCGGGACACCTTCTCATCATTCTCGCCTGATGCAGCGTAGGCTAAGCCGCTTAAAAACATAAAGAAGGCCAGCGCTATGGCTTTTTTAGCCTTTGAGTTCCGATATTCGGAAGGCGTGCAACCCAAGAGGCGCTTGAACATTTTCATGAATGATTCCGGGCTTTCGTAGCCTATCTCATCAGCGATCTCCCCCACATTCATCGTTGTGGACGTTAGAAGCTGTTTAGCCCGGCCCATTTTGATGCCTACTCGATATTCGGTGAAACTCTGCTTGGTTTCTTTTTTGAACTTGCGGCTTAAATATTTAGGACTCAGAGAAGCGACTTCCGCCGCCTGGTTAAGACTGAGATCCCTCTCAAAATTTCTATGCACAAAACGTTTTGTTCTTTCGATGGAATCCAGACTATGAACGCGGTCGTGCTTATACTTCTCAAGCTGCTTTTCAATTTTCTTCCTTACGTCCTTAATATCAAATGGCTTATCCACATAATCATTTGCCCCATTCTGAAGAGCGGTGATGAGCACATCGCGGGTTCCAAAACCTGTCATCATGATCACAGGCAATGCCGGCTGCAACTCTCGAATTCTTTTGAGCGTCTCTAGACCGCTCATACCATCCATCTTCACATCCAAAATCACCACATCGATAACGTGCGGCTTTTTTAGGATAGAAAGTGCCTCTTCGCCATTTTTGGCACTCACTAGAGAAAAATTAGGAAAGGCGACTTTTAGACTCGCGTGTACTTGAGGATTGTCATCGACCGCTAAGATCATCGCTTGCGAAGGCGTTGTCATGGAAGTTTATTTAAACACAGAGCTGTCCACATGTGAATGACTTATTTGTATACATAAACTATCCTAATTCTACCTATCCAATTCAAAGAATAAATAAAAAAAATCCCCCTCTGCTTTCGCAAAGGGGGATCGAGTGATCTGACTTATTATTTGCTGTCTCTCATCCAGATCTCTTTGGCCTTGGCCATTTGCTGCTCATTTAATATAGCTTTAAGCTTTGCATAGGTAGCCACAGAAGCCTTAGCGCCTGTCCCCCAGCCGCTGGAAGCCTGATCCAACATGGCATTCAAGCCTTCGACATCTAATTTAGGATCGGACAATTTGGCCTCGATATCCATTTTGAAAATTTCCATCTCGGCTGATTGACGCAAACTTGATTTCTTGGTGTCCATCTTGATCGCCTTGATCTGAGCCACCTGATCCTCGCTCAAACCAATTTCCTTCTGGTTTTTCAGGAAGAATTTGGCTTTCTTGAGGATCTTAGCTACGATCGGGCACTGGTTTTCATCGCAATCACCTTTATCACAATCACTCTTACCGCAATCCGCTCCATCTTTAAGCGAACATTGCTTTCCATGTTTATCGCAATCGGCGAAAACGGGCACAGCTACAACCGACAATGCTAATAATAAAGCCATAATCCATAATGATTTCTTTTTCATACTTCCTCCTGTTTGAGATCACGGATAAACAAACCAACTGGTATGCATACTAACAACTTTTCTAAAAATGTCAAATAGAGTGGATGAATCCGATACAAAATGAAGTGATCGATAGGATCAAATACAAGCCGCCGCTCAAATAGACGGGACACTTGAGGGCCAGCCGCCGCAGGGTGGCGCCAAAAAGTGCGGTCCCTGTGATAATAGGTATGGTTCCCAAGCCAAAACTAAACATCATCACAAAACCTTTGAACGCTCCGGTCGGTCCTCCGGAGGCACCAGCCACTGCAGATCCCAGTGCCGGCGCCAACACCATCGGACAAGGGATCATGCCCCAAAGAAAGCCTGTCACAAAAAAAGAAGCTTTGTCTTTGGGTGCGGGTAACTTTCCAAGCATCGCGGTCAATTGATGGGTCCATTTACCAAAATACATTTCGATCGGCCTCCACCAACCCAGGACGTTGCCGGCCAGAAGTAAAAATATAAAACCGATGACATAAGGGATCTTGTGTGAGGGTTCCATCCAGACCGACCATCGGGTCAAAAGTCTGCCGGCATAGCCAAACGCCAATCCTATAAGGCTATAAGTAAAAGCTTTCCCCAGACCGGAAAACAAATAGAACAGATATTTATCGACAGACGATGCTTCTTGTTGAAAAGTACGGCTTCCCAGGAATAGCGATATGGGGCCGCACATCATAAAACAGTGTGGTGAGGACAAAAGCCCTAGCACCAGTCCTGCGGACACCCAAATCCATATGGAACTTAAAGTTTCATGCATCAAGAGATCGAGCTCAAAGACCTTATCTTCCGTGAGTGGCCTTCAATATCAAAATACCCCCACTCGTCGACCAAAAAGATCGTCCACGCAAACACCAGATGCGTCAAGGCTGCGACCCAAAACGGCACCATCTCCAAGATCCAGCTTCCTCCAAAGAACATGGGTTGTGCCCATGAAAGAATACCGTAAAAATTGACCAACCAAATACCTAAACCCATCACGGTGGCTGCCATAAACCGAGCCGCTTTTGCTTTGCTGGAAAAATATTTGCTCAATAAAATATGAATGATAGCTCCGTACAATGCACCTGTTGCAAGATAAAGACAGCACCCCAGCGCCAAGATCGCACCGGAGTCGATCTTAAGTGCATCTAAACCAAGTGGAAATGTCAGATACACGCGGATAAGCTGAAGTGGATGCTGACCAACGAGCACAGATCCCACGGTATTGAACACAAGGCTTGACACCGAGCCCAAGAAACCCAAAATGATCCCTGATAAAAAATGATAGGTCGTATAATATTCACCCGTCTTCGTCCAATCCACCGCAGCGTCCTGCTCCAATTCCCGTTCCAAATTTCCGATCTTTTGCTGCAACTCTTGCAGCTCTTTACGTATCATGTCACGCTTCATGCAACACCTCCCTGCCTTTTTGGATAGATAATGAATGGGTTATCACAAAAAAACTACTCAAGACCATAGCGCCTCCAGCAACGATAGGATTTATCTTCCCCATCACGGCCAGCGGCAAAGCGATGCAGTTATAAACACAGGCCCAAAAAAGATTCCACCGTATGCATCGGAGTGTTTTTTTTGAAAACGATAGGAGCCGGGGGACTCTAGTGAGATCATTGTCCGGTAAAATAAAATCAGCGCAGTCCTTTGCGGCATCAAGAGCGCTCTCAATGGCCATGCTGATAGCAGCCCTGGAAAATACGGGCGCGTCATTCAATCCTTCTCCGATCATAAGAGCGGGGCCGTTTTTTTGCTGCCAATCTGTCAGCCACTCCGCCTTATCCTGCGGGCTCATACCGGTTTGGATCTTAAGTGGCGGTATCGAATAAAACTCATGTGGCACACCCCCGGAATCCCCCGTCAAAATTCCGCATGTTACTTTTTGTCGAATAAGGGCATTTAAAGATCGGAAAGCACCCTTTCGTATCTTTTCGGTGAAATAAAAATGCGCAACCACCCGCCCCTCCAGCGCGAGATAAAGATTATTTTTTTCGACAAGCTCACCAACGATGATATCGTTTTTTTCCATGAGCCTTTGATTGCCCAGGATGGCATCGCCATAGCCCGGAAGTGAGCCCGTCAGCCCTTCTCCCGCTTTTGAGATGAGACTTTGTGCCGAAACACCATGAAGCTCACGCCTCTCAGCCTCCATCACCAGAGCCTTGGAATACGGATGCTGTGAATATTTTGCCAGCGAGCTTGCCAAGCTCACGGCTAGATCGGAAGATATATCCTGAAACGTAGTGATCTTGAGCAGAATTGGCTCAGGTTCGGTTAATGTGGCGGTTTTATCAAAAAACACCCCTTTTACTTTTGCGAGTGTCTCAAGTCGAGCAAGATCTCGAAATAAGATCCCCTCCCTGCCCAATGTCTTGTAACTTCCCCAAAATGCCAAAGGCACGGCAACGCCCAGCGCGCATGGACAAGCGATCAAGACCACACTGAGCGCTCTCAAAAAACCATTTTCAAAACTTAAAGAGACCCATCCCAAATAAAATGCGACACAAAAGAGAACTGAAACGGCAACCGTGAATATCAGCGCCAATCGATCTGCAAGTGCCTGTATCGGAGGTTTTGAGGCCTTGGCTTCTGCGACCCATCTTTGAAGCCGAGCCAACCAAGAAAGCTTGGCGGCCCGTGTCGCTCTGAGCTCCAAAAAACCTTCCGACAGCACGGCGCCCGATTCCACATGGTCACCTCTTTGAAAAAATACGGGCATGGGTTCTCCTGTCATTGGTGCCATCGCAACTGTTGCTTCTCCGGCTAAAACTTCGGCATCCGCGGGTATCCTGTCTCCCGCCCTTAGTGTAAATATATCTCCGGATTCTACATCCCGAGATATGACGCTCATTTTATCCCCCTCACGATCCACTACGAAACTCACCTCGTTTTCAGCGACCTGCTTTTCAACGGAGTGAAGCGAATCGAATCGATATTTTGCTTCGAGGTATCTCCCGAGTGCCAAAAATGCCAGTGTCATTGCTGCCACGTCATAATACAAAGCACCTACTCCCGTCCAAGTGGATAACAATGAGTAAAAAAATGCTGCTGAGACACCGATCAATATAAATCCATCCACCGTCCAGCGGCGAGCCCTCACATCTCGAACTGTGTTTTCGGCCAATGGTATACCTAAGAGTAGCAAAACGGGTGACGTTAAAAATAACAGAACATATCGAAGCAGCTCATCAAACACCTTGCCTTCGCCGGAAAGATGACGCTGATAATCAGGGTAAACCGAAGATGCGTGAAGCGCTAAACTGAACCCCATCACGTTCATGGCAAAAAATGCGGCGGCACCCAGTTTGACCATAGCCCATGAAAGCTCGGGCGTTCCGTTGGGCGAACGAACTATTTGATAGGCGAGACTACAACCAAAACAACAAAACAGCCGTTGATCCGGCCCGGATGAAGCGGCCTTTAACCTTATCGGTAGACTGCAATGGAGGCAATGCGCCGCTACCACCACCGCACAAAATCTTTGAGAGCAAATGTACCAAGATAAAAAACTGAAAAGATCAGAAAAATAAGCCACATAATATGAACCCAAAAGGGTACTTTGTTGGTCTGGTAGTGAATTTTCTCCTGCTCTTCTTTTTCAGGCTCAACCATGAGCTTCCTCCGCATCCAACTGCTTTTCACGCTCCAGCATGGTGTATTTCGGAGCTTCGATATCCGAAAGCATCCCCTTCATGAGGCCCCAGATAAAAACAAAAATAAAACCCATGCTGACCAAAAGATAGGACGCAAGCGGCACCAACGCAAAGCGGCCCTGAGGATTTTTGGTCAACACCATGAAAAATTGGTACAGTTTATCGCCAAATCCGATAGCACCCGGAACCAAGATCAAAACCGCCATGATCAAAACCACCCATTTTCTAGTCATTTTTTTGACTCCAGCTGCCTAGCCATTGCATGTAAGCAATGATGGCCAACCCTTCTTTATTTGGCTGGCCGCTCTTATCGTAAAACCACCGATAGGATGGCATCACGGAGCTGGGTGCCACATTTTTTGGCTCGTAAAAATGAGCCGCATGCCAGTCATTGGTGTGCCGGCCCGATTCGCGCGTCAAATCGGGTCCCACGCGCCGCGTACCCAAAAGCTGGGGCATTTGAAGTACGTTTTGATACTCCAGCGCCTCCGATACTTGCCCCCAACGAGCATCCTCGTTGGACACCGGACGAACAAATTGAGAATGACAATGCCAACAAGCTTCTCTGACATATACGTCTCGTCCATACTCGATCGCTTTGGCGAATGACCGGGAAGAAACCTCCCCGAAATATTTCTTAAAATTCTCCGGATAACGCTCCGCCAGGTCGACAAACTCCATCGGATATTGCTCTGCCAGCTGCTCCACTGTCTTGATGGGATCATTTCGAAACGACATCCACGGAAGTACCGCCATCACGACCACGGAGATGGCGAAGAAAAAAAGCCCAGCGACTAGAAATACAGTGCGAAATCTTTCCATGTTAAGCCGTGGTTACCCCCGCTTGAGCTGTGGTTATTTTCCGCGCACATGCCGTTTTCCACATATTGACGGCGAATAATAGCTGACCGATAAAAATAAGGACTCCTGTAAAATGGCGGATCCACCAGAACGGCATGGACGCGATCACAGACTCTTCCCAAGGTGCCAATGACTTCCATAAAAATCCCTGCACCACTCCCGCCACCAATAGATCCAAAAACATTAGGAATATGCCCAACGTCGATAACCAATAATGCCACTCACATAATTTGGCGGAATACCATTCGCGGCCGGTAAGCTTGGGCCACAAATAATGCGTAAAACCAAACACCCAGAAACCAAACACTCCGAACATCACAAGATGAGCATGTCCCACCACCCAGTCAGTGAAATGGATGATCTTTTGGAATGACAAGGTCGTCTGAAATGAACATTGAAGACAAACAATAAAATAAAAGATCATGCCCGTGTAAAACCAACGGATGGACATATTGGAGCGAAACATCCCTTTGGTCCCTGCAAGTGTTGTGAAAAAATTAACGATGACGGTGGTGACCACCAGCTCGACTGCGATCGTTGCGATCACCGCACCGTATTGCAAATACATCGGGATAGGGCTGTAGAAATAATGGTGTATTCCGTTGAGTGGATAGAAAAACGCAAGGCCCCAGAAACCCACGAGTGATAAACCGTGGCTCCAGATCGGTTTTTTGAGAATAACCGGGACAAAGTAATACATGAGTCCCCAGCCCAGAGGCGTCAAGAGAAGCCCCACCAGATCATGAATGAATAGACCTGACAGCGCAGCCCCGGAAGAGCCGGCTACAAAAAACTGCGGGAAATAATTTCCCATGATGTACACCAATATCGTCCATACGAAGGCTACGGTGAAATACCACAAAGAAACGTAGAGGTTCTTATCAGCTGTTTTTATGATCGGCGTCAGGAAATTGATCGCCACCAATATCAACCCGACCACCACGATCGGATCTATGAAGATCGGTGTCTCGCCCCACTCCACTGCCTGAGCGAATCCGAATAAGATCCCAAAGAATGTGCACAGAAGCACCAGCTGCCATGCGATAAAGATGAACCAGCCTAGCTTCACACTCAGGGTACGCTGACCGGTAAGACGCGGGATCGCCCAATAAATGCCGCCCAATAAGGCATTCACAAGAAACCCATAAGCGACCGTATTGGTGTGAACCATACGAATGCGCCCCGGAGAAAATATTTCCACACCGGGAAAGGGATAATGTTGTAAAAACTGAAATGCAAAAAGGAAGCCCGCGCCCACACCCAGCAATAGATAAATAACGCTCGCAGCCAAATGAGCTTTTACTAAACCACGTTGCACCAACTTATCTTCGGTCATTTACGGAGTTACTCCTTCGGGCTTAGCTTGTGATTTTATTTTTTCTTCAAAAATTTTCCTTTGAGATTCCATCGTCAGGAGCCGATTTTTGCGCTCAGCAAGCACCGCATCTGTAATAAGCCTAGGCCTTTTTTCTGCCATAGCTTGTATGTAATAAGCCATACCCCAAATATCTTCTTCCGAAAGGATACCCTTCCAGGATGGCATCGCGGTACCGCCGATACCATTAGCCACCACTCGGTACAAACTCTCAAGATCGGAGCCACCCTTAAGCGCATCCCATGTGAAATCCGGCGGTTTTATCAATGACCCGTCCGTAGCCGGCTTGATTTCGGATTCGTATAAATTTTCGCGAAATGTTTCAGAACGGGACATCTGGTAGGACTCCCTCGCCTCATTGATCTTCTCAGGCGAAATGAATGCCGCATGACAGCTGATACAAGAAGCCATGCCGTGGTAAGCCCTTTCTCCCTGAGCGATCGCCTCTTCGCGTCGGCCGACAAAAGGGTCTTCCGAGATCGCTGTGACAATGGATGTATTATTTTTCCAAGCATCCGGAGCGAACGATTTAAGGTAATTAACAACGGCCAGGCGATCCTGATCTGCTAGAAGTTTCCATGAGGGCATAGAAGAACCATGCAAACCGTTTGTAACAACCCTAAGAAGATCGGCATCTGTGGGAAGCGACCCGGATGAACCTGATGTGAATTTATACTCAGCGCTTACAAAATTTCGTGGTTTAGGATTTAAGAAGCTCGCTGCTGGGCCCGCGCCATCACCTTTGAGCCCATGACAGCCTGAGCAATAGGTCTCATATACCTTTTTACCACGCTCAAGGGATGCTTTGGCAGGATCTGTATCAAACACAAGAGTAGGATCATTTTTGGCCGATACGGAAGGGATCAAGCCAAAACAGAGCAAAAAAACCGGAAAAAGATATTTAAAAAGACGATTCATGGCAATACTTTTATCAAAACAGGAATGTCTGCGATGTGACGAATGTCACATTTGGATCATTTTAAAAGATCTTCGAGGCCTTTGGGGTCGAGGATGGTTACTTTTTGAGGTTCGATTGAAATTAATTTTCGCCGTTTGAGATCATGAAGTTGACGCGCCACAGTCTCCCGTACAATACCCAGGCGCTTAGCCATCTCTTCGCGCGTATAAGGCAAATCCAAACTTTTTCTGGAAGTAGACTCGTTCATCATATCCAATAAGAACTTAACAAGCCGTTTTTTACTATCTTTGAGCGATACTTCTTCAATAAGAGAGCTAAAACACTGGAGCCTATCAGCAAAAAGTTTGTTGAGTGTCCGCGATACCTTGCTGTTGGACTGAACCAGCTTGACATAATTCTCGCGAGACAAAAACCAGACCGTTGAGGCCGTGAGCGCCTCCGCGGAAGAAGAACAGTGCCACTTGAGCTCGCCGGGATTGCAGGCGCAGGTATCACCTTCATCAAGCGTTTCAAGCACCTGTTCTCGCCCTGCTTCGGACATACGGAATATCTTCACTTTTCCGGATTTGACAAAAAAAACACGCTCGCAGGAAGCGCCCTCAGTAAATAGGATCTCACCTTTTTGGAAGGTTTTTTCCCGCAAACAGTTTTTGACGGTTTCCAGCTCTATAGGTGTCAGATCTTTGAACAGCGGGATATCGGATACTGCTTTTGCCATGGTCACCTCGGAAGCCCTTATTCTCCCACACTTGAGCCTCCGAAACAATAATTCTAAGCTATCCTGATTCGCCTTGTAGGGCATCCCAAACTGATCTCAAGTGTTTTTTTTCGTGGCTCTTGAGCTCGGATTGTAGCAACGCGATAGCACCTTTATCTTCTATAGAACAATGACTCTTAAGTAAATTGACCAGATAATCTCCGTGATCCAGTATCTCACTGGCGTCCTTCGATGGATAATCAGTTGTCAGATAATTGAATTCGCGTCGACAATTTTCGTGATCCCAGCAGAGCATATGTATCAACGGCTTCACTCTTGGGATATGCCTTGCCAAGAATGGGAACAAGATCTTTTCTTCATAAGACATGCGGCGATCCATGTCTTTTTCCAAGAATTCTAAATGCTCTCTGATTCGGTTAAGATTCTGTTGTTGATGATGTTTTCCCTCAAAGCGCAGATGAAACAGATATCGATCCAAAAGCTCAACGGCCTGACCCATATTCTGATGGTCATGCCGGATCCAGTCTATAAGCTCAGCTTGGGCTGTCATCACGACTGGCCCAAAGAAGCCTTTGTTTCAAGCATATCCATCATATTTTCTAACCGTATCACTGCATGGCTAATCAACCTGGCAGCATCTTCGTATGAAAAATAATCTGTATTCAGAACCACATCGTAAAGAAGTGGGTCATCTATATCTTTTTCGAAATATTTTCGTAAATAATTTTTTCGAGCCTGATCCTCCTCCTTGATCTTATGGTCTGCTTGATCACGAGTCAGGCCATAATAATTTTGTATGTGTTTAAGGCGTTTCGGATAGGATCCCACCAATCGCACATGGAATCCACCTGCCAGGTTTCGAGTCAAGATATTGGCTCCTCGGCCGACCAGGATCACGTGGCCAATATCCGCAAGACGGATCATCGTTTCGCTGACCTTCTTGATATGTGTCAATTCCTCTCGATGCGCACCAAATAGCACATCCAACATCCTCTGGCTATCCGTATGTCGAAAACCATCCGAATGATGTTGCAAGCGTGCCTGTAAATTCTTATCCGAAGCGATGAGATTCTTATCAA
>CAYODQ010000034.1:20369-23431 GCA_964402785.1 uncultured Planctomycetia bacterium
TGATGTTGCAAGCGTGCCTGTAAATTCTTATCCGAAGCGATGAGATTCTTATCAAGAACATCCCATGGTGGCAACCCACTATCGGCTCGATAATGCTTTTGAAGGATCTCGGTCAGAATACGCCCTATCGTGATACCCCCCGCACCTGTCTGTCTCGAAAGTGTGATAAATGATCGGCTCATACCGCCTCCCCGTTAGATGTCAGCTTTGTTATCAGAATAGTTGATCTATGCTTTTGACGCTGTGACCTTGGTCACGTTTTATTTCATTGAGGCTGATAGGATATAAAAGGAGGTGCCCATGCAAAATCGAATTAAGACTCAAAATGGGTGGCTGGATATTTTTGTCAATCCGAACGATCATGAGAAATCGGCGCTTCTCAAGGACTACTGGATCGACGAACACACGTTGCACTCAGCACTGGATCCGGATGAGCCTTCACGTGTCGAGCTAAACGATCGCTATCTCGCCATTATCTTTAAATCCCCTCAAAAATATAGGCCGCGCCATAAATATCTATTTGGCGTCGCCTCCATCGGGTTATTTTTGTATAAGGATAAAATAGCTCTCATCTCGACTGAGAATATGGATCTGGAAGGCCTAAACATCGAGACAAACAGCGGAAAACTGGAAGATCTTTTCTTAAATATCCTGCTGTCCAGCGTGCATCACTATCACTCCCATCTCAAGATCATGATCGAGATCACAGAAGAGATCGAAAAACAGATCATGACCTCATCGGAAAATAAGCAGCTTTCCAGTTTGTTCGCTATTGAAAAGTCGCTCGTATTTTATGTTTATGCCCTGGAATCCAATGGTTTCGCTCTGGACAAACTAAAAACGATCTCTGAGAGAAATTTACTGCTTAACGAATATATCAGCACCATCGAAGATCTGGTGATCGAAAATACTCAATGCAGCCGGCAGGCTGAAATTTACTCGAATATTCTTGCCAACTTGATGGATGCCCGTGTGTCCCTGGTCAGTAATAACTTGAATGTGCTCATGAAAACGCTGAATGTCGTTACGATCTGCATCATGATCCCGACACTGATCGTCAGTATTTTTTCCATGAACATCATGCTTCCATTCGAAAACCACCCAAAAGCATTTTGGCTCGTGTTGCTACTTTCGGTCTTATCCGTAATGGGGGTCTTGTTGTGGTGGCAATGGGTATTGATACGACTTAAAAAACGCGTCTTTTAGCTGTTATTTATCCATCACATGCAATTTGAGGGCAACGGTATTGATGCAATATCGCTTGCCGGTGGGCGGGGGCCCATCATTAAACACATGGCCTAGGTGAGCGTCGCAGCGAGCACAAAGCACCTCTTCCCTGACCATGCCAAAAGCATTGTCCATCTCAATATGAACATTTTTCGGAGAAACAGGATTCCAAAAACTGGGCCAGCCGGTGCCGGACTCGAACTTGTTTTGATAAAAAAATAGATCTGTTCCGCAACCAACACATTGGTATATACCGGATTTTCCTTTGGGCGGGATGGCGCATTGCTGGCTGAAAGGCCTTTCGGTTCCTTTGCTGCGCGTAACTTCAAATTGTTGAGGCGTTAGCATTTTCTTCCACTCCGAATCGGATTTGACCACGCGTTCAACCAGCTTCGCCTCGCCGCTGGCCGCATCGACGATTTCCACCTTATTATTGGATGCCATCACCACTCCCGAATCCAACATCAAAAAAGTTACAAAAATAAAAAATGAGCCAAATATTTTTCGCACTGCTAATCTGTAATACTCTTTGGATCTCGAGCATGCGCTAAAGCGACTTGTTGCGTAATAAGTCTATCATCCACCAATCTGCGCAACGCCCTATCCATCAAGATCATACCCAACTGGCCATTGGTTTGCATGACACCGTACAATTGCTCTATTTTTTTCTCTCGAATAGTATTTTTGACCGCAGCCGAAGCTACGAGCACCTCCACCGCCACAACCCGGCCATTACCATCCGCTCGCGGTAGCAGGTGCTGGCCAATCACACCTTCCAGACAAGATGCCAACTGTACTCGGATCTGCTGCTGCTGCCCTGAGGGAAATACGTCCACGATACGATCAATGCACTGAGGGGCATCCGGCGCATGAAGAGTCGCGAGCACCAAGTGACCTGTTTCGGCTGCCGTCAAAGCTGTCGCGATCGTCTCTAGGTCACGCATTTCACCTATACAAATAATATTAGGATCTTGCCGAAGAGATTGAATTAGCGCCACATTGAAAGACTTGGTATCAATACCCACTTCACGCTGAATGATCACGCTATTCTTATTATGATGCAAGTACTCGATAGGATCTTCAATGGTTACAATGCGGCACCGGCGCTCTTCTTGGTTGATCATATCGATGATAGAAGCAAGTGTGGTCGTTTTTCCCTGGCCAGCCGGGCCAGTAATCAGAATAAGGCCGCTAGTTCTCCGGCCCAATTCTGCTATCACAGATGGTAATCCAAGCTCTTGTATGGTTCTTGGCACGATAGAAATGATACGAAATGCCGCTTCAACACATCCTTTTGAAACATAAACGTTGACACGGAATCGACCCAGTTCTGGGACTGAAAAAGCAAAATTTAACTCGAAGGATCTCTCAAAAACCGCTATTTGATCCTTATCTAAAAGACTATAGATCGCATCTTTTGCCTCTTCCCCCGTGACTGGCTTTCCGGCACTGATGACAAGCTGACCATCAATTCGAAGAGTGGGTGGCATGCCGACAACAATGTGAAAATCGGAAGCCTTTTTTTGAATCGCATCCTTAAGGAGCGCTTTGATATCCATGGAAGCAGATTATATTTAGCTCTTGGCACTGTCAATCGAATTGTACTCGCCAAGAATCCAACCTAAATTGAATATGCATGCAGTAAACCCCCAATAGGCATTCCCCTACGGACACGCCTGCCTGCCGGCAGGCAGGCTCCGGTGCCCCTGCGAGGCGCCTCCTTCTGTGAGCTCCGTCGCCTATGAATAAAACCAGATGTTCCGTGCACCTCGGGGGTCGCGGTGGACTTCCCCCGATTTAGTGGACACGGTTAATGGTCTCATATTGCTCTGGGC
>CAYODQ010000035.1:0-22689 GCA_964402785.1 uncultured Planctomycetia bacterium
GCCGATCGACAACCTTGAACCTTTAGGTTTGCTCACCCCTTTCTTCGGTATAATGTAGGCTGTCTTTGGTTGTGTAAGAACAACAACTAACGATGGTTATGATATCGAATGTATGTTAACGGCTTGTAACAAAGGGATTACATCTAAAAGGCACTAAGGATGCATCCTCTTGACCAACACATTGATCCGATCGGCTATCCCCTTCAGATCATCCTGAGCGCGCAGACGAATGCGATGTTTCAGGTCTCCGGCGATGATCTGATCCAGGTCAGATTCAATGCGCTCAATAGGCCCTGCAAAACGATGTGAGATCACCAGCGCAAACCATAATATAACAAAAGCGAGTACAGGTAGAGCAATTAACAGCAGGCCATTGACTCGCTCCATCACAGGCACTAGGTTGGCATAAATTGCCTCGGGAAAAACAAGCTGCTTTGCCATCAATTGAAATAGCAGTGTATAAAAGCAATACCCGATCAACAGTGTCGGGGCTAGCATTGCGATCAGAACCAACAACAAATATTTCGCTTGTATTGGATGCCTCATAAACCACTTGGACCTAAATGCCATAACCAACCCCTCCCGTTTTCAATTCGCTTGTTCCCTAAACAACCCAATATCCGCAAAATCAGCCGAGGCTTCGGTTCCCGTATTATCCGAATCGCTCATAACCGCGATCATCCCGATATCCAGCTTTGGCTCTTTGCCGAATAATGCCCGATAATCCTGATAAACATTTCTTTCTTGGCTGTCCCAACCCTCAGCGCCATCCCCATTTTTCCCACTTTTGACGACGAGCAACTGGATGCGATCCGAATAAGGACTTTGGTTGTGTGTGCCAACCACTATGGACTCATCCCAAACATACTCGATCACATCCGATCTAAAAATATTGGCAGCAGCGAATATCACATAGATCCTTGCAACAAAATCATCTTCAGACCGATTGGCCAATCGATTAGGATCCTTTTTGGTGGGAAACTGGAGCGCCCGCCATCTCCAGCTCAACCACAGATCCGGCGTCGCCTTGTGTTTTGTTTTTATAAATAAGCCGGAAGAGGCGTTTTTGGATTCGCTATTTAAATAGCTGGTTCCGTTTTCTGAGAGCACGCGATACTCCGTCTTCCCTTTAAAAACTTTTTGCTCCCAAACCTTCAGAGATTCTTGATCCTTGAAGCGGAAGGTCTCAACCTCCGCCCTTCTTTGAATAGGCTTTTCGATGCGCACCGGCTCTTCCCTATCTGGCTTCTGAGCAGCCACTGGCACAGCGATCACCGGCTCCTCGGGGACGGGTCTAAAAATCGAAAACGGTATCCCCCAGCGATCTTGAAACCAATAAAAAAATGCGGCGGTGGCAAACAATAAAAAAAGAAGAACCTGTCTGCGAGAATGTTTATTGGACTTCAATGGGCCTCAAATTGGTTGGTGATCGGCATTCGCCTATCTTTACCAAAAGATTTTGGAGTTATTTTGATACCAGGCGGTGATTGGCGACGCTTGTATTCACTCTTATTAACTAAACTCAAAACCCGCCGTACGATCGAGCGATTGATTTTCTTAGAAACAATCTGCGAGGCCGATTTATCCAATTCTATGTAGTCTTTGAGCACTGCATCCAAGATCGAGTAAGGCGGCAAAGTGTCTTGATCTTTTTGATCATGCTTCAATTCGGCGGTGGGAGGCCTGCGGATAATGGACTCTGGGATCCAGGGCCGGTTTGCTTGTATGTTTCTAGACCTTGCCAAGCGAAACACGAGAGTCTTTGGCACATCTTTGATCACAGCAAAGCCGCCAGCCATATCCCCGTAAAGAGTACAATAACCCGTAGCCATCTCACTCTTATTGCCTGTGGTCAACACCAGATGCCCCCATTTGTTTGAGAAGGCCATCAATAGATTTCCACGAATACGCGCCTGCAGATTCTCCTCTGCGATGTTGGTTGGAGCGCTCCTGAAAAAAGGCTTGAGCGTACTAAGGTACGCTTTAAATGCTGGTTCTATGCTGACCGAATGACAGGCGATGCCCAAATTTTGAGCAAGCGCTTTGGCATCCCGGAGGGTCTCTTTGGATGTAAAACGCGAAGGCATTGTGACCCCGACCACACGGTCACTGCCCAGAGCATCGCAGGCGATCGAGGCCACCAGAGCCGAATCAATGCCACCGCTAAGGCCGATCACGACCTTTGAAAATCCATTTTTTTCAATATAATCACGCGTGCCCAAAACAAGCGCTTGATACACCTCATCTTCGAGGCTTATGGGCTGCTGAAAGCGGTGTGGAGGAAGATTGATCTTAGGCGCTCTCCTAGGAAGGCTATTTACTTTGCAGGGAATATCAGCACAAATGAACCCTTCTTCAAAGAGGGGTCCTTCTGCCAAAATATGGGCCTTGGCACTTGAGATCATACTGCCACCATCAAAGACAAGCTCATCCTGTCCACCCACCAAATTGGCGTATACAACCGGCTTCTTTGACCTTCTAGCGAGAGATTGCACCAAACGAACGCGATCTGCATGTTTGCCGGCGTGATAAGGAGACGCAGATATATTGATTACAAGAGATAGATTTTTTGTAAAATGCCGATCGTACAAAAAGCTATTAGTGATCCACATATCCTCGCAGATGGACAAACCGATCTTGAGCTTGGCGGAGTAATGAATAACGCCACCCTTTGAGCCGGGCTCGAAGTAACGCCTTTCGTCAAAAACACCATAATTAGGCAACTCGCATTTATGGTATACGGTCTCCACTTTCCCTTTACGGATAAAAGCAGCCGCATTATACAGCCGACCCGTTTTGGATCTATCGACAAATCCGACCACAAATGGCGGCTGATTCGAAATGCGCGCAAGCTGCTCAACGGCTTTCAAGTTGCTGCGGATAAATTCAGAATTGTGCAGCAGATCTTCGGGCGGATAACCGGTGATGGAAAGCTCCGGGAACACGACCAAATCGGGATCGTAGCGTCCGACATCCTTCAGAGCAGAGATGATCTGAGACGCGTTTTTCTGTATAGCGCCAACGGTGGTATTGATCTGGCCAATAGCAACCCGAAAACAATCTTTCTCGTTATCGGCAGACATATACAGTTTTTGTCGAGCTGTCACGATCAAGCTCCAAAGAAACAAGGTTATGGGAAAAGTTGGAAAAGCGCTTTAACATTGCATATATAGCCTGCAATAAATTAGCATCTGTGATGGGAAGATCTTTCAAAATATCAACGTCTGATGATAGGTCGCGATTGTGAAACTTGCTGATAATCGCCTCTTGAACCTTTTCCACAAAAGCGATTTCTTGGTCTGCGCTTAATTCTTCAACCGTCAACCATAAGATATAGTTACGTCCAAAAGTCTTGGAGCCGTTTGAATAACAACAGCTAAAAGGAAACGCTTTCTTGAAATACGTGCCTGCGCTCACCTTAGGCGCGCTTGTTGACGAGGCTCATGAATTCCATGCGTGTGCCCCGATCCGAACGAAAAACACCGAGCATGCTGCTCGTGACGCAGGTCGCATTTTGTTTTTCAACACCCCGCATAGCCATACACAAATGAAGCGCCTCAATGATGACGGCCACCCCGTGAGGGTTGAGCGCCTCTTTGAGACACATCGCGATCTGGTGCGTCAAACGCTCCTGAACTTGTAACCTCCGGGCAAAAATATTCACGATCCTTGGAATCTTGCTAAGTCCGATTATTTTACCCTTGGGGATATAGGCCACGTGACATTTGCCATAAAAAGGTAATAAATGGTGTTCACACAAACTGAACACATCCAGATCTTTCATGACCACCATCTCATCATAATCTTCATCAAAAACGGCTTTGTTTATGACGTCTTTGACGTTTTGACGATACCCGCTGGTCAGGTATTCGTACGAAGCTTGCACACGCTTGGGCGTTCTCTTTAAACCCTGACGAGCAGGGTCTTCCCCAACCTGAGCAATGATTTGAGTTACAAGATCTTCGAATTTTTTCTTTTGCATGTGATGATTATAGGGCGCCCGCGAAACTTGTTCAACCAATAAAAAACCCGCTCCCCGGTTGACACCGAAGAGCGGGTCAATGTCTTAAAAACTACTCCAAACGAGCCTTCTCTGGGTTTACCAAAGGTTGCTTTTTGGGGATCCAGAAGGTCAAAAGATCGATCGCACCGCCACCAATTCTGTGGATAGCTTTACGAACTCCGATGGCTCCGCCAGCAACTGTGCCGGTTAAATGCTCGCCAACGCCCTTACCCTTCGAGGCTTCTTCATGGGTTTTATCCATGACTTCGACCCAACCAGTGGCCGTGTTACGGCTGCCGGTCTGAAGGTTCTTTAACTGATCTTCGCCAGTAAGCCCAGCGCCGGCATCCGCAAACGCCGGAACAGAAGCTACGCAAAGAAACATCAACATCGATAACGCGATTGCTTTCTTCACCTTAATTTCCTCCTATGGTTATTAATCCGTCCATTTGTTGCATATTAGCATAAATGCCTTATCATGGCAAGCTAAGCTTATTCAAATATAACAAATGTTAACAAAGAATATAACAAATCATTTTTATATTGTCTAGTCTTTATTTATCTTGCTTTAACGGTAATTAACAAACTGGAGGTCAACGCCAAAATCTCGTTGTCTAATAGCGCCCATGATGGCTTGAAGATCGTCTATTTTTGGAGCCTGAACACGAACCTGCTCATCTTGGATCTGAGCTTGGACTTTCATTTTTGTCTCTTTGATAAACTTCGATATTTCTTTGGCTTTTTCGGTAGTCAGGCCCGATTGAATGGTTATGACCTGTTTAACACTTCCACCCACCATACCCGTCTCGATCTTTCCATAATTTAGAGCCTTAAGAGAGACGCCGCGTTTAGCGCATTTGGTTTGAAGCATATCCGTCAAAGTTTTGAGACGATATTCATTCTCTGTTTTGAGAGTCACGGTCTTTTCTGCCTTATTCAACTCGATCGTGCTTTTGGAGTCCTTAAAATCAAACCGCTGTGACAATTCTTTTTGAGCTTGCACAACCGCATTGTCCAACTCCTGCATATTGACTTCGGATGCGATATCGAATGAATGGTCTTTGGAGCCCATGGCCTCAGAGTATCCTTTTGAATGTTTGCCCAACTTCGCTTAGATTTTTGACCACATGAACACCCTTGGACTGGAGAGCGTTCATTTTTTCTTGTGCGGTGCCTTTAGATCCGGAAATAATAGCTCCGGCGTGACCCATGCGCTTTCCGGCCGGCGCTGTTGCGCCCGCAATAAACGAAACCACTTTCTTGGTCACGTTCTTTTGAATGAACTCGGCCGCCTCTTCTTCCTGACTTCCGCCTATCTCCCCGATCATCATGATGCCCTTGGTCTCCGGGTCTTTTTCAAAAAGCTCCAGAGCCTCAATAAAACCGGTGCCAATAACAGGATCGCCTCCAATACCAAGGCAGGTCGTTTGTCCAAGCCCTACTTGCGTCAATTGCCAAACAGCCTCATAGGTCAAAGTTCCGCTTCTCGATATAACGCCAACCTGTCCCTTTTTATGGATGTAGCCTGGCATAATGCCGATCTTACAAGCTTCAGCTGTGATGATCCCGGGACAATTGGGCCCGATGATCCTTGCGGAATGGCTTTTAGCATACTCGACAGCCCTCATCATATCCAACGTAGGGATCCCTTCTGTGATACAAACAAGTAACCGAATACCCGCATCAACAGCTTCTTTGATGGCGGATAAGGCGTGGGGTGCTGGTACGTAGATCATGGATGCCGTCGCACCCGTTATGCTTACCGCCTCTTTTACCGTATTAAACACTGGGATAGTGCCGACTACACTTCCCCCTTTACCTGGGGTCACACCTCCCACCAACTGGGTACCATACTCCAAACATTTTTGGGCATGGAAACTACCTGCTTTTCCAGTGATCCCTTGGCAAATAACTTTTGTATTGCGGTCAACGAGAATGGACATGGCTCACCCTATATTTTTTTGCTTCCTGAACAGCTGCCTGCGCAGCCTCTTCGATGGTCAGGCAAGATGTGATCTTAAGACCAGAATTCCTTAACATCTGTCGGCCTTGCTCCACATTGGTCCCCTCTAAGCGAACCACAAGCGGTACACGCAAATTGATCTCTTTGGAGGCTTGGATCACACCCTCTGCTATCACATCGCATTTCATGATCCCGCCGAAAATATTCACCAAGATAGCATCCACGCGCTCATCCTGAAGGATGATCTTGAACCCCTCGCGTACAGTATCCACCGTCGCACTTCCACCCACATCCAGAAAATTGGCCGGCTCCCCACCAGACAACTTGATCATGTCCATGGTCGCCATAGCCAGCCCGGCACCATTCACGAGGCAGCCCACATCACCGTTCATCGAAACATAACTCAGACCATACTGTTTGGCCAGTCGCTCACGATCATCTTCTTCTTCGGGGTCCCGAAGTGCAACAAGCTCTGGGTGCCTGAATAATGCGTTGTCATCAAACACGATTTTCGCATCCAGCGCCAATACTTTATTATTTTCTACGAGAGCCAAGGGATTGATCTCGCAAATAGCAGCATCTTTTTCAACGAACAAACGGCACAAATTCTGGCCGATCTCTGCGATCTGACGAGCGATCGCAACATCCGGTATTTGCTTTTGAACAACTGAGATGATCTGCGAATCAATAGGTAATTTTTCCGGTGTGAAATGCACCCTGAGTATCGCGTTTGGATCCTTGGCTGCGATCTCTTCAATGTCCATTCCGCCATACTTAGAAAAAAGAAGTGCAATGTTTCTAGCAGAGCGATCGATCGTGATGCCAAGATAATATTCCTCAGAGATCTTCTTATCCTCCGTGAACAGAACCGACCGAACCGTCTTGGATTCACCTGCAGATTGCGTGGTCGAGAATGGTTTCCCCAGGAATTTTGAAACGAATTCCCGAGCCTCATTCGCATTAGCGATGCGCTTAACGCCGCCCGCTTTACCACGCCCGCCCATCAACACCTGCACCTTTGCTATTGCGGTCGGGTGAGCGAATTGGGTGAAGATCTTGTCCGCTTGGCCTGCCTCGGTAACAACACCACCCCCGGAAATGGGGATTTTGTATTCATACAAAAGTGTCCGTGCTTGGAATTCATGAATTTTCATAGAATCAATTACTCTTGGCTGCCGTTAATTCCAATCGATCTACTTCCTCGATACCCTGCTTAACTTTCTGAGCGGATAGATCTAGAGCTTTCTTTTCATCGGGAGTCAACGATATCTCCACTACCTTTTCAATGCCTTTTTTACTCAATTGAGCGGGTACTCCAAAATACAACCCTCTCAAACCATAAGCACCTTCGACGTAGGCGCACACCGGTAGCACTTTACGCTGGTCTTTAATTATCCCCTCAACCATCTCACAAACCGAGGTTGCGGGTGCATAAAATGCGCTGCCCGTTTTAAGAAGAGCTACGATCTCTGCGCCTCCATCACGAGTACGCTGCTCAATTTTCGCTAAATCTTCGGCCGATATCAGATCTTTGACGGGCTTGCCCTTGACTTTTGAATGACTAGAGACAGGCACCATCAAATCCCCATGGCCTCCCAAAACCACTGCTTCCACATCCTTGGGGACAGCGCCCGTTTTTTCGGCAATAAAAAAACGCATACGAGCGGTGTCCAAAACTCCTGCCATCCCAAACACTCGCTCATGAGGAAAGCCTGTTACTTTTTTTGCCAAGTGGGTCATGATGTCTAATGGATTTGTCACAACGATGATCTTGGCCTGAGGAGCTTCTTTTTTAATATTTTGACAGACTTCGGTGATGATCTTTGCGTTCAACGCCAAAAGATCTTCCCGGGTCATACCCGGCTTTCTGGGCAAACCCGCAGTCACGACTACGATCTCGGCGCCACGAATATCTTGATAAGAGTTGGTGCCAATGATCCTTCGGTCATGTCCTTCAACAGGCGCGGCCTCCATCAAATCAAGCGCCTTACCCTGTGGCATGCCCGGCACCACATCAAACAATACCACATCCGCTATTGATTTCTCCAGGATACGTTGCGCTGTTGTAGCGCCGACCTGTCCCGCACCGATGATCGCAACAAATGGTTCACGTATCTTCATAGCTAGCTCCTTAAACTAAAATTTTTCCCAATATCTCACTGATTCTTTTATTGTCAGCTTGTCCAGCCAATTTATCCGTACAAGCTTTCATTGCCCGCCCAAAATCCTTTTTGGTCGCAGCGCCAAGCGCCTTAACTTCACCCTCGATCAATTTTAATAATTCTGCCTCGGATAATTGTTTTGGTAGATAACTTTCTATCACAGCAACTTCTTGCTCTTCTTTGGTGGCTAGCTCCGGACGACCATTGCTCTTAAATTGCTGTATCGATTCTTTTCGCTGCTTGATCTGCTTTTGGATCACCGTCATCACATCTGCATCAGACAATGTGCCGGCCTTATCAATAGCTACATACTTCACGGCTGATTTTAAAAAACGAAGGGTATCCAAGCGCGCCTGATCCTTTGCGATCATAGCCTTCTTCATATCTTGATCGATCCGCTCTAATAATGACATACATCTCTCACTTTCTGAATCGTCCTAATCTGATAAAAAAAGGGAGTTTGTGATCGATGACCACAAACTCCCTCAAAACAACGAACTGAATTACTGCTGGTCGTTAGCGGCTTCGACCGGCACTTGCACTGTCTCAGCAACTGTCTGGCCTACGGTCTCGGCAGTGCCCACAACAGGCTCGGCCACGAGATCACCCGTCTTAGCCAAATCACCCTGCAACACTGAGGCGGTGTTTTCGCCGGTGGCAGCAACCACTTTTTCGCCGGTGTTCTGAAGCGTATTGCCGGTCATTTCAGCAGTACCCTTGGCAGCATTGCCAGGATAGTTGAAAAGCTTGCGGAAAAAAGCGGTGAGGCTGTTTTCGCCTTCTGCTGCGAACGATGTGCCTGCAAAAGATAATGTAAGATACCCAACGAGCGCCAATGCAAAAAACTTCTTCGAAAATTTCGACATCCAATTCCTCCTGTTATTTCGGTCATTATAGAGATGGCTGTTAATCAAAGTCAAGAGAAATAACCCTAAGTAGTTAGGATTTTAAATTTAAGCTGTATTCGCTGGTATGGTCGGGGTTGGTGTTTGTGATCAGTATATAAAATTTCTCAATATCTTTAGTCTCAAGATGTTGTGAATGGATCAATGCGGGCAGATCGATGAACGCCCTCTGACCGGCTGGCGTTGGAGAAAATTCTCGCTCGATCAGGGATCCGCCTTTTGTCTCGCCCAAAACTTGGATAGCCAGCGCCCCACCCCCCAGCACGTGAATCAGATCGAATTTGGGCCATTCCTGGGAACCCGCATCATTTTTTATTTCGATATAATCCGTTGCCCAGCCGGAAACATCGGATATGCGCGTGTTGTCACCCGCAGCAGAAGGCTCAGAAAATTCAATTTGAATATCTTCCCATTTCCCCACCCAATCCGTTTCACACACAGACCCTATCCTCAAAAGCTCTCCATGACTACCTTCTAGATGCCATTCGAGATCTTTGTGTACCAGACGGCAGCGCGCGACTTCGTTTAAAAACGCGGTCTCATCCTTTAGACCAAAATCTTTCATCAGGATGGCTTTTGCGTAATCTTTGAGCAGATCCACCAGCGGCTTGCCCGTCATTCGCTCTAACGCAGTTTTAAAATCGACATTCACACCCCTCAGATCACGGCTTAAAGCTTCAATTGAAGCCATTCCATACCGATCATCCAGGTATCTCCAGAACAAAGCGTTCTCATATCTGAGCTGAGTGAAAGCTTGATCTGGATAACGCATAAAATAATTGGATCCGCCGCGCGAAAAGCGGATCTTGTCCGGCAGCGTCTGCTTGAAGCCCTGAGAAAAGAAATCATGACGCGCTCCGGCGAATGTCTCAAAATAACGCGCCAAACCTTCGACATACCAATCTAAATTTTTAGGGTCGACGGACCCATACGCCGCATCACTGCTTTCGGATTTATTGATATTTTTATTGTAATAAAAAACGATCACATGCAGCATTTCATGTATCAATGTCCCGCGCAGATCAACACCTATATTCCTCTTGCCCAACGGAGAGGGGTTGATCTTTTCCCAATTGCGGATGAAATCTCGGTAATTGGCTGGCAGCAAAATAACGGCTTGGTATTGAGTTTCAGATATTTTGATCGTATCAAAGCAAGGCGCATCTTTAAACAGATTGTTGCGCAAGCCCAGCGAGGGATATGCATTGTAACCGGCAGGATCCCCCAAATACACATCGATCGTCTTATCGGGATCGATAGCATAGCTTGGGTCAGCCTGAGCGAACGAATACTTGTTCGAACTAAAACCCTGAAAATCCGTGATCGTTTGATACGCATGAACGGCGGCGTCCATTACATCAGAAGGCAGATCTTCGTCCGCGCCGTAGCGACTCATAGCCTGATCATTGAAGTGGACACGGATCGCGGCACCGTCACTCAGCTCATATTCCAATATTTTTTCTACCCAATATACACCGTCCGGATTGAGAGCTTCTCCGGCTTTATAGAGCGATTTGTCATTGCCATAAACAACCAGCGATCCTGTGCGGCTTTTTTTGTCGAGAGCGATATTGACCGATCCTCGCGCATGCCCATCCAAAACCACCGACCACTCACTTCGGCCATCAGCGCCTATAACGGCGCCTTTTTCCCCATCCTCATTCACCTCAAAAACTTTTATAGATATCCGTTCGCCTGGTTTCCAGCCATACGCCTTACTCCTCTCGGAATCCACTACGATCATCAATGGGGAGCTTTTTTCGGGGTTCGTTAAATTGACGGTTGCGGCGAATGACGATGTAGCGCATAAAGCTCCGCAAAGCCCTATGCTCAATATCAGTATATGAAGGTTATATTTTTTCATAGTCAGCAACCCAGCCACCCTTTTTTAAGGGTCTGTTGGCTTTGCGTCCCACCGTTACCGATGGTTTGCCCTTTTTGACGATCGTTAACTTACTTTACAACAACCACTTACTAACTTATTAAATTACATTAAGAAGTATACACTGATAATATTTGATAATCAATAGATACGATATATCTCTTTTAATTCCAATATATTATGATATTTATGAAATGATTTTAAGGTCTGGGTCGAGGAGGTTTTTGGCAGGATTAAGCGGCGTTCCGTTGAGTCGGATCTCAAAATGAAGATGTGGGCGTATTGTTGGATCATTGGCGTTTCCCGTCCTACCACTTAGCCCTATTATCTGGCCATATTCAACCCAAGAACCCTCTTGGACAGAACAGGCTGACAAATGCGCATATCTTGTTTCATAATCTTTTGGGTGCACGATCTCAACATACAAGCCGTAACCCTTCCCCATACCCGCTCGACGAACCCTTCCGGAATGGGACGCCAGAACAGGCTTCCCCTCCTCCACCAACAGATCAAGGCCTTTGTGATGGCGCCCCCCATCTCTTTTGGCCCAAAAAAAGCCTTTGGCGTTTCCATCGTTTCGTATACGCAATACCTGCGACGCAGTAACCAGAGGAGAATAAAAGTAAGGCTCTTTTGCCTCGTATTCACGAGTGTTTATCTTATGGACAAATGGTAGCGAAAAAAAGCAAACGCCGCTGACCAGGAAACAATAGAGGGTCAGCCGCCATGTGCTTTTGAACATACGCTATACGTTAAAGGCGGCTCTTAAGATACCGACCAATAATATGCCGGCCACCATTCCGATAAGTGTATATTTAGATGGGTTGAAGTAATCTCGATTGAACATGGGGGGCATTATACCGAAACGCAGCTTTTCACTCAAACCAAAAAGAGACCCGCCTCCCTTCGGCTACTCGCCTGAAAAAGAGACGGGCTCTTTATTTAGCGCCGGACTTACTTGATGCTAATCATTTTGGCGCCAAAAAGCACGGCGACAATAACGAGTAGCGGTAGGTGGGCGGCTAGATTCGGGGCAAAGAAGAGCCCGATCACCACACCATACAAAAGTCCGCTCAAAATATCGTGTTTAACCATGTTTATCACCCCCATGAAGGAGCTTTCGGGAACACCTGCTCTATACACATCCCTCCCTTCACCTAATCAAAGTATATTCGATCTGTTATAAATAGATAGGGGTAGTTAAAATTAGTATGATTTAGTTAAATTTTGATTTGACGGTCTAACCAGGAGAGGATGCGCTCGTAAACAATACCGGAATTCTCTTCGTTTAATATCTCATGATAAAAACCCTCATATATTTCGAGCGTTTTATCATCCGCCAAAATCGCTTCAAACACCTTTTCTGTTTGCGGTCTGGAGACGATCTTTTCATCGCCCGCCTGCAAGACAAGAACGGGCGCGCCGAACCGATTCGCCACAGATACACACTTCGACATGTAGGCGGTTAGCTCACGGTATAAGCGCGCACTGATCTTAGCATGGATCAGTTTGTCCGTTCGGTAACGTAGAACCGATTTTTTGTCATGCGATAAATACGTCGGATTCACTCGATTCGCCTGAGTCAAATCCGGAAGAAGATAAGCCATTGCACAAGCGATCCAGTGTCGCCATTTTGGAACCGATATAGATAAACCAAAATTAGGCGATGATAAGATAAGCCCCGACAATCTTGATTCCTGTCGCTCGGCAGCATAATGAAAAGAGATCAACCCCCCAAAACTGTGTCCTAGCAGGAATGACTTTCGCCCGCTGATCTCCGGCCTCACAGCACCCATAAGAGCATCAAGATCTTGATAATAATCTTTGAATGATCGCACACAGCCGCGCAAGCCACCGCTTTGCCCAAAGCCGCGCAGATCCGGGATCACGACTTGATAGCCCTCGCTAGCCAAGTAATTGGCAAGATCGACGTAGCGGCCTCCATGCTCACCCATCCCATGCACCACCACAAGAGTGGCCAATGCATTCGGGCCGGGTGAGACAAGGCGGTAAAAAATAGGCGTGCGATCAAACGAAATAAAACGATGCTCAGAAATATCGGCGATAATTTTAGGCATGAGTCTCTTCGTAAAACTTAAGCAGCTCATCTTTGTAGCGACCCCACACAACGCTCCTCTTCACTTTGAGTGTCGGCGTCAGCTCTCCCGAGGCAAGGCTAAAATCATGCTCCAACAAATAAAAATATTTGATCTTCTCATAAGAGGCGTAATCCTTCATGAGGGATTGGATCCGCTGATCCAAAAACTCATAAATCTTCTTATCTCGCAGAAGTGTTGCAGCGTCGGTGGCGGAGTATTTTTGAGACTGCGCATACGCTATAAGCTCGTTTATTTGCGGGACGATCAAGGCTGTTAAAAATTTCTTCCCTTCACCAAACAGCACACATCTCAAAATATAAGGATCACTCTCCAATAATTTCTCGATCGGCACCGGAGAGACTTTTTTGCCGCCGGATGTGACGATCAATTCCTTTATTCTTCCAGTGACAAACAGAAACCCGTCTTTATCGATTTTTCCAAGATCTCCCGTATGAAACCAGCCATCCTTCAATACCGCATTAGTTTCCGCAGGCAAACCATAATATCCTTTCATGACACAACGACTTTTGGTGATGATCTCGCCTTCCTCGGTTATCTTTATCTCAACATCTTTCAAGGGAAGGCCAACAGAACCAAATCGCACACGATCTTCGCGGTTGACGCTCATGACCGGAGATGTCTCGGTAAGCCCATAACCCTCGTAAATATATATGCCAAGATCACAAAAAAACTCTGCGATCTCCTTTGGAAGGGCTGCGCCTCCTGACACACAAAATCTAAGCCGACCGCCAAGCCCATTTTTGAACTTTTTGTAAACCAGCAGCTGGGCTATTGGACTCAAGATAATATTGACCGGAGAAAGCTTCTCTCCGAGACGCTTTTTTCGGCCCAGTTCCTTGGCCCAATGAAATAGCCCCTGTCGAATAGGCCCCGCTTTTTGCACAGCCTCTTCAACTCTTGTCTGGATCTTCTCAAAAAAGCGTGGGACTCCGAGCAGAAAAGTCGGCTTTGTCTCCAAAATATTTTTGGGTACAGTATCTAGGTTTTCGGCGTAAGAAATGGTGGCTCCCAAATAAACCATAAGGTAATACCCGGCCGTTCTTTCGAACACGTGAGAAAGCGGTAAAAATGAGAGGTGACTATCGGCCGAGCTCATCTTGAGGGTTTCATGACAATAAAGTGTGTTGTAAATAAAGTTTCCATGGGTCAACATTACGCCTTTGGGCACCCCTGTAGTGCCGGACGTATAAATAAGGCTAGCGACATCATTATGAGAAACTGATTTGAAGCGAGCCTCTAGATCCACATGCGGCTCTACCCCTTTTTGTTTTTCAATATCGGAAAAAAGGGTCAGCGAAGCCAAAAGCCCTTCACCTTCTAAACGAGTGGAGGATTCAAATGCCAATACATACCTGAGATCAGGAAGCTTGTCCTGGATCTGCTTGATCTTGGACAAAAATGCCTTGTTGGATAAGGCGATGATCTTGGCGGCGGAGTTTTGAAGCAGATAAGCGATCTCGTTTGGTGTCAAGGAGGGATAAAGCGGGACGGTGATAAGGCCGGTGGTTGCTGCCGCAAGATCCGTGATCGCCCATTCCGGCCTGTTTTCGGACAAGATCGCTATTCGGTCTCCTTTCACAAGGCCAAGAGTCAAAAAATGCGATGCTAATATTTGGACCTGGGTCTGAACTTGTGACCAAGACATCGATGTATACGAGCCGTCACGTTTCGAGACAAGCGCTTTCTTGCTGCCAAACTTGTCCGATGTAGTTCGGAGAAGAGCTCCTAGGCTCACCGGAATATCAGCCATGTTGGTGTGAAACAAGCGTTTTCAGCGCAGGCAGAGCACGCATCGCCTCCTCCTCTCCCCTTCGAATAAATATCTCAGGCTTGTAAAAATCCATCCAATTCGCGTTCGGAATAACAGGCCTCAAGAGTACATCAGCAGACTCTGCTTCGATATCCGCGATCTGCGCCTCCATGGATTGAATGGTATTCACCAAAATATCAATGATATTTGGCGTGAACGATTTTTTGCCCCATTTTCCGATCTGGTAACCCATGCGCGACAACGGTCCTTTTTCTCTGGCCACAAGTCTGGCTTTTTCATCTGTTTCTTCTATCAACAGTTTACGCTCCATCATATCTTTGGTGGAAGGAAAAACATTGACCGCGATGACCTTATTGGCGCCGGCCTGATGCAAAGCCTCGATTGGGAGAGGATTTAAAACACCGCCATCAATAACAACATCACCACTTTTAAAAACGGGTTTTATTATTGCGGGGATAGCGATCGACGCACGCACAGCATCCGTAATAGATCCGGAGTCGTATACAAAGCTTTGCCTTGTGGTCAAATTGGATCCGGTCACCCGTAACGGAATAACGCAATTTTCAAAAGTCTTCTTTCCTAAATGCTTTCTAAAATGTCTTAAAACCTGGTTTCCATGCATCAGGCCTCTCCAGGGAAAAAGACTGATATCGATCAGCCGGCTCGCCAAAAGCTTTAAATTGATCTCAAGCGCAGCCTTTTCTATTTCATAGGCACTTGTACCAACGGCATACAAAGAACCTATCAAGGCACCAATGCTAGAGCCTGCAATGATATCCACTGGAATTTTTTCACGCTCAAGAACTTTAAGAATGCCTACGTGAGCCAAGCCAAGCGCCGCGCCGCTACCCAGCGCCAACCCCACCAAATTCCCGCTTTGAGAGCGCGCGATATGCCGGACAATTCGCGCATACTCAGTATCTGGGTGCACATGATAGGCGTGCTCACTGGCACTACCCACCAAACCTTCGGTCTGTGTAGGAAGCGAAAAACATCTTTTTGATCCAAAAAATTCCCTGCGTAAAACACCGGTCGAATGCGCACCAAAAGCAACTTCTTCAATAACAACCGATATGTGATCCTCCGGAAAAGAAAGCGTCTTAACCACATCCAAAATCGTTTCTTTGGCTTCGGTCATGCTATTGATATGGCTGTCACAAAACACGTACACGTTATCGGACTGTGAAATAGCCTTCATGGCGCACTCATCCATCGACTCCGGCAGATCGATCAGAACAAAACGATAATCAACCGCCAAATGATTTAGCAACAATATGAGCGTTTCTTCGTCCGAGCTTTCGCTGGGATTGGACAAAACATGCAAAAGATCAAAACCCCCTCGATGAGGACTCAAAAACCCTCTCAAGGCCTGCGGGGAATTGTGTCCCAACTCTTGAAAACGCATCATCGGAACCTTGTCAGCCCGCTCTCCCGTTATAGGCGCCTCTGATGACGAAGTAGAAAGATCAATCAAAATGGTCTTTTGGTGAGTTTCGTCGAATAAGCTCGCAGCCAAATTGATGGTGAATCGACCGCGCCCTTCTTTGGGTTGATTTCCAAATACAGAGACCACATCGCACTTAAAAAGAGAGCGCGAACGCGAATCTGTCACTTTGAGCCGGGTGCTCAAACGCCGACTAAGCTCAAGCGAAATAGATGCATTATGTTCTATTGATTTCTTAAAATCATCTTTTTTGATCTCAAGAACAAGCGAATCCGATAAAGCTCGGATGGTGGCTGAGTGCGGCTGATTGGTCAACAGGGACATCTCCCCGAAATAGTCGCCGCGCCTTAAATAAGCGAGTATTTTGGTCTTCTCGGAAGAAACAACATAAGCCTCAAATCGGCCCGAGGCGATCACATAAAACCCCTCCGGCTCCCCGCCTTCGCGGTAGACAATTTCATCTTTTTTATACTCTGTGAGACGCATGAGCTGGCTGATGGATCGCAGCTCCCATGCGCTTAGCCCTGAAAAAAGTGGGCACTGGGAGAGGAGGACTACTTTGTCGAGCTTTTGGAATCTTGCGTTTGCGTCAGACCCTAAAGGCGAGACCATTAACGCGACACAAGACGGCTTTCGATGTACTTCTGAAGATGTTCGCGATCGGCTTCGGAGATATCCGAAAAATAAAGGGCTACCAGATAAGGCCCGTCGGGAGATTGTTTTTCTTTGCGAACCACGGCTGCCTTAAGACGGATCGCCTTCGCTTTCGCCTTACCTTTTCCGGGTAAACTAATCGAAAGGCGTATTTGCGTCATGACCGGGATATCTTTGTCCACCAAACATAGCGCGCCATGTGCGCTGATGTTTAGAGTGGTCGCCTCACACTCAAAAGACTCGTGCCCGATTTTAAACGGCAGCTTCTCGTCTACGCGAATAGATCGGCGTCTGTCCAAAATTGGCTTAGGCGTCTTCACCTTAGGCAGGCTTATTTTCGGATGCGGCGGCTGCGGCGTCCTGCGCGGCTTTTGCAGCTGCTTCAGCGGCCTTCGCTTCTTCTTCTTTTCTTTTCTTGGCTTCTTGAACGGCAAAAAGCTCAAAACATTGTTTGTTGGCAAAATACTTGCCGTTACGATAATACCAATCCTTGCGGCGAATGCGCTTATTGGACTGCGCGCAATTGGTGGGTCTTAATTTCTTCTTTTTTACTTTTTCCACAACAGCGTCTGCTGCGGGAGCACTGGTCTTGGTGGATTCGGCCATCATCATTCTCCTGGTTCGTTACTTAGTTTCTTTAGCCATTCTTGGGCGAGTCTTTAACCACTCGCGATAAACATACTCCAACACCCTTGTGCGATCCCGCTGGCTAATCTTTGTGAGCCGCACACCGGCTTCCAAACCGTCCGCCCAAGCCACCCGGCCTGTCGCAAAAACGGGTAAATTGTCACCTGGCACTGTCATGCAAAGCTCTACAGGTGTACCTGAAGCTATTGTTTGCTGTATCCCGAATCGAACCCCGTCACGACTTAGATCCTTAGCGAGTGCTTTGCCAAAAATTGGATTTAGAGTCAATGTCTTGAACTCCAGATCCAGCGGAGTGTCAAATCTCAGGTACTTCCGGCGATCCGCGGCATTTCCGTTCGATTGAGAATTAGTCATTTTTAAAATAGCGTATCAGATCACTTTTAAGAAATCGGTAATTGTCCCCCACTTTACGCCCTGGGATCTTCTTCGTCTTGACAAGCTTGTAAAGTGTTTGTCGGCTAATGCTCAAAAACTCACACGCATCCTCGGTGGTCAACGCCTTGTCCGAAAGATCCGCTTCAGCTTCTTGCAATAAAGTTTTGGACATAACCCTCCTTCTTGATTTCATGACATTGAACCGATATTAAAACAGCTTGGTTTGTTTGTGTCAAGAAGATATGAAAGTGGTTAAAAGCTGTTAAATTCCGACTGTTTAGCAAAAACCCCGGAGTTTTCACTCCGGGGCTGTCCTTGCTCTTAATGTTTACTTAAAATACGTACTCTGGCTCGAGAATCGGTTTATAATTCTCAGGCAGAGGGAAAGGAAAGGTTGCGATCTCATAAATACCCGCACCCGTCCGAACCAAGGTCATGCCTGCGCCCTTTGCCAAACCAAGCGTCATCCCCGCAAACGCGTTATCTTCCACGCTTGTGTCATAAATATTTTTGGGGATTTCGACCCAGCCCGTCAAAGTATTTGCCACACCTCGGCCCAACTTTGTAAACGGATCAGAGGCAAAGCAAATCGTCGCGCTTGTCAAAACGAACACAAACACGCCCAACACTGACATTGCCCGCCAAAAACGATTGGTCATTTGCTATCATCCTCCAAACCTATGAATTTCATAGGGTTGAACGTATTTTAAAAAAAATAAAAAAGGTTGTCAATACAAAAACTGCTTTGCTAAGATAATATTCAATCGTATGTATGAAAATTACTTCGGACTCAACCAAAAGCCATTTTCCATCACGAGCAACCCTTCGTTCCTTTTTTTGAGTCAGCGTCATAAAGAAGCCTTGGCGCATCTCACCTACGGCATACGCGAAAGGGTCGGATTTATTGAGATCACTGGTGAGATCGGCACGGGCAAAACGACCATTTGCCGAGCACTTCTCAATCAGTTGGACGAAAAAACGAAGACCGCCTTTATATTCAACTCCAACTTATCCGGGTCTCAGCTCATGCAAACGATCGTGGACGATCTCGGGATCAAAACACAACATAAAGGTAAAGGTGCGCTCTTTTCGGACCTCAATCATTTTCTGATCGAACAGTTGGCGGTTGGCAACAATGTCGTCCTGATCATTGATGAAGCGCAAAACTTAAGCCTCCGCCTGCTGGAACAGATACGCATGCTCTCCAATCTCGAGTCTGAGAATGAAAAATTACTTCAGATCGTGTTGGTCGGACAACCTGAGCTCCGCGACAAGCTCAACGCACCGTCTTTGAGACAATTGCGCCAACGCATCGCCGTACGCTATCATATCCAGGCGCTAAACAAGGACGAGGTGCAGCAATATATTTTGCATCGCCTGGCCCTTGCTGGTGCAGATGGCCGAGCGCCTATTTTTGGGGACGATGCGGTTGAGGAGATCTTTCGGTATTCAGGTGGCATCCCTCGCGTCATCAATATGGTTTGCAACAAAGCGCTTCTGACCGCTTTTGTGGTGGAGCAAATGAATATTACGGGTGAGATGGTCAAACAATCAATCCATGAACTGGAAGGAATATCAGTATGAGTATTATCAATGAAGCCTTGAAAAAAGCTGGCCAACCCATTATTTCGGAGACTTCGCAGCCCCGTGCCTCGTCTACCACTCAGGCAAAAACCGGATCAGGACCCCAGATGAAGCCGGTTGCCCATGTGGAGCGCAGAAAAAACACGCCCAATTGGGGCCCGCTTTTTATCGTCGGTGTCCTATTGCTGGTTACGGGCCCTATCATAGCTCCTGTTTTTTTTAATAACCCCTCCTCAAAGATCATCTCCATGCCAAGCGAAGCGATTAGCTCGGCAAGCCTGGGCACCTCACCCAAAGGCCAATATGCTGTCGAAGAGATGCCTTTATCCGCTCACACATCCTCTGCCGCGCTTAGTCCGGCCATTAAAAATGCGGGACCTCGTTTTCGTCTAAGCGGTGTGGTGTATTCTCAGGCCGAATCTTATTGCCTGATCAATGGCAAGGTAGTAAAGGTGGGTGAAGAGATCGGGAATGCTCGCGTTGAAAAAATATCGCCGGATGAAGTTGTGCTGAATAGCTCAGGCGAAACCATCGTGCTGCCGGTAGAAGCTTAGACTATCCTTTTCTAGATTTTAAGGCTTCCCGGATGACCTGCGTCGGGACATTTGGCTGGATGACCACTTTTGAAATATCAACTGGCAGAATAAAACGATTGCCCGATCGATCCGATTTTTTATCGTACCCGATCGCATCCAAAAGATCCTCTTCCCTGAGGCCTTTATAGCGTACCGGCAAGCCGAATCGAATCAAAGTTTTCTCAAGCCGCAGAGGCAGATCCGGGTTTTTGAGCACCCCCATCTTGGCCGCAATATCACAAGCGATCAGCATGCCGATACCAACGGCTTCGCCATGGGTGTAGCGACCTGCGTAGCCCGAAACAGCCTCAATGGCATGGCCTGCCGTGTGACCAAAGTTCAAAACAATGCGGAGATCTTTTTTATCGAATTCATCTTTTTCAACAATATCCGCTTTGATGCGAGCGCATCTCAAAACAACATCCTGCAACAGGCTCGCGTTGCGCCTAAGCGACTCAACGGTTTCCTTTTCCAACTGAGCAAACAAGCGTGCATCTTTAATGACGCCGTATTTGATCACTTCCGCAAAACCATCGCTCCAATGTCTATCGGGCAAACTGGATAAAGCATCAAGATCGCAATAAACCAACTTGGGCTGATAGATGACGCCGAGCAAATTCTTCCCCTGAGGTAAGTCAATGCCCGTTTTTCCGCCAATCGAAGAATCTACTTGGGCTGTCAAAGTGGTGGGTATTTGGATATAAGGGATCCCCCTGCGATAAACGCTTGCTGCGAATCCTGTCAGGTCGCCAACCACGCCGCCACCCAAAGCGATCAATGCCAAAGGCTTATTTTTTCCGTCCAAAGACGAAAGTGTCTCTATCAGCTTGAGCCAGACTTTTTGCGTTTTCGCAGCTTCTGAACTCTTTGCATTTGGAGGAATGAAGAATGAAAAATCGAAGCCCGCAGCGTCGAGGCTTTCGGAAACTGTTTTTTGGTGATAGAGAAGGATCTGTTTTTGGGATACAACTAAAAGACGGCGATCTTGAAAAACTTTATGCGAGCGAAGCGTCTGCCCCAAATGACCTAGCAGGCCAGTTCCCACACAAATAGGATAAGAGCGGTCTGAAAGAACTAACTCGATCGTCCGCATCAGCCAACAATGCTGCCGGCGGGCAGATCAGAGTCCACCGTAAGAATGCTCAGCTGAGCTTCGTGCTTGGCTGCCAACAGCATACCGTTGGATTCTACGCCTCGTATAACGCTGGGAGCCAAATTGTTTAACACGATAATAGATCGGCCGACGAGCTGCTCAGCCGTATAAAACTTCTTAATACCGGCAACGATCTGTTTTTTTTCAGATCCATTATCGATCGTAAGCTTCCAAATACGATCTGCGCCTACGATCTCTTCCGCCTGCAACACCTTGGCCACGCGAAGATCGCATTTCTTAAAATCTTCGATGGTCACAGGTGTCATTTTTTGTCGGCTTTACCGGCAGGTGCAGCAGCTTTGGCAGCAGCGGCAGGTGCGCCTGCGGCAGGAGCAGCGCCTTCAGCAGCAACAGCTTTTTCTTTCTTGATCTTGATCTTCTGCATCTTGACCTTTGGAAGACCAAGCACTGCTTTGTCTTCGCTCCAAAGATTCTTATCTTTCAACACCTTTAAGCGCTCGTACCGTTTTAACACTGAACGGTGTTTTCGCCCGGCGCTGGAAACGCGCAAACTAGAATGAATTGACATACAACCCCCTGTTTAAAAGCTCAATAGGACGGGTAGTTTACCTTATGGACAGGAAAAACTCAACGACGCCGTACAAAGCTGTCTTTGAAGCGTCCGGTAAACAAACGAAGGTGATTTTTGGCATCTTCCTTGGAAAAGTATTGGCCTACGCACACTTGATAGTACTCACCGCTAGGTATGATAAAACTGATGTGTCCGGCCTTTTGTAAACCCAAAACTTCATTCTCCGCCATCACCTTGCCGCGATGCGTAACCAATTGAATTGTATAGGGTTTGGATGCTACCGGCACCGACAAAGCAGTGGGCTGGGTCACTGTACGGGGAGCCCCCGAGGAAACCGTGACCGATCTGGGGGTGCTGGGCGTAGCGCTTACCGGCGGCGCAACCACCGCAGCGGATAGCGGCGCGCGACTGACAACGGACACCGATTCACCCATGATGCCACTTCTTAAAGCCTTGCCCCTCAAAACACCAAGAAAAAAAATCGAGCACAAAACCAAAATACCAACAATGCCAACCAAGAGCAGTTGTTCGGTTGTGGTGGTGATCAAAATAGGATTATTGCTTTTGGCTAAAACAGGAATGCGCTCCACCCTTTTTGCCGTGGATGGAGAAAATTCTTCAAATAATTCTTGTTGTTTTTCTTTTATTAAAGTGTCGCTCATAATATAACGCCAGTATACCTTCTACCTCACCAAGAATCCAGCCTTAGATGAGAGGCTTATGAAGCAAACCGTCAACCGAAGGCTTTCTACCGGCCCGGTCCGGGCGCCCTGCGAGCGCCCTCCCTCTGTGAGCTCCGTCGCCTAGGAAAATAAAGTTGTTCCGTGCGGCTCCGGAGTCTCAACGACCGTACGAAAGCCTTCGGTTGACGGTTTGCTGGATGAGACTCTTATGAATGGCTGGATACGTGGCTCGTTT
>CAYODQ010000036.1:0-22464 GCA_964402785.1 uncultured Planctomycetia bacterium
GGCAGGGGTCCAAACGACTTACAACAAAACCATGCGAGAAAAGGGGTAAGGGTGGGCAAAAGAGATATTTGTTATCGGCTTGCCTGGTATGAACAAAGGAGGGAATTCGAACGAAAATGGTTACATTGAGCTTGGTTTCCGATTGACTTTATTTGCAGGGTTTATTAAAATTAGTTAGAATTGTTAAAAGTTTATCTAATTCTATAAACGGGGGAAAGTTGCGTCCAAAAGTCGTACTCTCTTTCTATATTCTTTTAAATTATGTATTTATGAACTTTGGTTATGCCGAGGATACCTTGGCATCGCTTCAGCAGGATATTGTCCTGGCCAAACAAAAACATGCCGAGATCGTAAGCCAAGCCAAGAATTTTGATGCGTCGCTTCACGAGAAAGCTGCCAGTATGGCCAATGAAGAAGCGATCAAGTTCACAGCCGATCGGCCAAAAATACTTCCAAAGTCTGAACCCGCAAAACCAGTCACAGCTCCTGTGCGAAGAACGACGCCTGCAACATTTAAAGACAGCATTGAAATGACCAAGCCTTCCCGCATAAAAATGGCGGTTCCCGCGGGGGATAATGAGAACCCGATCTCGTATTTAGATTTTACTCCACCCACAGGCCAGTATTTCAAGCAGCCGGATAAGAAAAAATATTGGCAATTGCCAAAAATTGGCACGATATTCTCACGAAAAAAAAATAAAGCTGTGTTGGGCTACGAACCGGACGATGATAAAAGGATCACAGAGGCTGAATCACTTTACCGCGTGGCGATCTCGGATGGAAAGATTTCTGTAGGGGAGGCTGTGGACGTTGGTATGGCCAACAATATTCAGCTTATGGCTGCAAAAAAAAATATTGAAGTCGCAGATTCTAAGCTCACCGAAGCCAAAAGAGGCTTATTTCCCACTGTGCAGGCGCAGATGGATATCAACGGCGGTATCAGTCCAGGCATCTCTGGCGGACGATTTTATAAGGGCAAAAGTAAAAAATTAAATATCACCCAGCCACTTTATTACGGAGGGGAGCTGGCCAACACAGTGAAACAAGCGGAAGAGAATTTGCGTGTTTCCAAGGAAGAATATAAAAAACAACGCGCCGATCTCGTGCACCAGATACGGGTGGCGTACTATGGCGTGGTGAAAGCCGAGTACAACGCACAGTACCAGGTGGAGCTGTATGAGCAGATGAATGCGTTGATGGAAAAGATGAAAGCTCAGTTTGAGGCGCGGGTGGCGGCCGAAATCGATTTTTTGAATGTTCAGTCACAATACCAACAGGTCCTATTTCAGTTAGAATCCTCCAAAAATGATGTGCTGGCATCCAATGTCAGTTTGAAGCAGGCTATGAGCATTGATGCCGACGGTGTCATCCCGGTGGATCTAAGAATGGATTTTTCAAAGGTTCAGCCGCGATTCGAAGACCTCGCTCAAAGAGCTGTACAAGATAATTCCGATCTTCGTGTCAAAGCCTATGCCATCCAAGCAGCAAAATACGGGATCGAGATCTACGAATCCAAGAAAAAGCCGCATTTTGAAATGCGCGGATCTTATGGAATGCTGGGCGAAGCATTTCACGACGATATTGCGTTCGAGGACGGAAAAGCTGATATCGATCAGGAAAAAGAATGGTTCTTGGGGGTTCAAGGGCGTATGCCGTTGGGTGCCCACTCGGTCGAGTATGAGCAGATCAAGCGTGTGTATGGCCCCACAGCATCAGCGCTCATCGGTTCCAGTGATTGGCGCCACACAATGAAGTACAATTTATTTGACCAATTTGGTGCCCTCACGGATGAGAAAACGGCTCAGTACACGCTTCTACAAGCAGAAACGGAATACCAGACGGTCAAGGATGAGGTTATTCTACGGTTGCGTGATGAGTATTACAATTTGCAAAAATACATGATTCAGATCGATTCTTCGACTGCAAAACTGACATATCTAGAAAAGCAGCTTAAGATCTATGAATACTTATTCAATGTGCAGGAAGTTAGTATGTCCGATTATCTGGAGGATATTATTTCTCAGACGCAAGACAAATATGCGTTTATTCAAGCTGTGGCAGATTATAATTTGACCCTTTCCCAAATAGGTATTTTGATCGGGGATCCAGATTATTTTGAATATCAAGAATTATTATCGAAATCTAAATCACAAGCGAAAGCAGAGACAAAGGAAGAAAATGGCGCTCAAACCTCCGTTGATCAAATTCAATAAAAAGATCTTATTTCAGTTGGTAGGCATAATCGTTGTGGTGGCTGTGTTGTATCCGATAGTGACACAACACGTTTCTTGGGTTGGAGGATTACCCATTTTAAAACAAAAAAAACAAATAGTAGAGCAAAAGCCAATCGATTCGCCGGCTCTGCCAGTTAAAGTTTATAAGGTAGCACGAGTAAGTTTTCGCGATACTCTGCCTTCATTGGGCTCAATTAAAGGTTTTCGCGAGTATGATTTGAAATTTCCGGTTGCGGGTACGATCGAGTATATCAATTTTCGTGAAGGAGAAAGAATAACCCAGGGGGATATCATTGCAAGTTTGGATCAAAAAGAAGCCCTGCTCAAATTAGAATATGCCAAAATCGAATACGAGAAAAATAAAAAGCTATACGATTTGGGCTCTATTATTGATGCCAAGCTCAAGCAGAGCCAGATAGAGTACCAGTCTGCAAAAGCAGAGCTTGATAAAACCAACCTAATTGCTTTTAGTGATGGATATATTGGTTCTGTAATCACCGAGAAGGGTGCCAATGTCACGCCACAGGATAAGCTCGCGACATTTGTGGATTATAAAGATGTGTATATTGAGTTTGGTGTCATTGAAAAAGAAATCACCAAGGTCAAAGAGGGACAGAATATCGAGTTGACTCTGGACTCGTATCCGGATGAGGTTTTTAAGGGACAGGTGGACTCGCTTTCGCCAATTGTCGAGGGTCGATCCCGCACACTTAAAGTTCGCGCCAAAATTGCTAATCCCGATGAAAAAATAAAGCCGGGCATGTTTGGTCGTGTGCATGTGTTGGTTTACGAAAAAGAGGAGGCGCTAGTTATTCCAAGCTCGTGTTTTAAGAAAAAAGAAGATCAATACCTAGCCTATGTGGTACATCCGGAAGAGGATTTGGCGGTGGAAGAAGGAGCTGAGGTTATGGAAGATGGATCGTCCTTTCCGCTTGAGGAGGGAGCTATTGAAAAAGGAACTTTTGGACAAATAGAAATTCGTCAAATTGAAGTGAAGTACGCCACACCAGATAGCATCGAGATCAAAGAAGGTTTGGACGAGGGAGAGCTGGTCGCGGTGGATGTGGAGCAGGATCTACAAGATAAGTCCAAAGTCGAAATTACGGAAACGCAGGAAGGTATCTTTTGATGAGGGCGATGGGTTCCTGCCTGCCGGCAGGCAGGCTGCCGCTGCGCCAGCTCCGCGTCACCCCTCACCTCGTCCCATCAATAATTAAACTTACTCTATGAGCTTACCAGCCATTTCAATTCGTCGGCCGATTACGACGCTCATGGTGTATTCGGGCGTGTTCTTGTTTGGTGTCATATCGCTGAACTTGTTATCTCAAGAGCTTTTCCCGCCGATTACGTATCCTCAGCTGTCGATTGTCACGCCTTACGAAAACGCGGCGCCGGAAGAAATTGAAACATTGATCACCAAGCCCATTGAAGAAGCGGTGGGCGGCATATCGGGTCTTCGAAAAGTAACCTCCACTTCGAAAGAGGGCATGTCGCTGGTGATGGTGGAGTTTAGCTGGAATCAAAATATGGACTTTGCTTCTTTGTCGGTGCGTGAAAAAATCGACCTTATCAAAGAACGCCTTCCGCGTGATGCTCAAGAACCGATTGTTATTAAATTTAATCCTTTCGAGCTTCCGGTCATGAGTTTGAGTATTTCAAGCTCCGAGCGCTCACCGATCCAGTTGCGAGAATTGGCGCGTAAATGGTTTAAAGATGAAATCGAGAAAGTTCACGGTGTGGCTTCGGCGTCAATCTCGGGTGGTGCGGAAGAGCAGATCCTTGTGGATGTGAAACAATCCGAACTCAGAGGTGCGGGTCTCTCCATCACGGATGTCTCCGATGCCATCGCGGCGGCCAACTTAAATTTCCCGGGTGGCACCATCAAGGAAAGTTTTTATGAGTATCTTGTCCGAACCATTGGCGAATTCAAACACGTCGACGAAGTGGGGAACATACCGCTCAAAGCCCAGCACAACGAAGCGTCCGAAGATCCGTATGAACAACAGCGCATTGACAATGAGCCTTCGAATCGACTGGTCTATCTCAAAGATGTGGCGGATGTCAAAAGAACCACCAAAGACCGCACCAATTTTTCACGATTTAATTTATTGGACAACGTGACCTTATCGATTCAAAAACAGGCGCAGGCCAATACGATCCAAATGTCCTCAGCGATCCGAAAAAAATTAGGGGAGTTGGAAGAACAGCTTCCGAAGGATATCCGGGTCGACATTGTTTACGATCAATCCAAGTTTATACGTGAAGCATTGAACGGAGTGAGAGATGCGGCGGTGCAAGGTGGATTTTTGGCATTTTTGGTCCTGGTGATCTTTCTTCGGGATTTTAAGAGCTCGGCATTGGTGGTGACGATCACGCCGATCACGGTACTGGCAACGTACACGCTGATGTATTTTATGGGGATATCTCTGAATGTCATTTCATTGGGCGGTGTGGCGCTGGGTGTGGGTATGCTGCTCGACAATGCCGTTGTGGTCATCGAAAATGTGTACCGCCGGTTTCGTGAAAATTCAGCGGAGGGCATGAAAGTAGCTGCGCGCATCGGATCCGAGGAAGTGATGATGCCGATGTGGGCGTCGACTTTGACAACCGTATCTGTTTTTTTACCGATCGTGTTTGTGACGGGTATCGCCGGGCAAATATTTAAACAATTGGCATGGGTGGTGGTGGTCACGCAGGTGATCTCCGCGGTTATCGCATTTACACTTCTTCCTATGCTGATCGCGAAGGCAGGTGGTAAGTCTTCTCTCACAAAGCGAGACATACACGATGATGCCAATAAAGCCGGTACGGGGGAGCCCGCGGCCAAGATACAATCGTTGTGGGATATTTGGCTGGCATTTTTGGAAAAGATTTTAATGGTTTGCTCCATACCAGTTCGAATAATCGAAAAATCCTATGAAAAGGTCTTGCCCGCTTTCCTGGCCGCCAAATGGTTTTTCTTGTTTATCATCACGGTGCTATTTTTTGGCAGTCTTTTTGTGTTGGCCTCCATGGATAAAATCTTGCTTCCGAAAGTCGATCAAGGGCAATTTATGATCAAAGTGGACCTGCCGGTGGGATCGCGGGTCGAGTACACAGACCGTATTTCCCAAAGTGTCGAGCGTTACATTGCGGGGATATCCAGTGTTCAAAGCGTGGCTGCGATTGTGGGCTCGTCCAAGGGTGAATCCACCAAGGAAGTCTTGGAAAGGCTTGGCTCACATCAGGCGCAAATCGTGGTCACCATCAAGCCCGAAAGTGGGGTGACAACCAATGAAGTTGTGCAGGAGGTGCGCCGCTATTTTGAACTCTCGGAAGGCCGCAAATTGATCACCCCCGCAAGGATTGGATATGTGTTGTATGACAGCGCTTTCAAAGTGGGTGGTGAAAACGACGCGCCGATCGTGATCGATATCAAAGGACCCAAATTGGAAGTGCTCAAAGCGCTGGCATTGGAAACCGAGGAAAAAATCGCCAAGATTCCGGGTACCTACGGAGTCAGCAACAGCATCGCTGAACCGTTTCCGGAAACCAAGATCACCATCAATAAAGATCGAGCCAGTTATTATCGATTGTCCGTGGTGAATATCGCGCAAGCGGCCAATATCGCCATCAAGGGCGCCACGGCGAGCAAATTCAAAGAAGAGGGGCGGGAGATCAATATCCGCGTGCAGCTCAAAGAGGCTGATCGCGATCGTTTTTCCAAGCTGGCGACGCTGATGATCCGATCGCCGCTGGACTTGGATGTGCCTCTTACGGACTTTGTGAAGTTTGAAAGAGGGCTGGGCCCCAGCGAAATCAAACGTGTGTCTCAAGAGCGCACGGTTCAAGTGTTTGCCAAAATATACGGCCGGGGGCTGGAGGAAGTGGTGAAGGATGTCGAATCGACGCTTTCCAAGATGAAAATCGCGGACCGGTACGCGGTGAAGCTGGCCGGCGAAAGCGAAGAAGTGAAAGAGTCATTTGCCAGTTTACAATTTGCGTTTATTTTATCGATTGTGTTGGTTTACATGATCATGGCAGCGCAATTTGAATCGTTGTATCAGCCCTTTCTCATCATGTTCTGCTTGCCTCTGTCACTGATAGGTGTGGCGGCTTCTTTGTATATTTCACAGACACCCATCAGCGTGGTGGTTATATTGGGCGTGATCCTATTGGCGGGTATTGTGGTGAACAACGGTATTATTCTTATTGATTATATCAACCAGCTTCGAAAAGGCGGCATGGGGCTTAAAGAGTCCGCAATGTTGGCCGGCAAAACACGTCTACGACCTATTTTAATGACGGCGTTTTCATCAGCGATCGGCTTGGCGCCACTGGCGCTGGGTTTGGGCGAAGGCGCCGAGCTGCAAGCTCCCATGGCCGTGGCGGTTATGGGTGGTATTCTCATGGCGACATTTCTCACGCTGGTGGTGATTCCGGCTCTTTATATCGGCATCGAAGAAATCGCTGGTTTAGTGTTTAGAAAAAATAAAGTAAGGTAAGGGCAAGGGTAAAGAGGCCAGTATGGGCAAAGGTAAAGGCAAGGGTTATTATGAATCTACCTAGTTTTTCCATACGTCGTCCCGTGACGGTTCTCATGGTGACTCTGATCATCGTGCTTTTTGGCTCGGTGGCCCTCACAAAATTGCCGGTGGAGCTCTATCCCAACACCTCTTTTGGTGAAATCAGCATTATTATCCAAGTGCGAGGCGGGATCCCGCCTACGGAGGTCGAGCAGCTTGTCACGCGTCCCATCGAGGAGGCTGTCGCCACGGTGAATAATCTGCAACAACTTCTTTCTATCTCCAAAGAAGGAGAATCCACGATTGTCCTTAGTTTTGAACCCGGTACCGATATGGATTTTGCGGCCCTGGATGTGCGTGAAAAATTTGCTAAGGTCAAAAATCAACTGCCCAAAGAAATCGAAAAGCCGGTGATTGCCCAGTTTCAGCAGGGAGATGTCCCCATCGTGATCTTGGCGGCTACCAGTGAGGCGCGCACGACGGAAGATATCCGAAAGATCGTGGACCAGGTTCTTAAAGATGGCCTTCGCCGCGTGACCGGTGTCGCCAACGTGGAAGTGGCCGGCGGTCGTGAGCGAAAAATACTGGTCGAGGCGGATCAAACACGTCTGGCGGCTTTTGGGATCCCCATCGATGAGATGACCTCGACATTGGGTGCGAATAATCTGAATCTATTGTCGGGAGAAGTCGAGCGCACCAATGACCGATATCTGATCCGCGTACAGGGCGAGTTTGAGTCGCTCGCCCAGATCAGCAATATGGCGCTTCGTCGTACTCCCGAAGGTTCTATTATCCGTGTCAAAGATGTGGCCCAGGTCAAAGACTCCTTCTTGGAGCCGCAGGAATACTCTCGGTTGGATGTGAAGCCGGTGGTGACCTTGTATATACAAAAAGAAAGCTCCAAAAATACGATTGGCGTGGCCAAAGACATATTGGCTGAGATTGAAGTTTTAAAAGCGAAGATCCCGAAGGATATTCGACTGGTCGTCACATCCAATCAGTCCGTATTTATCAAAAAGGCAATTGAAAATCTTCAGGATTCGTTGATGCAAGGCATTGTTTTGATCATTTTGGTATTTTTTATCTTTTTGTTCAGACTTAATGTTTGGGGACTTTTGGCCGTGCTTGCGGCTATCGTGGGGACATTGTTTGTCAAAGGCCCGCCGCTTTATGGCCTGTTTTTAGGTCTTGTGACACTCTTGATTGTGTTTAAAAAATTTCGGTCTATCATCATCGTCACACTTCCCATCCCTGTTTCCGTGATCGGTACTTTTGCGTATATGAATTCCATCGGGCTTACAGTGAATGTGATGACCTTGTTTGGTTTGGCGCTGGGCGTGGGGATGCTGGTGGATAACTCGATTGTCGTGTTTGAAAATATACTCAAAAAGCGCGAACAAAAAATGGATCTGGTGCCGGCGGCGGTTCAAGGTTCCAATGAAATGTTTGTGGCTATCATCGCTTCCACCATTGCAACGGTGATCGTATTTTTGCCATTACTCTTTGTAGGAGAAGAACTTAAGAAGCTTTACTCCGGCATGGCCGTGACGGTGGTGGTGTCGCTGATCTTATCTCTTTTGTGCGCGGTGACGTTGGTGCCGATGATGTGTGCCAGGCCCGCATTTTCGGCGATGAAGCCCTCCGAACGTGTTAAAAAGACGGGGTTTGCGCGGCGCTTTATGAACGCGGAGAGGAAGTTTTTAATTCTGTCCATACGCTATCGCGTGATTGTTTTTTGGGTGAGTGTGGTGATCCTAGCTGTTTCCATGTTTTTTTTGACAAGGCTCGGCGTGGAATATCTGGGCAGCACCGAGCAAAATAAATTTACAATTTTTGTGGAACTGCCGACGGGCGCCAAGCTGGATGCTTCGGATGTGGCGGTGCAGAAGATCGAAGCGCTTCTTAAAAATGTCCCCGAGATCAAGCGTGTGACTTCCCGTGTCGAGCCTTGGTCGTCCAAAGTGTATGTGGAGCTGGTGGAAGCCTATCTCAGAAAACGCAACACGGATGACGTGATTGAAGCAATCCGCCAGGAAACCAATAAAATGCAGCCGGCATTTATTTATTTTCAAAAAGAAGAACAAGTGGGCACCAAAGAAGTGGTGATCGAGGTATTTGGCTATAGCTATGAAAAACTGCGCGAGCTGGCTATCGGTATTGCAAACCGTCTGGAGACGATCAAAGGTCTCTCGGATACCAAGATCCGCATGCGTGAAGGACGTCCCGAGATGCAGCTTATTATTGATAAAGGACAAGCGGGGCTTCATGACTTGACGGTGGGCGATACAGGCAATCAAGTGCATGGGCAGATGAGAGGATTTCGTGCGACGGTGTACCACACGGAGGGCCGCGAAGTGGAGACGATCTCACGACTGGATGAAAAATACAGAAAAACATTTAAGGATCTGCACAATCTGATCGTGACCAATCGCAATGGAGACTCGGTGCTGCTAGACCAAATTTCTGCCTTTAAATTCGGGTTGGGTCCGAGCGAGATTTGGCGCAAAGACAAAAACCGTATGATTCAAGTCAGCTCCAATATTGGTAAGATTCCCCTCGGAAAAGTAGTGGGTGAGATCAAAAAACGCTTTAAGGATATCCCATTTCCGGAAGATTATTCTTACCGCGTGGGGGGAGACTATCCGACGCTTATGAAGACGAGTCGGCAGATGAAAATCATGATCGCGGCGGTTTTGGTGTTGGTGTATTTGGTGTTGGCGTCTTTATTTGAGTCATTTTATCAGCCGGTTTTAATTATGGCGGCGGTGCCTCTCGCGCTCGTGGGAGCCGTGATCGCCTTGTACAGCGGACCCAAGTCCATCGGAGTCGGAGCGATGCTGGGGATGATGATGCTGGGAGGTATCGTGGTCAATCACTCCATCATGTTGGTGGATCGCATCAATCACTACGTCAAAAAAGAAAGACAGTCGCATGTGCGATCGGCTGTGTTGGCCAATCGTGATCGATTGAGGCCGATTTTGATGACGGTGTCGACGACGGTGCTGGGACTTGTCCCTATGGCGATTGATAAAACCGAGGGAGCTAATTTGTGGTCGCCGCTGGCGCTGACGGTGATCGGAGGCGTGCTCAGTTCCACTATTTTGACACTTTTGGTGACGCCGGCATTTTATATTCTTTCGAATGATGTGATTGCCTTTTTGAAAAAAGTTAAGCTCAAAGATATGCCTGATCTGACAATGAATTTATTGTCAAAAGTTCGTTTCAAAAAGCCACAACCCAAATCATCCTGAAGTATTTTCCATAACCCCATACGCCAATACAAGTAGCAAAAATGACGGGCACTTAAAAACTTAGATTATAAAAGTTTATCGTATATACGTAACCCTTTTATTATAAGACACTTATAAGAACAGTTTATACAAAATTAAACTTGCACTGGCTGGATCTGCACTATATAATCTATATAGCGGTAGAAGAGCCTGAATGGGATCGGGATTTTCTAACCAAAGCACAAGAATAGTAGCCGCGCTTTGAGACAGTTATTTAAAATATTTTAAATGTTCTGAGGGAACTTGAATGGAACAAGAAAAGCCGTATCGTTCGCGATATAGTTTGTGGCTTAAATCCGTGTCCACGCTTGTGGTCATGGCTTTTGTTTTTCAAGATATCTCTTTCGCTACCGGCGGTGAAGCCGTCTGGCAAAATGTAGCCCAAGCCAAATCTTCTACAACCGATCCCCAGTCCAAGCTCAATAAAATCTCGATCCCAAAAGAGGCGGGGCTCACCCGCAAAGTCGCTGTCAAAGGCGCTGCTGAAGATGTGATCATCAATATCCAAGATGCTCACTCCAAACTTGGCGCGCAGGAGAGCATCGCCTCTATCCTCGACAATCTCGTCAAAAACTACAACCTCAAGCTTATCGGGCTTGAAGGCGCCACCGATCTTGTGGACACATCCCTCGTGTCCAGCTTCCCGATAGAAGAAGTGCGTGAGAAAACAGGCCGCTACCTGATGAAAGAAGGCAAGATTTCTGCGGGTGAGTTTTACTCCATGATTTCGAAAGATCCTGTGAAACTTTACGGCGTGGATGATCCGGAGCTTTACAAAGGCAATCTCGATGCATTTAAAACGCTGATCGAAAATAAAGTCAAAATCCGCACGGAGCTCAAAGCGCTCAAGGCTGTGCTCAGAGAGCTGGAGGGCTCGGTATTTTCTCAGGAGCTTAAAGCTCTCTCGGATAATCGCCTCTTGCACAAAAACGGTGAGATCAAGTTTACCGAATACTGGGAGATGTTCTCGCGGATGGCTCGCGAGCGGGGTGTGGATTATGCTAAACATCCTAATTTGAAAAAGTTAGCGGACACAGTTGAACTGGAAAAAGAAATCGATTTCAAAAAGGCGCAAGGCGAGCGGGATATCCTGATCGATAAGCTCGGCAAAGCGCTGCCGAAGCCGGAGCTAGAAAAGCTGGTGCTCCAGTCTTTGCAATTTAAACAAAATAAAATCACACCCGGCGCGTTTCACTATTATTTGAGCCAGGTGTCGCAGGGTGTGGGCATAAGCCCGGTTGAGTTTAAGAATGTGATTTTGTATTCGCAATACGTGGTGCTGTACGAAGACATCGATCTCATCGCGATCTTTGACGAGGTCGAGGCTTTTGAGAACGAATTACGTGAGAAACTTTTCACCAAGGAGGACGAACGTGCGCTCGCATCTCTCATCCATTGTGCAACGATTTTATCAGCGCTACTGGATACGACCCTCACAGACAAAGATTATGCTTTCTTTGTCAAAAATTCGGCATCGTGTGAGATCTCGGAAATAAAACTCAACCTTCATGCTTTGGCCATGAAGCATCGCATCGCGTCCGAAGGCCGGGTGAATTTTGACCTCCTGGAAAAGATGATCCCCAGCGCCAAAGAGTTTTACAAGATGGCCGAAGCACGCAATGAAGCGCTCATGAAAAACACCATGAAGCGCATGAAAGAAGAAAACGTGCATGTGGCTGCCCTCATCACCGGTGGTTTTCACAGCGAGGGCATCGCCAAGCTTATGGATCAAGAGAAGCTTTCTTATCTCGTCGTCATGCCGAAGTTTGATGACAAGTCTCCTGATCGTCCCTACATCGCGATCTTGACGCAGAAGCCCAAAGAATATGAAGAGCAGTTTAAGGATTCGGATTTTTATTTGGCTGCGCATTCGTTTATGGATTTGAGCCAGGACCTTGTGAAATTATCCGGTGAAGACCGCGAGTATTTGATGAAAAATGTATTTGTGAGTCTCTTGGTGAATGCCCGCCTTGTGACCGGGCAGAAGCTTTCTCCCGAAATGGCTAGGGCTTATTTGAAAACATATCGAGATCGTTACCAAGAGTTGGGTTATTCAGGCCGTGAAGGTTTGGTTCATCCCGATATGGTTGAGGCATGGATCAATGAATTTACGATGCAGAAGGAAGGTAACCGATATGTGGTTTCATTTGGTGAAAAGGACGGAGATATTCGCTACGAAGCCTCACTCACAGAAGATTATCAGATTCAATCAATTGACCGGGTTACCCGCGAAGGTCATCAGGAAAGACTGGGACTCTCATCTCAAGGTGTGGATAAATTGAATGAGCTGCAATCTAAAATTGATGCGCTTCAGACGGAGTTGGGAGTGATCAGAAATACGATGCCAGATTCCATGGGTGGCAGCCAATTTGACAAAAATTTAGCCAAAGCAATCAAAGCGTCACTTGAGTATTACTCCGTAGGCGCAACGCAGATGGAAGAGGTGGATACGACACAGCTGACGAAGTTGGTGGTCACGCGATTGACGGAAGAACTGCAAAATCAAGCGCGTCGCTCGGGAAAAGCTCTGTCGGATACGCAGATTGCGACAATTGCCGCTGAAGGCGCAAAAGTGGCTATTGATTTGAAACTGCAAGCGATCGAGGACGTGACAAAAAATCAAACAGCCAAAGTTGAACCTCCCAAGGTGACGCGATCACAGATAGCGGATACCCAGCGTGCCGATACGGACTTGACGGTGAACGCCGAGCTTTCGCTTGAGAAGATGGTGGAGGTTTGGAAAAAAGCTATGGGTGTCGATGAAGGAGTGACGATTCAGCGCGAGTCACGCCGATCCGGTGAGTTGATCAAGTTTGTCGATGTATCCGGCAAAGAAGTGGCAAAATTTGGATATCGGTTAGACGGAAATAATAAGATGTTTATGACGACTATAGGTGCTACGGGTGATGCGGTTAAAAGCCGGCGGCTCAGCACACTCATGCATTTGTATTTGATCAGCCGAAATAATATCCGCCAAATTTCCTATGGAACCGCATCTACGCCGGCTCAAGATTTCATAACTGAGTGGGTTAACGCTGGACTCTTCTCCTATGGTGCGACAAATGTGGCTCCTTCTGACGGCACCTCAGTGGTTGTTAATCTCGACCGCATTCTCGAAATCACCAAAAATGAAGAAATATTAGTTCAATTCTTGACTACACCCCGCAATCCGCAATCCGAATCTTTGGCGCCTACGGGCACAGATGGTGCACGGCTTGCGACTGTGAAAGCTATGTATCCGAGGCACTTTCAAAAATATGCCATTATGGCATTGATGGCTCTCGGGCTTTCCATGGCTACTGCACCGGCATATATATTGGGACAATGGGTATATTCCCAACACAATGAGATCCGTGACCAAAGGCAGGCTGATTCCGAAAGGCAATTTTCTCCCAATGAATACGAATTTAAGATCGTACCCTACAGCAAAGAGCTCGACAAAAAAGATATTGTTTCTACTCTCAACCCTATGGTTGACACATGGAAATCAAGGATTCTGCCCACATATGAACCGACCGGATATTTAAAAGCGGATCAGTCTGGCCAGAGAATTGTCATGAGCACGCTTCAGACAAATAAAAAAGAACATGCATCGATGAAAATTTTAGGAATTTTTAAGGGTAATAAACTTAGTTTGTATCGTGCAAATGAAATCAACGCCTCTCAAATAGATGACATGAATCCTGATTATGGATTTCAAACAGGCCCTGAGGCAGTACGGGACGGATTGATCAATGAAAAAATCTGGGAGTGGTATGAAAATCTGGCTGAAGGGCGTGTCCGTGTACTGGGTGTAAGCAGCTTAGGATCTATCGTTACCAAAGAATTCTATGGAAAAGATGTGTTGGGCGTCTTTGGAAAGTCAGCCGCAGAATTTAAGCCGGAATTTGAAGATTGGGTTCGCAAAAATAAAGTAGCCAAAGCAACGTTTGTGGATGCGGGTATTGTTGGGTTTGACTCTATTGACTGGGTCAAGCCCACGCATGTTTTGATCGCTGTGCCTAAAGAAGTCGGCGCGCGGTTGGCGAGTAGCTTATCAGGAGAACAAGCCTCAGCTCTAGGTCAAGACGGCTCGAGCATTTCTATAGAAAAGTTGGATGAGATTTTAGAAGAGAAAGGTAATGTTTTTAAGAACTTTAGAGACGACTATCCAGGGATAAGTGTGTTCCTTTATGCAAGTAAAATTTTGGAGGCTGTTTCTGATCTTTTGGATCAGTCTAGCACAGAGCTAGCTAGAGGAATCCTTGGTCGAGTTCGTGAAGATATAACTTTTCTTGATAGAAATCAAATGTACCGGGATATTCAGGCTCGTTTAAAGAAGTTAGAGATACGTTTGTTGATGATAGATCAAAAAAAACGCATGGACGGAGCGCGGTTGGCGGTTGAGGATCTCATGCAGGCTTTGCAAGAGGCACTTGAAAAGAATAGTTCAAAACAATTTAATGCGGCGGCATGGCGCAAACACTCTGAGAAAATCCAAAAGCTCTTAAAGAGTTTTGATGAGCCTCAACAAATCCAAATCTTAGAAACTCTTTTAAAAATTGCGCCTTCAATCCGTACTTCTAAAGAATTGTTCGAATACCTTCGAAGTATCCAAAAGTCCGTTGTTAAAACATTAATAGGAATAAAAGAGATTTTGCCTTTAAATGAGCCTGCCGAGACAGCCCCGACGGGCGAAAGCGAAATTACCAAATCTTCTTGGAGATCAGCTATAACAAGCGCCATAAACCGCGCACGAAGTCTTGTGCAGACGGAGAAGAGCGGACCTACGGAGTTGGGTGTTGAAACAATGTCTAGATGGCAGCGTTTTTTGGGTATGGCGCGTCCCAATATTTTTAACGCTATTCTTTCTGGTGTGGCGATAACCTCACTTGCCACTCTTTTAACATTTTTTGGAATTACGACGTTGTGGGCTCTTGGTTTGCCCGCTCTTTTTACAACGGGTTTGGTGTTGTATTCTTTGCACCGCTTAATATGGTTGAAGAAAACATCCGATACGGATAGCCAAACGGGGTTGATAACCCAGACCAATGATCTTTTGGGACGAAAGCGATTGATTGGACGCAGCAGCGCAGGACCTATTTCCAATTCAGCGGTTATTTTGTTTGCCGCTTTGACCGGCAATAAAGATAAAATTATTGATCGTATTATCCGGCAGTTTGGCGGTGAAGAGCTGGAAACGGATAAACGGGATGAGTTTTTAAAGAAACACACCGGATTTGGCCGCGACGACTTGAGTGCTCGTGAATGGCTGATCCAACTAAACCTATTACATGAATTTAATAATCAACAAAAACAAGTCAAGTCCGCCGCTCTCTCACACCCCAGCCTAACCGATGGGCACAAAGCTTCATTCTTAGATAAAATTGCAGCGCGATTCACGGAATGGAAAAAGAATCGCGTCAAAGAAGGCTTCCAGTCGTCTATACATGTCGTATTTTTCATGGGTTACGAAATAATGGACGCATTCTTTTTTGGATTTGTGCGGACCACCGCGGGTTATTATCTGAGCGGATCCTCCACTCAATCTTTTGCTGAGCCTGAAAACGCCATGGCAACGTTGCGGGCTAATATTAAACGTATGAGAACAGTTCAAGTTGGGACAGAGACGGCTGATCTCAATTCGGCCTTGGAAGCAGGGAGTCTTGATCCCAACCAGCTTGAAGAGCTGCGCGCAGCGTATGCCGATCTTCAAACACAATATACAAGGCAATGGTGGGAAAAGCCCGGATTAACCGATGAGGCAAATATCCAACAAGGCTTTATTCGCTATACCATTTTTGGAAAAATGGTCGGGTGGCTGAGAAAAAGAGGGCCGCAGAGTTTATTTCATGACGCAGATGCAGACAAAATACAAAATCAGCAAATGGCTTTAAACCGATTTAATAAAGCATTGGCAGCTGTCGAAACGGCTGCGGTTGGCGCAGATGCGGGTATTGTTCAGGCGCTTAATTCTTATCGTGACCGCGCAGCCATGGTGGTGACTGGAACCGGCGTTTTTGAAAAATTAAAAAGCAATGCTGTGCTTGGTGCTTTGTATGTTCCGTTTAAAATGGCAGCCGATATTTCAGGTATCACGGCCCTCGCGCTCTTTTTGCAGAAACGCGTCAAAATGGTCGTGGCAAGCGGTCTTACGCAAGCTGTTATTTTTAGTCTAGGCTCCAATCCTGCTGCTTTGATCGGGGCGGGTGTGTTTTATATGTTTTACTCCATGTACACATCAAGAAATGACGGCGAAAAAGTTGGTTTACAATTTTTTGTCAGACACGTAGTCGTGCCAGCTATTGGTTTGTGGACTCTTCTGCATTTTGGGCAGATGCCGGATGGCACATTTGATATTACCCAAATTGGGAAGAACATTAATTATTTTGATGTGGGTGCGCATAAGGTGGATGTCAGTCTGGGCGTTTGGATATCCTCAGCGTTAACCAACGCATTTCTGACTATACCGGCGATGATGACGCGTCAAAAAAATATTATCTTGGCTTCCGAATTTAATAAAGAACTCTCACAGATATCCGGAGTGAAGTCCGATGGAAAAGAAGGCAAGCCGATATTAAGTGGCATCACTATCGAATCCGCTATCCGTTATCTAAGAGCTTTGACGCCTGCGGATAAAGAGTACCAGGCGCAAGCGTTGGTTTTGATGAAAAGAAATATAGCGCTTGGATTTTTGAATATCTCCAATTCAGAAAAACAATCACTTCTTGATGAGATCGCTTTAATGGAAAGAGAAATCCGCGCTTCCGGTTCGCAGGAGGCTATCGAGAAACTAGAGACCCCTATGGTTCTTTTGCCAAACGGGTTATCCCGATCAGAATATATTTCACAAATTTATCGTAGGGCGAGAAAAGAAACCTTTGCATCGCAAGGGTTTATTAAAACTCTAGCCAAAGGCACATGGGGTATGTGGTTTGTGACGCATGAAATTGCGATTGTGGTGGGGTTGGCACATTTTGCGGACCAATTTGTAGATATGATCGGGTTTAAAACCTTATCAGGCGGCAAGACATTTAATATTGTGCACGCGTTGGTGGCGACCGTGGAAGGTGACAAATCCTCGACAAGTACCATTAATCAAGGCGGCCTGTTGGGCCTGAGCAATCATCTAAGCCAAGTATTGATGAGCCGATTTAATCCATGGCGGCAAGCCCAGGTGGCCCAAGAGCAGCCAATATCAGGCTATATGACCGAATCTCCGACCCTCACAGCCATGAAGCGGGAGGCTGCCAATCAAAAAGCCGCGCAAGTGAGGCCGGTGGCGGCTGAAATTCCCGCTCCACAGCCTTCAGCTTTGCCTATGGATAATCCTGCTAAACCGGTTGCGCCCGTGGAGCCACCAGAGCTCCCCGCCCCTGCGCAAACCGAGCCGGCCGAAACGGATCGCGCTGAAGAGATTTCTTTAAGAGATATGCCACTGGATACAAAAATTGTCACAGACGCCATAAATTATTATGAAGCTTTTGATGTAAAGATCGATCCCGGTATGACTCTGTCCGATAGGCAGGTAGCGATCACACTTTCTTTATTGGGTCGAATAAAGAATGACCCGAAAGCAACCTACACCCTTTCAACGCTTTCCAACATGATCGATGAAGCCGTGGCGGCCGGTGGGATGGATGCCGCGGATACAACTTTCAAAGCGCGTATTATGGATATGGTTTTGTCATCTGTGTTACCAGTCGATCCCGGACTTATTCGTTTATTTTATGAACTTCAGGGATCCGCCGGAGAAGGCGTCGGTTTAAACTATTTCTTAGTAGACCATCCGGAGCTTCAGGGCGACGCCAAGACGATTTTTGATTTTATAGCGGCCGACTTACAAAAATATCGTCAGGGTGACCCGTCATTTATCAACCCCTATGACGCCAAGAGTTTGGATCCTATCAAGAATATCCAAGATGTTGTGAATGACAAGAACCCCGCATTTCAAGAATTGGGCAAGGCTTCGATAGAGCTCGCCAAAGCCCGAAACGCTATCCAAGGACGGCTTAAAGATAATCGAAAGTTATGGAAGGACTTGTTCGATGTGTATTTTGATGCTTCGCGCCGGGATGGAGAGTGGACAGGCCGTGGAGGCATCTTCGGAAGTATCTATGGGGACAAACTCCGCGGATTGGGTGTGGATCCGGAGGCCGCTGCCCGTTATTTTGAGGCGCTGAGTGATTTTAAGAAAGCCCAGGTGGATGCCCGCCGGCAGGCTATATTTAATTATTTTGAGTTGGAGTTGTCTGAGAAAGAGATGAGAGAAGCGGAGGCGCAGCTCAAAGAAGCCAAAACACTTCGTGAGCGGATCTATCTAGAAAAGTCACTCGCCGATGCCAAGAGAAATAATGCAGTGACACAAGAGTCACTCAAAGCGCTTCTTGGTATAGAGTCGCTTGAGCCTATAGCCACGACTCAAGTCTCAATGGATGAAGTATTGAAGAAACTGGATACGACAAAACTTGAAGGCACACTTGAATCATCCGTGTGGAGAGCTGTGCATGAGGGTGAGAGTTTTTATTTGAATACCTTACATGTTGCTTATGATATTGATTTTCGTCCGTCCACTAAGCTTGAGCGATTTACGAGTGTCAATGTATCCGCTGAGGGCGCTATTTATAGCAATCTTCGCAGCCAAATGAATAAGATTGCGGACATGACTCACGCTGTTTTGACACAACAGGTCACAGTGCGCATAGAGGCGATCGCGCAGCAAGCGAATATCATCTTGATCAAATTAAGAGGTGTTGAAGAAGAGCGTGCTCTATTGGAAAAGAGAATAGCCGAAGTGTCGGCTCAAGGCGGTGAAGAAAACGCTCAGGAGCTTATGAAGCTGCGTGAGCTTAAGGCTTCTTCAGATCGTGAAGCGATACTGGGTAGGATTCTTTCCATGTCTGCACAAAAAGAACTCGAAGGACTTCAAAGACAAAAAGAGATGCTGGATAAAACGATAGATCAGAAATTCACAGATGCACAGAGAAAAGATGCTTTGAATAAGGTCAAAAAGACCAAAAATCTAACCGAGCTTAGAGCGCTTATTGATGCACAAGCGGATATTAGTCTGTCTGTGTACGATACGCCGGATATCATCAAAGCAGTTGAGAAATTTTATCTCAAATTTGCCGTCCAAGAAATAAAAAACACGACGAATATGGAAGACTTATCAAAGCTGCTTGCGACATTGGACAATGCCACACTTTCGCAGAAGAAGATACTTAAAGAGACGATCAAGAAATTTTCAGCCATGACGCGTGGTGTGCGTGATGCCAATGAACTTCATCGACTATTTTCACTGTTACCGGAGACCTTTCAGGAGCTGCCTTCGGTCAGGGATAAGGCGAAGGATATTTTGAAAAAGCTTCCGGAGTCACAGAAGTCGGAAGAAAATATGAGCTCCCTGCCTGAGTGGCTGACGAGAGATGTCATTCGCAAGACGATACTGATGCGTGCGCCGGCGCCTGAGCCATTATTGGCTTCACAGCCTAATCTTGCCCCGGTCGAAGAAGTAACGGCGGCTGAGCCGGACCCAATCGAGATCAAGCTTAAAGCAATGGAGTCGTTTGAGGCAATTTACAATCAATCAAAAATATTTGTTGAAGATGCAATACATGGCATTTTCAAAGGCAAAGATGCATATAAAAAAGTGCTTCAAGTTTATACCGAATTGCATCAAGCCCGTGATGAAGCCTTGAAAGTCATGACAGAAGGCAAAGAAAAGGATGACCTTGCTACAAGCATAGAATCATTTAATTATCGCGTCTCCCAGGCGCTTTTGGATCGAGCAGTTTCTGCAAAAAAAGAAAAAGATCTTCTAAAAATCCTCAACACACCGTCTTTTCTGGAGGCCTTGTCACAAAAAGATATGAACGCAGCCGTGCGCCATAAAAATATGGAGACCTTGTTGCGACATGTCGAACGTGTTATTAAAAACGCTTCTGTCAAAAATGAGCTGGTTTCCATGATCACGACACAATTTGGTCCCACCGCATCTACGCCGGAAGTAGAAGCGCCTGCGGCTCAAACCGCTGAATATGCGCTTGTGTTTGGATCCGGGAAAAGTGCGGACGAAAAACTGGCTGACATGACAGCCGAGCTTGCTTCCGAGAAAACAGATCTTGCTTCAAGACGTGGTTTTAGTTTGCATGGAGGGCTCAACGCAGGCCTTGAGCCTCTCAAGTCGATGAATTTCTTTACAGCCGCTTTTGTCCGTATCCATATTTCTAAGAATCAGGCCTCCGCTGATCAAAAACAGCTAATAGAGGTATGGGAGAGTCTTCGCGCGGCCTATGTCCAAAGAGAAAATGCATTTCAAGACTATGCGCGGTTTGGTCGCTACCTTGAGTCTGAAAAGGAGTACCAAGAAAAACTTGCCGGTTATAAAGCGCAGGCCACGCTGGAAAATGAACTGAGTTTGGGCAAAGCCAAGACTCGGAGAGATGCCGACCTCGCTGTTTTGTCTAGTCGCGATGAGATTGAGAAGCTAATCGCGGCGGATCCAACTGCCGCGTTGTCATCTCTTGAAAGTGTATGGAAATCTCAAGAGAGGAGTTTAGGGTCTGTAGGCAATCTGGTGAATTTTAAGGATGCGCGCGGCCAGACTCGATCTATCCATGGAAAAGATCTGGTGACTGAGGCGCTGGAAGTTCTTGCAAAGATTCATTCATCCGGCGTGAAGGTTGAATATAAACGGGGTACCGGAGATAGAAACTTTTTTGTTGGGATACCTTTTGATCTAACTTCTAACTTAGCTGTTAATTTGTTTCCGCTGGCATTTAAACGAGGACCTAGTCTGCGAGAGGGTGTGGTGAGAGAGGCCAAAGATGCCTACTCAGAAACAGTCGAGGGTTTGATGCAGACGCTAAGAGCTCAAGAAAGTGACCGAGAAACCTTAAGGAGAGATGCGGCGCTTGCGAAGGCCACAGCGGCAGCGGGCTTGGATGCGCAGATGATACGTGCCCGTGCTTTATATGCGGGTTCTGAAATTAGATTTACACCGGATAGCCAAGTGCCTCCGCATTTTATGCGCATGGCTTATGACGTCAGTGGACAAAAATACCAGCTTCCTATCGACATACAGACCAATTCCAATGGCGACGTGGCGATGCATATTGGTGGCGCCCTGACCAGCAAAGAAGGGGATAGCTTTGGTTTTACAGCGGGTGTGGATAGTTCCAACTCTAAAAACGGAATCTTGACAGTAACCAAAGACGAGGTTTTTTACACGATCGGCGGAAAAAAATATTTTATGGATAAAACCGGTAACACGTCTTTTGCGCTGACCAGCGACGATGTGACTGTATTTATCGAGAAAAAATCAGAAGGTGATTGGTTTGTGAATTTTTCAACCCATAGCGGTCTCAAGGGTGACAATCTCGAAGCAGTGGCCATGGCTGGGAACAGAAACATGACCTTAGGTTTGGTTCGTGAAGAAGACGGCTCTTATGATCCTTTTGCGCGTTTTGCTGTGCCGGTCGGAGACGGGAATTTTGTATCCGGCTCCTTTCAGTTTCAACAAAATCAGCTTTCGGGTGGTTTGAGCGCCACACAGACATTCAAAGATAGTCTCTTTACCAATGTGCAAGTTGATTACGTACAGGGCAAGCTCAATCCCGCGGTTAGTGTCACCCAGAGAATGAGAGGCGGTTTCTTTGACGCGCGTGCTTCTATGTATGACGGTGACGTTCGTAGCCAAGTGACGTATTCAAAGGCAGGTGTTGATTTTAAATTATTAACCGGTGATCGCAGGGTGTTTGAAGTAGGGGCCAATGACTTCTCCGCGCGTGTTGCGGATGATGGTGAGATAGGGTTGAGGTATCAATTTCAGCGCTTCTTTAGACCAGCATGGTTGGGACGATTGGTCAAACTGCCTCAGCCCAAAAAAGCAGACCCACTGGCCTCTCAGGCGATGGATCAGCTGCCTGCTGTGTTTGCGGAAGATGCGCCTCCGCGAAGGGTGGCTGAAGTGGTGGACGATCTCAATAACGGAACGATCAAGATAAGAAGTATCGAAGAAGCGGGCGAGCTCACCAAAAACTTGGGTGGAGAGTGGATCAAAGATCTTTACAGCGAGAGTAACGAAAGCTTTGTGTTCAATCGTTATTTGCGAAGCTTGGGTGAGACGCCTACGCCGCGCACCGACTTGGAAAACGGAGGATTCATAGAATTTTTCTATTTCAATGTGTATGAATTTATTCAAGGTGATCGTATGCTGGCCGAGGACGGGTTCACGATCACTCGCTCTGCGCGCGATAAGTCAGAGCTGACTTTGCCCATGTTCGCTGATTGGATGCAAGATCGTATCAAGCTCAACGAGATCAAGCATGGCAAAGAGTCACTGTTTTATCAGGTGGCTCAAGGGGTTTTCCATGTGCGTATTCGCTATAAGGATAATGAGAGGGGTAGAGCTGGTTCCGTGGAGCAGGAAAAGATAGATGACAAAATCAAGTCGCT
>CAYODQ010000037.1:0-20647 GCA_964402785.1 uncultured Planctomycetia bacterium
AAAAAGCGACATTTAAAGCTGAAGAAAATGTGATTACTGGAAATGTGGCGTTCTATGGAGCGACAGCTGGCGAGGGGTATATCCGCGGGATGGCGGGAGAGAGATTTTGCGTCCGGAACAGCGGAGTGGATGCGGTCGTAGAAGGCGTGGGAGATCACGGCTGTGAATACATGACAGGTGGTCGCGTGGTGGTCTTGGGTGCCACCGGACGAAATTTTGCAGCAGGTATGTCGGGCGGCGTTGCCTATGTTTTAGATACCAAAGGTGATTTTGCATCGCATTGCAATCAACAAATGGTCAGTCTTCTCAAAGTGGATGCTCCCAACGAGATCAAAGAGCTTAAAGGCTTGATTGAGCGGCATGCGAAATATACGGACTCTAAACTGGGCAAACAGATCCTTGATCTATGGGAAGAGATTTTGCCCAAATTCGTGAAAGTCATGCCCAAAGATTATAAGCGCGTGTTGGATTCGCTTGAGAAAGTGAAGAGTCAAGGGCTCGGTGGCGATGAGGCTATTTTGGCGGCCTTTCATGAAAACGCCAAGGATCTTGCCAGGGTGGGTGGTAATTAATGGGCAAACCGACCGGGTTCAAAGAAATAGCGCGCGAAGTTCCTGCAGATGCTTTACCTAAAGAGCGTCTTAAGCATTGGAATGAATTTCATGAGCATATGCCTGAGAAAAAACTTGAGTCTCAAGGTGCTCGTTGCATGGATTGTGGTATTCCTTTTTGTCACACAGGCACCCTTTTGGCGGGGATGGCGTCCGGCTGTCCGATCAATAATTTAATTCCCGAGTGGAATGATTTGGTTTACCGCGGTCTTTGGCGCGAAGCCTTGGACAGACTCCACAAAACCAATAATTTTCCTGAGTTCACAGGCCGTGTTTGTCCGGCTCCTTGCGAAGGATCTTGCGTGTTGGGAATCAGCGAGCCTCCCGTGACGATCAAGAGCATCGAAGCTTCTATCATCGATAAGGCTTTTAGCGAAGGTTGGGTGAAGCCTCAGCCTCCGGCCGTGCGCACCGGCAAAAAAGTAGCGGTTGTGGGTTCAGGTCCTGCAGGCCTTGCTTGTGCTGCACAGCTCAATCGTGCCGGCCACGAAGTGACCGTTTACGAAAGAGCGGATCGTATTGGTGGTCTTCTGATGTACGGGATCCCTAACATGAAACTGGATAAGAAAGTTGTCCAGCGCCGCGTGGATCTGTTGACCCAAGAAGGAATCAAATTTGTCACGAATACGGAAGTGGGTGTCCAGATCCCGGCGGAAAAGCTTCTGAAGGATTTTGATGCCACAGTTCTTTGCGGGGGTGCTACCAAGCCACGTGACCTTCCGATCGAGGGCCGCACGCTTAAAGGTGTTCATTTTGCGATGGAGTTTTTGCACGGCAACACCAAACATCTTTTGGATAGCAAAGGCGGCGAGCAGCCGATCTCTGCCAAAGATAAAGATGTGGTGGTGATCGGCGGTGGTGACACGGGTACGGATTGTGTGGGCACGTCTATGAGACAGGGGTGCCGCAGTTTGATCCAGCTTGAGATCATGGGCAAGCCTCCGGAGAATCGGGCAGCCGACAACCCATGGCCTCAGTGGCCCAAAGTTTATAAGATGGATTATGGCCAAGAAGAGGCCGCGGCAGTGTTTGGCGAAGATCCGAGGCAGTATTTGGTGACGGCCAAGCGTTTTGTAAGCGACGACAAAGGTTTCCTCAAGGGCGTGCAAATTGTGAAAGTCGAGTGGCAAAAGGATCCTTCGGGCCGTATGGTTCCCAAAGAGATCCCCGGTACGGATAAAGTGCTGCCAGCACAGCGTGTATTTTTGGCCATGGGATTTTTGGGGCCTGAGGATACGGTTTTGAAAGGTTTAAATGTACAGCAGGATGAGCGCTCCAACGTCAAGGCGGAGTTTGGGAAATTTGCCACCAGCGTCAAGTCTGTGTTTGCGGCGGGTGATATGCGCCGTGGACAGAGTTTGGTGGTGTGGGCTATTAATGAAGGGCGCGGTTGCGCCAAAGCGGTGGATGAATACTTGATGGGCCGTTCGGATCTACCGAATTGACAGCCTGTTCAATACTTGATATAAACAGTACTTCTTGGAGGAAATATGGCAGACAAAGCAAATAAATATCCGGACAACGTAGCCGGAGGTTTTTACGTCGATACGCAATGCATTGATTGTGATTTGTGCCGTCAGACGGCCCCCAGCAACTTTGATAGAAATCAAAGCGGCGGTTATTCTTTCGTGAAGAAACAGCCTGTTACCCCGGAAGAAGAGCAGCTCTGCAAGGAAGCCAAAGAAGGCTGCCCAGTCGAAGCTATCGGTAGCGACGGCGCGTGAATGACGTCCATAACGTCATAATTATCGGTTCAGGGCCTGCAGGTTTCACGGCTGCTATTTACGCAGCGCGTGCCAATCTCAGGCCCGTTTTATTTGAGGGCTTATTGGCTGGCGGCCAACCCGGCGGCCAGTTGATGCTTACGACCGAAGTCGAAAATTTTCCCGGTTTTCCCAAAGGCATCATGGGTCCCGAGATGATGCAGTTGTTTCGTGAGCAGGCGGAGCGATTTGGAACCCAGCTTATCCGTGAAGATGTCTCCAAGGTTGATTTTTCCAAGAAACCTTTTAAGTTGACCGCGGGTGACAAAGATTATTTTGCGAAGACCGTTATTATTTCGACCGGCGCTTCGGCCAATTGGCTCAATATCCCTTCCGAAAAAGCGCTGCAAGGCTATGGCGTATCGGCCTGCGCCACCTGCGACGGATTCTTTTTTAAAAATAAAGAAGTTGTGGTCGTGGGCGGGGGAGACTCAGCTCTGGAAGAGGCACATTTTTTGACGCGCTTTGCCAGTAAAGTGACGATCGTGCATCGCCGGGATGAGCTTCGGGCTTCCAAGATCATGCAGGACAGAGCCAAAAATAATCCCAAGATCGATTTTATTTGGAATTCAGGGGTCGAAGCCATCAAAGATCCGTCGGCCAAAAAGGTGACAGGTATCGTGCTTAAGAATCTTGTGACAGGCGAGATTTCTGAGAAAAAGTGTGATGGTGTTTTTGTGGCCATCGGGCACACTCCCAATTCGCAGGTCTTCAAAGGTCAGATCGGGTTGGATCCTAAAGGTTATATTCTAGTGAAAGACGGCACGCATACCAACATACCCGGCGTTTTTGCTTGCGGGGACGTGCAGGATCACAAATACCGCCAAGCGATCACCGCTGCCGGTTCAGGTTGTATGGCTGCTTTGGATGCAGAAAGGTTTCTTGAGGCCGAGCACGCTTGAAGCCGCTGATCAAAAAGCCGAAGTTTTTCCAGTTTCCGTTCAATAAAAAGAAAGACACTCTTCCCAAGAGTCAGTTACCCAAGGTCCGATCCAAAACATTTCCCGGGCCCGAGTCCGTCAAGTTTACGACTGAGCTTAAGCGCTTTGAATGCCCTCAGATCACGTATGTCGGGGGTGCTTTTCCGGTGTTCATCAAGCGTGCGCAAGCTTGTAATCTTTGGGATGTCGATGGAAACCGTTTTCTGGATCTATCGAGCGCTTTTGCAGTCGTTAACCTTGGCCATGGCCATCCGGCCGTGCTGAAGGCCGTCCAGGAGCAGTCTAAGAGTATGATGCATGGGTTTGGTGATGTGCATCCCAACGAAGTCAAAGTGCAGTTGGCCAAAAAACTATCGGAGATAACCCCTGGCAATCTGAATCAGACAATCTTTTCGTCCACGGGTTTTGAAGCAGTCGAGTCTGCGCTCAAGACAGCGGTTATGCACACAAAAAAAACAGGCGTTATCTCGTTCACCGGCGCTTATCATGGGCTTGGCTATGGAGCACTTAGCGTCACTCATCGGGAAGACTTTAAGAAGCCTTTTGTGAAACAATTGGGTTCATTTGCCCAGGCGGTGCCTTATCCGGATGTGAAGAAACACGAAAATAAGGCAACGCAGGTTTCTATGAAAGCGCTCGAGTCGGCCTATAAGAAAGCAAAGAAATCCAAGCATCCCGTTGGCGCTATTATTTTGGAGCCTATCCAGGGTCGCGGCGGGATCCATGCGGCTCCGACTGATTTTTTAAAATCACTGCGTGCTTTTTGTGATCAGGAAAAGATAGTGCTTATCGCCGATGAAGTGCTGACCGGTTTTGGTCGCACGGGGCACCTTTTTGCCATGGATAAAAGCGGCATTGTCCCGGATATCATGTGTTTGGGTAAGGGGATGGCGAGCGGATTTCCGATATCCGCCTGTATTGGGACGACGCGCGTGATGTATTCTTGGGGTGCATCGACAGGTGACTCGATCCATACCAGCACTTTTTTGGGCAACCCGTTGGGGTGCGCAGTGGCCTTGGCAGTTATCCGCGAGCTCGAATCCAATAAATTAGTGGACCGCTCACGAGCCATGGGCGAGTTTTTTCGCAAGGAGCTTTGGAAATTAAAAGAAAAACACCCAATCGTTGCCGATGTTAGGGGATCCGGCCTCATGATCGGGATGGAGTTGGGCGATAAAACGGGAAAATTTGTGGAAGAATGCCTCCGAGCCGGTATTGTGCTTTTGAGCTCTGGCCCGTCCCATGATGTTGTTTCTATTACACCACCTTTTGTTATCACCGAAAAAGAGATCAGCCATTGTGTCGGGGTATTTGATAAGATTTTGGCCAAGCTTTAGTTCGCGTGCTAGAATGAGTTTTACGACTAACTGGGAGGGTGATTGCCTAAGACTATTTTAATAGCGGATGACGAGCCCGAGCAGGTAGCTACGCTAGAGGCTCTTCTTACGGGTCGCGGATATAAGGTCGTGACCGCCTCAAGTGGTGAACAAGTGATGGCAAAAGCGGTTCAGTTTATGCCCGATCTCATCATACTCGATATCATGATGCCTAAGATGGATGGCACGGAAGTCGCGATGATACTGAAGCATGATGTTCGCACCCAGCAAATACCCGTATTTTTTGTCACGGCAGTGATCGCTGCAGACGATGAATCCAAAGTGGTTGGAAATCCAAATCTTATCTTCGCTAAACCCGTTAAACTTCAAGAACTGTTGACGGCCATTCAGAACACGGTCGTCGATAAGTAGTTTTATGTCAGCCATCTCTGCGGGGGCGCTGGATCGCGCTATCCTGAGTTTCATTCATACCTATTCAAATGCTGATGCCTCGAACCATGTTTTTCAGGAATGTGCATTTAAAATTTTTTCATATCAATATCAGCATAATCGCATGTATCGGCAGTTTTGCGACAGCTCGGGTTTAGTGCCTGGTAAGCTTAAGAGCTGGAAGCAAATCCCCGCCATGCCAGCGGATGGTTTTAAAGAGCTCGAGCTGATCTCTTTTTCACGCCACAAAATAAAAAAGGTGTTTAGGACGAGCGGGACGACACAGGATAAGAGGGGAGCGCATGCATTTGAAACGCTGAAGCTGTATGAAGCAGCTATTTTGCCAGCGTTCCATCAATACTTGCTGCCTGATAAAAAACGTATGCAGTATTGTTTTTTGATCCAATCATCAAAAGATGCGCCGGATTCATCTCTGTCGTACATGATGAGCGTTGTGAATAAAAAATGCGCACATCAAAAGGGCAAATTTTACATCGGAAAGAATTGGGCTGATTTTGGCCTTTTGGTGAGAGATCTGCGTTATGCGCGGATGCCTGTGATGTTGCTTGCGACCGCATTTTCCTTAAAGGCTTTCCTGGACTACCTGGAAAATGAAAATATATGGCTCAACTTGCCAGTTCACAGTCGCTTGATGGAAACGGGTGGTTTTAAAGGCCGAACGAAGGTCGTGTCGAAGGAAATACTCTATCGCCTGTGTGGAGAAAGATTGGGGATATCCAGATCGCATTGTGTGAGCGAATACGGTATGACTGAGCTTTCCAGCCAGGCTTATGATACGACGCTCCGAGACCATACACTGCGCAAAAATGGACGCTTTTTTAAAAAGGGACCCGCATGGATGCGTACGCTTGTCATCGACCCAAAAACAGGCCTTGAAGCGCCGCGGGGTAAAAAAGGTCTGCTCAGGCATTTTGATCTAGCCAATCGTGGGTCGGTGTTGGCAATCCAGACCGAGGATGTGGGTGTTCAAAAAGGGGACGGATTTGAGGTATTGTCTCGAGCAAAGACGGCTCAGCTGAGAGGTTGCTCGCTGTCTTATGAAAAATTTATCCATGCCCGATAAAAAAATGAGTGTCTCGGAGGCCACGAAGATCCTGGGCGCTTTATCATTGCGCTGGCTTGATCCTCGCGATAGCTTTCGGGATCGGGCGGTAAAGTGCCTGGTGAAAAAGGGCGGGTATTCGATCTCGATGGCCGAAGCAGCGTTGGATGCCACCTTTTCAGAGCTCACCCAAAAAAAATTGTGGACTCTGCTACGTTCTGAAATAGGCAATCCCTTGTATCTGGATTCGTTTCAGCGCGATCCTGTGGCGGGACGCTTGACGTTCGCCAAAGCGCCCAAAACCATACTGCATATTCTTTCTTCCAATATTCCCAACGCTTCCATCTGGAGTGTGGTGATGGGTTTATTGATCCAAAGCGACAATTTGGTAAAGCTATCACAAGACGACTCAGGCGTGCTGGAGCTTTATCTGCTATCTTTGAAAAAAGCATCACACAAACTTTTTCGGAGGGTCAAGAGATTGCCGGCGAGTCATAACGCGATCAGGCCGTATTTGCGATCCGCGGATGTGGTGGTTTGTTACGGAGCTGATGATACGGTCAATTCGGTCCGATCACAAGTCGACCCAAAAAAGATCTTTGTGGGCTATGGGCATCGGATCAGCTTTGCTATCATTTTAAAAGAAGCGCTGACCCAAAAAAATGTTTCACAGCTCGCTTCTGAATTGGCCAAAGACGCCTGGATGGTGGATGGTCGCGGATGTTTATCGCCGGCTACTGTTTTTGTGGAATCGGGGGGAGAGGTCAGTGTAGAAAATTTTGAGAAGTTATTTCGTAAGAAATTGCGTCATCTGTATGAAGGAGACGCATCTGATCTTAGATCGCGGTCAAATCAAGTTATATCGTCTTTAAAAGTACCTATTCAAGCTTTTAAATCTTTTGAACAGGTGGCTCAGAAATTAAAAGCACAGTCCGCTTATTTGCAGGCCGTTGCCCTAGAAGGCGGTGAGGCTCGCAAAAAACAAATAGCCGCGCGTCTCAACGAAATCGGCTTCAACCGCATCTGCCGCGCCGGCCGTATGCAATTTCCTCCCATCACCTGGCACCATGACGGCAAACTTAATCTCGCCTCATGGCTGACGTGGTCCAACCAAGAATAACAACTCCCCAAGGATCCAACCTAAATTGAATATGCATGCAGTAAACCCCCAATAGGCATTCCCCTACGGACACGCCTGCCTGCCGGCAGGCAGGCTCCGGCGCCCCTGCGAGCGGCCTCGCTTCGCTCACCCCCTCACCTATGAATAATAAAGATGCTCCGTGCGGTTCGGGGGTTTCGGAGACTCCTCAGGGAGATATCCCTTGTCGGCTTGGGATGCCCATTCTCATTATAAAGGCTGGATACGTGACTCGTTTTCCCAAGTATATGAAAGTAATTCATCCTGACAGAGACGAGGCATGCTTAAGGCTCAAATGCCGGAAAGCGCCCTCGGAGGGACGTTAAATCGACGAGCGGCCAGGGTATCTCCGCTAGACTTTATGACATTTTTTCCTATTTATATAGAAAGATGAGCGAGGAGATTTCCGAGTCTGATTTCTCTCGGCGGGAGAAATCAGACGGTCCTGGAGAGGGTGCTTTCCGGCATTTGAGCCCGAATCTAGGTAAGGCGTGGGAAAGGGCGAACAAAAGCGACAACTCTTAGTGGCTACATGATATGAGCGAAGGAGTGTGTTAGAATAGCTCGGATGAAGAAGTTAATTTGTATACATGGGCATTTTTATCAGCCGCCTAGGGAAAATCCTTGGACGGGCGAAGTGGACGCGGAAGAGTCTGCCAAGCCTTATCATGACTGGAATGAGCGCATTGCTCATGAATGTTACGCCGCCAACACCCGAGCTCCCATTTTAAATGCCAAAGGGGAGACTGCTTTTTGGGTCAATAATTTCAGCAAGATCAGCTTCGATATCGGCCCCACTCTTTTAAGCTGGCTCAAACGCAAAGACATTAATGTTTACCGAGCCATCATCGACGCTGATCGGCAAAGCGCCCAAAAACGTGGTGGTCACGGCAACGCGATGGCACAAATTTATAATCACATCATCATGCCGCTTGCCAAGAAACGCGATAAGATCACCCAGATCATTTGGGGGATAGAGGATTTTGTCCACCATTACGGACGGAAACCGGAAGGTATGTGGTTGTCAGAGGCGGCGGTGGACAGTGAGTCGCTGGCGCTGATGGCAGAGTATGGCATTCGTTACACCGTATTGGCGCCTCATCAAGCGAGGCGTTTTCGTAGCATTGGATTTGCCCAGAAATGGGAAAATACGCATCATGATTCGATCGACACCAAACATGCCTATCGTGTGCTATTGGATCAGGGTAAGCAGTTCCATGTTTTCTTTTATGATGGTCCGATATCCCGGGCCATGGCTTTCCAGGGCTTGCTTCACAATGGCGATACTTTGGTTCAGCGTTTACTGAATAGCTACGGGCGTCGCGAGACGATCCAATTGGTGTCCACAGCGACCGATGGCGAGACCTTTGGTCATCACCACCATCACGGAGAAATGGCGATCGCTTATGCGACCAAAAAGATCGAGGATCATAAGCTGGCGCGCTTGACCAATTATGCAGAATTTTTGGATGAGTGCGGATCGCAGTGGGAAGTCAAATTATTTGAAAATAGTTCATGGAGCTGCGCTCACGGCGTGGAGAGATGGAGATCGGATTGCGGATGCCGTCTTCATCATGGAGAGGGATGGAACCAGGCTTGGCGCACGGTTTTGAGGGAGGCGTTTGATTGGCTCCAACTCAAGGTAGACCAAGTTTTTGAAGCTCAAACGTCGGCGCTCCTTAAAGATCCTTGGCAAGCCAGAAACGATTATATACATGTGATGCTGGATCCCTCCGAAAAGTCCCGGAAGCGTTTTTTGGGCAAACAAGCGAGGCGGCATGAGTCACCCGAAGATGATGCGCGTATTTGGGATCTTTTGGAGGCTCAAAAGTTCTCTTTGTTCATGTATACCAGCTGCGGCTGGTTTTTTGATGACATCTCGGGTATTGAGCCGGTGCAAGTGATGAAATTTGCTTATCGAGCGCTAGAATTGGTTCAGCCTTATGTATCGCAGGATCTGGAAGCGCCATTTCTCAAGATCTTAGCCAAGGCCAAAAGCAATATCCCTGAGCAGGGCAATGGGGCGCAAATATTTGAACGGCATGTTAAAACGGCCAAGCCGGGCTACAAACACGCAGAAACAGGAGTTCGCTAATGGGATTTAATTGCGGGATCGTGGGACTTCCCAATGTGGGGAAATCAACTTTGTTCAATGCTTTGACGAGGGGCAACGCCTTGGCAGCCAATTATCCGTTTGCCACGATAGACCCGAATGTAGGTGTGATCGCCGTGCCCGATAAACGTTTGGATGTGCTGACAGAGATCGTTCCGACCAAAAAAATCATTCCCACCTCAGTTGAGATCGTGGACATTGCCGGTATCGTCAAAGGCGCTAGCCAGGGCGAGGGGTTAGGGAATCAGTTTTTAAGCCATATTGCCGAGACGGATGCGCTGATCGAGGTAGTGCGCTGTTTTGAAGATAAAGACATTGTGCATGTTTCAGGCACGGTGGATCCTGAGCGGGATATGGATATTATCCAGACAGAGTTGATCCTAAAAGATATGGATATTTTATCTAAACACAAGGCGCGGTTTGAGAAATCATCCCGCTCAGCTGACAAAAAAGCTTTGGGTGTGATCGCGGTGTTGGATCGTTTTGAAAAAGCATTCAACGAAGGTCTTCCCGCAAGAACGGTGGCATTGACCCAGGAAGAAAAGCTTCTTCTGAAAGATGTTCATTTCTTGACGGCCAAGCCCATCTTATACGCGGCCAATGTTTCGGAGGCAGAGCTAGGTCAGGCTGATTCGCCTGCGGTTATCAAGGTCCGCGCGCGTGCAAAAAAAGAAGGCGCTCACGTGATCAAGATCAGTGGCAAGGTAGAAGAAGATATTTCGAGGCTGGAGCCAGGCGACCGCGAGGAATTTTTGAAAGCCATGAACATGGAGGAGTCCGGGTTGGATCAGTTGGCCCGAGAAGGTTATAAGACGCTCAACTTGATCACCTTTTTTACGGTAGGGGAAAGTGAAAATCGGGCCTGGACCGTTGAAAAGGGATCCACAGCGCCTCAGGCCGCCGGAAAGATCCACTCTGATTTCGAAAAAGGCTTTATAAGAGCCGAAGTCATCTCTTATGCGGATTTCATAGCCTACCGAGGAGAGCAGGGCGCCAAAGAAAAAGGCCGTTTTCGTCTGGAAGGTAAAGAGTATATTGTCCAAGACGGGGATGTGATGCACTTTCGGTTCAGCGTTTGATGACGTTGCTTTTTGGGTGCGGACGGAGTTAAAATAAAAGTATGATTCAGGTGCTAAAACTAGGAGGCCTCATGAAAAAACTTTTTAAAACAGTTTTGGTTGGATCGCTTTCGCTGTGCCTTGTTTTGTCGGCGCCGCTTTCTTACGCCGGGCTATCTTCTCCCGCTCAGCCCACTACGGTAGAATCCAATAATCCCAACGTGTTCGAAGGATGGATCGTGAAGATCGAATACAATAAAAATATGTTTCGTTTGCTGGATCCTAGGGGATTTGAAAAAAAGATCAAAACCAAACCCGGGATCATCGGGGATTATCGGATGGGGGATCATATTCGCGTTGAAGTGGATCCCGAGATCAAAACCGCTTACAGCATTGAGAAGATCGCTTAATTATTCATGATCTACTCGATCGAAGAGGTGATGCGGCGCGCGCGCAGCATCAGCCACGAAGAAACCCGGCGCGAGTCCGAAGATTACCTGGAGATGGTCATGTTCCGGGAGTCGTTGCCGGATATCGAGGGTTTGTTCCTCAATTATTTTGGAGCTGCTTTGAAGCCTGCAGGCCGCGAAGCGTGTGAGGAGGCCGAGCGCATTTCGAATGCACATGGCGGCGTTTCTAAAGAGCAGACGCTATTCCATACCGATCGGGACAACAATAGCCAATTGGCAATGATTTGGCCTTGGGCGGATGGAAAACGCATGACCGTCAAAATATTACAGGAATGTCCGTAGACCCCCACCTCGTTCGTCCGGTTCCGTTTGAGATACATCTCGAGCCTACCCGGTACACATCACTTCACCTTTATCTGGTGCAACATGGAAATCGTGTATCATCGGCATCCAGCCTGGTGCCCAAACCGGTGAGAGACCTTCTTTCGCCGCTCAGGTCTTTTAGTTCCATTGAGCAAGATATAGCCGACTTTTTTTCTCAAAATTCACAATATTCATTATTCGTACACACCCGAGCCGGAGTTGTAGAAGTCAAATGGGATGCTGATACGATCCTGGGTTCTAAAACAGAATTGGCTGTTGAGCACAACAGGGTAAGGGTGAAGCGCCTTCTTTTGGATAAACGAGATCGCGCGGAATGGGATCATCCATTTTGTCGTCTAGGCGAAAGTTTGATCGCCAATCTTGAGAGAAAAAGTTTGCATCGTCTGACCGATGCATCAGGTTGGTACACGGCCAATTTGATACAGGAAGCCAGCCAGACCACCTCGGCAGAGAAAAAAGAAGAATCCCTTGAATACGAGCCCGATTCATCTTCCGAGTTGCCGGACGCTGAGGCCGATTTTGACGCGTACCAATCGGTGTTGAAGCGCGCGCAGAAAGACGTCATGTTATTGGAAGGATATCCACTTTCATCCGAGACCTTCGAGGTTTCGCGTACTTTCTTTAACGACCGCAAGATCAGCTTTCCGGGAGATCAAAGGGAGAGTTATCTCAAGGATCTAGCTCTCAAGAGATCTTCATCGGCGACCACGGCCCTCACATCGGGGCTGAATTTCCGTCTCACATTGGTTTCAAAGAAAGCCTCTGCATCACTGGGGCTAAAAGTATCTTGTTTGTGGGATAAGCAATGGTTCGATCTGGGTGATGCATTCTTTAAATATTTTGAACATATCAATAATTTCAGGAGCTCCGGGCTTCGAAAAAGAAGAGTGCGCGACCAGATCGCGCTGCTAGCTCTTGATGTTTTGGAGGTTTCGGACCCAAGCATTGCTCTGGAGCGGATCCAAAAAGGCCTTGGACAGATGAAGGGGTTAGGGTCCGATGCTTCCTGGGAGGCCGAAGAATACCTCAAGCGATTCCATAAGACTTTTGTGAGCCATCCGCAGGAGATCTTGTTGGCAGACGCGGATGGATGGCATGTGGTTCTGATGGATTATGCGAAATACGGGATCTTAATGGCCCAGGTTTTCAAATATTTTGAGTTCGATCTGTTGCGCTGGCTTGCGACCCAATCATCAGAAGTTCCTCTTGAAGATGTGTATCGTGTGATGCGTGTCCTGCATGAGCAATTAGCCAAGCTCAAAGTTGAAATATGTTTTCAGCAAAAACCGATCCAGAGATCGACGATCAACTTACGTGTTCGTGCTGCTCAAAAAAATCCGATCGATTGGTTTGAGATCCATCCCGAGATATCTTGGCAGGGGATACCGGTGAGCGATGAGGAATGGAGGCGTATTCTGGAGAATCATGGAGTTTGGGAGACCAATGACGGGCTTATTCTTTTGGAAGAGGACTCTTTGAAGGCTCTGGAAGCCTTGCGTGAGTTGCTGTTCACAAAAAGCGCTAAACCGGTACGATCACCAGAGCAAGCGCTCAAGGTGTCAAGGTTTCATATACTGGACTGGATCCACCTCAGGAAGTTTGGTTCGCAAGTTGAGCTTTCTCCGGAAAATGAAACCATGATCCGCAAGCTGCTGCAATTTGAAAAGGTGGAGCCCAAATCCTCGCCCATCCGATTTAGGGGAGTTTTAAGAGATTATCAAAAAGACGGCTACGACTGGCTAGCCTTTTTGTATGAATATCATCTGGGGGGATGCTTAGCTGACGATATGGGCTTGGGCAAAACAGTCCAGGCTATCGCATTTTTGGGTGGTTTGAAGGAAGGCTTGATGAGTCGATCAGAGGATGCCAAGCGCATCAAAGGGCCGCATCTGATCGTGTCTCCGGCTACGCTGGTATTTAATTGGAAGAACGAGATAGAGAATTTTTATCCTGATTTTAAGACCCTTGATTACAGCGGCCCTGACCGCAAACCCAATTTTGAGGGTGCCGATATCGTGTTAACTACTTATGATATTTTACGTGAAGAACCTCAGTTGTTTGAGAATAAATGCTTTCATGTCGTCATCTTGGACGAAGCGCAATATCTAAAAAATATTGCCGCTAAGCGCACATCAGCCGCTAGGAGTCTGAAGGCGGATTTTACCCTCACCCTGACCGGTACACCACTGGAAAATCATATCGGTGAATATTACTCGATCCTTGATCTGTCGCTTCCAGGATTGCTAGGTGATTATCGGGAGTTTAAACAGATGAGCAGCCAAAAGATGCCGGAAAGGCTGAAAAAAAGGGTTTTGCCATTTGTGCTAAGGCGTAAAAAGGAAGATACCCTGAAAGAGCTGCCACCAAAAACAGAATCTGAGGTATATCTTAAGATGACGGCCAAACAAAAAGCACTCTACCAAAAAGTCTCGGGCCAGGTCGCAAAGACAATTGAAAAAGCGTTCACTGAAAAATCACAACCACAAGCTACATTGACGGCGCTGACAGCGCTTTTGCGCTTGAGGCAGGTTTGTGTGTGTCCGGAGTTGGTGGATAAAAAATTACACGAGATCTCGCCTAAAATGGACTATTTGTTGGATAAGCTTGTGGAGGTGGTTGAGGAAGAGCATAGCGCTTTAGTTTTTTCACAATTCACCTCTTTTTTGGATGTGCTGGAGGCTGAGCTCGTTAGAAGAAAAATCGATTATTTTAGGATGGATGGTAAAACGCCCAAGCTCAAACGAAGATCCATGATCGATTCTTTTCAATGCGGTGCTGGCGCCCCGATCTTTTTAATCAGCCTTAAAACGGGGGGAGTGGGACTTAATTTGACACGAGCTAGCTATGTATTTCATCTGGATCCCTGGTGGAACCCTGCGGTCGAGAACCAGGCTTCTGACAGAGTACATCGCATAGGGCAAAAGAAGAATGTTTTTGTGACCCGGCTTTTAATGAGTCATACGGTTGAAGAAAAAATGATGCATTTAAAGAAGGAGAAAGCCGCCCTGTATCGCGAGGTCTTGGAAGGGAAGGGTGCTGTTCGAGGAAAGTCTGGGTTACTCACCAAGGAAGACTTCAAGTTTTTGGTCGACTAACAACGCATGAGATTATTACTCATTTTTACTTAATATATGATATAATATTGCTGAATAGGTAATACTTAATAGGAGGCATGCATGATCAATATATTTCCACCTGGGTTTTGGAGTACGACGGCTACTATCGGAATGGTCATCTTTTTTGTGTTGGGGGTGGATCTGTTCTTTGGCGCAAAGATCATGTCGTTTTTAAGTTCAAGGCTGAACAAGTCGTTTCAGGTTGACAAGATGATCATGCACGCATTGGAAGATCTAAAAAATACAAGCGATAAACATTTTGATGTGGATAAGTCGCTTGTCAGTGGCTGGGGACGCTTTGTGATGGGTGGGATGCTTTTGTTCGGCGCCGGTACCCTGCTCCTTCAGGTGATACCAAACCTAACAAAATAAAGGCTATTTATTAAGCTCTTGTTCGAATCCTCGTGAAGTTTCGATTTTCTTCGCAAGTCACGCTTTTTTTAATTGCACTGTCTTTTATTGTTACACCTGCTTTAGCCTCCGACGTTTTTTGGGTCAAACATGTTTCGGATGGCGATACGTTCGTTCTTCAAGATGGGAGAAAGGTTCGCATGATTGGTGTGGACACCCCTGAAACGAATGACGAATATAGAAATAATCAGAATGCCAAACGCAATTTAATCGATCAAAAAAGAGTTCAGTTGTATGCTGCTAAGGCCAAAAAGTATTTGCAAACAACAATAGAGGGTCAAGAAGTCAGACTGGAATATGATTGGCAGAGACAGGATAAATTTGGCAGGACCCTTGCTTATGTGTACCGCTCATCCGATGATCTATTTGTGAATGCCGAGATTATTAAGCAGGGCTATGGTTTTGCTTATTTACAATTTCCATTTAAGTATTCTAAAGAGTTTAAAACTTACGCCAACGAATCTAAAAAAAATAGAAAGGGGCTTTGGGCTTAAATGATGAAATCGCGTGGTTATTTTTTGATCATTTTGTGGGTTTTAAGCTTCGCAAGCTCAGCGTGGTCATTTCAGGCAGGCGATAAGCGCCTTATTTATGAGTCCTCGGAAAAGCCCGTGCCTTTGGTCGAGCTTTATACCAGCGACGCAAGGTCTTCTTGCAATAAAGCAGTCGAATATTTTAATGAATTCAAGAAAAGGGATATCAAGACGGATCTGTGGAAAAAGTTCGTTCCGATCGTTATGCATGTGAGCCTTTGGGATATATCTGCCTATAAGGATGCCTTTTCAAAAAAGGAATTTGGAGACCGTCTATTGGCTTACCAAAAAAATTGGGGTGCTAGTCAGGTTTATGCGCCCACTGTTGCTGTGAACGGTTTGGAGTGGAGCGGCTGGGCTAGAGGGCAAAACATTCCCACATCTACGCGCGAAAAAGCGGGTGTTTTGAAAGTGGATGGGTCTGTCCGAGAGAATATGTTCCAAGTATCTTTCACGCCCGCCAAAGACCTTGAGGGAAAAACATTCGTGGTGAATGCGGCTCTCATGGGGTTTGGGCTTCGCTCAAAACCATCCGAAGGTTCAAATCGAAATCACTCCTTACAGCATGAGTTCGTAGCTTTGTATCTGAAGCAGGCGGAGCTAAAGGTCGATCATGGTGTATACGTCGGGTCGGTTGAATTGTCCAAAAAGGGCTTGTGGATGAAAGAGTATGCGGTGGTTTTTTGGATCTCCGAAAAAGGCAAGAACGTGGCTATTCAATCGACCGGCGGGCATTTGCCTCTCTGATGCCAAACAAGATGTGGCCGGCGATGGGCTGCGGAGCCGGCCTAAGAAATAAGCACTATTCTTTTATTCTCTCCGAATGGCCGAAGATCGATTGGTTTGAGGCTGTCACTGAAAACTTCATGGATACGGGCGGTAAACCTCTTCAGGTTTTGACGGATATTCGTCAGCATTATCCCGTGGCACTACATGGCGTCTCCTTGTCGATCGGGACCACAGATCCTCTGGATCAGACATATCTAAAAAAATTGAAGGAGCTGGTGCAAAGAATAGAGCCCTTCGTCGTATCCGATCATTTGTGCTGGACGGGTGTAGGCGGGGACAGCCTGCATGATCTATTGCCGCTTCCTTTCACGGAAGAAGCGATTCGGCATGTCGTCGAGCGTGTTGAAAAAGTTCAGAGTTTTTTGGATCGTAAGATCTTGCTGGAAAATGTATCGACGTATGTGACGTATAAACATTCAGTGATCGCTGAGTGGGAGTTTTTGGTCGAAGTATCCCGCAGGTCAGGCTGCGGGATCTTGTTGGATCTCAATAATATTTACGTTAATTCGGTCAATCATCAATTCGATCCAATGGATTATCTTAAGGCGGTGCCTGGCGAATGGGTTGGGCAGTTTCATTTGGCCGGGCATACGGACAAGGGTGGCTACTTATTTGATACGCACAGTGCATCGGTCATTGAAAATGTATGGAAAATTTACCAACAAGCGCTGGATCTATACGGGCCCGTGTCGACACTCATCGAATGGGATGAAGCGATACCTGATTTTGACAAGCTGAACCAAGAGGTAGAAAAAGCCAGATTGTTTTATCAAAAGTGCAAGTCGATATCACCAACAAAAACGGCACATAAAATAAAAGAGGGGCTATTTTTTTCCGCCAGCCTTCAAAAATCACCTAGTTTGCGCGAGACGCAACTGGGTATTCGAGACAGGATATTATCGCATCGAAAGGCAATGGCTTCCGGCGCTTGGCTCAACCCGCAGGGCGGTGTGTCGGGTGATGAGCGTATGGATGTGTATGCGGATGGATATGTCGCGCGTATGATGGAGGCTTTGGCGGAGGTCTACGAGACGGTCCATCATTTATTGGGACAGGATGCGTTCGTTGAATTAACGGAAGCATATATGCACGCACACCCATCTCGTAGCTACAACTTGAATTTTATTGGCGATCACATGGCTGACTTTATCCGCACGACACCTTTTATTCAAAAACTACCTTTTTTGAGTGACTTGGCGGTGCTGGAGTGGAATGTGGCGCAGGCATTTCACGCCTTTCATGCGGATGTATTTGATCCGGCTAAGATCCAGGGTCTAAAGGAAGAAGATTGGGATAAACTTAAGATTCAATTTCAGTCATCCGTGTCAGTGGTTTCTTCAGAATGGCCTATTCTAGATATATGGCAGGCAAGGAATAAGCCACTGAAGGAAATCTCTGTGGATCTGGTGGGGCGGCCTCAGACGGTCCTCGTGTATCGCCGAGATTTAGATGTGGTCTGTCAGTCTATCGATGCGGTGCAGGCTGAATTGATACGAGCGCTCCGGAATAAACGCACATTAGGGGATAGCTGTGCCATGTTGGCAGAGAAGACTCAAGATGAAGAACCGCCCATTGGTGAGTGGTTTTCTGCTTGGGTTGGGCAGGGTATTTTAAAAGGGGTGGAATTGTGAGCGACGACGTCAAAAAAGAACCATGGTATTTGAGCAAAAAAGTTTTGGTGATCGCTTTTTTGAGCGTGGGGCCGCTAGCGCTTCCGCTTTTATGGATCAATCCAAAAATATCAACAGCTCAGAAGATCTTGTGGACGATAGTATTGGTAGCGATCACGTGGTGGTTGATTGATGTATCTATTCAAAGCTACCAGCGTTTGATGCTGCAGCTTAAAGAACTGGGTTTGCTTCAGACGGGATAGATAAAAGAAATATCCGCATGTGTTTCGGGGTGAAGGCTTTTGTGGGCCGGGCAAGATAACGCAACACGTTCGTATGTCTTTTTTTCTTCTTCCGATAAACCGCTTGGCATCGTGATTTGAACCCCGATCCTTGAGATACGCCTGGGGGACTCCGTGCTCATTTCTTTGGTGACCTGAGCCTTGATAAGCCCGATCTCTTTATCATGTTTTTTGGCGTAGATCCCCATGGTGGTGAGGATGCAGCTTGCGAGCCCTGCTGCGATGAGGTCGGTTGGCGAAAAAGCCTCGCCTTTACCCATATTATCTTTGGGGGCGTCGGTTTGGATGGTTGCGCCGGATGGCCCATGCGTCAGAGTGCAATGAAGCGAACCCGTATAATCGACGGTCATGTTTACCATTTCATTTGTCCGTGATGTGTTTTTTCGTATTCCGTGATCGCTGAGCTATTTTTAAGCGAGAGGCCTATGTCATCCAATCCGTGTATCAATCTTTCTTTGATGGCGGCATCGAGCTCAAAATGAAATATAAGCTCGGTCGGTTTTGTATGTAATGTAACGGTTTGCTTGGGCACATCCACCGTGGTTTCAAGCCCTGGATTTTTTTCGATAGCATTGAAGATCTGATCTACTTCAGCGCTCGAAAGCTCGATAGTGACCAAGGCGTTCTTAAAGCTGTTGTTCCTAAAAATATCTGCAAACGCAGGGATGCGGTCGCTGCCGTTTTGAACCCATGGAGCGATGACGGCACGAAATCCGTATTGATCAATAGCCCAGACAGCATGCTCGCGGCTTGACCCGCAGCCAAAATTATTACGGGCAACCAATATCGATGCATTTTGGTAGCGGGGGAGATTGAGCGAAAAATCAGGATTCGGTTTGCCGTCAGCTAGATAGCGCCAGTCATAAAAAAGCTGCGGCCCAAACCCCGTGCGCGCGATGGACTTCAAAAATTGTTTGGCGATGATCTGATCGGTGTCCACATTTGCTTTATTGAGCGGTGCGATGATGCCTCGGTGCGTTGTAAATGGTTTCATAGTGTTATTTCACCCATGTCCTAATATCAACAAAATGACCTTCGATAGCGGCGGCTGCAGCCATCTCAGGGCTCACCAGGTGCGTGCGACCACCCTTGCCTTGACGGCCTTCGAAGTTACGGTTGGAGGTGGAAGCGCACCTTTCTCCGGGCTGAAGATAATCCGGGTTCATGGCAAGACACATGCTGCAGCCAGATTGACGCCACTCGGCGCCCGCTTCTTTGAAGATACGGTGCAAGCCTTCGGACTCCGCTTGTTTCAAAACTTGTTGAGAGCCGGGCACCACCAGGGCACGCATATTTTTGGAGACCTTACGGCCTTTAAAAATGGCCGCCGCTGCCCGAAGATCTTCGATGCGGGCATTGGTGCAGCTTCCGATAAAAACCGTGTCTACTTTGACGTCGGTCAGTTTGGTTCCGGGTTTAAGCCCCATGTAAGCTAAAGCGCTTTCGACATCCGTCTTGCTGTAACCTGGTACCTGATCTGGTTGGGGAATCACAGCATTTACATCAAGAACCATGCCGGGGTTTGTGCCCCAGGTGACTTGAGGAGCAATCTTGTCCGCTTCGATGGATATTTCGCGGTCAAATGAAGCGCCTGCATCCGTGGGCAATGTCTTCCAATAGGCCAACGCCTTATCCCAAGAGGCTCCCTTGGGGGCGAATGGGCGATTGCCCGAAGAAATGTAATTGAACGTTGTTTCGTCCGGCGCCACCATGCCAGCGCGCGCACCGGCTTCGATGCTCATGTTGCAAATGGTCATGCGGCCAGCCATGCTCAACTGACGAATGGCATCTCCGGTGTATTCAAGAACATAACCTGTGCCGCCAGCCGTTCCGATCTTGCCAATGAATTTTAACACCATATCTTTTGCTGTGACGCCAGCGCCCAAGCGGCCGGTAAAATTCACTTTGAATGTTTTGGGTTTTTTCTGCGCCAGGCATTGAGTGGCCAACACATGTTCTACTTCTGATGTGCCGATACCCAAGGCAAATGTTCCAAAAGCGCCGTGCGTAGATGTGTGAGAGTCTCCACAAACGATGGTGGTGCCGGGGAGAGTGAGGCCAAGCTCCGGACCGATAATATGAACGATGCCCGACTCGTCGCTATTTAGGTCATATAGCTTTACACCAAATTCGCGGCAATTATTCGTAAGCGCCTCGATTTGAGCTTTGGAGATCGGGTCTTTGATGGTGGTTCTGTCATCCGTGGGAACATTGTGATCCATGGTCGCAAATGTCAGGTCGGGCCGGCGAGCCTTGCGGTTGGAAAGTCTCAAGCCCTCAAACGCCTGCGCGCTGGTCACTTCATGGATAAGGTGCCTATCGATATAAATAAGCACCGTTTTGTCCGCCAAAGTGGTGACAACGTGCGCATCCCAAATTTTCTCAAACAATGTTTTCGCCATAAGAGCTAACAGTATATACCTCGTCCGCATGAATTCAAGTTTTTACTCCCCAAGAATCCAGAGCCTTGAATGAGAGATGCACGCGCAAGCCGACAAGGGATAACCTTCTACGGGCCCAGTCCGGCGCCCCTGCGAGGCGCCTCCTTCTGTGAGCTCCGTCGCCTATGAATAAAACCAGATGTTCCGTGCGGCTCCGGAGTCTCAACGACCCTACGAAGGTTATCCCTTGTCGGCTTG
>CAYODQ010000038.1:0-20335 GCA_964402785.1 uncultured Planctomycetia bacterium
GACTTACAACAAAACCATGCAGCCAAATGGGTAAGGGCGAACAAAAGCGACAACTTTTAGCGGCTGCGTGGTATGAGCGAGAGATGCGCTAATTTTGTTTTTTTAAACGATTGACGGTTTCTTTGAGGATGCGGCAGTAGAGGTCGAAGCCGACGTTGGCGATGTAGCCGTGCTGTTCGGTGCCCAGGATGTTGCCGGCGCCGCGAATCTCCAGGTCTTCCATGGCCACGTGAAACCCGGAGCCCAAATGTGTGAATTTTTCGATGGCATCCAGCCTCTTTCGAGATTCTTCCGTCAAACTCAGCTGTTTGGGCACCAAAAGGTAAGCGTAGGCATTGTTTGTAAAACGTCCCACCCTCCCTCTTAACTGATAAAGCTCAGACAACCCAAATCGATCCGCTCGATCGATGATAATAGTATTGGCATTGGGGATATCGATCCCCGACTCCACGATCGTGGTGCATACGAGCACATCCACCTCACCATGAATGAATTTCTTCATCACGGCCTCCAGTGTTTTTGCTGGCATTTGCCCATGCCCCACGGCTACACGAGCTTGCGGGACAAGCGACGCAATATGTTTTGCCAGCTTTTCAATACCCTGCACACGGTTACTCACATAAAAAACTTGGCCTTTACGCGACAACTCCTGCCGGATCGCTTTTTGGATCACTATGTCCGAGGCTTCGGTGACATGCGTTTCGATAGGCTTGCGATCTTTGGGGGGCGTATTGATGGTCGACATATCCCTGGCGCCCACCAGCGACATATACAGCGTTCGCGGGATCGGCGTTGCGGTGAGTGTCAAAACATCCACCATCAGTCTTAATTTTTTTAGATGCTCTTTGTGTCGCACGCCAAAACGCTGCTCCTCATCGATCACCACTAATCCCAAATTCTTAAAACCCACATCTTCTGATGCCAGCCTGTGAGTGCCGATCACAATGTCACAAACTCCTTCACGCAGCTCCTCCACGATCCGCTTTTGCTTCGCATCGGTTTGAAACCGCGAAAGCATCGCAATCTTGACCGGAAAACTCTTCATGCGCTCAGAAAAAGTCTCCGTGTGTTGCTCGGCCAAAAGAGTTGTGGGTACTAAGATCGCGACCTGATACCCACTCATCACGGCTTTGAATGCCGCCCGCAAAGCGACCTCGGTTTTTCCATATCCCACATCCCCGCACAACAGACGATCCATGGGTATCGGAGATTCCATATCTTTTTTGACATCCGCTACGGCGCGCAGCTGGTCATCCGTTTCCTGATAGGGAAATTCATCCTCTAGTTTTCTCTGCCATTCGGTGTCAGGAGGAAATGCGCGGCCCTTGAGCGCCTGCCTTTTAGCCTGCATATCCAAAAGCTCAGATGCAAAAGACAGCACGCCCTTTGCTGTCTTTTCTTTGAGCGCTTGCCAGGCCTTGGATCCTAGCCGAGAAAGCTCAGGCCGGATCTTTCCAAAACCCACATATTTTTGCACCAAATGCAGATCGCTTGTCGGAACGTATAAATATTCTTTGTCCATGAACTCAAGCGTAAAATGTTCATCTTCCGCCGTCTGCGACCGCACTCTATCTTTGCGACTTAATTTCTTGATCCCGCGATACCGCGCTATCCCGTGGAGCACATGGACAACATAGTCCCCCGGCTCAATATCCACAAAGGGATCCACCGGCGTTTCATAATCTAAGAGTGAGACGGTATTGCCTCTGCGTGTACGGCCTGAGCGGATCGGCGTCACCACGACCATACGATGCGGATCCAGCCTCCGACCCGTTTCCGGATCCATAGCGTGGATGGATTCTATAGTCTCATTGGAAAAGTCGATACGAATGGGCAGGGAAAAATAAGGCGGGAAAATATCCAGCACGCCGCCTCGCAAACTAAAATCACCCTTTTCTCGCGTCTGCGCTTGACGTGTAAATCCATAATCAACAAGCCTGTCCAAAAGCCTGTCGAAGGATATTTCTTTTCCTACATAGAAATCGAGAGTTTCAAACATGCGTCATTGCGAGGCGCGCAGCGCCGAAGCAATCCAGACCATTACATCTTGAACGGCGCGCTGACACCTAGAAGCTGAAGCCCTGTGCGTATGACCTGCTGAGTAGACTGGATCAAAAGAAGTCTGGCCTGGGTAAGCTCACCGTCCTCAGTGACCACTCGATTTTCGGTATAAAATCGATGAAACGCCGCCGCTAGATCCATCAAATAAGGAACCAAGCGATATGGCTCCAATGTTCTTTCGGCGCCCAAGACATGGTCGCTAAACTGAGACAATTGTTTCATCAAACGGATCTCATGCTCATTCGTGAGCCGTTGCAAATAACGCCTCGGATCCTCAGGGATCTTGATCCCGGACTCGGCTGCGTTTTTCTTGATACTCTCGATACGCGCATGCGCATATTGAATATAAAAAACAGGATTATCGGGTGTTTGGGTCTTGGCCAAAGCCAGATCAAAATCCAGGTGTGCATCGAATTTACGCATCACAAAAAAGAACCGTCCCGCATCCTTCCCTACTTCATCCAGCACCTGCCGGAGTGTCACAAACTCACCTGCACGAGTTGACATGCGAACCTGCTTATCGCCCTCATACAATGTCACCAACTGCGCGATCAACACACGAACCGCATTGGGGTCATGTCCCAGAGCTGCTTGGGAAGCTTTGAGCCGGGCAATATAACCATGATGGTCTGGCCCCAAAATATCGATGATCTCTTCGAACCCGCGCTTGAATTTTTCATGATGATAAGCGATGTCTGGTGTCAAATAGGTGTAATTTTTGTCACTTTTCACCAACACACGATCTTTGTCATCCCCAAAGTCCGTCGAACGAAGCCAGGTGGCGCCCTCGCTTTCATACACGACGCCCAGGCGTTTCAGATCTTCAAGTGTCGACTCCACTTTGCCTGATTTGCCCAATGCTTCCTGGCTATAAAAACTGTCAAAAGCCGATTCAAATTCCTTTAGATCCTTGATAATGCTCCCCATGATCTCATCGCGAGCAAATATCCGACACACTTGCGCTTTTTTTTCATCTGGCATCTTCATAAATGCGTCGCGACCTGTTTTATCCAATAGTTTTTTAGCTATCTCAATAAGATACTCGCCTCGATAATAATTCTCAGGGATATCGTAGCTTTTATTATCCAGAAGTTCTTTGACACGATGCTCAGTGGACTTGCCCAGCGTCTGGATCTGCACACCTTCGTCGTTATTGTAATATTCGGTCGTCAGGTCGTGTCCGCAAAAACGCAAGATACGCGCCAGCGAGTCTCCCAAAGCGGCTTGCCGGCCATGCGCCACCGTAAGGGGGCCGGTCGGATTAGCACTCACGTATTCCAGCAAGATCTTCTTGGTCTTTACCTGAGGCTTTCCGAACTGAGGACCATCTTTAATGATCCGTGCCACGACTTGCGCGGTCTCTGAGGCAGAGAAATAAAAATTAATAAAACCAGGGCCCTCGACCGAGAATTTAGAAAGGCGCCCTGCGAGAGCCGAGCCCGGAAGCGCTGTTTGCATTTGACCGACGAGCTCATCCGCCAAAGCGCGGGGTGATTTTTTTGCGAGTTTGGCTGCTTTCAAAAAATAATTGGTAGAAAGCTCTCCGAATTTCTCTTCTTTGGGCGTTTCAAACGAAGCTAGGATATCATCGGCCGTCACGCCCGCGATCTGCGTTTGAGCGCATTGTGCGATGAATTGAGCGAGAGGTATGCGGATATCGGACGCCGGGCTTGTCATTTCCAGTGCTGATGGCTTTTGCGGGGTGCATCTCCCCACAACTTTTCCAATGCGTAGAACTGTCTCATTTCATGATAAAAAACATGCACAAGGACTTCGCCATAATCCATCAAAACCCAAACCCCGTCCGCAACGCCCTCTTTATGAAATACTCTCAACCCCAACTCTTCCATTTGGGTTTCGATATTTTCCACGATCGCCTTGACGCGCACGGTCGATGATCCGCTCATCACGATAAAAAAATCCCCGATACAGGATTTATCTTTCATTTCCATGACAACGATATCTTCCGCCTTACGCTCGTCGGCGGCATTGCAAATAACTGAGATCTTTTTTTTGGTATCTATGACGATTCTCCTTTTACACGGTTTTTGACCGGCCTGCTTTGGCGCATCTGGGTCGAGGACATGTCCAGCGCTTCCATAGGAACCCACACGATCCTATCCGAGAGCCGCTTTCGAAGCGGGTACCCTGGCCTCGAAAACACACAAAAACGGCACAACTTTAGCACGCTATCAAGCGATTTCCAACGGGAAAGATTTTTAAGGACATCAGCCCCGCAAAGAAAATAAAGCGTAGTGTTTGCCCCAAAAAATGCCTTAAAATGCCGGATCGCGTCAACAGTGTAGGTCACTCGGCCTCTTTGTATCTCCCAGTCCGAAACTTCAAAGCAAGGGTATTTTCGAAGCGACGCCTTTAATAGCCGCAGGCGCTCCTCCAGCGGTAAAAAAAGGATCTTTTTTTTGAGAGGTGTTTGAAAACTAGGCAGAAATATGATCTTATCTAGATTGAGCTCTGATAACGCTGTTTCGGCAAGCCGAATATGGCCATCATGCAGCGGATTAAAACTTCCCCCAAAAATCCCTATTTTCATCCGCGGACTTGGCCATCTCCTTTGACGATATACTTATATGATGTCAGCTCCTTCAAACCCATAGGCCCGCGCGCATGAAGCTTATCGGTCGAGATCCCCATCTCTGCTCCCATACCAAATTCACCGCCATCATTGAATCGCGTTGAACAGTTCACAAAAACAGCTGAGCTATCAACCTCATTCACAAATCGATCCGCCGTCGTCTTTTTCTCGGTCACGATCGCATCCGAATGCTTTGAACCATAAGCTTCGATATGCTCGATGGCCTGATCCATGTCTTTCACAACGCGCACAGCAAGGATAAGATCCAGATACTCTGCGCCCCAATCTTGGCGCTTGGCCTTTTTCATGCGAGACACCAACGCGCAAGCCCGATCGTCACCACGCAGTTCGACTTTGGCCATGGCCGGTGTATTCGCTAATTTAGGCAAAAATACTCGCGCGATCTTTTCGTGGACTAAAATACACTCAGTGGCATTACACACCGAAGGATTTTGAGTCTTTCCGTTCACAATGATCCGAATCGCTTTATCCAGATCCGCATCTTTGTCCACATACACATGGCACACCCCTTTGAAATGTTTGATCACGGGGATCTTGGATGACTGAGCCACATGCCGTATAAGCCCCTCACCACCACGTGGGATCACGAGATCGATCAGATCGTTTAACGAAAGGAGCGTCTGAACAGCTGCCCGATCGGTGGTGTTGATAAACTGAAACGCACCGCTGGGAACGCCCGCTTTCACGGCTGCAGAGCTCAAAAGCTTGAAAATTGCTTGGTTGGAGTGAATCGCCTCGCTTCCACCTTTTAAGATGACGGCGTTGCCGGATTTTAGGCATAGCGCCATACAATCCGCTGTCACATTAGGCCTTGCTTCATAAATGATGAGTATCACGCCGATAGGTACGGAGACCTTACGGATCACAAGACCATTTGGGCGAACTTTTTTCTCTAGCTCATGTCCCACAGGATCTGAAAGGCTTGCTATCTGGTGCAAAGATTCGGCGATCTTACCGAGCTTCTTTTCATCCAGCGTAAGGCGTGCGATCAATGCTTCGGCCAGGCCTTTTTTTCTGGCAGCCTCCACATCCACCCGGTTGGCTCGCAATACATCTTTGGCGCCTTTTTTAAGCGCCGCCGCCATAGCAGCCAAAGCCTTACGCTTCACCTTATCAGACAAGATCGACAGAGAGGGGGCTGCATGCCTAGCACTCTCGGCTATCTTACGCACCGGCGCCATCACAAAGATTCCTTGGTAATAGTCTTGGCCTGAGACCGAAAATGAGCATGATCCAAAAAGTGATAGATCCAATCTTTTCTCGCTTGCCCACGTTTAAGCGCCGGCAAAAAACGAGTACCCACGTCTTCACCGTTAAATAATTTTGATAAAATATCTTTCTCTCGGCCATCCGCCAAAAAAACCGGGATGCCTGAACTCGTGGCGATAGAAACGGCTTCTAGTTTTGATTTCATACCACCCACCGTGAACGAGGTGCGGCTGTCTTTGACATGCGAAAAAATATCAGCATCCATTTTATGCACAACCTTGATACGCTCGCCTTTTCCGCCTTCACTAAAAAGCCCGTTGGTATCCGATAAAATGATCAAAAGATCCGCCTCGACCAAGATCGACAAGAGAGCCGACAAACGGTCGTTATCACCAAAACGTATCTCGTCCGTAGCCACCGTATCATTTTCATTGATAATGGGAACAAGTTTTCGTTTTTGAATTTCTTTTAATGTTCGCTTGGCATTTAAAAAGCGCTTGGCATGCGCCATATCATCCCACGTCAAAAGAACCTGCGCCGTTGAATAACCTTTTTTGGAAAGGGACTCCTCGTAACATTGCATAAGATAACGCTGTCCCACTGCCGCAGCCGCCTGCAACCCCTCCATGGTCTTCGGCCTCTCTTTTTCTTTCAGAAGAGTCATGCCGGCACCGATAGCACCCGAGCTGACGACCGACACCGCGATCCCTTTACGCAAAAATTGCGGCAACTGATCGGATAAATGGCCTATGAGAGAGCGGTCGAATCGTCCATTTTTAGTGAGAATGGACGTCCCCACTTTGATAACGATATTCTTGATATGTTTGGTTGAGATCTTAGTCATATTTAAGGCCACGAACTTTGTTCATCAGTTTATCCACACCCTCACCCGTCACCGCTGATATTGGAAACACGGTCTTGCGTATTTTTTTCTTGAAGACAGCCAGATTTTCCTTGGCTTCCGGCACATCCATTTTATTAGCCACGATGATCTGTGGTTTTTTTGCTAAGAGCGGTGAATAGGCTTTAAGCTCCTGGTTCATCACTTGATAATCCGACACAGGGTCGCGCCCATCCACTGCCGCAAAATCAATGATATGGATCAAAAAACGTGTACGCTCCACATGCTTTAAAAAATCTATCCCCAACCCCCGCCCCTGGCTGGCGCCTTCTATGAGGCCCGGGATATCCGCGATCACTCGCGCGGTATCATCGTCGAATTTTACCACACCCAGGATAGGATTTTTAGTCGTAAATGGATAGGGTGCGATCTTGGATTTGGCATTGGACACGCGCGAGATCAAGGTCGATTTCCCGGCATTGGGAAACCCCAAAAGTCCGATATCGGCTATCAGTTTCAATCTAAGCCTTATATCTTTTTCTTCGCCCGGTTCACCATCCGTAGACTCATGTTTTTTGTCATTGCCCTTTCCCGCCTGCCCACCTCGGCAAACGAGCACTCGGTCCCCGACCTTAACAAGGTCTTTTAGCATCTCACCGGTTTGATCATCATAGACCTCGGTTCCGGCCGGCACTCCGATGATCCTGTCCTCAGCCGTAAAACCCGTCATATTACTGGACGAGCCGTTGCCGCCATTCTCAGCTTCAAAGTAGCGATTCATCTGGAAATCTAGAAGTGTGTGAATATTTTCTCTGGCCTCAAGAATAATAGAACCGCCATGGCCGCCATCTCCACCGGTGGCACGAAAATGACCCGGCCGCGATCGATCAAGGCTATTACACCCCTTTCCTCCGCGTCCCGCAATGCAATGAATGACAGCTTTATCGATGAACATAAAAAGCTCCAAAAAAAAGTTCGGAGTCTTGAGTTCGGTGTTCGGAGACACAGCTGATTCTCCGAACTCCCAACTCCGAACTCCGAACTAAATTAATTTACTTGCTGGTGGGAATGATGTGAACGCGGTTCTTGTTCTTGAATTCGACCACGCCGTCTTTAAGAGCAAACAAAGTGAAATCGCGACCCTGACCAACAAAATTGCCAGGTATATAAACGGAACCTTTTTGGCGAATAATGATGCTGCCGGCTGTGACGGTCTCGCCACCATAAGCCTTAACACCACGACGCTTTGCATTTGAATCGCGGCCGTTCCTAGAAGATCCGCCGCCTTTTTTTGTTGCCATAGTCTATTGCAAGGCCTTAGAAGCCTTACGCTCCCTTATGAATTGTTTTGATCTTAACTTGCAAATAATTCTGCCGGTGCCCGATCTTGGTGGCTGACTTCTCACGGCGGATATATTTAAAAGAGATCTTCTTGGGGCCCCGAAGCTCTTTGACCAACTCAGCTTCTATATAAGCGCCCTTCACGTAGGGTCTACCCACCTCGACCGAACTGTCATTGGACAACAAAAGAACTTTGTCCAATTTAAGTGTCTTGGCTTTGCCGAGAGGCAGCCTCTCAATGAGAAGCTCATCCCCTGCTTTGACCCTATATTGTTTACCACCTGTCTCAATGACTGCGAACATAAGCTGCAAAGATTACCAAAGGTGTTTGCGTTTGTCAAGGATTCTCTTGATACGCACTTCTTCTGCATGAATATGCGCATCTCCAACCAAACTGATGCGATTAGAACTTTGAACTTCCAAAGCTTTCATAAGTTTGGAATCATCGCGACTCAACACTTCCACGACATCCGGAGAAGCCGTGAGTTCGATGTGCTCTTTTTTGGAAGACTTCAAATATTGTGAAAGTTTTTGAAGCGCTTCAGAAGCAACGGTTTCTTTTGACTTCACGATACCCTTGCCCTTGCAATACGGGCAATTGGTAGTGGAAGCGCTCTCCAAACTCTTGCGCATCCTTTGGCGCGTCATCTCCACAAGACCAAGTTGAGACAAATTCAAAAAACTGGTCTTTGCACGATCCCGCCTCAATGCCTCTTCTAAGATCTTGAGCACCGACTTGCGATGTTCATGCAGATCCATATCGATAAAATCGATGATGATGATGCCGCCCATATCGCGCAAACGGATCTGTTTGGCTATTTCTCGCGCGGCTTCACAATTGGTCCGATATGCGGTCTCTTCCAAATTTCGCGTACCGGTGAACTTGCCCGTATTCACATCGATGGCTACAAGCGCTTCGGTTTGCTCGATCACAATATGGCCGCCGCTCTTTAGCGAAGCTCTCGGCTCATAGATCTTATCGATCTCTTTTTGGATCCCATGCGCCTGAAACAGCGGCACTTCGCCGTTGTACAAAACCAATTTGTTTCGCAGTGTGGGCACCGCTGCGCGCATGAATTTATCCACACGCTTATACTCTTCGCGATCGTTGATGATAATCCGCTCGTAAGACTCTGTCATCACGTCGCGAACCATACGAAGCACCAAACCAAACTCCTCGTGAACATTGGCAGGCGAAGGCTTTATGCTGCAGCGCCTCTGGATCTGCTTCCACTGATGCACCAAAAACTTGATGTCGCGCTCCAACACCTTGGAGTCTGCGCCCGCTGCTGCGGTACGCACGATGAGACCGGATTCCTTTGGCAAAGAAACAGCTTTGATGATCTGACGTATTCTATCCCTCTCACGCCTGTCATCGATACGCTTAGAGATACCGACATGCGGATGATGCGGCATAAACACCACAAAACGGCCAGCGAGCGAGATCTGACAGGTCAGCCTTGCACCCTTGGTTCCAAATGGCTCTTTGACCACCTGCACCAACACCTCTTGATCCTTCTTTAAAACATCCTGGATTGGCGGTGTATTCTCTTGCCGATTACCTCCCCTGCGATGGCCATGGCTGTGGCTATGGGGCGCTGAAACCGGTGCGGGCGCCGTTGCATCATCCCCATCCGAATAGTCGGTATCTTCATCCAATATTCCCTGGCCAATAACATCTGCCACATACAAGAAACCGTTCTTTTCGAGACCAATATCAATAAAAGCGGCTCCGATACCCGGAACAATGGATGAGACTTTGCCTTTATAAATGGACCCCACCAACTGTTTATCGGTGTGTCTCTCGACATGGTATTCTTCCAAATGGCCATCTTCAACGATCGCTACTTTTGTTGCTTGAAATTCGCCTGTTACTAATATCTCTTTTTTCATAGTTTCCTCTTCTCAAATAAAAAACGCATCACACAAGATCAGGGATCTTGGGCAATGCGTTCAAAAATCATCCATCAGCGGAAGCGATTAAGCTTCCGCAGTCACATCAGAGCTTATGAGTCGTAGGCACCGCGTCTTTGATAACGGTGACCGTCATAAAAAATAAAAGGTCTGTTTTTGTGACTTGTTTATTCTGATAAGAAAAAAGCTTGCCCAACCCAGGAAGGTCACCCAATAAAGGAACCTTGCTATTCGTGTCTGATATGTCTTCCTTGATCAATCCTCCAATAGCTATTGTTTGTCCGCTTTTGATGCGGACGTTTGTTAACGCCTCACGCGTTGAAAAGCGCGGCGCTTTAATTTCAGCAGTAAGCTCGTCGTAGCCGATCAAACTTGTGATCTCCGGATGGATCGCTACAACAACCTCATTTGCATTATTGACTTGTGGCACAACCGCCAGACGGATACCCAGGTCACGATCTTGATAACCTGTGATCTCCATCTTGCCTGTTGTGGAATTTCTTTCAAAGGTCGGGATCGCTATGATCTCGCCCACTAAGATTTTTGCCTCCTGATTACTGAGCACCGTGACATGGGGCTCAGATAAAACTTTGACATCTCGCTGGCTCTGGATCAGCTCCAGCACAGCCCTAAACTGACTAAAATCCAATGACCCAAACACAAACTCGGACTTATCAGCCACTGGGAATGTAGGCTGGATCGAATCCGTACCACCACCGCCTTTACCTTTTGGAAAATCTTCGATCGTAGATGTAGCCGTCGTCGCTCCGGAACTTGCAACAACACCGGTTTGCGTACCGCGTCCTATCGGAAATATCTGACTGAACACTGATCTTTGCGTGGCATTAAAAGGAGCCGTTGTGGGCCTCGAAGATCCGCTGATCGAAGCGCGTACATTCCAATCGATACCTAATTGATCCGCCTTACCAAGCGTCATCTCCACCACTTTAGCTTCGATTAAAACCTGCGGAGTTTCAGAATCCAATCTCTCAACAACCTTTCGGATACTTTGTAGGCTGGTTGGCATATCCGTGACAATGACTGAGTTGGATCGTGAGTCCGAACGAACACTGCCGCGCTCGCTCAACATCTCCTTGACGGATCTTTCTACATCGGATGCTTTCGAATAATTCAGAGGGTATACCTCAGTGAGAAGCTCCTCTTTGCGAAGATTCTCAAGTGTGGACACGCGGATAATATTCTCCTGCTTATCATAGGCATAGCCATATGTTTTCAGGATCGTATCCAGCGCTTTTTCCCACGGCACATCCACGAGACGAATCGTCACCGTACCCGTCACATCTTTACCGGCTACGATATTCACACCGCTTTTGAACGCAAGAATACGCAGAACATTTTGAATATCCGCATCCTTAAAATCAACGGTGACATTACCCGGAGCTGACACGGGCGCATCCGCAGCAGCGATCACATCCGTATTGGCACTCGTATCCTGGGAAGCCGTAGCCGCCACCTGAGCATTCTCTACCGGGGGAACAACATCTTCTGCAAAAACTTGGCAAGACAAAGCAAGAGCACTTAAACCAACCAGAGCAACGATCAGACGCTTTTTAAGCAAGTGATAAGGTATCCTCAGTATAAATGCGTTATTCTTGTTGATACAATGGCTTAAAACCTTCTACACCATTCACAGAAAAAGATGCACCATCCGCTTTGATTTTGAGGAGCTTCACGTTGCCACTCTCCTCACCTTCCTTCATAACGGCCCCATTCACCACAACAATCGACGCTTTTGGGTTGGCGTCTAAAACAATACCTTCGATCACGATCTCTTCAAGGCTTTCTACGGCCAATATTTGGCTGGATGCCTGTCTGGGCCCGATCGCAACAAGCTGGACAAAAGGATCTCTTTTGCCCTCAGCATGATACAACTTTTGATCAGCTGCAAGACCTTGATCGCTGTAAATGATACCAAATGCAATGCCAACAATCCACAAAAAGATTGTAAAATGATTAAATCTAGTGATTTTTTGGCCTAAAAACAACATCACATCATGCCTTTCGGTACGTTTCAAGCATCATCTCGATCGAATGCTTTCTTGGATTTGTTGGGTTCTGGGATATCTTTAGATCCGTCACCTTATAAAATATCTGATCCGTTTCCAATTTTGACAAAAATGCACCCAGCTCATGCCCGCCTGCGGAAGCATTCATTTGTAGCGGCACAGAAAAATAGAGTTTGTTCCCGACGGGGACCGAGTCCCCCACCGGCTTCACGGATGTGATACGAACACCGGCTTCATTTGCTAGCTTTGATAAATTCTCCAAAAGAGCTGGAAGCTGATCAGTGCCCTGAAATCCTTTTTCTTTTTCAATCAATTCATTCTGAATATTGTCCCACTTCTTTTTGATCTCAGGGGCAGCCTTCTTGTCTGATTTGAGCGTATCCAACTCTTCATTTAGGGATGAAAGTATTGGCATCGTCTTGGTCAGAACATTGACGACCGGGGCAAGCCAGATAAAATAATCCACCGTAAAAATAAAGATGCCGCCAAACACAAGCACCATTAATTTTTCACGCGGGTTGCGCTCATTCAAAAAATTAACGGCCGCGTCCATTATCGGCTTAACTCCTGGTATCTTATTCCAATCCGGCTTCAAATTTTCTCCTTCTTGAAACGACAGAATAAAATGAAATCGTACACATCGTAATCGCTGATCTTTCGCTGGCTGATATTCGACAGATCGATATCAGAAAACAGATCATTAAAATAACTGTTTTCTTTGAGCGCCTTTACAAATTTGCCGATAAAAGCTGTTTCTTGTCCGCCTGCATAAACACTCCCCTCGAGCTTAAGTGTCACGGATCGTATTTGCACCATATCCGATTTTTTGACAGATCCTTTGGAATTCTTTTTGGCGTCAGGCTTCGGAACCTCAATCGTATTCTCCTCCAGGCTCAATGTCCTAAGCCAAACTCCCTTGGTCATTGAATCTGTCAGCGCATTGAGCAGAGATGCCCAATAAAATTTTTTGGAAGTCAGTGTGCGTATATCTTTAAGCTTGTTAAGCGCTCCAACAGATGCTTCTTTTATACGTCTTGTTTCAGCCACTTCGCCGGATAATTTCTCTATCGAAGCCTTGGTGGCGCCGCTCTGAAATGCAAGCACGCCGGCAGCCAAGCTCAGCAAAACCTGAACCAATAGGATGATCCCCACCATCACCAAAAGCGTTTTTTTGATCGGGATATCTGGAAGAACGACCTTGGGGGTTTCTTTTCTCCTGAGATCTGGCGGCAAAAGATTGATCTGTATCATTTTTTCGCCTCGTATCCCCTCAACACCATACCAAGCGCGACATTCAGCTCAAGCGAATGGTCATTCAAATATGCCATATCCACTTCGCCAAAAATGCTCATCTTTTTAAGGTTGTTCCATGCGGTAACGGTGCGGCCAAGCTCCTGTGACAAAATTTCGCTGGCCCCCAAAGACAAGGCGCCGCCGCCACTGGTCCAAATATTCTTAAGTTCCTCACCCGTTTCGTTTTCAAAATAATCGATCGAATGACGAAGCTCTTCTGCCAACGGCTCCAAGCCTCTCAGCGATGCTTCTTTAAGCTGCTCTGGAATATCCGCGGGCTTATCGATCTTGAGACGATCCGCTTCATCTTCGGAAACATTTTTAAGAGTCGCGAGAGCCTTGGTCACCCCCAAACCGCCCATGGCGATCTCTCTCACAAAAAAAGGAATGCCATTTTGAATGATCGCAAACGATGTCATCTGATGGCCGATATTCAAAATACCGTAAACGCCCTGCCCTTGATTGTCCCCCAAAACTTCGAACGAATTCAAAAGACAAAACATATCTACATCCACTATCTCAGGCACAACACCCATCTCCGAAAGCACTTTGAGGCGGTCCATCACAAAATCCTTTTTGGCGGCCACCAGCATGACATTCATGGTTTTTTTATCAGCTTCATGATTAAGGATATGAAAATCCAACATGCATTGATCCGTTGGAAACGGGATGTGTCCCTCAGCCTCGAACACAATTGCACTCTTAAGTTCGGCCGGAGACATGGCCGGCAACTTGATGCGACGAATGATCAGAGAAGAGCCGGAAGAAAGGGAGATCCTTAAACGATCCGGCTTTCCGTCATAAACATCAAACATCACCTTCAGGATCTTTTTTAGGCCAGCCGGACTGCGATCGCCAATGGGCAATATTGAGACACGCCTTAACTCGATGGATCCAGATGATTGGGCTACCTCCACACACTTGACCGAATAGCTACCTATATCTAGGCCTATGGCTGTTTGTGATTTGGTTTTTAGCAGTTTAGACATTTAAATCACCAATAAAAGTAAGCATTTTTAAGTCTCTTAGCACAAATTATAACCACTCCACTCACTTAAATCAAGCTTTTTATAGGTATAACAAGAAAAAAGCTAATTTGCCTCTGGTTAGTTAATGTGGTATAATATTGAATAGAATATAATAAGGCTTAATATGATTAATAAGATTCAATTAACAAAGTTTGGTTGCTCCGGCATGACTCTGGTTGAGACAATGGTCGCCATCCTTGTGTTCGGGTTATTGTTGGGAGGCATGATGAACATTACGGTAGCCAGTATCACGGCGGGTAAACGGGCTGAGTTTGCATACAACGCTTATAACCTAGCCAAAAATCACATTGAGACCCTCAAAGCACTCCCCTTTAGCAGTCTCACAAACGCAGCCGAAACCGATACTTATTTAGACAACGCCGGCGTCCCGGATGATGAGGGAAATTTTAAGCGTACAACAACCGTAACAACAAACTACACAGGGGATGCCAATTTGGTTCAGGTGCAAGTCCAAGTCGACTATCGTATAAAGGGAGCATTTGCAAACAAACCCACGACCCTAACTTCGGTGATATTCCAATATGCGTAAACTCTTGAGAATGAATAGGCGCGGTTTTACACTGGCTGAGTCCTTGCTGGCCGTCAGCATTGGTATCACCTTTCTCGCTTCATCATTGTCCGCCTGGTATTACACCACTAAAAACTGGAAAGAAGAGAATTACCGCAGCGAACTCAGATACAACATAGAAAAATCAATGGAAAAAATAAAAGAAGATATTCGCTTATCCAACGGTAATGGCATATTATTCTACCCATCATCGAGCTCCAGCTTCACAGCCATCAGCATCCCCCGCGCCAACGCGAATGCAAGCGGCTTTTACACGTTTAGCAGTTCTTCGATTTCATGGAATGATACGGTCGTCTATCACATATACAACAATGAACTGCGTCGATCCGTTTTTCCATACAACTCCGCCTCCGCTACACGGCAGTCTCAATTGGATGCGATCGCAGCATCCGGGACACATGCAAGCGCAACCACAAAGGAATTATTTTCATCCGAGACGGTATCATTCTCCATCACCCCCTCAAGCCCCACCTTTGATGGCTATAGCTCCAGCATCGATCAAAGCGGCAACACCAGCTTCGGCACCGTACAATTAGCAGCTGGTAACCACACGATCCGATTTGAAGTCACCGGGAAGAACTCTTCTTCGTCGGGATACAGAATGGGTATCGATAAAGTGGTTTTAACTCCCAGCGGAGGCTCTCAGGAAGCCGAAGGGTTAACCGTCTCAGCTGATTCAGGACGCACCCAAACCATAGAAGACATGACAGCTTATTCCGCTGCTGGCCTTTGGAGTGGGAATCATCAGCTGGAGTATGCTTCAGCAGGAGTCGGCGACTACATCACATTTCAAACTTATTATGATCAATGGCTTGAATGTAATTTTGAAAATATGACTCACTCCAACACGGAAGTGTCAGGAACAGATCCAACACTCACCATCATGAGCCGTGAAAACCAAGGACTCACCTCTATCTGGAGGGCGGGCGCGCAAACATCAGCCGACACTGCCGATAATCCGACAAACCTTAACAATAAAACTGTGCGCAATTTGATCAAGGCCGCCAACTACCTAGGTTCGGGTCAAATGGTACGAGTCAAATTTATGGCATCTTCTACTGGAGCGCTGATCATAGATTCTGCACATTTTGGAGCGTCTGCGGCCGGTGACTATAATTTCTCAGGCGGCTCAACTCAGCTTTATTTTGGCAATGCAACGGTAGCGCCCGCCGGGATAGATGGTGTCGGGGCTACGGGCACGACCGGCTCCACCAGCATAACCATTCCGGCTGGCCATTACGTTTGGTCCAACTGGATGAGCGTCACCACCACTGTCGGCTCCGACTATCTTGTTAGCGCCGTTTTTGACACCTCTGGAGCAAATGGCCAAACCTCTTTTTGGGACGCCGGATCAGGCAATCATTCTTATTATATTGATGGAAGTACGCCAACGGCCGCATGGACGGGTGCCGAGCCAGGCTTCACCGCATCTACCGCGGTTGCAGCCGTATCTGATATTGCGGTATGGACCAATATAGGCACGGCTACGTCGCAAGTGTATGACACGCATATCGCAGCCCCGGCCTATTCTCAGATGACATGGAATACAAACGGAAGCGGCACTTATCTCGTAAAAGCGCGTTCATCCAATGATTCGCAAATGACCGGGGCAACTGCCTGGAGCGCCATTGCAGGTTCCGCGGGAAGTCCGTTATCTTTGGCTAGTGCCGGCACCGGTCGATACATCCAGTTCCAAGTCACCATGACCACTGCGAGTCCCTACACAACGTATCCGCAATTTGATGAGGCGACGCTCCAATGGCCGGGACAAACAGCGCTCGTCGAGATCAGCGGTGAATATACAAAAAGACCCAATTATGGCACCTTTACTGTGAAAGTCGATGGCGCCACTATCGTGAATGCTCTGGAGATAGAGCTTGAGGCGCAAAAGACATACCAAGGAAAAACAGAAACAGTTTCACTCGCGGCAGAAGTGAAGCCAAAAAACACGGGTAAATAGCGGAGGCTTTATGCTGAATAGCCTAAAATCTTTGAAAGATCAAACAGGCTCGGTTTTTTTGACAACGATGGTATGCGTTTTCGTCATGTCGCTGGTTGGAGGATTCACTTATAAAACCTCTACTTATAACTCTGCATACATCAATCGACTTCAGCAATCAATGCAGGCACAGCAATTAGCAGAGGCAGGTCTTATGCGGGCTCTCTCAACTGTCCGCACAAGCTGGACCGCCGCATCTACCCCATCTAATTTTCCGCTGACCTCCTTGGGAAATGGAACCTATGATGCCAGCGTCTCCTCTTCAGGAGGACGCTATCTTATATCTTCAGTAGGAACGATCGGCACCGTCACCCGCACCGTGACCGCAGAAGTCACTCCCCCATCCGGATCCGTTCTTGACTACATGTTTGCCGCAGGCGGAAATTTAGATCTGGATTCGGGCACCGGACAGTCACCCGGATCCGTCACCGGCGATGTTTATGCAGCGGGCAATATGACGTTGGACGGCCCGGCAAGCGGCGGTCAACTAACGATCACAGGAGATGCAAATGCAAATGGAAACTTGACATCCAGCGCTAGCGTCTCCCTTTCGGGCACAGCAACACCCAACTACACCCAATCCGAGGTGTTTCCAACGATCGATTATTCTTATTTTCAGGCTATCGCTCAAGCGAACAGCCAATACGTGAGCGGCGATGTTACTTATGCCAGCGGCGCTATACCCGCCAATCCTGCGGGCGGAGTCATCTACGTAAACGGCAACATCACTATCCGCGGCACTCAAAACACCACAGCCTGCATCGTGGCCACTGGCAACATCACAATTGAGAAGCAGGGCAGCACTTATCCACGTGTCGATATCAATCAATACTCCACCTACCCAGCCATGCTGGTGCAAGGCAATATCACTTTCACGAGCGTTGGAAACGGCGGAGCTTATTGGAATGCGGATGGGCTTGTGTATGCCGGAGGAAATATTTCGGTATCTAGCGGCAATCACGATTCCTTTACATTCAATGGATCCATTGTCGCTCGAGGTAATATCACAACGCTCGGCATGACGGCATGGAATAATTTGAATGCTACCTACGTAGCCCAATCTTATTCAGGAGTAACGCCGGGCGGAAGCGCTACGGCTACGATCCGCAGTTACAATCGATAAGGATAGAAAGCAATTCCTAATCCCAGAGCAACCAGAAAGAAACAACCATAAAACGATAAAATTGGCTTTGGAATATCTGCGCGTTGAGACGGTCTGGGATTATCAAAAATATAAGCCATCTCAACTTCTTTTATAAGCCTAAGGTCGTATTTTTTAACCGCCTCATCCATCCCCTCTCTCGGCTTTAATTGAGCATCCTTGAACCACACGATCGTTTTCGCATCTTGAATACGCGAGCTTTCCTCGAACGGCTTTACTTCGGCTAGCATGGCGCAGGAGGTTATGCGATCCGAAAGAATAGCCAGAATACCTGCGGTATAAGAAAAATCTGTCCATAAGATATCGCCTTTTTGTGAATTGGCTTGGACGATCCGCTTCATTTCATCATATGGTTCCTGAAAATAAATAGTAAACCCATTCGTTCTCTTAGATAAATAGGGGTCTGGGATCAAAAAACGGGTCATCGATCGATCTGCCCATCGTATATCACCCGTCCCGTTTTTAAAGTCCCAATGAAATACAGGGCTTATAAACGCAACAAAAATCAATAATGCGCATAACAAAAATGCGCTCATTTTATGCGACCATTGCTCGGTGTTGATAGCCGCCAACCATACCAAACCTAACAGGCCGTGGCCAAAATAGAACCTCACCGGGTGTGTTGCGATCATCGGTATAAAACAAAACCAAAGACAAAGAGGAATAAGAGCTTTTTGGAAAAACTGCCTTTGCCTAAAACTAAAGATACCGGCTAGCGCAAGCAGATAGATCGCTAGGTCGATCTCTAAAAGGCTTGATTCCTTGAGGTGCTTGGAAACTAAAACAAAATAATCACGATATATCGCCTGATAGATCAGGAAAGGCGTGCCAAGCGCTAGTCCAAGGGATAAGGTTGAAATGCAACGTCGCCCATCCTTTCCCTTGCATAGCGAATACAAAAATAAATACAAAACCGATAAGCCGGCCGCATAGGTATGTGTATAAAAGCAAATACCCAATAACAACCCGGCCTGAAAAAAGCGCTTCTCATGAACTTTTAAAACGATGAGCAACAAGAGAACGATAGCCAGATTAAATGCGGACAATGTGACCGATGCCAACAAAATCGAATAAACCGATGACGACAAAACCAAAGCAATAAAAGCAATCTTGTCCGAATACAATTTCCGTGACACGAACCAATACACACTTAGCAGGATCGGATAAGATGCCACGTCAACAAGTCGGCCGACATCTATCGCACCCATACCCAATTTGTAAAAAAGAAGCATGATCACATGCAAGAATGGTGGATATAGATGAGGCCTTCCCCCGGGCGCGTATTCCCAAAATGCGTGCGTGACGTACCCGCCCGCATCCGCAAATCCCTTCATCACAGAAAGATGATAATAAATATCAAGAAACCGCGGAGATAGAGGCCATTGAAGTATTTGAAAGAAAACGATGAGCAATAAAATCGCGCCGGAATATAGATTCCAAGGCGGCTCGTATGGGGTTTTTTTGGTGAGAGGCTGCATAAACAGAAGCCCCCGCCTTTTGGGCGAGGGCTTGAGTTTTCTTTTTCTTTTACCTAATTACGGGAGCACATGCAGATCAGTACCACCCGATTTGCTGCACGTAGGATCCGATCCTATGGCTGCAGGCGTGTAAGTACCTGATGCAGGACATGTAGGCATCGCATTTCCCTTGAGATAAGGCGTAAGATCCGCAGTTCCAGGCGTCACGGTCGAGTCCTTATTGTTCTCAAGAGCATACTGCTCCTTAGCTGCGTCGATAAGACGCATATTGTTGATACAAGTGCCACGGCGCGCATTGGTTCTGGCCTGCGCGAAGTTAGGCACTGCGATCGCTGCGAGAAGACCGATGATCGCAACAACGATCATGATTTCCACCAGCGTAAAACCGGCAGTATTTTTACGTATAATCATAGCGTTCTCCTTTTTTTACCCGAGGAGATGCGATCTGTGCTTCGAGGGGATTTAATTATGATGGCGTTTTATCATTCCCCTAACTCTGAAAGCCCTATCTACATCTCTTAACAGGATTACTTTATTCTAAGTTAAGTATAACATAAATTACCAATAATGTCAACTCGCCAAGAATCCAAGGTCTTAGATGAGAGATGCCTGCACAAGCCGACAAGGGATATCTCCCTTCGGATACGCCTGCCTGCCGGCAGGCAGGCTCCGAGGCCCCTGCGAGGCCTCTCGCTTCTCGGGCTCCTCGGCTAAGTTAAAACCTACTGTTCCCTGCGCCTCGTCGTCCCGGGACTCCTACGGGAGATATCCCTTGTCGG
>CAYODQ010000039.1:0-19291 GCA_964402785.1 uncultured Planctomycetia bacterium
AAATAAAATAACTTCCGAAGCCCAGTCCGGCCATATAAGCCGACAGAACCGTCGATACTGCAAAAGTGGTGTTTCCAAAAACCAATCCCAAGAGTCTCACCCACACCACTTCGTAACAAAGTGCTGTCAGGCCGGAAACAAAAAAGAAAATTGTGGCGAGGAGTTTTGCTTTAGGGGTGACGCTCAATTGGACTTTACGTCTTGTTGGGGGCGAACGACTTTGTACACGATCTCCCCTTCTTTGGCTTTTCTGAATTGGGAGCGAGCCACTTTCTCAAGGTAAACAGGATCTTCACGCAGCAAGGTGAGCTCACGCTCCAAGGCATCGTTCTTCTTTTTAAGGGCTGTGAGCTCTTTATCTAGATCGGCACTGCGCGCCTTCAAGCTTCTCACCTGAAGGACGCGCGGCGCGATCAAAGCTGCAAATAAACCCAATAAAATTAAAAAAATAACAGCCGTTGCGGGCGTCTTAAGTTTAGCGCCCACGCAATCCGAACTGCGCTTTACTACCGAGCTCTTCTTCGATGCGGATGAGCTGATTGTATTTGCAAATACGATCCGTACGGCTAAGCGAACCGGTTTTGATCTGTCCGGCTCCCGTGCCCACCGCAAGATCCGCGATGAAAGCATCCTCTGTCTCACCGGAGCGATGCGACGAGACGACGCCGTAGCCTGCATTTTGAGCCATCTTGATAGCTTCGAGCGTTTCGGAGACGGTCCCGATCTGGTTTACTTTGATAAGGATCGCATTCGCTGCTTTGACTTTGATGCCGCGAGACAATCTCTCAGGGTTGGTGACAAAAAAATCATCTCCCACGATCTGGACTTTTTTTCCAAGCGCTTTGGTGAGATTCACATATCCGTCCCAGTCATTTTGATCCAAACCGTCTTCGATCGAATAGATCGGGTATTTTTTGCACCAGCCGGCATAGAGATCGATCATCTCTTCCGCGGAGTAAATGCGGCCAGGCTTAGATTTCCAAAATTTATAACCTTTGCGGCCACCTTCATCAAACAATTCGGAAGATGCGCAATCCAAAGCGATACGGATCTGGCTTCCTGCGCGGTAACCGGCGGCACTGATAGCCTGCATGATCACTTCGATCGCTTCTTCATTCCCAAGATTGGGCGCAAATCCACCCTCATCGCCCACCGCAGTGACATGACCCTGCTTCTTAAGGATCCCCTTAAGCGCATGAAATACTTCCGTCACCCACCGTAAGCCTTCGGAAAAGGTCTCGGCTCCCGTCGGAGCGACCATGAACTCTTGAAAATCGATCTTATTGTCGGCATGTTTACCGCCATTGATGATATTGGCCATAGGAACCGGCAAATTAAAATTCTTATTGCCATGTAATTTGCCAATATATTTCCAAAGCGAAAGCTCCTGCGAGGCAGCTGCGGCACGACAAACAGCCATCGAAACGGCAAGTGTCGCGTTGGCGCCGATGCGGCCTTTGTTAGACGTCGCATCGATCTCGATCATGCGTTTATCCAAACTTTTTTGGTCGAACGCATCACGCCCCTTGAGAAGGCGCTTCAACTCGCCATTCGTATTGGCGACCGCCTTGAGCACACCCTTACCACCATAACGCTTCTTGTCCCCATCCCGTAGCTCGACCGCCTCATACTCACCGGTCGACGCGCCACTCGGTACGGCTGCGCGGCCAAATGAACCATCCGCCAATAAACAGTCCGCTTCCACTGTGGGATTGCCGCGTGAATCCAAAATTTCTCTCGCCTTGATATCTTTTATTAAAGCCTTCATTTATCGTGTTCCTTTTATTTTATGAATTTATTTATCGCACTCGGATAAAGTTTGTGTTCCGCTTTATGGATCTTAGCTTCCAGCGTTTTCAAAGTATCTGATTCTAACACCCGGACTTTTGTTTGCGCAAGGATTGGCCCTGAATCTAATTTTACGGTCACGCCATGAACGGTCACGCCCGTTTCCCGGACACCCGCTTCAAAAGCATCTTTGATCGCATGCGCCCCCTTGAAAGCTGGGAGCAGTGATGGATGGATATTCAAGATCTTGCCGCGATAGGCACTGATAAAATACGGCGTTAAGATCCGCATAAATCCGGCCAACACCACAACATCTACTTTTTGTGAACGCAGCACACGCACGATCAGTTTTTCAAAATCAGTGCGGCTCTCAAACAGCTTGGGACTTAAAGCAACGACAGGGATATTGCATTTTTTGGCGCGTTGGATAGCATACGCTAGAGGATTATCCGTGACCATGACCGCAATCTCGGCCCGGAGCTTACCGCTCCGAACCGAATCCGCAATGGCTTGAAAATTAGATCCGTTGCCTGAACAGAAAACAGCTATTCTTTTCAGCCGATGGCTCTTTCTAACTTTTTCTGAAGATCCGCTTTCGACATGGCACCCACGATACGCTCGGCTTCTTTGCCGTTCTTGAACACGATCATGGTCGGGATATTCATGATCCCGAACTGAGATGGAGCATCTTGATTCTCATCAACATTGAGCTTGCCGATCTTAAGCTTGCCTTGGAAAACGGGCGCCAGATCATCCAGCACAGGACCCATCATCTTGCAGGGGCCGCACCACTCCGCCCAAAAATCAACCAACACCGGAATATTGCTTTTGACAACTTCCGCATCAAAATTCCCATCCGTAAATTTCGCTACATTGGCACCCATAAAAACCTCCTTATTATAATGTCATGGAGCTGAAGACCGGGATCGAACCGGTGACCTGCCGATTACGAATCCCCGCCATAAATCGCGTCGGGTCCGTCCACAAGGCGATTTATGGACAGGTCCGACGTGCCTTGTGGCGGAGGCTGCTATTTTTATTGCGCGGCGGCACCGTCCGAGCTGAAGACCGGGATCGAACCGGTGACCTGCCGATTACGAATCGGCTGCTCTACCAGCTGAGCTACTTCAGCAAAACGTGCTCAACGGACGGAGCCGCCGCGCCACCTACCACACTACTTCAGCAAAAACTATCGGCCGCCTCTATTCGCCCATCTGAGCGAATATTGATTGAGCGCACCCACCAATTCTTTGGAAGATGGCTGAACCGAAACGGCATTGCTCAGCAAAATTTCTTTTGATGTAACCGGCTGGTTGTAATACAGCTGGTTTGAATTATTATCTTGTGTCACCACGGCGCCATCCAACGCAATACCGCCAAAAAGACCACGGCTGCGTGAATACGACAAGATCCCCGCGCGAAGCGTCAGATCTGTAGACGCAGACGAATAGCGTCCCACAGGACCCGCTGCCACCGAAGCATCAGCACCCAACGTAAAATTGCTTTCCAAAAGTCCTTGCATACCGCGATCATTCATCACCACAAATACCAGATCCGTCATCTGTCCGCCGATCTGAAGACCCCAGCTGCCGCCGCCTATCGTAGAAAATGCGACTGGCCCCCATTGCCCTGTCCGCTCGTCACGGGTCAAAACAACACCGCGGCCAAAACGCGCACCGAATATAAATCCACCCTTGAGCACATTGGGATAAATGGCAATCGCTTTACATTTGGCCAAAAGTTCCTCAGGGATCGACTGATCCGGACTCATCATGATCTCATCCAGCACTTGCTTGGCTTCATGCACCCGGTCGTCCAGTCGGGCATCCGCCGCAAACACCGGAGTACAAAACCCAGCCGCTGCCATCGCTAGAATCAACGCAAATACCTTTTTCATATGCTCTCCTTGGGGTGACTCATCTTAAAGGGATATTTTATCACAAAAAAGGCCGGGTCAAAATGGCTTCGTCATTCCCATCGCGGTTGAGTCCGTCACAGGCAGGTGTATCTCGGAGGCTAAACCCACTAAACGCAAAAGACGGATCATGGCATATGTGACATCCACTTCCCACCACCGAAACCCATGACGAGCCGATCGTTGGTAAGCGTGATGGTTGTTGTGCCATCCCTCACCGAACGCCAAAGCGGCCACCCACCAATTATTGCGTGACCGATCCGTCGTCTCGTAGCTGCGATAGCCCCAAATATGCGAAGCGGAATTCACCAACCAAGTGCTGTGATAAACCATCACCGAGCGTACGAATATGCCCCACACAATGAAATGCCACCCACCAAGCGCGTACAAAATACCTGCCAATATAAAAACAGGCAGCATGTGAAAACGATCAAAGAAGACGATCACTTTATCTTGAGCGAGATCAGGGCAGTATTTTTTGTACGAGTCGTAGTCAGCCAAGAACTTCTCGCGTCCAAACAACCAGATCACATGGGACCACCAAAAACCTTTTCTCGGACTGTGGGGGTCTTCGTCCATATCTGAGTAGGAGTGATGATAACGATGTGCTGCCACCCAGGCAATAGGCCCCGCTTCGCCGGCCAGACATCCGCAGAAAGCCAGAATATATTGCACTGCCTTAGGCGTTGCATAACTTTTGTGTGTGAAATATCGGTGATAACCAAGTGTGATGCCCACTCCACCGCACAACCACCATAAAAAAATAGCCACGCCCACGCCTTGCCAGCTAAACGAATAAAAAGCAGCCAATGCACCCAGATGCATAGCCAATATCCAACCAAACACGACCCAATCATGCCTTGAGCTAAAAATAGCTCTTCGCGGATCCAATAAACCTCCTGCTTTTTATGTGAAATTATTTTCGTGCGGTGATCAGGCCATCCAACTCTTCTTTGAGATGGCCCAGCACTTCGTTGTATCGAAAAGAACCTATGGTTTCGGATTTCTTTTTGAGAGTCACGGTGCTGGGCCCACACCACACACCCAGATCCGCATCATCCGTCTCCCCGGGACCATTGACCCGGCAACCCATGACAGCGATCGTAAGTTTATGGTCTTTGGCATATCGCGTCATCTCTTTGACTTCCATGGCAAGCTTCACAAAATCACCATTCTCAACCCGCGAACACGACGGACATGAAATAATATTGAGCCCTTTACCAAAATCCGGCACCGATACGAATTTCTTATCTGCAATATCTTGCAATATTTGGCGGCCCCAAGTGATCTCCTGCCATTTTTCGGCATTGGGCAATGTCAACGATACACGCAAAGTGTCGCCTATCCCCTGAGGAATAAGCTTTTCAAACGCGATTCGTGTTTTGATCACACCATCCGGCAAAAGTCCGGCCTCCGTCACACCCAAATGGATGGGCACATCCGGCCGCCGCTTCGAAAACTCCTGATTACAGACCACCACCTGATCAGGATCCGAATCCTTCAAACTCACCACATAATTAGAAAATTGAAATTCGTCGAGCAGGCCACAATGCCAAGCTGCGCTTTCGACGATCGCTCGTACATGATCACCTTGGTATTTCTCTAAAAATTCCGGTGCAACCGAACCGCAATTGACACCAATACGAAGCGCCAACCCGTGTTGCTTGGCGATATCCACGATCCACCGCACTTTATCGCGGATAGGTTTAGATTTATCCAGATGATGTAAATGTCCAGGGTTGTAACGTATCTTATCGACAAAGGGCGCCACTTTTTCGGCCAGAGGAAAATTTTCCTGCAGGTCGACGACCAAGCGAGCTTTGGTTTGTTTGCGGATCTGCGCCAGCGCATCCACATCTTTTTGATTGTCGACAGCGACACGGATAAGATCAGCTCCTTTGGATTCCAAAGAAGCGATCTGAGAAAGAGTTTCATCGATATTCTGGGTATGTGTCGCACACATCGACTGCACTGCGATAGGCGCGCTTCCGCCTATCGAAAGATCGCGCACCTTGATAATCCGTGTTTTTTTCATCGCCTAAACTACTGCGCCTCCTGCGCGGGCGCCTTTAGCTTCACCGGACACATACCGCCCTTGCTCACACCGCACATCTTTTTTGTCGGACACATGTTGGGACACATCATTGCCAAAATAGCCGCTATCATCAAAAAAATTCCGATCCCCAACCCCAGTAACTTGACGACACTTTTCTCTTTAGTGCCATGCAAAAAGACCAGATAACCGATCCCTAAAGTTAGTAAACTTAAAATACAGCTTAATCCACCCATGAGCCCCTCCTTGATAACCTTTTATCGACTACTCTTATATTGTACATGTTTGATGATCAAATAACCTAGCCCCGCACAACCCACGATAAAAGCCGGTATCAGCATAGCCATGTATTCAACTCGTGTGTATAAAAATCCTCCTGAGACACCACCCCAAAAGAACGAAAGCATGATCCCCAATAAAAGCTGCGCCTTGATGCGTTCGACTTTGACACCGGCCAGCCATTGCCCCACCCACGAGCCAAAATCCGTTAAAATACCCGTCATGTGCGTGGTGCGAAGAATAGTGCCGCTATAAGTACTCACCATCGCGTTTTGAAGGCCGGCTGCCATACACGCCAAATACTCGCCCCAAATATTTTTTTGATAAAAAAGAAATGTCGCTGCCGCCAAAATACCGCTTTCCAAAAAAAGCGCCGCGCTATATCTGCGGCCCATTTTTAGGTGCGCGTCCCGAATGATGACCCCACAGAGCATAGCCCCCAAAAAGAAAGACAAGAGTGCAACGCTGGCTTGCCAAGTCGCCGAACGATCCTTTTGATAAAACTCCAGCGACATTTCGGTGAATATTCCGGTGACATGTGTCGCAGCATGGTGCGCAAAACTCATGAATGCGATCGCGTTGATCATGCCCGCCGTGAAAGCCAGCACAGCTCCGCCGAACCAGACCCATCTGGGAAGCTTCGCGATCATACTTTAAAGATGGCTCCGACGGCTGCCGTCAACCCCATCGCAAGCGCTCCCCAAAACGTGACCCGGACAGACGCTTTTAACATATCAGATCCGCCCACCTTGGCGGACACGGCACCCATTGCACTCAACGAAACAACTGATACTCCCACCACGACCGGTATCAAGCTGCTCTCATACGTAAACCATGCTGTGATAAGAGGCAGAGCTGCTCCAACCGCAAAAGCACCGGCGGATGAAATGGCCGCCTGGATAGGCCGCGCCGAAAGCGCCTCCGTGATCCCCAGCTCATCGCGCGCATGTGCGCCCAAAGCATCGTGAGCCATAAGCTGCGCGGACACTTCTTTTGCCAACTCTTTAGTCAATCCGCGCTTTATGTAAATAGAAGCAAGCTCTGCGCGCTCATGTTCCAGATCGGTCGCCAGTTCCTTGCGCTCTCGCTCTAGATCTGCTTTTTCCGAATCCGCTTGGGAGCTCACCGATACATATTCACCGGCTGCCATGGACATGGCTCCCGCGACAAGGCCGGCTACACCTGCCACCAAGATGGGGCCGCGTCCGGCTCCCGATGCGGCAATGCCCACTACTAAACTGGCCGTTGAAACAATGCCGTCATTGGCCCCCAAAACGGAAGCACGTAACCAGCCCACTCGATGCGTTGAATGATGTTCCCCATGTAAGCGTGTCATGCTTTGATTATACACCCATAAAGATTTGAGCCTATCGCCTAATTAATTTTATTTAATTTAATGTTATAATATAAATGTTAAATGAAAAAATCATTCTTGATCGGTTTAATGACCCTTACTTTTTTCCCCGGGATAGCCTGGGCTGACTCCCTTATCTTGAAAACAGGCGAAGTGCTTCGCGGTAAGATCGCCGATAGAAATGAAAAAACGTATTATATCGTACTCGATTCGACCGGAGCCAAGATCGATGTGCCTGTTTCAAAAGTATCCATTGCCGACATCACCTCCCCCATCGGAAAAATATCCAATAAGGGCTCCGTGATCGTCTTTGCAAAAGCGGGAGAAGTTTTGACACCTATACCAGCTGTATCTGAGCAAACTTATAGGCCCGTAGCTGCGGAGCCTGTGAAAAAGAAGCCTCTTTTTAAATTACCCGGAGCTGACATCCTCGAAAAAGCCGAAAAAACCGTAGCCGAAGCCAATAGACGAACTGAAGAATCTCAAAAACAAATGGAAGCTCTCAAAGCTATCGCTGACGCGGCCAATTCTTAATATCAAAATCCACGACTCCTTATTCGTGGTACAATGATGTCTGTTGAATCTCTCAGCCGTCCCAACCTGCCCGGGGTATATTCGGGATCTTGAATCGATCATCGCTGAACAGTTGCCATTGCTAAAGTCTGTCGAAAATAGCTGGCAGCCCAGTGATTTTTTGCCCGACCTATCCAAAGAAGATTGGTATGAGAGCGTCAATGCTTTGCGCAAACAAGCGGCAGGCTTACCGGATGACGTCTTGGTTGTGCTTGTGGGCAATATCGTTACAGAAGAAGCTCTTCCCTCTTACCAAACCTGGCTCAACCGTATACAAATCGCCCAGGACGAAACTGGCACCAGCTCTGACCCATGGGCCACATGGACGCGAGGGTGGACGGCGGAAGAAAACCGACATGGCGATCTACTCAGTCATTACCTGTATCTTTCAGGACGCGTGGATTATCGCTCATTTGAGGCCACTACGCAGCATTTGATCCGAAATGGCTTTGATACACAATCCGGAAACGACCCTTATCGCGCACTGGTGTATGTCGCATTTCAAGAAAGAGCCACCAAGATATCTCATGCCAATATGGCGCATCAGGCGGAAAAATACGGAGACCATCTTCTTTCCAGGATCTGTACAACGATCGCAAGCGATGAGGCTCGCCACGAGGAAGCCTATAAGCGATTTTTTAGAAGTGTGCTCGAAAAGGACGCATCTGCCGCGATCATCGCATTTGCCGATATGATCGAAAGAAAAATATCCATGCCAGCCAGACTAATGTCAGATGGGGTTGACCTGCATCTGTTCGATCACTTTGCGATCGTAGCCCAACGTCTAGGCGTATACACATTTCAAGATTACTCTGAGATCCTAAAACATCTGATCGATTTTTGGGACATCGCATCGATTACAAATCTCAGCGCGGAAGCCGCCAGATGCCAGGAACATCTGTGCCGCTTGCCAAATCAATACTTGGCCAAAGTAGATCGCGTGCGAGACATCATATCCCGCGCTCCCAAAGAACCCTTTGCCTGGATCTTTGATCGCGACGCTTAATAGGAACTAAAGGGACTCGCGGTACAAGGAAAGCGTACGAAACATAAGAATGCCTGCCAACATCTCCAAATATTCCTCTGTGTTGGATAACAAAAAATACGTCATATCTAACTTTTTAGAATCCATGCCGCCGTGATGATACGTCCAGTTGCCGGCTAAACTTTCCAAACCGATCACGGCGATCACATAAATAACTCCGGATAAAAAAATCCCGCCCGCTGTCTTCCTCGGTAATTTCCAGAGAAATAGACTGTATGCCGACACAAACAACAAAGCTAAAATAGCACCCGGGATCACAAATGGAAAAAATAAATAACCCTTGGCATGAATAGCATCCGACAGCCACCACCCTATCCTTTCATGTGCAGCAGCGACCTCATCAATAGACATGATCAAAAACAATCCGCACAAGACAGTCCAATGCAAACCAAAAAATTTACGCTCCCGGGATATGATAGCGACATTCCTACAAACATCGAATACCAAGAACCAGATAATGGCTGTAAACCAAGTCGGAAAGCTACGTTCAGTGTCCAATCCAAAAAAATCGGTGAGGCCAAAAAGCCGCCACTTGCCTGTAGCCAAGCCAACACATTGTGTCGCAAAACACATGAGAGTTGTGCCCGTGGCGACTATGAACAAAAGACGCTCAACTTTGCGGCTTTGTGATGGTATGATTTGATTCATGTTACAACTATACCCAGCTCTTTATGTTTAATCAAGTTACACCCACTCGATTGTTGGTCGGCACCATCGCTACATCGTTTGGTGTAGGTTTTATTCCCATCATCCCCGCGACTTGGGCTAGCGCAGCAGCAGGCACCCTCGCCTGGTTTGCGGGAGGTCTATCGATCTATTGGGTGGTTGGTTTAAGCCTAGCAGGACTCTGGGCCTGCAAGGGCTCTCAAGATCTTTTTCGCTCCGCTGATCCCAAACAATTTGTGATGGACGAGACATGCGGGATGCTGCTGTCCCTGATAGGCTTGCCGGTTGATCTTAGGTATTATGTCGGAGCGTTTATTTTATTTCGCGTCCTGGATATCGTCAAACCCTGGCCTATCTCCCGGATCCAGCAAAGCAAACACGCCATGAGTATTATGTGGGATGATCTGGCGGCCGGATTAGCGACAAATCTTATCCTTCGGATCGTGATTCACTTCGTCCATCCGTAGTTACCTTACCAACCAAAATAGATCACACCTACACACACCAAGATCCACCCCGCAAGACTGGCTTGGATCCTGAGGTCTGACAGCAAAACATGCGTTGGATCACCATCCACCCCGGCTTTGTGGATAAGATACAAGTATCGAAATATTCCATAATAAACAAATGGAATAGTGATAATAAGATGGGACGTGCCGAATCGGCTGACAGTCGAGGCGTCCACCGTGTACAGCATGTACACGATCACGATCGACGATGTCACTACGGATATCATCTGATCGATGAAATATGCGTCATACTGCAACAATACTTTTCTCTGATCTGCGCTACCGACGGAGACTTGGCTTAACTCCTGTCTTCTTTTGCCAAAACCCAGGAATAAAGCCAAAAGAAATGTCATGCAAACGATCCAATGTGACAGATCCACATGAGCCACCACGCTCCCGGCGGCAAGCCGCAGCAAGAAAAATACTGCCAGGCAAAAAATATCGACGATCACTTTATTTTTTAAAAAGCTCGAATACATAAAATTGAAAACAATGTAGGCCGCGATCACATGCCCCAAATAAATATCCAATCTATAAGAAAAAAATAGCGAGATGCCGGCGATCACGCACGCCGCCCCAAGCGCTAACGGCACGGACACTCGTCCGCCGGCCACGGGACGCCGTTTTTTGATGGGGTGTTGGCGATCGTTCTTGAGATCCAAAACATCGTTTACCAAATACACCGCTGAGGAAGCTCCCACAAAACAGAGCAAAGCAAAAACAGTATGAATATTCTCTGGGGATGTGAATATTTTCCGCCCAAACACCAAAGGTAGACACACAAATAGATTCTTGACCCACTGTTTGGGTCTAAGTGCTATGAACAGATCCTTCATTGAGCAGGCACTCCTTCTTGAGAGGTGAGTTTATTTCGTAAAATGATCATCGACGCCAATAATATACATCCGCCGATATACACATGAGAACCGAGTAGCCCTACCCAGCGATTTGCATAAAGAATATCCGGCCGTACCATCACTTGCGAGACCATGATATAGCTGACGAAGAAAAGCGGCTGCGTGACCCATCCGAGCGGTTGATAGCGCTTGAATAAAGGCAAAGCCATCGCAAAGATCGGAAAAAATACACCATAATGATGCCCCCAAGCCACGGGAGAGGCCATCGTCGCAGCCATCAAGATCACCGCAAAATCCACTCCCAGAGCCTGCTCCGAACCATTTCTTACCACAGGCCAAAGCGCTATCAGCAAAATTAAAATGGAGCTTATCAGGGTCATACCATAGACCACAGGGTGGTACGGGGCAAAAAATGGATGGCTTCCGTATTGCAGAAAGCGATTCATAAGGCCATTCATGCTCTGATTGGGCCAAAACGTCTCACCCTGCCGAGATATCATTTTAAGCACGTCCAGGTACCGCAAATGATCTTGCCAGCCAAAATGCATCACGGATATGACCAGCCCCACCAAACAAACCGTGCTCATCGCTGATACAAATCGCCACCTTTTTCTCATCAATGCCCATATCAAAAACACGCACCATTGCGGCTTGATCAAACAGCATAAGCCGATCACAGCACCACTCAAAGTCTCCTTCTTCCTCAAGATAGCCCAAAGGGCCAAAGCCCCGAGTGCGTTGAGAAATACCTGGATCTGGCCAAGCTCATGCCCGATGGTGAGCGGATAGAACATAAGAAACAGCGCTCCACACAGAACAAACTCAAACTTTTTGGCGCCCCCTATCATCGCCGATAAGATCGCCGTCAAAATAAGAGCACCCCATGAAAAACGCGAAACCCATACCTGAAACTCAGCACCAAAAGATCCCTCGTGCGGCGGCGTCAGCGATGGTGGGAGTAGATCAAAAAAGATCAAAGAAGTTGGCGGGTATTGGAATTTTATGTGTTGATCAAAAAAAAGGCTGTATAGATCTCCCTTCGGAGCCTCTTTTTTGAACTGATACGCCAAAAGCATAGGCCGCCACGAATCATCTCGCATCGGGCGGACAATGTGAGCAGCGGAATCAAGTGCTGTGGCATGAGCACCGGTACGCACATCGCTACCCGCCATCACGAGCCCGGCGATGATGCAGACATTGGTGATGATGACACCTGCAAAGATATTTCTAAGATCTTTTATCATGGGATGTGTCTATCCATTCAAAACCATCTTTTTGGGAACCCTCGCGGATCAAATACAACCCATGGAAAATATTTTTTTGACCCGAGTGAATGTTTGGGCCATAAATGCTCTCGAGCAAAACCCATGGGTCTTCGGGTATCCACACCGGCACCCCCTCAAATAAACACGATTTAAAAAACTTGAGGCTCTCCCCCGAAAACCCGCGATAATATCCCAAATAAGGTTCGTGCATAGCTTTTTTGTCACCCAAGTATCGATCATAAAGATGATCGGCGCGTCTATCCTGCAAAAAAACGACCTGACCCTGATAACGATGATAATAATAGATATCCACCGACACATATTTCTGCGGGTGCAAAAATTGCAATAAATAATAAGGGCCGATCTTTGTAAGAGGCCCTTGCAGCTTTCCATCCACATGCAGCAAATAACCCAAGCCCTTCATCTTGTTGATCAGTTGAGCTGGATCTGGAAGCTCGTCTGAAAAAACCGCCAGATCCATATCTTTGGAAGAAGGATGAAAGGAACCGTTCTGAATACAGCCCAGCAGAGACCCGGCGGTCAAAAAAGGCTTTATGCCCAGCTCTTCAAAAAAAGGTTGGATGCGCTTAAGCTCTTCGGCTCCATATTTTCTCAGCCCTCGCGCATTGCGCTTTGCGCGTGACCGATAATACAGATCTTTGAACAACACACCCGAGAAGACGAGATAAATGTATCGTGCTGAATACCATAACGGCTTAAAAGACTTAAGCGTGCGGGAGAGATATCTCCTAACCTGTTGCATATCAATGTTATACCACACATATGCCACAGAAATAAGAGGCGGCACCAAATCTAGGTTAATACAAGAATAGGACAAAGTAGTTAGAAAGCGGATATTGGCCGGAGGAGTCTCGAAACCCCGGAGACGCACGGAACGTCATTTCTTCCATAGTCGACGGGGCGAGCGAAGCGAGGTCGCTCGCAGGGCGACCGGAGCGTATCCGAAGGCAAATATCCGTTTTCTAACTACTTCTTCTTATTTCTTGCCTTCGCTCAGAATACGAGCAAGCTTCTCTTTGAGATCGTATTTGGCTTTGCCACTGGTCAACTTGGCTTGCCAGATCGTGCCCATCGTCTCGAGCACCGCGTCTGCGCTTTTATCGATAGTGGCACCCCAAGTTTTGCGGATACGCTCTTTGAGCGCTTCCTTTTTCACTTCGGTGAGCGCTTCAAAAAAAGCCGTCTTCCACATCTTCTCAGCCGCCTCTATCGGACAGTCGCAGCTCTCAAGCGGGCAGCACTCGCTAGCCTGAGATGGGCTGACCGATCCGGTGTTGCAGCACGTTTCATTATTACACTCTTTATTCATACATCCTCCTGTTGTTGTTTGAGTTGACGTTCACCTTAAATAAACCGACTAGTTGGTATGTTAATAAGCAAAAAAATTTTACCTCCCGTAAAGCGTCTTGAGGTACTGCCTGAAGTGATTAAAATTAGCTACGGCAATGGACGGTTTGCGATTGACCTTGGCCAGCAAAGCTCCCCCCTGCATCAGAGACACCAAATACTCCGCCAATTCCTGCGGTTTGAACGAAGCCTTGGGCACATAAAGCCTCTTGGCTTCTGTCAGATCCTTGGCTATCCACTTGCCCATTTGTGAAAAGGCTTTCTCAGCCAGCGAGCGCACATTTTCGTTGGTATCGGAAAGCTCTTGGGACATGCAGCCAAGCAGACAGCCATGGCCCATAGTCTTGGCTCTCTGCACCATCATATCGATGAGCGAATACACGCGCTTGAGCGGATCGCTTTCAGCATCAGGACAGCAGCAGCTCATGAAACGCTCCCCCCCTGCTTCGCAGTAGCGCACAAGAAGCCTGAGGCCCAGATCGTCCTTGCTTTTGAAATAATGAAAAAAACTGCCTTTGGTGACTTTGGCGCATTTGCAAATATCATCCACGGACGTACCGACGAACCCGCGCTCCAGGATCAGGCCCTGAGCCGCGTCCATCAGCTTTTCTTTCGTTGGAGAATGTTCGAGTGCTTTTCTCATATAAACATACCGTTTGGTATAATTATAACATAAAACGAGCGGCTGTCAACCCAAAGCCTTGAGGGCGTCGGGTGACTGCGTCAGCACAAGCCATACCATGCCGATCACGAAACCGACTATAACGGCAATAATGACAAAGCTATGATCGATCTTCATTTTGATCCGGTATTCGGCGTGACCTGAACTATCATCTGGCTCAGCCTTTCGTAGATCTGGACTTGCTGGCGTATGGGCCACCAGTCGTAAAGGTAAAGCTGCATGGGCCGCCACATCGCTACCCAACCCATGATCGTCAGGCTCTCTTTCATCACCGAAACACTGCCATGCTCGATGCTGCCCAGTAGCATTTCGCTCGTAAAAAGACAGGCGGCCAAAAACGCAAGACCAATCACAAGGCTTGTGCGGGCCTGTTTCATAAGATGATGAAATTCACGTTTACTCATCTGAGAGCGGTATGAAAAATAATGATGGACGGCTTCTTGGATCACCGATGTCGGATCCTCTTCCGGCCACTGATCCAGATAAATATTGAGCTGCAAAACGGCCTTGGCGGGATACTCCTGCGCCCAGCTGACGATGAATTCCTCAGCATCATGATCGAGATCCTTTTCATTAAAAGGCGACGGATCCATCGAATTAAAAAGCTGGGTCATGGAGCGAAGCTTAAGTTCAATGATCATTTATTTATCCACATGAAATTGGTAGCTCGAGCAATTCTCGCCACTTCTTTGCCCAACCCTCATGATGCGTCGCTCCGTCCACAGCTGTCAATTCTAGACAACCAGCAGCTGCTTGTCTAAAGTTTTCCAAGGCTTGTCGCGGTACCACCGCATCACGCGTCCCAATAAAATGCCTTTGGGGGATATGAGCAATCTGTCTCGCGACACTCATGGGATCCAAAGATCCCTCAAGCGGGCCGGCGCCATGGTGACGATTGACGGTGGCAGGATCAAGATTGCCGGCAATCGTGCGAATCGATGCCACATCATGACGGCGCGCCGCGACCAACACAGCCACCGCAGCACCGCCTGAGTAACCCACGAGCTCCAACTGAGTTGCGCCCTGTTTGTCGATGATCGCATCCAGCGCAGAATTGACAGAGGAAATCACTTCTTCCGAAAAACGTTTATCCGTCCAATACTCGGGGCCACATGGTTCCTCGGTAGCAGAGTTGTCAAACTGGCATGGTCGCGCCAAATAAACAACATTCGATGCTGGATCAAGTGCCGCTAGCTCGAACAACACGGGGTGCGCTGGTGTCGGATCAAATGAAACTTCATGACGCGACAACCAAGCCCGGCCATCGCCTTCGATGTAGGCCCGCACCAAACTTCCGTGCTGGCGTAGTTTTTCATACGCGGTGAGTGTAAATATCCCTGCCGGGATCCTCTCTTTGGTAAATTGATGCTTGTTGGCAATTCTCTGTGTGTGTACTTGCGGATCAAATGAGCTAGCGACAGTAGCGCAACCAGGCAGGATCAAGAAAATCGCGATTGGTATGAAGTAAAAAAAAGCCCCCTGCGAGATCATCACAGGGGGCTTCATTCTTAGACTAGATTAGAACTCGTAACGAATCACACCTTGACCTGTGTGTGATGCATAATCCGTTGCAAATTCAAAATCATACACACCGGTAACGCTGATATTGTTCTTCGAGAAAAACGTGACACCGGCGCCGAAATTGTATGTCGACTGCTCGGGATCCAATCCATTCGTATTGAAGGAAGATCCACCACCTGAAAAAGTCGACGTTGTGGCGGCCTTATCGCCTACAAAATCGTACAACCAGCGGAAATGCGCCTCGGGCACCCACTTACCACACTCTTGCACCGTGGGATAAGCCAGCTTCACGCCAAGCGCTGACTGCGCCTTGTCATAAGACTGTGACGCGACGATGAGATTCAGATCCTGCGCTTCGGTTTCCGTATAGCCGTCCAACTCAAGATGACTATAGGTAAATCCAGCCAGAGGAGTCACCTCGAGATCACCCATATTCCAATTGGGATCCGTGATCACATAACCCAGATCTGCAAAGCCGGTGTAAACCTGGCCATCGTAATCAGATTTGGCTGTACGATTGATCGATCCGAATGAAATCGGGCGCGTTCCTTCATAATTATTCCATGTGAAGGTGAATCCAAAATTCCCGTACCAGGGGCTGGGATCATCATATCCCAAATACAGGGATCCGATGTAGCTGCTGATATCGGTACCACCCGCCTCGGAATTATTATCGACGTTGGTGCCTGCATATCCGCCGGCAAAACCAAGCACGGTGTCCTGAGCCACCACGCCGTCCATACCGCCGATCACGCCCCACATCGTGGCGTCATAACCATTGACGCCCTTGTGATTGTCTTGTTCGGTGCTGTTGCCAATACCTTTGGCCCAAATACCATTGTCCGTCCAGAAATCACCTGTTGAAACACCAGTATTTCCGGTTGCCGCACTAGAACCCTCGGCTAAATGCCCGGTGATCGCATTGATCGACTGATTGACGGAATTAAATGAAGCTTGAGTCGTGACACCGTTATTATCAGGTGCCATCTCGATCAAAGCCTGATTTACCGCAGATGCCGAGGTCAATGAATCAAGAGCCCCCACAACCGTCGCTAGATCGCCGGTGGGTGTGCCAAGGCCGTTCACCACGGTCCCGATAGCGCTGCCGTTGCCGGTAGAACCGATCGCGTTGCGTGTTGCCGTGAGAACAAGATCCGATGTGCTGGCGGTCTGAGAAAAAGTAACGTTAGGGCTGGTAGAAGTAATGGTCGCCGCACCAACTGCCGCACCGCCCGTACCATCTACGATCGTCAAGGAAGAACCATTGGGAACATATCCAGCCACATTGACTGTCACAGCCGTACCGGCCGTAACAGTTGCGATACCGGTGGACGTGATCTTGCCATAAGCTGTACCGCTAGTAGCTGTGGTAGAGATCGTGCCCGTCGCTGGAGTCGCAAACGTACCCGTGACCGCAAGCGTGTTTGCGCCAAGCGAAAAACCCACTGCTTTTGTATTGCCGCCGATCGATGCGTTGCCGCCGTTCAAGTTGATAGCCGCCAAACCATTTCCTGTGCTACCAACGGTCGTGGTCGTCGAGCTGCCGCTACCAAGAGTCAGCGTACCCTGACCTGTTGTTGCGTTGTTGACGGCACCCGTGATCGTCTTGCCAGCCGCGAGAGACACAGTACCTGTCGCGCCGTTATTGTAATTTAAAATACCTGTCAGGTTGCCGTTCAATGCCAACGTACCTGTGCCCGTGAGATTGGTCGTTGTAGAAAACACGTTTCCAGCAGCTGTGACTGTAGCGCCCGCCGCACCAGCATTCACCGTATTAAGAGCGTTGGCTCCTGTTCCGATGACATTGGTGGAAGCTGCCGTATTGATGGTGGATGACCCTGCAAATGTAACTATACCTGCATTGCCGCCCCCATTTCCCGCGGTCGTGATAACGCCCGTCGTGAAAGTGGCTCCATCAGCTACTGTCAGGGTGTGATTAGCTAGGTTGTCAAAAGCAGCTCCAGCCGTAAGATCGTTTGCGTCATTGGCTCTGTCGCCTGTAACAGCCGTTGCAAATGCAACCGGTGTCCAAGTCAGCGCCAATGTTATGACCAACATCAATGACAATATTTTTTTCATAGCCCTACCTTTCGGAATGAGTAACTCTTTTATTGACAACATCTACCAAAGTTGTCAGCATCTTAATATAAATTATAATTATTTACAACAGTAATTGACTGTATCTTCAATATTACCTTGAAAACTCGTAACGAGGCCTTGGGAAATAAGCGATGCGATCCTTGTTTCATACGGTAATTTACAAATTGCACGATTATTTTGATCGTTCGTTTGATCGACGTCATAAAATCGATACCAGCGGAGCCATTAAAATAGATAAGTTGGGCATTGAAAGCACCCACGCCGAGGATGCCAACCCATTCGAATCCACAACAACAAAAGCATTTGTGCATGCTATGAAAAATCTAAACGTGCGCTACGAAGATTTTGTGTTCATTGATGTGGGATCCGGAAAAGGCCGCACACTTCTTTTGGCGTCGAGCTTTCCGTTCAAAAAAATAGTCGGTGTGGAATTTTCGGAGCGTCTCAACAAAACAGCGCAAAATAATATCCAAATCTACAAAAACAAACACCAGAAGTGTTTTGATATTCTTTCTTTATATGCGGATGCAGCCGAATACGAATTCCCGGCTGAAAATTTGATCATTTATTTCTACAATCCATTTCGCGAGAAACTCATGAAAAAAGTTTTGGATAATATCCATCGAGCCATCGCCCTGCACAGCGTCAAAGTGATGGTTGCCTATCTCAACCCAGCTCACGTAGAGGCTCGGAATCAGTCCCCCATTTTGCGGCACAAGTCTGAATTGAAACTTCCAAAAATTTTTTGCAGCCTATTGCGGACAAGTTGTACAAGTATTCGAATTTCTAGGCTTCACACATCAACTCAGTGCTACAAATCAGAAATCCGCCGATCGCCGAAAAAATTATGATGATATGATTCGCTCTCATATAATGTCCACACGATCACCTCAGCGCCGGACTGGATGAAAGTCAAATGAGGTGGTATAATCCTGACCTTTGCAAAGACCACCCCTTTAGGCCGAGGTAGCTCAGTGGTACCTGCCTGCCGGCAGGCAGGGAGCGCCGAGGGTTATAGTTATGAAATACTTTGTGTACGTAATAAAGAGTAAGAAAGACGGAAGTTTTTATACGGGTATCAGCTCTGATGTCGATCGTCGTTTAATAGAGCATAATAGAAGCGATACAAAATCCACCCGATCAAAAATTCCCTGGATATTGGTTTACGTAGAAGCTTGCGAATCGCGTATCATCGCGCGCCAACGTGAAAAGTATTGGAAAAGCGGCGCTGGACGTGATAAAAGAAGCGAATTAAATTTTTAGCCGAGGTAGCTCAGTGGTAGAGCGCTGCCCTGAAAAGGCAGGCGTGGGCAGTT
>CAYODQ010000040.1:0-18778 GCA_964402785.1 uncultured Planctomycetia bacterium
AAGAGTTTGCGGACGAATCTGTGGAAAGCCTGTATCTGCTGGATGGCCGATTTGTTAAGCTCGAAAAAAATCCGTCCGACATGGAGACGATCCAGGCTGTTTTCAGGGCGTTTCACAACATCAAGGGTAATTGTGCGTATTTCAACTTGACCCAGATGAAAAATATCACGCATGAGCTTGAGACATTTCTCAACCTGGTGAGAGAGAAGAAGGTGATGTTGAATTCAAAAAGTATTTCGGTGCTGTTGGCTAGTTCGGATCTGCTCAAGTCGATGCTCGCCGATATCAAGAACGGGGGTATGAATAGTATCGGTGAAGATAAAACGGGCTCCCTGATCCAAAAGATCAAGGAAGCTGCCGGTTCATCGGATGCCGCCGAAAAAAAATGGAGCAATTTGATGAGAGGGCTCATCCGTCTATCGAACTGGCTCGCTCACGATAATCCGGATGCATCGCTATTCGTATCCACGATGGTCGAAGAGGCCAGACAGCTTATGCCGCGTGAGATGGATATCGACGTTGAAAAAATATTGGTCGCAGGCAAGCACGATGGATCGGCTAGCAGCGGGGCGCCTGATAAGGGTGTACTGAGACAAGAGGCTAATAAAACGATGAGGATCTCTGAGAGATCTATCGATGATTTTATGGTGAATGTAGGGGATCTGGTAGGGATACGCGAGATGTTCTCACATTTGCAAAGAAAATTCGATCGTACATTGGTGCACGAAAAGTATTCCACGGAATTCAGGAATGTTCTTGAGGCTTTTGTCAAAACGTCCTCTTTGCTGCAAAAAAGCCTGATGGAGATACGCAAAGTGCCAGCCCAAACGATGCTTCAGAAGGTTCCAAGATTGATCCGGGATGTGGCGACAAGAAAAGGTAAGCAGATCGACGTGTATCTGGAAGGCGAGAGTATCGAGTTGGACAAGAGCTTGATCGAGCAACTCGAGAGTCCCCTGATCCACATGGTGCGAAACGCCGCCGACCATGGAATCGAATCGCCGGCTGAAAGAATAGCTGCGGGTAAGCCTGCGGCCGGCTCGATCCAAGTAGCCGTCACAGAGACCGATGCATTTATCTTCATGACTGTCCGAGATGACGGGCGAGGATTGTGTTTATCTAAACTCAAGGAAAAAGCGGTGAACAAAGGACTGATCCAAAAGGATCAGCATCTGAACCAGCAGGACACAATTGACCTCATCTTTGCTCCGGGTTTTTCCACTGCCGATGAGGTCACTGATATTTCGGGCCGAGGGGTCGGCCTCGACGTGGTTAAAAAGAATGTAGAAGATAGGGGTGGAAACGTGTCTCTGACGTTCGAAGAGGGTAAGGGGTGTGAATTTCGGATCCAGATACCCAAAAATGTGACTACCTCGATCGCTACGGTCGTACTCTTTAAGATTTACGATCAATACTTTGCTTTACCCCAAAGCCGGGTGGCCGAGTTTATACATCTGAACGGGGCGAATATCAAGAACCTGGAAACCGTTCTAGATCAAAAAGTTTATCGATGGAGAGGTGAGGTGGTGCCGATCTTGGATCTGATCCGTTATTTTAATATCCAGCATAAGGGCTACAACGAAGCTGGGTTGTTACAGATATTTCATTGTCGAAAAAAATATTACGCGATCGAAGTCAGTGAGATTCTGGAGGTCACTGATGTGGTGGTCAAGCCGCTGGATGATTGCCTCAAAACGCGGGATTATTTCACAGGTGCCGCTGTCATGGGGGATGGGCGCGTAGCTATGCTCATAGATCCTTCGAGGCTCATAGAGCATATGGAAAGAGAACAGTAAAAAGCACCATATAGCCATATTAAATTCTAACTAAAAATATTAATATTTAATCAAGCTTGATAATTAGTTGGAGATATATGAAAAAAGTCCTAGTCGTCGATGATGAATACCTCAATCAAAAATTGATCCGGGCCATCCTAAAAGATAAATACGAATGCGATACCGTTTCTAATGCTCGCGAAGCTATTGAGAGATACCGAGACAGGTTAACTTTATGCGCGCCCTATGATCTTGTCCTCCTGGATATCGCTATGCCGGATCGGGACGGGGTGGAAACACTCCGGGATATACGCGCGCTGGAGGAAAAGAGGGGTGTGATGATGGGCGATGGTGTGCCTGTTATTATGATTACCGCCTATCGAGAATATACGATGCCTTGCTTCACATCCGGCTGCGATGATTATCTATTAAAGCCGCTGAATCCAAAGGATCTGATAGACAGAATGGAAAAGATCCTTTTGTCGCGCTAAGTCTTCCTATTTTTGAATATATGTATAAATTTAAATTATTAACAAATAAAACTATCACGCTTATTTTTGGATAAGTTTGCTTAACTTGACTATTTACTAATAGTCATTATAATTTATATTGAATTACTAATAATTATCATTAATTATCATTATTTTCATATACCTGTAAAGAAAGGATTGGAACATGTGGAAAGCGCTTATTGTCGATGATGACGCCAATAATTGTAAGCTCTTGAAGGAAACGCTTAAAGGTAAGGCAAATTGCGAGATCGCATTTTCCGGCGAGGAGGCGTTGGCTGCTTTTCGGGGTGCGAGCGACACCAAGCCATTTGATGTGATCCTGCTGGACATTGCTATGCCGGAGATGGATGGTATGGAAGTGTTGCAGAAGATCCGAGAAGCGGAAAAAGCCAAGGGTATCCTTTTGGGCGAGGGTGTCCCGGTTCTTATGCTGACGGCTCATAAAGAAAAAGCTATGAAATCGTTCAGCGCTGGCTGTGATGATTTTATGGTAAAACCGCTAGATCCTAAAAAATTATTGGAGAAATTGGATCAATTCATCAAGGCCATCTGATGCTAACCACCAAATTTCTCAGTTACGCCTACCTTTACAATCTGGACTGGCTGGCTTATGTACTGGTCACGATCCTGTTTTATTTTTTGGTGCAATCATCAGTTGCGAGGACTTATAAAACAGCACGAATGCCATGGCAGATGACACTCCTGATCATTTTTTGGGTGGCGACCGGACTCGGGATCTCGTATTTGTTTGGCCAGCGCGAAGAAGGTGAGATCAGCCGCCCCCTGATACAAATAACAAGCGAATATTCAAAGTTGTTCGAGACTCTCGACCACTATAAAATGCGGCTGGATACGCCCTCCGATGACCCCAATTATCTAAAATTAATCGACGAAGAAAAAAATATTTTAAAAAACAACAATATGATCAGCGATGTTTATACGCTTAGGCTGGATTCCGATAATCAGGTTGTTTTTATGGTGGATTCTGAGACCGATTATGATCGGGACGGACGATATGCCGGGGATAAAGAGCTGCGCACGCCTATCGGTGAAAAATTCGTCCATGCTTGTGAATTCATCCACAGAGCTTTTGAGGGGATGCCTACTTTCGAAAATGAGCCTTACGCTGATCGATGGGGCGCTTGGGTGAGTGCCTATAGTCCGATCAAAAATCGAAACGGCCAAGTTGAGGCAGTTTTGGGTGTGGATTTTGATGCCAGAAGTTGGCTGCAAAAAGTGCTCTTTCAGCGATATCTCGCTTTGACCGGATCCATGCTTCTTATCCTGCTATCTCTCATGTACACGCATTTGGATTGTCGCGCTCGTGAGAATTTTTTAAATAATGCAAGAAACCAGCGATTGTTGAATGAAAGTGAGCTGCGCTTGCAACAGATCACCAATCAAGTGCCCGGCATGCTTTATCAGTATCGGCGGTTTGTAGATGGTAAGCAGATCTTTCAATATGTCAGCAAGGGCTCTATCAGCCTTTTAGGTCACACGCCCGATGAGATCACCCGGGATTTTAATCTAGTTTGGGCAAATATCCTGCCGGAAGATATAGAGCCGCTTACAAAAAGCATTGAGCTATCTGCTAAACAGGGTACGCCCTGGAGCTATGAATTTCGCATGAAGCGAGATAGCGGCGAGATCCGATGGATGAGGGGCAGTTCGATTCCCGAAAAACCCTTGCCCGATGGGTCAATCATTTGGAACGGAATATTGGTGGATATCACATTTGGCCGGGTATTGGCGGATGCCTTGAGTTTGAGCGAAGCTAGGAATCGCATGCTGATCGAAATGTCCTTGGATGCCATCATCATGATAGATGCCTCTGGCCGGGTGATCAATTGGAATGCCAGGGCTATCGATGTTTTTGGATGGCAAAAAGAAGAGGCTATGGGTCAAAAATTATCTGATCTGATCATACCATCCCAATATCGCGAAGCCTATGAAAAGAGTTTGAAGCATTACTTGGAAACAGGCGAAAGTCATTTATTGAACCGAAGGCTGGAGATGGAGGCGCTCCATAGATCCGGGCGGATCATCCCTATCGAGTTATCTGTGACCAGCTTGAGATCGGATAATGGTGTTTTGTTCGGCGCTTTCATCCGCGATATCACCGAAAGGAAAAAAATAGATGAAGATAGGGCCAAGATGGTTCAGCTCGAACTTTTGAGTGAAGCAAAAAGCAAGTTCATCGCTGTATTTTCGCATGAGATACGGACGCCGCTCAATGCCATCATGGGATTTTCGGCATTGCTCAAAGATACAAAATTAGATCCGATTCAAAATGATTATGCTGCAACGATCCATGAGAGCGGAGAATTGCTATTAAGTTGCATTAATTCGATCCTGGATTTTTCAAAGCTGGAAGCCGGAGAGAGGGATTTAGATATCAAGCCTTTTGATTTGGAAGAGTCGGCGCGACTGATCATTAGATTAATGCAACCCAAGAAACCAGCGCAAAAAGTCGATATTTTCTTAGATTACCCGAAAGAAGTTCCCAGGATATTCAAGAGCGACCGAGTGGTTGTAGAGCAGATTCTTATGAATCTGGTGGGAAATGCCAAAAAATTCACAGAATCCGGGCGAATTGATGTGACGGTTGGTCATCAGGACGGATCAGCCGGCGGCATCAAAAATTTGGTGATTCGGGTCAAGGATACGGGGATAGGGATATCGCCCAGTGATCTCAATCTCCTTTTCAAGCCATTTTCTCAGGTGGATGATTCACCCACGCGAAAGCATGGCGGCACCGGTCTTGGCCTTGCCATTACTAAATATTTGGTCGATTTACTAGGAGGTACCATTTCGGTTCAATCTGTACTTGGAAAAGGGAGTGAGTTTACCCTCTGCTTCTCCTTAGATAAGAGTAATAGGGGGTTCCAAATGGAAGAAGTATCAAATAGTATTAATAATTAAGTATTATTTATCAATATTGAATAAGTATAATTTATTGTATATAATATCAACACGGATGGTAAGGGTCAGGATATTGACCCAATAAGGCTAAAGGAGACGGTAAAGATGAAAAATCTGGGTGTGAAGGCAAAACTTGCGATGATCGTTGGTACGTCTATTCTGGGTCTAGGTGTATTTGCCTGGATATCGATGAGCACCGTTAATGATGTAAAAATCGGCGGGCAGGCTTATGGGCAAATCGTCGATATGAAGGACGTGATAGCTGACGTATTACCACCACCACTCTACATCGTCGAAACTTACCTAACTTTGTTCCGTATGGGCGAAACGGGCGATGCCGAAAAACTCAAGGAGTTCAAAGAGAAGTACGATACTCTTAAAAAAGAATATATGACCCGCAAAGACTTTTGGACGGGTAAATTAGAGGCCGGCTCTTTGAAACAGAATCTGGTGAGCCACAGTTATGAATCAGCGTCTGAATATTTTAAGGTTGCAGAAAATGAGTATATGCCGGCCATATTTGCCGGAGAAGCGGAAAATGCAAAAAGCATTCTCCAGGATAAGCTTGAGCCGCTATTTGAGAAGCATCGCGCGGTTATCTTGCTCATTGTAGATGATGCGACTAAAAAATATGATGAAGTGAACTTGGGAGCACAAAAACTAGTTACGTCCGGCGCTATTTTACTCATGATCGTGGGTTTAGTGTCTGTTGCATTATCTATCATTTTTGGGTGGGTGCTCGCGCTATCCATTACGCGCCCCCTCTCCAAAGCCATCCAAAGCCTGGATGCAGGCTCTAATCAAGTGACTTCTTCTGCTGATGAGCTGGCCAAATCCAGCCAATCCCTCTCCAAGGGTGCTGCCGATTCTGCCTCTGCCTTAGAAGAAACAGCCGCTTCTCTGGAAGAGATCAGCTCTATGTCCAGCCAGAACTCAGGCAATGCCAAACAGGCCAATCATTTAACGGATGAAGTTAATAAAGTCTCTGGAGAGGGTGTGCTTCTCATGCAAAAGATGGCTCAAGCTATCCATGACATCAAAAAATCCTCCGATGAGACTGAAATTATTATCAAGACCATCGATGAGATCGCTTTTCAAACCAATCTCTTGGCCTTGAATGCTGCCGTTGAAGCAGCCCGAGCAGGAGATGCAGGTAAAGGTTTTGCGGTAGTAGCTGAAGAAGTCCGAAACCTAGCCCGCAGATCTGCTGAATCGGCTAAAGATACGGCTCAAAAGATCAAAAAATCCAAAGAGCTGGCTGAGAATGGTGTGAATGTCTCAACGGAAGTCTCCAAAGCGCTTGAGCAGGTAAGAGCCAATGCCCAAAAAGCCGCTCAGCTTGTCTCTGAAGTCTCAGCCGCCAGTGATGAGCAGTCCAAAGGTATTAGTCAGATCAATGTAGCGGTCACCCAACTGGACACGGTCACTCAGTCCAACTCCGCTGCCGCCGAAGAGTCTCATGCGGCAGCCGAAGAGCTCACTGCTCAAGCGGTCAGTATGTCCGAGGTTGTCGTTGACCTCAAAAAGGTGATCTATGGAGGATCCGGTCATCAGGCAAGTTCCAAGCAGAACGCCAAAAAGCCTCAAAGTGTAGAGCCGACTCAGCCTCATATGCAGACCAAAGCCCAAGGTAGCGGCCCCGTCAGCATGGTGGGCAAAGTCAAACAATCAATGGCACTGCATCATGCCAACGGATCTAACGGTAAATCCAGATCATCCAAACCCAGCCAGATCATACCGCTGGATGATAAAGAATTGAAAGAATTTTAAGGGGATAAACCATGTCATCTCAAACAGAAAAAGCTGTGAATGCGCTTGGCGGAAAATACCTGACCTTTAAAATAGGACAGGAAGAATATGGGATGGAGGTTCTTAGGGTTCGAGAGATCATTGCCCTTATGGAGATCACGCGGGTGCCCAAAGCGCCGGACTTTATCCGTGGAGTTATTAATTTGCGCGGTAAAGTGATACCTGTTGTGGAGCTTCGTAAGAAATTCAAGATGGCCTCTATCGAAGATACGGTTCGTACTTGTATTATCGTAGTGGATGGGTCATTCAATGGAAATCCAGTGGCTATCGGACTTTTGGTGGATGCCGTTTCGGCTGTGCTGGATATCGAGTCAAAAGACATTGAACCAACTCCCGAATATTCAGCCAGCATCAGGAGCGACTATATCTTGGGGATGGGAAAAGCCGGTGGCCAGTTAAAGATACTCCTGAACATTGATAAAGTTCTATCATCGGATGATATGAACGTGGTTCAGGGTATATCTGCGGCTTAGCTTCAATTCTTTTGTCGCCGTCAAATCTAAAATAGTATTCGATTAACAACAATCCAGGTTGTGTTTAATAATGTTAAAAGTACTTATTATATATAAACATTGACTCATATTGATTATTATGATATAGTATTGATAAGTATTAGATATTATTATGATAATTTAAATATTGAGGAGATGGGATTAATGAAGTTTTTTTTAGTAAGAAAGTATGCCTTCTGTTTGAGCGCCACAATCGTAGGCATGGCTTTTATGGCCACAGCCTCAGTTTTGCCGGGTCTGAAACAACACATACGAGAACCCCTATGTTTTTTCCAATAGATACCGTATGGTCCGATGTCGAGGCAAAGTATGAAGATCTGGGTGCTAAAGATTGGTGGGGTGCTAGGGGTGACCTGGAAAACCGAGGGCTAAGCTTCGAAGCACTCTACACCGGAGAGTTTGACTCGAACCTAAGCGGCGGTCGTAAAAAGGATGAAACTTACCTGGGAAACCTTGATCTCACTTTGACGGCCGATTTTGAAAAGATGGGGCTGTGGAAGGGTGGCAAATTTTTTATTTATGTGCTCGACAACCACGGGAGCGACAAGCTGAAAAATGAGCTAGTCGGAGATCTGCAGGGTAATAGCAATATTGATGCTCCACGAACAACCAAGATCTATGAGCTTTGGTACGAACAAACCCTGTTCGATGACAAGCTTTCTTTGTTGTTTGGCATGCATGATCTTAATTCGGAGTTTGACGTGACGGAATACGGCGGGCTTTTCCTGAATGGATCTTTTGGTGTCGAGGCCGATATTTCAGCCAACTTTACGCCATCCATATTTCCGGCCACGGGATTGGCTGCCAGGGTTTTTCTAAAACCATGCGACTTTTTTGATATCCGCGCGGCTGTGTATGACGGTGATCCCACGGATGGGGGATCCACCAATCATGGGACGCGGATCCACTTAACATCCGCGCAAGCTGCTTTGACGATCGTCGAGGGTGCCGTTCACTATAATTTACCGCTCGTTTACAGCGAAGAGGCGCTTCCCGGCACGGCTAAATTGGGAGGCTGGCACCATGGCGCAGATTTCAATGACAAAGAAGTGGTGGATGATCAAAGTAATGCGATTGTCCATGATGATAACTATGGTGTGTATGTGGTCGCAGACCAAATGCTGTACCGTGAACATGAGGATCAGGGGTTGGGTGCTTTTGTGCAATGGGGCGCCAATCCCGCCGATCGCAACACGGTCGACCGATATCTTGGGCTGGGCCTAACGTATCGCGGACTTATTCCTGATAGGGACGAGGATGATTTTGGAGTCTCGATGGCGCGAGCTTATATCAGCGATCATCTTCGTGCTGCGTCGGGCCAAGACAACTCAGAGACGACGCTCGAGCTCACTTATCGTGCCCAGGTCACAAAGGCGCTGGTTGTCCAGCCCGATTTTCAATGGGTTTCGGATCCCAATGCGGATCCTGCTTTGAAAGATGCCAAGGTTTTTATGTTGCGTTTTGAAATCGGTCTATAGGAGAAATGGGGATATGTTGAATAGCATACTTCATATGTCGGTCCGTTTTAAGCTGAGTGTTTTGATCGCTTTAGTTACAGCCATGTTCGTTTTTATGGGCTATCGCAATAATGTGGCGCTGACGAATGTGGAGCATCAGTTGGATGAGGTGACCAAATTGCATATGCCTGCCGTGCGTCAAATGACCCTGGCCGATATGATGCATGATGGCCTTAGAGCCGTTTGCTACCGCGCACTTGTTGAGAGTGGGAATGATGCTGTAAAGCAGGAGATCCAAGATGAGTTGTCCGAATTTAAAGAAAATTTCAAGACGAATATCAATGAATTAGACAAGCTCCCCCTGTCCGAGAACGTGAAGCATGAAATTTCGATCGTGCGCCCTGATATAGATATTTATACGCGCATGATCGAAAGAGTTGTGGATTTAGCTATTGAGGGAAAGAAAGACGAAGCATTGGCTTTGCTTCCTGAGATGCAAGAAAGTTTTGAAAAATTAGAAAAAAGCATGTTTGCGTTGGGTGAGACGATTGAAAAGCAGGCCGATGAAACAGTTGCGCGTACCGAAAAAGTCGAAAAGGATGCTGAATACGCGGTTTATTTGATCACGATCATTTGCGTGATCGTTGTGATTATTTTTGCATGGACCATAGCTATATCAATTATTCGCCCTCTCACCAAAGCCATCCAAAGCCTAGATGCCGGATCTCAACAAGTAACTTCTTCTTCCGATCAAATGGCCAAATCCAGCCAGTCGCTCTCACAAGGTGCTGCTGAATCCGCCTCCGCCCTGGAAGAAACCGCTGCCTCTCTAGAAGAGATCAGCTCCATGTCCAGCCAGAACTCAGGCAATGCCAAACAGGCCAATCATTTAACGGATGAAGTTAATAAAGTCTCTGGAGAGGGTGTGCTTCTCATGCAAAAGATGGCTCAAGCTATCCATGACATCAAAAAATCCTCCGATGAGACTGAAATTATTATCAAGACCATCGATGAGATCGCTTTTCAAACCAATCTCTTGGCCTTGAATGCTGCCGTTGAAGCAGCCCGAGCAGGAGATGCAGGTAAAGGTTTTGCGGTAGTAGCTGAAGAAGTCCGAAACCTAGCCCGCAGATCTGCTGAATCGGCTAAAGATACGGCTCAAAAGATCAAAAAATCCAAAGAGCTGGCTGAGAATGGTGTGAATGTCTCAACGGAAGTCTCCAAAGCGCTTGAGCAGGTAAGAGCCAATGCCCAAAAAGCCGCTCAGCTTGTCTCTGAAGTCTCAGCCGCCAGTGATGAGCAGTCCAAAGGTATTAGTCAGATCAATGTAGCGGTCACCCAACTGGACACGGTCACTCAGTCCAACTCCGCTGCCGCCGAAGAGTCTCATGCGGCAGCCGAAGAGCTCACTGCTCAAGCGGTCAGTATGTCCGAGGTTGTCGTTGACCTCAAAAAGGTGATCTATGGAGGATCCGGTCATCAGGCAAGTTCCAAGCAGAACGCCAAAAAGCCTCAAAGTGTAGAGCCGACTCAGCCTCATATGCAGACCAAAGCCCAAGGTAGCGGCCCCGTCAGCATGGTGGGCAAAGTCAAACAATCAATGGCACTGCATCATGCCAACGGATCTAACGGTAAATCCAGATCATCCAAACCCAGCCAGATCATACCGCTGGATGATAAAGAATTGAAAGAATTTTAGAGGCGAAATGATGATAAGAGTGAATATTAAAAAAGGTCACGATTGATATGGACCCGAAGGCAATAGTCAACCAACTGGTCGAAGGTTGCCTGCTTTTGAATAGCGATGACAAAGCATCCCTGCAAAGTTTGATCGACATATGTTTGCAGCTGGCAGCCGCACTCAAGACATCTGATAAGCCCGAGCTTGAATCTAAAGCGCTTGCTCTTAAGGATATTGCCGAGAAGATCTTCACCTTGAAGGGTCAGGCTAAAAAAAACCTGATCATCTCATTTGCAAAATCAGTCGAAGAGATGCAATTGGCGGTCAACCTCCCTGTGGGCGTGGACGAATCTTTGATAAGTGAGTTTCTTTCTTCATGTCCCGGGACACTCGATCGCATTCAAGCGCTGCTTTTATCATTCGAAAAGACCAAGAATGCAGCGCTTTTGATAGAGATCAAGGGAGATCTGCATAATCTTAAAGGTGAATGCGGTGTGCTGGGTTTCACCGAAGCATCCGGTGTTTGTCACGATGCGGAGACATATCTGGATCAGAAACAAGCCGAGCTGATCGTGGACGACGTGCTTGCAATTTGTGACTGGTTGAGACAATTTTTCAATTGGGTGCATCGCGGTGGCAAAAGAGATTTTGAACAAGGCTCCGAATTGATAAGCCGCGTTCTATCGGAAAAAAAAGACAAAGCACCCGTCGTTAAACCCGTCGAGTTGGTCGATAAAGATCTTCTGGCGGAGTACGCCACAGAGTGCCTTGAACATTTGGCCAATGCCGAAAAGTGGGTGATGGCATTGGAAACGAATCCATCGAACGAAGATCATCTTAATGGCGTGTTTCGTTCCTTTCACACCGTCAAGGGATCATCCGGCATGCTCAACTTACAAGATATCCTTCTTTTGGCGCACGAATCGGAATCGCTTCTCGATCTGGCCCGCAAGGGAAAGATCAAGTTCGAGGGTGTGGTAGTGGACGTGACGCTGGAAGCGATCGATAAATTAAAGTCCAGGATGAATGATGTCCACGCGGCACTTTCCAAAGATTGTATCTTGCATCCGGATCTGACAGTGGATCAGGTGGTGATGCGGGTCAGAAATGCAGCGGTCGGCGTCAACCTCGGCCCTGTGAGCCATCCCAAGGCCAATCCGAACCCGATCGGCGAAATTCTTCTGGATCAGCAAAAGATCACACCCGATCAGCTGGCCCGCGCTCTTGAAAAACAGATCGCGGACAATGAGAAGAAGATCGGCGAGATTCTGGTGCAGTCCGAACTCGTTGCCCCCAAAGATGTGGTGCATGCTTTGCGCGAGCAAAAGGGTGAAGCGGTCCCGAAGGCCGAGATGAAAGTGCGCGAGTCCATCAAGGTGGACACAGAGAGACTGGATCTATTGGTGGATACCATAGGTGAGCTTGTGATCGCTCAGTCGATGGTGTCACGGGATCTGCATTCGATGGGCTTGGCATGTGAGAGGCAGATAAGGCATCTGCGGCATCTTGAGAGGATATCCAAGGATTTGCAATCCATCTCGCTGTCACTTCGTATGGTGCCGCTGAGAGCCACATTTGAAAAAATGGCCCGGTTGGTTCGAGACCTTTCTAAAAAGACCGACAAAAAGATACGTTTTGCCATGTCGGGCGAGGATACGGAGCTGGATAAGAACGTCATTGAAAAGATCGGAGATCCGCTTATCCATATGATACGCAATTCCTGCGATCACGGCATCGAAAAGAATTCCCAAAGAAGGTCCGACGGGAAACCGGAAGAGGGAACGGTTACCCTAAGCGCCTATCACAAGGGCGGCAGAGTTTATATCGAGATTGCAGATGATGGAAAGGGGTTGGACACCGAGGTGATCCTGGCCAAAGCGATCGAGAAGAAATTGATACGCGAAGACCAGAAGCTCGAACAAAAGGAAATTTACAATCTGATATTCCTTCCCGGTTTTTCGACGGCCAAAGAGATCAGCGATGTGTCTGGTCGGGGCGTGGGGATGGATGTAGTGAAACGGAATGTGGAGGAGCTTCGCGGTGAGATCGAGATCGAGTCTAAAAAAGGGCAAGGGACGACATTTCGTATTTCGCTGCCTTTGACACTGGCTATCATTGAAGGTGTTGTTGTGAGAATGGGAAGCGAGACCGGTATTATTCCCAGGCTGTCTATTTTGGAATTCCTCAAATCTAAAAAGGAAGATGTGAGCAAAGCGTTCGACCAGGCGGAGACATTGAATTTAAGAGGTTCTCTGATCCCGGTGCATAGGCTGGGCAAGATATTCAGTTCACAAGATCAAGATGAGGAAGTTTCAGGGGAACTCATGTTGGTCATCGTCGAAAGCAATGGCAGGCGCGCCGCTCTGGTGGTGGATGAGATCATGGAGCAGCAGCAAACCGTCATCAAGCCTCTGGGCATGATGTTTCAGGATACGGTCGGTTTATCGGGCGCCACCATCATGCCGGATGGGACCGTCGGCTTGATCTTGGATGTGACCGGTATCCTGGGCTTGGCGGTGAAATAATGGAACTTCATACTTTCAAAAAATTTCGCGAGTTGATCTATGACAAAAGTGGGATCAGTTTATCAGAAGACAAAATCGCACTTGTATCAGCTCGCATCGGTAAAAGGATGCGAATTTTAAAAATGGGCAGTGAAGAGGCGTACCTTAAATATCTAATGTCTTCTTCTTCTGAGGATGAGATTGTTCATTTTTTGGATGCGATCTCTACCAATGTCACCCATTTTTTTAGAGAAAGTGATCATTTTGATACGCTAGCAGAGTTTTTGCGCGCGCGTTATGAAGCGGGGCAGCGGCGTTTTAGGATCTGGAGTGCGGCATGCTCGACGGGCGAAGAGCCATATTCGATCGCCATGACACTGTTGGAGACTTTGGAAGGCAATCCGCATGATACCCGCATTTTGGCAACGGACATTTCCACGAAGGTGTTGGCAGTTGCCAAAGAAGGGATCTATCGCGCATCCGGTATTCAAACCGTGCCGCCCTTGTACCGCAGCAAATATTTCGTGCCGCTCAAAAGCGAAGATCACGGTGAGCATCAAGTGCTTGTCAAAGACTCTTTAAAAAAACTAATATCATTTAACCGCCTTAATTTATCATCAGCACCTTACCCGATGAGCGGGCCTTTTGATTGCATATTTTGCCGGAATGTCATGATCTATTTCGACAATACGGTTCGGATGACACTTTTGGATGAATTCTACAGGCTTTTGGCTCCGCAGGGGCTCTTGATCGTCAGCCACACGGAGAACCTTGTTTCCATCCCTCATAAACTTCAAACACATTCTATTTCCGTTTACATGAAAGCAGCTGAGGCGGCTAAGCGATGAAAACATCTTTGCAGGAGGTCTGTGTCGGGATCGCTGAGATGAAATTCTCATCCAATCCTCAGGAATATTTGGTCGCACGATCCCTGGGTTCATGCGTCGGTGTGGCAGCCTTTGACCCGGTCAGCCGAGTGGGCGGGATGATCCATTGCCTGCTGCCCTTGTCGACCATTGATCAGGATAAGGCAGCCCTAAATCCTTGCATGTTCGTGGATACGGGGCTTGTGCTGTTTTTGAACAAGTTGATCGAGAAGGGGGCCCAAAAGAGCCGTCTTATTATCAAGGCTGCCGGAGCAGGCGCTATGATGGACACACAGAAGATATTCAATATTGGCCAGAGAAATTTTACCGTATGCCGGAAGGTTCTATGGAAAAACGACCTCGTTTTGCAAGGTTCGGATGTCAATGGGTTGAAACCCAAGACGCTTATATTATTCATGGATTCTGGCAAGGTCATCGTCAAGACCGAGCAGATCGAGAAGGAGTTATAAATGACACGATTTCTAATCGTAGATGATTCAAGTATTGTCCGGGCAGTGATCAAGAAAACGCTGGCTGTGACGGGCGTAGGTTTTGACGAGATCTGTGAAGCGGCTGATGGAAAGCAGGCTTTGGAGCTCATGAAAGAAAAGCCCATGAGTATCGTATTTGCCGATATCAACATGAGGGTGATGAATGGCGTGGAGATGATACGCAAGATGAAAGAAGATGCTGCGCTTATAAAAATTCCCATATTCGTTATTTCCACGGAAGGAAGCCAGGCGCTATTGGATGAGCTCAGATCCATGGGTGTTGCGGGGTTCATTCGCAAGCCATTTGCGCCGGAAGACCTAAAAAAACTTATAACGGCTGTTTTGGGAGAGGCAAAATGAACCGCATCGAACAATCTTTGATGGAGGCGCTGATAACATCGCTGGAGCAATGGTCTTTTTTGATGGTGGAGCCGACCATGGGCAAAAAACGTTGGGCGCTGCATGACCGGTGTTTCAAGGCGTCTATCGCATTCGAGGGGAATGGCCGTAAAGGGAATATCGAAGTACTGGCCCCTCTCAAATGGTGCGAAAAATTAGCCCGGAATGTGATCGGACTTGAGGATGATGCTTCTATTGCACTGGAACAAAGTAAAGACGCGCTGAGCGAGTTGGCCAATCTGACCGGCGGCCATTATCTTACCAATGAATACGGGGACGGCCCCGTGTTTAAAATGGGAGTTCCCGATGTCGTGGAGGTGTCGCTAGAAGAGTGGCTTAAAGTGTCGGACTCATCCAACTCATTTCAGGTGCTGGCGGAGGATCAGGTGATCCTCGCGTCCATCGAGGATTCGGAGAAGAAAATATGAGCGTCAAAGTGCTGATAGTAGATGACTCGGCAGTTGTCCGCAAAACGTTCGAAACGGAGTTGGCCAAGGACAGCGGGATCGAGGTGGTCGGCTCGGCCATGGATCCCTATGTGGCCAGGGATAAGATCGTTACGCTAAATCCTGACGTGATCACGCTGGATATTGAGATGCCCCGCATGGATGGGATCGCTTTTTTAAAAAAGTTGATGGAATCCCACCCGATGCCCGTGATCATCGTCTCTTCATTAACACCCAAGGGTTCCGAGTTGGCGCTTGAAGCGATGGATGCAGGCGCAGTCGATGTGATGTGTAAACCGGGGGCGGCATACACCGTAGCGGATATGTCAGCTCAGCTCATCGAGAAGATCAAAGCAGCCTATCAGGTCAATATGAAGAAGTATCTCTCAAAGCCCTTTTGCGAGTATTCGAAAAATAAACTTAGCTTGACCAAAACAACCAATAAGGTCATCGCTATCGGTGCTTCCACGGGCGGGACACAAGCTTTGGAAGCCTTGCTGACAAGGATGCCAAAAAATTCCCCCGGGATTTGCATCGTCCAGCATATGCCGCAAGACTTTACCAAAAAATTTGCGGACAGGCTCAACTCTCTTTGTGAGATTGAGGTTAGGGAAGCGGTGGATCAGGATGAGATCAGGCCGGGAGTGGCGTTGATAGCGCCGGGAAATCGGCATATGCTGCTTGCTAGGTCTGGAGCGCAATATATGGTGCAAATAAAAGACGGGCCTGTTGTGGGCCATCATCGTCCCTCAGTGAATGTTTTTTTTAAATCTGTGGCCAAATTTGCCGGAGCCAACGCCATCGGTGTAATGCTCACGGGTATGGGATCCGATGGCGCCGAAGGGATGCTGGAGATGAAGCGTAGCGGAGCGTTCAATATCGCGCAAGATGAAGCATCCAGCGTAGTTTATGGGATGCCCAAAGAAGCCGCAGCTATCGGCGCTTGCGATCTGATCGTGAGTTTACAAAATATCCCAGGTGAACTTTTAGCACACGCATGATTTATAGGCAGGAGAAGAAAATATGACCAAAAATCTCAATATCATCGATATCGCGACCAGCGCCATGCGCTCGGTCAATAAAGCTGTCTCGACCATGGGAGGTATCAGTTTGAATGAAATGCCGTCCGTGAATTGGGAACCGGTACCGGAATTCAGAGTGCAGGCGTCCAAGGGCACATTCACCTCGATCGTGAAATTCGACCAAAAAGAGAAGAAGTGGGCCAAAGGTGTCATCGTGATATTCCTGACCTCGGAGCAGATCCAGGCATTTTTTTCAAAGAACTACGGTATTGGTCCCGGTGCTTCCGATGCGGATGTGCTGGATATTTGCGGTGAGTTTTGCAATGTGGTCGCCGGCGGTTTCAAAAAGGAATTGGTAAACCTCGATTATGGGGAGATCCAGATCGATGTGCCGATCAATTACTTTAAGGATGTGAACGAAAAGATCGATCTGTCGATACACAATAAATATCAGATCATTTTCACCAATGATGGTGTTGAGATGATGAGGTTGGATGTGACGATGGAGTCACCGCACAAATAATTAGAGGAGATGAAACTATGAAGATCCTGGTTGTGGATGATTCGGGTGTGCAAAGGAAGATGATCATGAGGACGATCCAAGAAGCGGGTTTTAGCAATCCTGTGCTCGAAGCGGGTAATGGCCAGGAAGCCGTGCAGGTCCTGGGCGCCAATTTTAAGGATATCGGACTGATTCTCTGCGACTGGAACATGCCGGTGATGTCCGGCATTGATTTTATCGAGGGAGTTGGTAAAGTTCCGGTGCTTTCAAGCATTCCTGTGGTCATGGTGACCACCGAAGGTACGGAAGCAAAAATGAAAGAAGCGAAGATGAAATACCCCATGCTGGTTGGCTATGTAACTAAACCGTTCACCCCGGATCAGCTGAAGAACGTTGTGTCCGCATTCATAAAGTGACCTAATCCCATGACGATCAATACGAAGTATGAGCAAATTGTTTTAGCGGCGGTACAGGAAGTGATCGAGATGGTCTTTTCGGAAAAGCCGCAGGTTGAGAAAACCACTTCTGCGTCCGCCGAAAAGGGAAATCAAGTGATCGCTTCGATAGGATTGTCTGGGTCGCTGAGCTCGTCGTTGGTGGTTGCCGCCAGCGAGAAAACTGCCTGCTTTTTGGTATCTAAAATGCTCGGATCTGCGGTCGCCGCACAATCTCAAGATATGATCGACGGCATGGGGGAGATGGCAAACATTATCGGTGGGCTTGTGAAGACCAAGCTCTCGGGCGAAGTGGATACGATCAATTTGAGTTTGCCCACGGTGGTGTCTGGAGAAAGTGATCTATCGGTGCATCATTGGATCAAATCGGAGGTTTTGTGGTTGTCAGTGAAAATGAAAGACGCTACATTCGCTGTACTTTTTTCATATGCGTCATCTCCGGCTCAAACGGCTTCGGATCCGAAAAGTATTGCGGCTAATAAAAATGCGTCCAGCCAGGATGCGGCGGAGAGCTTGAAGAAGATGTTGGGTTCCAAATAAATCCCAACTCCCCAAGAATCCACCCTAAATAAGAGATACATGAAAGCCGCCAAGGGATATCTCCCTTCGGATACGCTCCGGCCGCCCTGCGAGCGGCCTCGCTTCGCTCACCCCCTCACCTATGAATAATAAAGATGCTCCGTGCGGTTCGGGGGTTTCGGAGACTCCTCAGGGAGATATCCCTTATCGGCTTATGATTCATATCTCTTTGAAGGCTGCATCCGTGACTCGTTTTCCCAAGTACATGAAAGTAATTCATCCTGCCTACCGGCAAAAGCGAGCCTTTCTGATATTTAAGCCCAAAGCTAGGGGAGGATGTGTTGTGGTATGATGGGTGCTTGCGCGCCCATAGCTCAGCTGGATAGAGCGACTGGCTTCGAACCAGTAGGTCGCAGGTTCGAGTCCTGCTGGGCGCATTTTGATGTCTCATAAACAATTTGTCAGGCTAGAAGATTTTGTATAGAATATCCGGCTTAGCTCCATGCCATGAAGAGTCGGTCAAGGATTTCGCGCCGCTAGCTCAGTTGGTAGAGCAGCTGACTCTTAATCAGCGGGTCGTAGGTTCGAATCCTACGCGGCGCACAATTTTCGTAGGAGCGGGCTTTTGAGGGCGGATGGCGAAACTGGCAGACGCGCAAGCCTTAGGAGCTTGTGGGGCAACCCATGGAGGTTCAAATCCTCTTCCGCCCACTGATTTTTGATATAAGTGGAAGAGGGGTTGAAGAGAGCTTGCCGCCCGCCCAGGCGGGAAAAGCGCCGTTATGTCGGCGCGACAGGCAAGCGAATGGCCGACCCGGAGCGCGGCGAACGAAGTGACGCGCGGAGGGCGCCAAATCCTCTTCCGCCCACTGATTTTTGATATAAGTGGAAGAGGGGTTGAAGAGA
>CAYODQ010000041.1:0-18691 GCA_964402785.1 uncultured Planctomycetia bacterium
TTTATTTCGGAAATGGCGGTGGAATTATCGGCATGGGAGAGCACGATGGGCCGCGCAACGCATCCAACGCCTTTATTCGGCAAGCGGCAGACTTTCTTGACCAGGCTAAGCCGACCAAAGAGCATCCGTTACCGTCCAAAGGAGAGTGTGTTTTTTATTTTCGTACGTTTGATGGGTTATATAAAGCCACGGCATCTCAAGCTGATATTCGAGAAGGAAGATCATCGCTTGCGCCACTTTATAACAAAGCGCACGAGGTGATAGCTCAATGCAGGATGACGGAAGAAAAAATAAACCCCAAATAAGTAAAATTGCAATAAGGTATTGGATGTGTTTGAAAATAAGAGGTATAATGTTAGACATATTGTCTAACATATGTTATACTTACAGCATGGAGGATATACGATGAAATCGATCAATATTCGGGAGCTGACGCATCATTTTTCGGCTTATCTTAAGATTGTCAAAAAGGGGGAGCGCATCACGGTAATGGAGAGAAATAAGCCGGTGGCTGATATTGTTCCTCACAATGAAAATGTGCTGCAGCCTTCGTGGAAGCGGCCGATCCAGCGGATCCGTATCAAAGGAGAGTCTCTATCGAAGACTGTGACTAAGATGCGGGGGGAAGAAAGGTATTGAGATTGTTTGTAGATACCTCGTCGCTGTTTAAGCGGTATATTCAGGATGAAGGCTCGGCGGCGCTGGAGAGGTTGTTTGAAGAAGCTTCCGAGATCGTGGTGTCCCCGGTGACCTGGGTCGAGCTCAACTCTGCTTTATCAAAACGGTTGCGGGATGGTTCGCTTTCAAGTGAGCAGTTCTCGGCTGTGCTTTCGGAAGCTAAAAAGGATTTTGATTTTTTTGCCTGTTTGGAATGGAATGAAAGTCTGGATGAGAAAGCGGTTGAGATCGTGAGGAAGTTTGGGCTTAAAAGTTTGGATGCAATACAGCTATCATCCGGCTTACTATCCAAAGCGGATATTTTTGTAACCTCGGATAAGAAGCTATTCGAAGCCGCCAATAAAATCGTACGCAAAGCGCGGTTCATTTAAAATTCTATGAGTAAAAAACTCTTTCTCCAAACATTTGGATGGCCATTGTTCCGAGACTGCGATACATTTTTTTCGCGTGCTTGCGGACGGGTTATGCCAAGCTTTATCCCAGCACTAATTATTATTACATGTGCGAATGCTTTTGCCTATTCGGTGCCTCTCAAATGCGACAAGACCGAAGCGGAGTTGATTGAGATGCGGAGCAATGCCGAGAGAGGAGATGCCTCTGCTCAGTTTGCGCTCGCTCATCAGTATCTTTGGAACCTTGGGGTTTGTTTTGAAGGGGAAGAGAAGAGATCGGAAACAGCGTTTCGATGGATGCAAAAGGCAGCCGATCAAGGTCTGTTCAAAGCCAGGGTAGACCTAGCATTATGGTATTACGCTGGGTGGGGTGTAGAAGCCGACCAAGATAAAGCTATTGAGATGTTGCGCCAACTGACCAAAGAGGGCGATATCGATGCCAAGTATCATTTAGGGAGGCTCTTGGCATCGAAGGAAGACCCGCAAGGTGAGGTATTGGTCGAAGAAGCGGCGAACCAAGGCTCTATCAGTGCCATGCAATACATGGCCGCCATGTATGGGACAAAGGTCAATGCAAAATACGATGCAGAGAAGTCGGAAGCCTGGTGGCGAAAAGTAGTGGAGAAAGGTGGAAAAGATCTTAGGAAATGGCCGTCCTACATCAGTTGATGCTTAGATGAAAAAGCTCTATTTGAAAAGTTTTGGATGTCAGATGAACGAACGTGACTCGGAGGCCGTGACGGGGCTTCTCATGGATCGCGGGTATGAGACGACGCCTTCTTTTGAGGAGGCGGATGTCATTCTCTACAACACTTGCAGCATACGCGACCACGCGGAGCAGAAAATATTTGGGCGTATGGGGACTTTTGGGAAGCTCAAAGAGAAGAACCCTAATCTTGTGATCGGAATATTAGGCTGTATGGCGCAGGAGCACGGCAAGAATTTTTTCAAAAAAAATCCCGAGATCGATCTGGTTTGCGGTACCGGCAATCTGAGCCAGATCTCGGATTTGGTGGAAGAGATCCTCGTCAAGCGCCAGCCCAAGCTCGCTATAGATCGTATGGACGATGAGTATGGTTTGGATGGCGTTCTCTATCGCGACGGCAATATCAAAGCCAATGTGACCATTATGAAGGGTTGTGATCATCGCTGCACGTACTGCATCGTGCCTTATACGAGGGGGGTTGAGCGTTCGCGCCACTCGGAGAGCATCCTCAAGGAAATGAAAGATCTGGCCGCGCGCGGTTTCAAAGATGTGATGCTCTTGGGGCAAAATGTGAATTCTTACGGCAAGGGGCTTGAGGAGCAGATCGATTTTGCGGGACTACTTGAGAGGATCCAGGAAGCTTGCCCCGAGATCCCCAGGCTGCGTTTTATCACGAGCCATCCCAAAGACGCCCACACGCGTCTTTTTAAAATGATGCGCGATCTTCCGATGGTGTGTGAACAGCTGCATCTTCCCGTGCAGTCCGGATCAGATGCGGTGCTGCGCCGGATGAAAAGAGAACATACGATCCAATGGTATCTGGATCAGGTGGCTGAATACCGGCAATTCGTGCCCAAGGGCAGCCTTTCCACGGATCTTATCGTTGGGTTTCCAGGGGAGACCGAGAAGGATTTTGAGGACACGCTTTCTTTGATCGAAAAAGCCGATTTTGACAGTGCTTTTATTTTTACGTATTCGCCCAGGCCAGGGACTCCCGCCCTAAAATTAAAAGACGATGTGTCTGAAGAAGAAAAAAAGCGTCGCTTACACGCGGCGCAGGCGGCTCAGAGAGCTGTGTCCTTTAAGAAGAACCAAGCGCTGATCCATGAAGAGGATGAAGTGCTGTTCGAGGCGGCTACTCGTCGTGATGAAAATAGGTATCACGGCCGCACTCGTTCATTTAAGAGAGTGGTGGTATCATCGGACGCAGATCTGACCGGCCAGCTGCGAAAGGTTCGTATCGACTCCGTATCAGATGAGACATTATTGGGGACGCTTCTTGAAAATTAATAAGTCGATTTTTTTTACTTTTCTTTTTATTTTCATTTCGTCATTTTCCGCTCAAGCTGTCACCATTGGTCCCATGCAAACCAAGAAAGAGCGTAATCGGTTGAATGCCGCCGAGCGCGTGCTGGAGCGCAGTCATTTGTCAGAAGAAAAATTGATGGCAGTGTTCCTAAGGGAAGACCATGCGCAAGTGGATAAAATGACCAAGCCCCTTCTTGGGCGCTCTCACTCACACCCCGAATACGATGAGATGCTGTATATCAGAGCGCTTAGCTTGTTGAAATTAAACCGTACGGAGGAGGCTCGATCTCTGTTGATCCAATTGGAGCGGCAGGGCTTGAAGCCGGAAATCAAGGCTCGAGCCGCCTATTCCCTGGGAGACTCATATTATTTTACATCAGGGGATACAGGAGCTTATCAAAACGCCCTGAAGAATTATCCTTTTTTTGATGAAGCGGATATAGTTCGTATGCGCATGCGTGAGAAGCAGCCGATGCCGTCACGCGTGATCCAAGAGCCGGCTCCCGCTTTGTATACGCCGCCACAGGCCAAGCCATTGCAGCAGATGAGCATTGTGGAGACGCCTTTGTATAGTGTCCAAGTAGGTTCATTTTCCAGAGAGAAAAATGCCAAGCAGCTGACAAGCCGTCTTTTGCGTGTCAATTACGATGCGCGGGTCATGGGAGATGATGCTCGTAAAATTTTTAGGGTGCGGGTGGGTTCTTTTGTATCGAAACACGACGCGTTGATCCTGGAGCGCAAACTTAAAAAAGAAGGATATCCCACCAAAATTGTCCCATAAGAGACGCCTTCTGATATTGGCCGGCCCGACCGCTTCGGGCAAAACAGCGGTTGCTTGTGAAATTGCCAGGAAACTTCCTATCGAGACGATCTCTTGTGATTCCATGCAGGTTTACCGAGGGATGCCCATCGTCTCTCAGGCGCCGACCACGGTTCAAAAAAAACAACTTCGCGCACACCTTGTTTCGTATTTGGATCCCAGCAAAGAATACAATGCAGCGCAATTTAGAAAAGACGCACTCAAAAAGATCGAGCAGATCTTCAAAAATGGCCGCACGCCGCTGATCACGGGCGGCACCGGGCTTTATTTGCGTGCGTTGTTGTACGGTTTATTCGAGCACGAGGATGATCGGATCGATCTTAAACTGCGAAAAAAATTACTCACTTTGCATGAAAAAATGGGTGCCGGGTTTTTGTATGACAAGCTTCGAAAGGTAGACGCAGCTGCGGCTCAAAAGATACATCCCAATGATGCCAGGCGGCTTATCCGTGCTTTGGAAGTTTATGAACTGACTGGCAAGCCTATTTCGGAGCAGCAGCCGACTCGTAAAGGGGTGCGTGAACAGTATTTGGATCCCATATATTTTTTGGATCGCGATCGTGCGGATCTTTATACGCGCATCAACTCACGGGTGGATCTGATGGTGAAGGCGGGGCTTGTCAAAGAAGTTAAAAAATTGGCCCGTAAAAAATTAAGCCGTACGGCATCGATGGCTTTGGGTCTAAGCGAAGTGGGCGCCTATCTGGATGGGCAAAAAACATGGCAGGAGGCATTGGAGCTCTTGAAACAGCATACGCGTAATTATGCGAAGCGTCAGTTGTCTTGGTTTCGACACGAAAAAGAGGTGCGGATGATACCCGTGGCCTTGCGCGAGACTCCTAAACAGATCGCTGCAAAAATATTAAAAGACTGGGCTCGGGTGGGTGCATGAGGGAAAGAGCTATTCTCGTCACGCTGGATATGAAAAAAAATGGCGATGCTCACGATGCGCAAAAAGAGCTGGAAGAGCTCTCGCGCGCTTGCGGGCTTCAAGTCATGCAAAGTGCTATCTATTTTGAGCGTGAGCCGAATGCGCCGCTTCTTTTGGGCCGCGGTAAGGTGGAAGAGCTTCGAATCCTCGCAGAAGCGGAGAAGGCGCATGTGATCGTATTTGATAATGACTTATCAGCGACACAGCAGAGGAATTTGGAAGCAGCAATAGAGGTCAAAACCATCGATCGCACCCAGCTTATCCTGGATATTTTTGCCCAGCGCGCCAAATCCGTGGAGGGTAAGCTTCAGGTGGAGTTGGCGCAGCTCAAATACAGACTGCCGCGATTATCGGGACAGGGTGTGGATCTTTCACGGTTAGGCGGCGGTGTGGGTACACGCGGTCCGGGTGAACAGAAGCTAGAAATTGATCGTCGGCGTATTCGTGAGAAGATCGTGAGGCTTACGCGCGAGCTTAAAGAATTGGATCATCGGCGTCTCACAGCGATCCAAAAGAAAAAAGAAAAAGAATGGCCGATGGTCGCTTTGGTGGGTTACACCAACGCTGGGAAATCGAGTTTGTTCAACCGTCTAACGGCGTCTGGTACTCTTGTGAAGAATCAGCTATTCTCGACGCTGGACACCACCACGCGTCTTCTGGAGTTGCCGGGCAATCAAAAAGCATTTATGGCGGATACGGTCGGATTTGTCCGGCGACTTCCGCATCATTTGATCGAGTCATTTAAGGCGACGCTCGAAGAGGCGGTGCATGCGGATCTTTTGTTACATGTGATGGATGCCAGTCGGCCCGATATTGGGCATATTCAAAAAGCAGTTCAGGAGGTATTGGTGAGTTTGGGCGTGGATCCCAAAAAAGTGGTCACGATCTGGAATAAGGCTGATCTCATCGAAGACCCAGCCAAAAGTTTGCTTGAGCGTGCTCAAAATGGCCACGTCAAAAATGGAGTGGATGATCTTATTTTCGTCTCAGCTACCACAGGCACAGGCATTGAAGAGCTTCGTCAATTCATGGCCTCCAAACTGAGCGGGGAGTGGATCGTGCAAACACTTTTCATCCCCAAACACAAACTTGGCCTAGCCGATACACTTTACCGCCAAGCCGATGTGCTCGACCGCCTCGACGAACCCGAAGGCAGCACCTTCAAAGTCCGCATGCTCCCCAGCGTACAAAAGCTAATCGAAAAGAAGCTCGATATTTAATTTTTTACCAGGATAGGAGACGCAAGTCAACTTCAAGCTATTTTTTCTCTTCTATGAAGTAGTGAGAGAGCGTTGAAGTCGATCGACGTGGATTGCTGCGCATTCGGGAAGGGCTTGAAGGTCGTAGCCGCCCTCGAGGAGGGATAGGACGCGGCCACATGCGTATTTGTCGGCAAGCTCCATAACGCGATCGGTCATCCATCCATACATACTGGTCGACAAATTGATATTTCCGAGTGGGTCGCAGGCATGTGCATCGAATCCTGCTGAGAGGATCACGGCATCGGGTTTAAAATCATGGATTTTCGGGATAATCTTTGTTGTGAATGCTTCTTGGTATTCGCTGTCTCCGGCACCTGCTCTCATGGGGCAATTGAGCGTAGCGCCCGCACCCTTGCCTGTACCCATTTCCCAAGAAGCTCCCGTTCCCGGATAATAAGGGTACTGGTGGAGGCTCACGTAAAGCACAGAAGGATCATCTTCAAAAGTATGTTGCGTGCCATTTCCATGGTGCACATCCCAATCCAGGATCAAAACTCTTTCGAGCCCGTATTTTTCTTGAAAGTGACTTGCGGCGATCGCCGCGTTGTTAAAAATACAAAAACCCATCGCAAATTCTTTTTCGGCATGGTGGCCTGGGGGGCGCAGCAAGGCAAAGCCATTTTGGATCTTTTTGGCCATGATCTGGTCTGCCAACTCCAAACCGCCCCCTGCCGCCAAAAGAGCGATATCAAATGACTCTTCTGAAATTGCAACATCAGGTGAATCGAGATTTTTTTCATGATTTTTGCAGGCGCTTTGTGCGCGTTTCAAATAGTCCAGGGTATGAATCGCGCAAACATTTTCAATCTCAGCTTTTTTTGGCGTTATTTGGGAGAGCTCATGATACCAGGGTTGTTTTTGGAGATAGTCTATCGTGTGGATCAGACGCTGTTTGTTCTCGGGGTGATGGGTGCCCGTATTATGCTCAAGAAACCGATCATTGTACAAAAATCCAGTTTTGTTGACCAAAATATAATCCTACTTTAATTGTTTGCTAACACAATACTGTATAATCATACACATGACAAGGTGCTCTTATATCGTTTTGCAGCGATTTTTCGTCGCTCTTTTTTTGCTGACCACAATGACCTTGACTTTGTCCGCTAAAGACATAAACAAATATTCAGCAAAACTAACTTCCGCTTTTCCCGATCTTCAATTTGAAAACCCACTGGATATTCAGATGCCGCAGGATGGCTCGAACCGTATGTTCGTTGTGGAACAGCAAGGACGCATTCTGGTGTTTCCCAAAGATCCCGCGGTCAAAGCGTACAAGGTTTTTTTGGATATACGCACCAAGGTTGATTTTGACCGCAATGAGCAAGGGCTTTTGGGGCTGGCATTTGATCCGAATTACAAACAGAATGGATTTTTTTATGTGAACTACGTGGCCGCCAAGCCGCTGCGCACGGTGATCGCTCGTTTCAAAGTTTCGTCCGAGGATCCCGATCAGGCCGATGAAAAAAGCCAAGAGGTCATCCTTGAAATAGCGCAGCCTTATTCCAATCACAATGGTGGACAGGTTTCATTTGGCCCGGACGGTTTTCTATACATTGGGATGGGGGATGGCGGAGCCAAGGGGGATCCTCAGGGAAGAGCTCAAAACCGTTCTGAGCTTTTGGGAAAGATGCTTCGTATTGATGTGAGCCGATCGCAGGGCGACAAAAAATACACGATCCCGTCAGACAATCCCTTCGTAGGAAATAAAAAAGGTTGGCGCGAAGAAATTTATGCTTATGGACTCAGAAATCCTTGGCGGTTTAGTTGGGATAAATCAGGGCGGCTGTGGGTTGGTGATGTGGGTCAGGTCAAATACGAAGAGATCGATATCGTCCAAAAAGGCAAAAATTATGGCTGGAATATCATGGAAGCCGATCATTGTTATGAGGGGTCATTTTGTAAATCGTTTGGGCTTGAGAGGCCGGTGGTGGAGTATGGCCGTACCGAGGGGATGTGCGTCACGGGTGGTTTTGTGTATGAAGGTTCGTTGATGCCGGATCTTAAGGGTGCTTATATTTTTGCTGATTTTGTCACGGGCAAGGTTTGGGCTTATCGTCACGGCTCTAAAAAAAAGGCGCAGCCAAAACAGATCGCCCAATCTGATGTGCCTGTTGCCTCGTTCGGCCGTGATCGAGAAGGTGAGTTGTATACGGCCTGCTTTGATGGACAAATTTATAAATTATCTGCTAACCTATCATTGTAAGATATTTTCGGGAGGTGGTTTTGGTTAAGACAATATTGATCGCGGATGACTATGCGGATTATGCCAAGCTTCTTGAGAGTCGGCTAAAGGCCGAAGGTTTTAAAACGGTGTGTGCTGTGGATGGCGAAAGCGCGATCGAAAAAGCCAGATCATCCAAGCCCGATCTTATGATATTGGATATCATGATGCCCAATGTTGGTGGGACGGAAGTGCGTCTTGAGCTCATGAAAGACACCGACACTCAAAATATCCCGATCATTTTTTTGACAGGCCTTAAAGCGCCCCATTCCAAAAGCAAGTCTCCCGCTCCAAATGTCCGAGTCATCGGGAAATCAAACGATTTTAAAGAATTATTGGCGAGCATTCACGATCTGATCGGAAAAGCTTCTTAGTTTACGGTCAACCCATCCGGGTGGTGAATTCGGTCAAGATCTTCTCTTCGATCACGCCATCTTCATGAAGCTTGCGCAGACAAGTGTCCAGCGTGTACATCCCAAGAGCCGCTCCTGTTTGGATCGTAAAATGGATCTGTGACATGCGCGCTTCTCGGATGCAGCTACGGATGGCGTTATTGACGACCATGAGTTCGGTTGCGGCTACAAGCTGTCCTTTTTTATCCGGCACCAGCATTTGAAACATGATGCCAACAAGAACCGTGGATAGCTGCTGACAAATGCTATTGCCGTGTTCGGGTGGGAACAAATTCAAAATGCGCTCGATCGTGGCTGCCGTATCGGGAGCATGGATGGTGGCGATCACCAAATGGCCGGTTTCCGCTGCGCGGATCGCCGACATCACTGCTTCCCCGTCCAAAAGCTCACTCACCACGATGATATCCGGATCTTGCCTTAAAGAATGCCGCAAAGCCTCCGAATAGGATGCGGTGTCGCTGCCCAGCTCGCGCTGTTTGACGACACTTTTTTTGCTGCGATGGATGTATTCGATAGGATCTTCGATCGTGATGATCACGCGCTCCAGCTCTCTGTTGGCATAATCGATCATAGTCGTGAGGGTGGTGGTCTTGCCGGCACCCGTTTTGCCGGAGATCAGGATCAAACCCGCTTTTTCGCGGCAGAATTTTTGAAGCTGCTCTTCCGGTAAATTGAGTTTTCTAAAATTAGCGGCGTTGGCAGGGATGCTGCGAAGCGCCGCTTCTGTAAAACCGCGCTGCATGTGCATGTTGACGCGGTAACGCGATTCCAAAGAAGGGGAGAAGGCAAAATCCAGCTCATGGTTTTTTTCGAATATCTCTATCTGCTGATCAGTGAGAAGGGGGTATAACATCGCCTTAACTTCGCCCTCGCGAATATCCGAAGACTGCATATAACTCAATCTGCCGCGGGTACGAAAAATAGCAGGATGGCCAACGGTCAAATGGATATCCGAGGCTTCTATTTTTTTGGCCTCATCCAAAATTTTATACAGATCCAGACTGTCTAGACACTCCAAAACAGCTTTTTTGTCATCCGGCGTAATATCCGCAAAAGCGCAGCCGATCATGTAGTTGTCGCTGCCAACGATCGAGTCTACGCGTTCGACCTTTAGAATAGGGTTGATAGGTACTTTTCGAGTCGGTAGAAATATCTCAGACATCAGGCTTACGTTCGTCGAATAGATCGTCTTGGATTTAAAGCTCAAACCGTCTTCGCTGATATCTCGAATCACCACTTGTATGTTGGGGCCGGTTGCCTTACCAGCTGTCAGTTCGCGGCATACGATCGGAATGAAGATATTCCGCCGCAACGTGTCCCGCCGCTCAGGTGTATTGGGTTTGCTGATGTTGTCGGAGTTGGCTGCCATGTTTGATAGTGCTTATCATAGCTCATTTTTGCAAAAAATTAAATAGAAGAGAATAGACGAAATACTTGCCTAATCCATAACGTTTTCTTATACTACCCGGTATGCCTTAAAGGCATTTTTTGAGTCAACATTAATTGGAGGAGCGATGAAACAGAAATTATTTTATCTTTTGGTGGTCTTGAGTTTGGTCGTAGCACCCGCGTACGCAGCCACGTATAAGGTGGATGTCGATCATTCTGCGGTGAGCTTTAAGATCAAACACCTTTTATCCAAAACGCAAGGGCAGTTCAATAAATTCGAAGGTACAGTGGAGTATGAGCCGGGCAAACCCGAAACATGGAGTGCGTCTGGCGTCATTCAGGTTGCCAGTATCGATACCAACAACGCTGACCGTGATAAACACTTGTTGAACAAAGATTTTTTTGAAGTTGAGACCTATCCAACGATTGAGTTTAAAACAACCGGTGTGAAAGAGGTGACCGAGACCAGCGCCAAGGTCGAAGGTTTGTTCAAGATGCATGGGGTGGAGAAGCCGATCGTGCTCGACGTTACGCTGGGTGGTGTGGTGGATGATCCGTGGGGCAATACGCGTTCTGCGTTCTCAGCTACGACCAAGATCAATCGTAAGGATTTTGGCATGGTATATAACCAAACATTGGATAAGGGCGGCTTGATGCTGGGCGAAGAAGTGGAGATCTCACTGGAGATCGAAGGCATTATGCAAAAACCTCCCGTGGCTGCTGCAGCAGAGCCGGTCAAAGAAGCTCCAACGGCCAAGGAGGCAGTGAAGGCGGTTGCTGCGAATGCATTGGCTGACGCGATCAAGAAAATATAACTTTAGGTTTTATTTAAACAAAGGAGAAAATAATGACGGTCAATAAGAAAGCTTTGGTCGCAGCCTCAATCGCTGGTTTGATGGCCGTGTCTGCATCCGCGACAGCGCCCGTACAGGCCGCCGAAGCAGTTCCTTGTTACGGTATCAATGCCTGCAAAGGCACGGGCGATTGCCACGGTAAAGGTTATTCTTGTGCCGGCAAGAATGCTTGCAAGGGCCAAGGATGGATCAAGCTGGACGCCGAGACTTGCTCTCGCATCGAAGGTGGAAAACTGACAGCGGAGTAATAACGTCTAACTTAAAACCGTGCAAATCGTCAAGGTTTGCACGGTTTTTTGTTTTGTGTAAAAAAATCTATAAGGTAGAATACGCTCATGTCACAAAATCCCTATCGTCTAGGCCGTGAAGTTAAGCCGGTTCTGTATGACCTCGAGATCGAGCCCGATCTTTCAAAGTTCACATTTTCTGGGCACGAAACGATCTCTATTCAGATCTCAAAAGTCGTGGATCGTATCACGCTTCACGCAGTGGATATCAAAATCCAAAAGGCTTTTTTGGTGGATGCGGGCACCGGTCGGTATGCTCACGCTCCCAAGAAGATCAGCTATGATGCCAAATACGAAACAGTCTCTTTGATCTTTGCGGATAAGATAAAGCCGGGCCACTATTCTTTGCAGATCGAGTTTACCGGTGAGCTCAACGATAAGATGCACGGTTTTTATCGGACCTCCTACATGGTCGATGGAGAAAAAAGGTGGGGGGCGGCCACTCAGTTCGAGGCAACAGATGCCAGACGCTGCTTTCCTTGTTTTGATGAGCCGGATCTTAAAGCGCGATTCAAAGCGGCTCTGCGTGTCTCCAAACATCTCACAGCGCTTTCCAATATGCCGGTGGAAAAAGAATTTTATGACCCCAACATCAAGAAAAAGATCATCAGCTACGAAGCGACTCCTGTTATGTCGACTTATTTGCTGTGTTTTGTAGTTGCGGAGCTTGAGTTTGTCGAAGCCAAGGATCGTGATGGTGTGCTTCATCGCGTGTACACGACACCCGGTAAAAAAGAGCAGGGGCTGTTCAGTTTGGATGTAGCGCTTCATACTCTGCCTTATTTCGCGGACTGGTTTGGTATTCCCTACGCACTCCCCAAAATGGATATGGTTGCTTTGCCGGATTTTGCATCCGGCGCCATGGAGAATTGGGGGCTTGTGACTTATCGTGAGACAGCTCTTCTGGTCGATCCCAAAAATTCATCAGCTCAGGCCAAGCAGCGAGTAGCAGAAGTCGTGGATCATGAGCTAGCGCATCAATGGTTCGGCAATCTGGTCACGATGGAGTGGTGGACCGATCTTTGGCTCAACGAAGGTTTTGCTTCTTATATGGGCCCCAAGGCGGTGCATGCGCAATTTCCTGAGTGGGATGTGTGGAATCAATTTGTATCGGCCGAATATTTGACAGCGCTTCACGATGATGCGTTAAAAAACAGTCATCCGATCGAAATCCCGGTGAAAAATCCCTCCGAGATCAGAGAGATCTTCGATCACATCACCTACAATAAAGGCTCTGCGGTCAATCGCATGTTGGAGCATTTTTTGGGCGAAGCCATGTTTCAAAAGGGTTTGCGCGTGTATCTAAAGCGCTTTGCTTATCAAAATGCAAAGACAGTCGATCTGTGGACGGCGCTGGAAGAGGTATCGGGTCAACCGATCAAAGGCATCATGGCAAGTTTTACCCGGCAAGAAGGTTATCCTGTGGTATCGGTGGATGTGACTCCCAAGAGATCCATTCAATTGTCGCAGCGCAGATTTATTTTTGACGGATCCAAAGATACGCGTTCTATGAGCTGGAAGGTGCCGATTACGGCTATCGTACAAGGTTCTGCCCAAAAAAGGGCAGCGGTTCTTGAGAGGCGATCCGCCGAGCTTCCTGATTTTGCTTTGAACGGCGGCTGGCTTAAATTGAATCCTGATCGAAGTGGTTTTTATCGTGCCAATTATTCAAAAGAATTATTGGATCGACTGATGGACGCTTTGCTGAAAGGAGATCTTTCGGTGAATGATTGTCTCGGTCTCGTCGACGATACCTATAGTTTAGCTAAGGCTGGTTTTATGCGGACGTCTTTCGTGTTCAATGTACTAGAAAATTGTCGCCATCAAACCAACTACAATTTATGGGCGCTCATCGCGGGTATTTTAGGAAGTGTTGAAAATATCTTAAGCAAGCAGACCTCACAAGAGGATCTAAAGAAATTCTCATTATCTCTTTTTGGCCCACTATGGAAAAATTCGGGCTGGTTTAAGAAAGACACCGACGGACACATGGATATCCTGCGCCGATCTTTAATGATCAGCCGCATGGGCCGGTGGGGCGACATAGAGGTTATCGCTGAGTGCCAGAATTTATTCCGCTCCCATTTGAAGACGGGCGATCTGGATCCGAATATTCGGAGCGCGGTCTATGCAATTGCCGCAGAAAATGGCTCGGCTTCCGAATTAAACGCTTTCTTGAATATTTATCGCAAAACGGAATTGCAGGAAGAGAAGATTCGCGTTCTAAGGGCTATGACTCGTTTTAGGAATAAGGCCGACATCCAAACCGTGCTGGATTTTTCTTTGAGCGGGGAAGTGCGACCTCAAGACACCTATGTTTTACTGGCGGGATTCGGCGGCAATGAAAAGGCGCGCAAACAAAACTGGTCTTATGTGAAGAAGAACTGGAAAAAGCTCGAAAAGTTGTACAAGAGCGGCAGCGTGGGTTTGCTCGGCCATATTTTGGAGGGTTCGGCAGGAGGCTTTATCTCAGAGACGGATCTAAAAAATGTAGAAGCATTTTTCAAGTTGCATCCCATCCCCGGCACAGAGCGTACGTGCCGGCAAACCATTGAAGTGATCAAAGCTAATATTCGCTGGAAAAGCCGTGATGAGGCAGACATTTTATCTGCTTTAAAATAGTCATAACTATTTCAATTTAAATAAGTTACAATAATTAATGTTGACCTTAAAAAGCGCATTCCAATATAGTTTGAAAATAGTTTTTAAAACATGTATAATTTTGGTGTGATCTTGATTGAGAGATGAGGTTGAATTGAAAACAAAGAGTCAAAAACTCATTTTTTTTATCCCTACTTATGTAGGGCTTTTTTTATCCTTTTTTGTCCATACACCTTGTTGGTCGGCACCTACGTCCCAACCCGTGGTTACGGTGCAAACGCCTGTGCCTCAAAGTGGAGCTTATACCGTTACGATTAGTTGGAGCGGCACGGCGCTTACGGCCAATGGTTTTTTTATTGATATCTCAACAAACCCCTCTTTTCCTCAACCTCATTGGAATAAAAATGTAAACTCGTCCACCTTCTCGATGACCACCAACGGAAGTGATATCGGACAATATCCCGCAACACCGAGCATAGGTACGCTTGTTTTGACGCCGGGAGTTGTTTATTACACTCGCATATGGAATGGTGATGCTGTGACACCCCATAGCGCTGTCACCACATTTTCAGTTCCCTCTGCGCCAACTTTTTCTGGGCTACCCAGTTGTGCGAGTTCAGGATCGGTTGGTTTTTCGGCTAATATCGGCTGGACGGGATCACCGAGTCCGGATTTTGGTTTTTACGTTGATGTGAGTCCGGATAATTTTACAAATTTTTGGAACAAGAATGTGGTTGTTTCTTCCTCAGCGGCTAGCTACTCAACAACCTCATTGAGCGGATTTTCTATTGGACAAGGTAATCCTGGTTCACTGACTCAACATTTTATGCCCGGAGTCACTTACCGAGCACGAGTGGTTACAGGTCGGCCGGGATTTCCTGTGCATGGTCCAATCTCCACGTTTACGGTACCCGGCTGTTCGTCCTGCCCTGCTTCCATGTCGGCAGATGACGGATGCTGTGGTGATGACGGCGATGCGGATTATGGGAGTGTATTTCATAACGGGAGCTCCATGGATTATTTATGCGAGCGTAATGAGAATAACAATTCGGTTCGAGTTTACCCGTCTAATTCGAATATTGGAAAAATTTCATATGTCCCCGATACGATTGATCACAATACCAGCGTTCGAGATGGCAATTTTGATGTGGTAGCAGCCTCAAATCCAGTGGGTGGCACTTCATGGTTTTATTGTGACTCGGAAAAGGACGGCGCAGCACATGGGCCAAACGGTTTACCTTTTGATCATGCCTGGCTCGGGAATGGCCAGAATCTCGCAACCATTAATGGCCATCAATACCTTTGTTACTCCAACGATAATGGGATTAATGTTTTTGAGTCTATCGGTGAATGCGCGGGCAACACAACGGCCAATGATAACGATGATCCTTACGGGGGTAATCGTTTTGTGGCCGGTAATCCGCAGGGTCCCTATTGTTGCAACCCAAATGAACAATGGGAATTGATTACATCTGAAAGCGGTGCTCGTTGTACGGATGGATATGACAATGACTGTGACGGTGCCACAGATGCATCGGACGCGAGCTGCGTTGGCCCTACTATAAATGTCAGCAGTCGAAGAACAGGCTCTAGCCCTCTTCCCATGACGGATAGGCAGCGTCCGGAGGCTTATACCTATGATTATGCGGCGACCATTATGTATGACAACGGGCGCTATCGGATGTGGTGGTGTGGAGAAGGGGACTATGACAGCAATTATTTTAATGTGATTGGCGATGAAATTTTATATTCCGAGGCGCCGTCACTACAAGGACCCTGGAGCCCTGCAACCGTAGCGCTTCGAAAAAACCCGGGATCTTCTTGGGAAGGGATGAGCGTATGCGATCCTTCGGTGATCCGTACAGGGAATACTTACTATTTGCACTATGGCGGTTGCAGCGAACCTTGTAACGGGACGATACCGGAGCGAAGTGGTATTGGCGCTGCCGTCAGTAACGATGGCGGTTACACCTTCCAACGATTTCGCAATGATCCTATTGTATCTCCCGCAAGACCCTTTAGTGCTGTTGGGAATAATCCGGCTCTGGGCTATGGCATAGGACAGGCTAGCGTAACCTATACACCAAATGACGGGTACTACTATATGAATTACACGGATTCTCTAGGGCGTAATTCGAACCCGGGCAATGGTGCCGGGCAGTATATTTTACGATCAAGAGATGTTACGTTTAGAACGGGGGTTGAAGAGCTGGTTGGGCCCGGGACATTTGTTTCAATGCCTGATTTTACTTCGACTCAGCATACGAGTTATAGCTTTATGGAAGCCTTTGCGACGGATTGGCAATACGTGCCAGCTTTAGATGGTTTTGCGATTGCTCAGTCCGCTGGCAATCCTAAGTACACCAAGATCAATTTAAAAAAGAGAATTTTAGACAAAGGTCCTAATGGGGAGATTGGCTATGTGGTTATTCCGGGTGATTGGATAGAGCAGCCAGGTCTTGTTGCCACAGCCGACCGTCAGGCGATTTATAACAGCAGTACGGGCACGGTTTCGTTTGATGTCATTCATGCTGTTAATGGGCCATATCCTGAAAGAGCTATTCATCCGACTGAAGGTACGCCATTTCCTTTATTTAATTGGGACTTAGGACATGTAGGGGGGGTCGATGTACAAATTACCTTAGGCTGTTCCACATTATCTGCACCGGCAAATGGAGCTGTGCTACCGGTAGGCCAAACACAGCCGTCTTTTTCATGGAGTGCTGCGGCGGGTCGGAGCACTTATCTGATTGAGTTAAGTGAAGATCCCAATATGCTTTGGTATTGGAATAATGGAGTCGGATCGGGTGGAGGGACGACAAGTCTTAACACGAATTATTCAAATATTACCAATGAATTTTATTCGGGCGGCAGACCCCGTCCTGCGAGTCTTGTTCAGGGAAGGACTTATTATTGGCGCGTTTATTCCTATAATCCTAATATGGGCGATGCGGGTTGCCACACTTCTATTCGTTCTTTTAGTTTGCCAGCTTCAACCCCGGCGCCCACACTTTCCTTTTCAGCAAACCCTACAAGCATCACAAGTGGATTATCCAGCACTTTAACTTGGTCTAGCACCAATGCCACAAGCTGTACAGCTTCAGGAGGATGGAATGGCTCTAAGGCAGTTAGCGGATCAGAATCGGTGTTACCTACGAATACAACTTCTTACTCTTTATCGTGTACCGGCACAGGTGGATCTATTTCTCAAACAACCACAGTGACGGTTAGTGCTCCTCAAACGTATACCTTGTCCGTCAATAAATCCGGGACAGGATCTGGTACGGTTACAAGCTCAGCGGGAGGGATTAACTGTGGCTCGGTTTGCACATCGTCTGCTCTCACATCCGGTACGCAAATAACTTTAACAGCCACTCCACAGTCTGGGTCCAGCTTCTCCGGTTGGTCAGGCGGAGGCTGCTCGGGTAATGGCGCTTGTACGGTGACGCTGACATCAAACACAACCGTCACCGCTAATTTTAATCCAATAGCTGTGCCAACTGTCTCACTCTCAGCCTCACCCACAAGCATCACCTCTGGACAATCCAGCACTCTCACATGGTCTAGCACCAACGCCACATCTTGCACTGCCTCAGGAGGATGGACTGGCTCTAAAGCAACCAGCGGCACACAATCTATTAGTCCGACAACTACCACCACTTACTCATTATCGTGTACGGGAGTAGGAGGAACATCTTCTTCTCAGTCCGTAACCGTTACGGTTGGATCCGTTGGCCCTGGCACCAATAATGCGATTCAATTTTTTGGCAACGGCGTTAATGATATCGACCGCATTAAAATAGCTTTGACGCCCTCTAAGCCGATCAATGTTGGCAATACATCTATGACGATTGAGTTTTGGATGAAAGCAAAACAGTCCGATAACACTTCGGCCGCATGTAGCCCGACAGCGGATGGTTGGATTAGTGGCAATATTATTGTTGATCGCGATATTTATGGCGAAGGGGATTATGGAGATTATGGGATTTCGATCGCGGGAGGGAAGGTCTCATTTGGAATTTCATTATCTTCGTTTGGGGTGGGGATATGCAGCACTGCTTCCGTGTTGGATGATAATTGGCATCATATTGCCGTGACACGTAATAGCTCATCTGGTCAAATTAGTATTTTTGTTGATGGTACTTTGAGCGGCCAAGCCATAGGCCCTGCGGGGGATATCCGATATAGAGAGGGACGCACTACCAATAGTCCCAATGATCCCTATCTCGTATTGGGCGCTGAGAAACATGATGAGGGCGTAGCGTACCCATCTTTTAATGGATACATGGATGAGCTGCGTATTTCTAATACGCTCCGCTATGTTTCAAATTTTACGCGGCCGTCGACACCTTTTAGCCCGGATACGAATACCATGGCGCTTTATCATTTTAATGAAGGAGCGGGTACGGTCGTCAGCGATTCTGGAAATGCGTCGGGCGGACCAAATAATGGCACGATGTTTGTGGGAGGAAGTCCATCTGGTCCCGCATGGGTTTCTTCAACGGCGCCTATTTCAGGAAACCCAGCTCCTCAACCCACCGTCACATTATCTGTTTCTCCTACAAGCATCACCAGTGGACAATCAAGTACTCTGACATGGTCTAGCACCAATGCCACCAGCTGCACTGCCTCCGGTGGATGGACTGGCTCCAAAGCTACCAGTGGAACACAATCCATCTCACCCACAGCGACTACGACTTACTCTTTATCGTGTACAGGAGATGGGGGATCAGCTTCTCAATCCACAACTGTAACTGTCAGCACTAACACACCCCCCACCATCTCCATCACTTCTCCAACCAATGGAGCAACCTTTACCTCTCCAGCCA
>CAYODQ010000042.1:0-18441 GCA_964402785.1 uncultured Planctomycetia bacterium
CCGGCAGGCAGGTGGGCCGGTAGAAAGCCTTCGGTTGACGGTTTACTTCATAAGAACACATAAGGCTATATCCTTGGCGAGTGGTTGGATATGGTTTATAATGATTGTTTACTCTTATGAATATCCAGACTCTTATCCAACAGAAGAAAAAGGGCAAAAAGTGGGCTATGCTCACGGCTTATGACGCTCCCAGCGGCGAGATTTTGGAGGCTTCGGGAGTGGACTGGATCCTTGTGGGTGATTCGCTGGGGATGGTCGTCCTGGGTTACGAGTCAACTTTGCCAGTCACTATGGATGAGATGATCCATCACGCCAAGGCCGTCCGGCGGGGCGCTAAAAAGGCATTTATTATCGGCGATCTACCTTTTAAGGGCATTGAAAAGGGACCGCATCACGCTTTGGCCTCCGCCAGACGTTTCATGCGCGAGGCTCATTGCAACGCTGTGAAGATCGAGTGGACAAAAAGCTGCCCAAAAACCGTCGAACTTTTGGTCAAGAACAAGATCCCGGTCATGGCGCATCTGGGACTCACACCACAAACAGCGTATCAAACAGGTGATTTTAGCGTTAAAGGCCGTCAAGCGCACGCAGCCGTGGATCTTTTAGAAAAGGCGCTTCTTTTAGAGAAAAAAGGCGCTTTTGGTGTTTTGATGGAATGCGTCTCATCGGAGCTTGCGCAGGCCGTGACAACCAGACTGTGCGTGCCAACGGTCGGCATTGGATCCGGGCCGCATTGTGATGCCCAAGTGCTGGTTCTTTCGGATGTGGTCGGTTTGTATCAAAAGCTAAACCCGAGATTTGTAAAACGGTATGCCAATTTTGCTCAGGATATGAGATCGGCGGCTACGCGCTATACACATGATGTGCATACTAAACAATTTCCCGCCAAGAAAAATTCCTATTTTATGAAGCCGGATGAACGTAAGATTTTTAGGTCGCTACTTCAAAAGCTTGCACATGAATAAATTCCTTTGGGTGATATTTGGCGGATATTTCATAGCATGGGCCATTGGCTTCGTGAATTTTGAAAGTCAAAAAGAGCAGCTGCAATCGCTTCAGAAAAAAATCCTATCCGTAGGCCTTCTGCTTCATTTTGGTATTTTGATCTGCTATGCGGCTCGAGGATCTAGCACCATCTCACAGCTCATAGAATGGGTATCACCTTTTTTGATTACGCTCATCGCAGCATTCGTTGAGTGGAGAGGGAAGATCCGTTTTTTTACTTTATTCGCTCTTCCGGGAGCGATGATTTTGATGCTGCTCAATATCCAGCATCAACAACCGCTGCCAGTTGATGGGGAGGCAGCGCAAACCTTGTGGTTTTGGATCCACATCTCTTTTATGCTCGTCTCTTTTGCGGGTTTTTTTACGGCTGTTTCCAGCGCGCTCATGTATTTACTTCAATCCAGACAGATCAAATCAAAACACCCTGGGAAATTTTTTCTCAAATTACCAGCATTGGACACACTTGATCGCACACACTTCAGGGCTATGGTTTGGGGGAGTATCTTATTCACGCTTGGGATCTTATCGGGTTTATTTTGGGCCACACATCTGCAGCAACTGGGACCTATTATTGCGGATCCAAAAGTCATCATGTCTTTTATCACTTGCGCTCTTTATTGGGTGATCATATCTCTACGGCTTTCTAATTTACGCCGCGGGCAAAAAATAGCGCTGGGCACGCTCATTGCTTTTGCATTTTTGTTCACCACGATAGCCATATCGTATGTGATGCCCTCCGCATTTCATAGGGGGCTGTGATGGAAGTTCTTGTTCTCGGTCTCAACCATAAGACAGCGCCTCTTACCGTAAGAGAAAAACTCAGCGTGCCGTCTCATCGCGCTTCAGAATTGATGGACGGACTTCGCTCGCAAGGCATATTTGAGGAGCGGGTTTTACTGTCAACTTGCAATCGCACAGAAATATACGGAGTCGGTAAACATCCATTAGAAGATATTTCAAAGGCCAAGAGCTTTCTTAGTCAATACGCGGATCTCGATATCTCTGAGTTCGAAGATAAGCTTTATGTGTTAAACCAGCCCGATTCGGTGAATCATTTATTTTCGGTTGCGTCAGGGCTGGACTCCATGGTGATCGGTGAAACCGAGATATTAGGCCAAGTCAAAGATGCCTATCTTTTGGCGCATGAAAAGGGCCAGACTGGCAAAGTACTCAACAATCTATTCCAGCGCTCACTCAAAGTCGCCAAAAACGTCCGCACCCACACCGAGATAGGGACGGGAAGGGTCAGCGTTGCTTCGGTAGCCGTGGATCTCGCCCAAAAGATATTTGAAACGCTAAGCGGCGCTCGCGTCATGGTGCTTGGTACGGGCGACATGGCTACGCAAGTCACCAAAGCGCTCGTTTCTAAAGGGGCTTATCCTTTTGTTATTTCAAGTCGTCACCATGATCGCGCCGAAGATATGATCAGGGTGCTAGGCGGAGGTGCTGCGCTTCACTTTAAGGACTACGAGCAGCATATCCGAGAGGTGGATGTGCTCATTGCGTCAACAGAATCACCCCAAGCGCTTATCAGCTCCAACCAAGTGAATCATTGGATGAAGACGCGCCGCCAAAAACCACTTTTTTTGATCGATATCGCGATGCCAAGAAATATTGCGCCGGGCGTCGACAAGATCGACAATGTTTATTTGTACAATCTGGATGATCTTCAGGGGATCGCAACCAAGAATAAGGTTTTTCGAGAAGGCCAGGTTGAGCAATGCTTGAGACTGGTGACAGATCAAACGCATCATTTTATGAATTGGCTTGCCAAAGAATTTCATTTTAAAAATGGAAGTTGTTCTCACTAATGGCTGCCGTCATCCGTATCGGAACGCGGGCCAGTCAATTGGCAATGGCGCAAACTCGGTTGGTTCTCAAGGCGCTAAAAAAAAGGAATCCGGGCGAGCGATTTATGCTGGTCACCATTCACAGCCAAGGCGACCAAGACCAAACATTTGGCTTGTTTAAAAAAGGGCAAATAGGCGTATTCACCAAAGCGCTGGAAAAACAATTGCTCAATAAGCAAATCGATATCGCAGTGCATAGCCTGAAAGATCTTCCTACAACTCTGCCGCCTCAATTAACCATCGGCGCATACCCCAAAAGAGCCTCTGCTTGCGATGTGCTTATCAGCAAAAAAAAATGGGATCTTCGCTCGCTCCCGGCAGGCTCTATCGTCGGCACAGGGAGTCCCCGCCGAAAACGCCAGCTTTTGAAACAAAGGCCCGATGTGGTCGCGCTGGACATGCGCGGAAATCTTGATACCCGCGTTCGCAAAGCTTTGACGCGTGATGGTGTAGATGCTGTCTTGGTGGCCGATGCAGGCCTTGAGCGAATAGGCCGGTATCGCCGGTATGCATGCCGTCTTAAGCCTGAGATATTTTTGCCGGCGGTCGGACAGGGTGCGTTGGCGTTAGAGATCAGATCAAGTGACGGGCGCACAAAGGCCGTCGCCTCTAAGCTTAATCACGAACCCACCGAATGGGCGGTGACTGCCGAAAGAGCCTTTTTAAAAAAGTTGCAAGGCGGATGCCGCGTGCCCGTGGGTATCCACACAAAAATCTCATCAAGATCGATCTCTATGACAGGCTCAGTTTTTTCGGTAGAAGACCATAAGGTCGTGTCTGCTAAGATATCGGGAAATATTAAAAAAAGGATACCTTTGGCGCAAGATCTTGCTAAAAAACTTCTAAGAATGGGAGCGAGCACCTTTCTTCGTGAGGCTAGAAAATAATGCCGACTCAAGGATTTGTATCGCTGGTGGGTGCGGGCCCTGGAGATCCGGGACTTTTGACGCTCAAGGCGCAGAAGAGGCTCCAAGAAGCTGACCTTGTCGTGTATGACTATCTCGCCAATCCGCATCATCTGATACATGTTTCTAAAAACGCCCGGATCATCGGTGTTGGAAAAGGTTATCGACACAAAAAACTATCTCAGGACAAGATAAACTCATTGATCCTGAAGCATGCGCGCGCTGGTCGACAAGTGGTGCGGCTTAAGGGCGGTGATCCATTTTTGTTTGGGCGTGGTGGTGAAGAAGCGCTTTTTCTTAAAAAACACGGCGTTTCGTTTGAAGTGGTGCCGGGCATCACAAGCGCCGTTGCTTGTGCTGCCTATGCAGGCATCCCCATGACTCATCGCGCTCACAACACATCCGTTACATTCATCACGGGACACCGCGCAAACGACCGGGCTCTAGACTCGATCGATTGGAAAAAGATCGTATCTCTGGATGGAACGATCGCCATTTACATGGGGCTTTACAATCTTGCGCATATCACGCGTCATTTGATGGAAGCTGGTCTGGCGGCGCGCACGCCAGTTGCCGTGATCGAATGGGGCACTTTGCCGCGCCAGAGATCTTGTTCCGGAAGGCTGGATCAGATCGCGGATAAAGTTGAACGCAAAAAACTTGAGGCTCCTGCCATGATCATCGTAGGCGATGTTGTTGAGCTCTCCAAAGATCTGGGGTGGTATGAAAAACTGCCTTTATTTGGCCAAAAAATAATGGTGCTGCGGATGAAAGATAAAGCTTCCGATTTATCCGCACGATTTGAAGCGCATGGCGCTGAGGTATTTTCTCTTCCCGTCATTGAAATTCAAAATATCCATTCATTCACAAAGCTTGATCATGCAATAGCCCGTATCAGGGATTTTGATTGGCTGGTTTTCACCAGTTCATACGGTGTCGAATCTTTTATGCGAAGACTCAATCAAAAAAAGAAAGATGCTCGTGCTTTGTCGGGTTTAAAAATCGCAGCGGCCGGCGCTGAAACGACACGAAAACTTGAAACGTATGGTCTATCGGCAGATCTGGTGTCTAACAATAACCAAGCGGGTAGCTTGGCGCACGCGCTGGGAAAGTATATCCAAAAAACGGGCTCAAAAAAATTGCTTTTAGCGCGCACTGATATAGCCCCTCCGGAAATGGAGAAAATTTTGCGGTCTTACGGCGCCCAAGTGACACCGCTTACGGCGTACAGGACCGTATGCCCAAAGATCTCAACCGAAGAACGAAAATTGGCCGTTCATTTTGGAGCGCAATGGCTTGCTTTTACGAGTTCCTCAAGCGCTGTCAATTTTGTTAAAATATTTGGCAAGAGCAGCGCAATGCGCATGGCTCGTTCGTCGCGGGTGGCCAGCATCGGCCCATCAACGAGCCGAACTCTAAGATCCCTCGGTTTGCCCGTGAAAGCCGAAGCAATAACAACGGATCTGGATGGATTGGTGAAAGCGGTTATTAGGAAGGTAAAATGAGTTTACCCAAAATTCGATTGAGGCGTCTGCGCGAGAATCCACGGCTAAGAGATTTTTTGACCGAGACGGATCTCTCTGGGCGTCATTTAGTACAGCCGCTTTTTGTTAAAGAAGGTGCTCTTAGATCTGAAGAAATAAACTCGATGCCCGGCCAATTTAAGTGGACGTCCAAAGATCTTTTGGATGAGGTCGCTCGCACAGAGAGGTCCGGCGTATCTGCGATCCTTTTATTCGGCATCCCAAAACAAAAAGATCTGACTGGCGCCCAAGCCGTTTCGCGCAAAGGGATCGTTCAGACGGCTATTCGCCAGATCAAAAAACGATCCAAGAATACTTTGGTGATCGCTGATGTTTGTCTTTGTGAGTATTTAAGCCACGGTCATTGTGGTCATGTCAAAAAAGGACGAATCGACAACGATAGTTCCGTAAAAACGCTTTCTCAAATAGCGCTTTCGTATGCCGAGGCAGGTGCCGATGTTGTGGCGCCCTCCGATATGATGGATGGCAGGGTGAGGGCCATACGCACCACCTTGGATAAGAATGGCTTTGAGAGCACGCCCATTATTTCGTATGCGGCTAAATATGCATCTGCTTTTTATGGACCATTTCGTGAAGCCGCCGAAAGCGCGCCTCAATTTGGCGACCGCAAAACCTATCAAATGAGCCCCTCCAATACAAACGAAGCATTGCGCGAAGTCGGTTTGGATCTGGAAGAAGGCGCTGACATGATCCTCGTAAAACCGGCCTTGTCGTATTTGGACGTCCTAACAAAGATCAAAAATGCATATCATTGTCCCACCGGAGCCTACAGCGTCAGCGGCGAATACGCCATGATCAAGGCGGCTGCGCAAAAAGGCTGGCTTGACGAAAAAAAAGTGGCGCTGGAGTCTCATATCAGCATGCGTCGGGCGGGGGCGGATTTTATCATAACCTATTGGGCTAAGGAGATGGCATCATGGCTAAAAAATTAAATTCCTCTTCGTGGAGAGACGCGCAGCAAGTTTTGGCCTCCGGTGTCAATAGTCCCGTCAGAGCTTTTGGTTCGGTTGGCGGAGACCCAGTGTTTTTTTCGCACGGCAAAGGCGCAAAAGTCACTGATGTGGATGGCAAGACCTATATTGATTTCTGTTCCTCGTGGGGCGCTTTGTTGATGGGGCACACTTACCCGGACACAATAAAAGCCATCCAGGCTCAAGCCAGGCTCGGAACAACTTTTGGAGCGCCTACTCGTTTGGAGACGGCGCTTGCGGCTTGTATTCAAAAAACATTCAAAGGGATGGAGCGCATGCGCTTTACAAGCTCCGGAACCGAAGCGGTTATGAGCGCTATTCGATTGGCAAGAGGCTTTACCGGCCGAGACAAGATCCTTAAATTTGAAGGCTGCTATCACGGGCATGCTGATAGTTTGCTGGTGAAAGCGGGTAGCGGGCTGGCCACATTTGGAGCACCGGATTCTCTTGGCATACCAAGATCTTTGGCGTCTTTGAGCGGAGTGCTGCCTTACAATGACGAGCAGGCTGTGGAAAATTATTTCAAAAAAAATAAGAATATCGCCTGCGTCATCGTAGAGCCTGTAGCTGCCAACATGGGCGTTGTTCCGGTTAAGCCATCTTTCCTTAAAGCGCTTCGTCATTGGACCAAAAAGACGAACACTCTTCTTATCTTTGACGAAGTCATCACGGGTTATCGGCTTGGGTTGGGCGGGGCACAACATGTTTACGGCGTGCAGCCCGACATCACCGTACTAGGCAAGATCATTGGCGGCGGACTGCCGATTGGATGTTTTGGTGCCAGCGAAAAGATCATGCTGTATTTGTCTCCACGGGGAAAGGTTTATCAGGCGGGAACTTTGTCGGGCAACCCCTTATCCATGGTCGCGGGTTTGAGCGTATTATCGAGGCTTGAGCCTTCATTTTATGCGGATCAAGAACGCCGCACGGATTTTTTTGTCCACCAGCTCAAGAGAGTGCTGGCCAAGAAAAACATCAAAGCTTGTATTCAAAAAGCAGGCTCGATGTTCACTGTGTTTCTCGGGATAGATAAGGCAGAAAATTACACCGAAGTTTGTCATTCGGATAAAAAAATCTATGCCCGCTTGTTTCATCAGCTTTTAGATGCCGGGATCTACTTCCCGCCCTCCGCTTTTGAGGCGTGTTTTGTATCCTATGCCCATTCGGAGCAGCTTCTGCGAGAGGCAATAAAAGCCATTGACCATGCTTTATAGCTTCCGCTATCCTACTCAGATATGACCGTCACCAAGAGACCGTCCCTCAACGACATCCTTGCGCCCATCCAACAGGATCTGGACGCATTTAGCCTGGCGCTTAAAAATGAATTGTCATCCGATGACGAGCTGATCCGAGGGATACATGACCATATTTTGCGTATGTCGGGTAAGTTTCTTAGGCCCGTTCTGACACTTCTAACCTCACGTCTCGGTGGCGGTAAGCCTGACGAGGCTATCCGTGTGGCGCTGGCATGTGAGCTTATCCACACAGCCACACTGGTGCACGATGACATTATCGATGGTTCTGAATGGCGCCGCAACCAGCCCTCTGTGCATGCCAAGTGGGGAAGAGAGATCTCGATCGTGGTCGGTGACTATTTATACGCAAAAGCATTCATGATTTTAGCTTCCTTGTCCGATGCCAAGCTTCATCAAGCGTTTGCTCTTTGCGCGCATATTATGTGTGAAGGTGAGATCAAGCAGATTGAGATGCGTAAAAATTATCTGATGTCAGAAGAGGCGTATCTCAAGATCATCCATAAAAAGACAGCAGCACTTTTTCAAGCGGCCTGCATGGGTGGCGCGTATTACTCGGGAGTTTCATTCTCTCAAATAGAAAGTGCCGGGCAGTACGGCTATGCGCTGGGCATGGCTTTCCAGATCGTCGATGATTGCCTCGATTTGGTAGGTGAGACCGAAAAGCTTGGCAAAAAAGCAGGTCTTGATCTATCACAGAACGATGTGACGTTGCCCATCTTGTACCTTTTCTCAGAACTTGAACCCAATCAAAAGCAGGAGCTATTAAACCGTTTTGCAAGTCCCGATGAGATGCTTTTTTCGGATGTTCGCGCACTGGCAGCAGATAAAGGTGTTGTCGAGCGCGCTATGTCCCAAGCGCGCCGTTTTTCGGAGTCGGCATTAGAACATTTGTCCGGGATGCCGGAGTCTCCGTACAAAGAAAGTTTGCGTCAGCTCACGGATTATTGCCTGGAGAGGCTTCATTGACAGGGCGCTTTAAACCCGCTATCCTGTTTCAACACAGCGAGGACACAGTATGTTTGGCGTAGGATTACCTGAACTTTTGGTCGTTTTTTTAGTTTGCCTTCTTCTTTTTGGAGCGAACCGTCTACCTGAGATCGGCCGTAATTTGGGAGAGGGTATCCGTGAATTCAAAAAAGCCTTCAAAGAGGGGCATGAAGGCGACTCGCAAAGCAAAGATACTTCCGGCAAAGGCGGTCGCTGACCTCTCGGTTGGCCTCGTTTTTACTTCTTTTTCAAATGACTCCCCACAACTCTTCTCCTAAACGCGCAGTTGTCGCCATGTCCGGCGGGGTAGATAGCTCCGTATGTGCTTATCTTCTTAAAGAGCAAGGCTTTGATGTCGTCGGCATCACGATCAAAACCTGGTCAAACGACGAGTGTCGTGATGAAAAATCAAAAGGCTGTTGTTCTCTCAACGATATTAGTGACGCAAGAGCCGTTGCCCGCAATCTCAACATCCCTTTTTATGTCCTAGACCTTTCGGCGGATTTCAAAGAAAAGGTCATTGATTATTTCGTTGATGAATATTTTTTAGGTCGCACGCCCAACCCCTGCATCGAGTGCAATAATCACATCAAGTTTGGTTTGCTACACGAAAAAGCCGTTCAAATGGGCGCCGAGTGGATAGCCACCGGACATTATGCACGAAAAGAACTAAAAGACGGCCGCTATTGTGTGCGCGAAGGTATTGATCTCACCAAGGATCAATCGTACGTACTGTTCGGACTCACACAAGAACAGCTCAAGCAAACTTTGCTTCCCGTGGGTGAATTATCCAAAAAGGAAGTGCGGGCGATCGCCGAGAAGATAGGTTTGCGTGTACACAATAAACCTGATAGTCAGGAAATTTGTTTTGTGAAATCCAAATATGGTGATTTTGTGAAAGATTATGCGCCCGAGAGATTGCCGGGTGCGGGCAATATCGTGAACGAAGAAGGTGTCGTTCTCGGCTCCCATGAGGGGGCTCATCTGTTTACGGTGGGTCAACGAAAAAGGTTGCGCTTACCCGAGCCTTCGCCTTATTATGTCACCCGCATTCGACCTGAGTCCAATGAGGTGGTCGTGGGTCACGAGTCCGATCTTTTGGCGAGCCGGGTGGTGGTACAGAAAATGAATTGGCAGCTCGAGCCTCGCGAAGGCGAAGAGTTGTCGGTCAAGATCCGATCACGTCACGAAAAGTCAGGCGCGCGGATCGTGTCATTGGACGGTCAAAAAGTTCAGTTTGAATTTAAAAACGCCCAAAAAGCAGTTACCCCTGGTCAGGCGGCTGTTTTTTACAGAGGTGAAAATGTTTTAGGGGGAGGCTGGATCGAGCGTGTGTTCGCAGCTTCCTTTTCCGGTCATTCGGCGGCGTAGCTCAGCCTGGTTAGAGCAATTGCTTCATAAGCAATGGGTCACTGGTTCAAATCCAGTCGCCGCCATTCATTCCAAACGGAGGCTCTCATGAAAAATCATACTCTTCTTAATATTGTTGTTTTTGTCTGTGGTGCGTGCGTGATGATCTTGGAGCTGGTCGGCTCTCGCATCATAGCACCCTATGTCGGCACTTCTATTTATGCCTGGACAAGCTTGATCGGTGTCATCATGGCCTGCCTCAGTGTTGGCTATTGGTGGGGTGGCCAACTTTCTGACGTGCGACCCGACGCCAAGATCCTTTCGCGGACGATCTTGGTCAGCGCTGTGTTCGTTTTTCTTTTGGCCTTTTTAAGCGACCCTATTTTAATGGCTATCCAGACGTGGCTGCATGATGTGCGATGGGCATCTCTTTTTGCAGCATTTATCTTGTTTGGTGCGCCTTGTGTTTTTTTGGGGACCATATTGCCTTATTCTGTGCGTCTCAAAATGACGACTGTTGCATCTTCGGGAGAAACCGTGGGCACTCTCTACGCACTCTCAACGGTTGGAAGTATTGTCGGCACATTCGGCGCGGGTTTTTTTCTGATCTCTTATTTTAAAAACTCTGAGACGCTTTTGTTTGTGGGGGTGCTTTTGGGCCTCATGTCCCTTTTAACGCACCTAGGCGATCTTAAGGTGCTGAAGATAATATTTCTAGTCATGACAGCCATTGGTTTCACGCAAACACAAAGCGCAGCGGCGCTTCTTGTTGGAAAAGAATTCGTAGACGTCAACACCGCCTATAACCGCGTGTGGATCTTTGACGCGACCCATCAAGAAACCCATCAGCCTATCCGCATCATGCAAATGAATGATGAAATGGACTCGGCTATGTTCATTGGGAACAAAGACTTGGTTTTTGAGTACACAAAATATTTTAGACTGTTCCAGCACTTTAACCCGGAAGCAAAAAAACTTTTAATGATCGGTGGAGCAGCCTATTCGTATCCAAAGGCATTTCTAAACGAGGTACCCGATGGGCGCATGGATGTCGTGGAGATCGATCCCGGTGTCACTGATCTTGCGCATAAACATTTTGATCTTGCTGCGGATGATCGTTTAAGGATCTTCCACGAAGACGGACGCATGTTCTTAAATCGCTCCCAAGAAAAATATGACGCCGTTCTGATCGATGCCTTCAAATCACACTCGCTGCCTTTTCAGCTGGCCACCAAAGAGGCCACTCTTAAGATATACGATTCCTTGAACGAACAGGGCGTGGTGTTGGTTAACCTGATCTCGGCTATTGAAGGTGATGCCGGACAACTGGCCCGGGCTGTTTATTGGACCTACAAGGAAATATTCCCGCAGGTTCAACTTTATGCTGTTAATTTTCCGGATGATGGTAAGCAGGTGCAAAATGTCATCCTGTTTGCAAGCCGCTCCAAAAAACTCCCAAAACCTTACAGCACCAACACAGAATGGAACCGATATCTGACCCATTTATGGATCCCCGATGTGCATAAAGACGTTCCTTCCTTGGTAGACGCTTACGCTCCGGCGGATCGATATGCTATGAAGATCATCGCCGCCCTTCGAAACAAAGGGATCAACTTGGGATATTTAAAGATAAAGCAATTGGGAATGACACGAAAAGCGCAAAAATCAAAAAATACCTAAAAAACCATTTGCGCATCTAGTGGTCAGCTGTTATATTAATGCTGGGTTTTATACTACTAATGGGAGGATCGATGATTAAGCGCGGCCTAATTGTTTTAAGTTTATCTTTATTTGTGTTGAGTTCCACGGCATTTGCTGGGCATAGTCGTTCCCAGAGCTTAGCGCCTGATCGCGTGGGTCATTTTGATTGGGGCGTGGGCATTGCTGGTTCGTTTGCCGATGAATCTGAAGATGCAGCATTTGTATCAACAGCTGTTTCGTATGGGGTGACTCCTTATGTCGGCGTAGGCGTTGAGGGTGGTTGGCAAGAATCCGATGGCAGCGTGACCACAGAAACTGTTGGCGTGGTGCCCATATTAGCAGACATAATTATTCGCGTTCCGACCATTCATGAGTCGATCGTTCCTTATGGTATTCTTGGCTTGGGTGGTGCAGGTGTATACGTGGAGCGTGATGATCAGGATGATGTGGACGACACCTCATTTGCGTGGAAGTTGGGCGCCGGCGCTGACTGGTTTATCAATCCTAACTGGATATTCAATTTTGAATTCGCTTATTGGGGCATTTCATCCGACCTACCCGGTACGTCCGTCGCAGATGATTTTGATTTCTGGACGGTGGGGGTTGGACTCAAGTATTTGTTCTAATTATTTTATTACAAAATAGAGTGAACAGCCATTGCGGCCGCGCAATGGCTGTTTTGTCTGGGAGATATAAATGAGTTCCGAAAAAAGACAACACAGTCGATACCAATGTGAGATCGATTCGTCGTTCAAAAATCTAGATGCCCCGGCAACCAGACCTGTCTCTGAGACGATGGTACAAGATATTTCGGAGGGCGGGCTAAGATTCAGAGCCAATCACTTTATACCTGTACATAACAAACTTCTGTTTAGGATACAAATACCTAATCACAAAACGATCGAGGCGGTCGCTAAGCCCGCCTGGATACGCGAGATCCCCAGTATCAATCAATACGATATTGGCGCGCAGTTCATCTCGCTCTCTGAGGAGGATAGGGAGGTTATACGACAATTTTCCTCGACGCTACGCCTATCCTCTATCACATTTTGACTTTTTCTCGCAACTTGGTATAATACGCGCTTAAACTTGTTTGTTTACGCTTAGGAGTCAAGATGACAAAGTTTATTTATTCGGTTTTTTCGCTATCTATTCTCTTAATGCCTTCATATGTGCTAGCTGAAGATGCGGCAGCTCCCGCAACCGAAAAAGATGTTGAGTATGTTGCCGAAGCCGCAAAAGATCTTGGTGAAAAAACAGTTGATGAGGTTGCGCCTGCTCTTGAGGCTGCAACACCGGAACCCGTGATTCCAACAGCCCCCATAGAAGAGGCGGTAGTTGCGCCAGCTTTGGATGTGCCGCCGGTCGTTGAAAATCCACCAGCAGCAGGGGCTCCTGTTGCAGCCGCTCCGGTCATAAGCGAGGTCATTCCCACTGACAACTTGGAATTTATTTCGGGAGAAATTAGCAGCGTTGATGAAGCCACCCAGTCAGTGGTGGTCAAGCTATACGGTGAAACCGAATCAGGCACTTCAGACAAAACACTTAAGGTAACCCTAGACAGCACAACCGATATCACGGATGGCGAGCAAGATAGAGATCTTAAATCCTTGACCGCTGGCACCGAGGTCGATGTTGAGTACGACCCCGCTTCCAACAAAGCTACGTACATCTTCGTCTATTAATAAAAAATACATTCAAGTTCTCGATCTTTTAGAGAGAGCTAATCGAGATCAGTCGCTTTACACCAAAGATCAAAAGCTGGTCGTTGCTTTGTCGGGCGGCGCGGATTCAGTTGCGCTGATAACCCTACTAAAACGCCAAGAAAAAAAATATCACCTAAAGCTTTTTGCGGCACACCTGGATCACGGGTTCCACCACTTAAGTGCTCATCAAAGCCGATTCTGCGAATCTTATTGCAAGCAGCTAGGCATTCCGTTTTACACCAAAAAGATCCATCTCGCTCTTGCCGCCAAAAAACAGAAACGTTCTATCGAAGAAGCGGGTAGAATCGAACGTTATCGTTTTTTTTCTGACGTATGCGCCAAAACGGGTGCGCGACACGTAGCCACTGCCCACAATATGAACGATCAAGCAGAAACAGTTCTTATGCGGCTTTTTCGAGGTACGGGTTTTCGAGGGTTGGTTGCTATTCCATGGAAAAGGCGGGAACGGGGATTTACTTTAATAAGGCCTATGTTGTATTGTGAAAAATCAAATATTATCTCGTGGCTCAAAAGTGAAAAAATCCGCTTCTGCGACGATCCTACCAACCAGGATCAGTTGCTGACTCGAAATTTTATCCGCCTCACTTTGATCCCTCTGCTGGAAAAGCGCCTAAACCCGCAAACCAAAAGAGCGCTGGTTGATTTTCAGAGCGCTTTTCAGGAGGGCTTTGACTTCATCGAAGCCTCTGCCTCAAAACTGGCCGCCCTGTATGTAAGAAAGAAGGGGAATGCGGTGTTCGTAAGAAATGTCTCCAGAAAACATCCCCATCCGGCCGTTGCCGACGAGATGCTGCGCATAGCCATGTCACGGCTTAAGGGGGATTATTTGGGCGTTGGCTTTGATCACATCCGACAAATGCGCAACTTATATCTCGGGAAAGAGCGGATCGGTAAAAAATTACATCTACCGGGCCAATGGATCGTTGAAAAGCGGTCTTCGGGCCTTAAAATATCCGCCTCGCACCTTCGTTGACATCCGATGCTGTGGCCTATATAATCCTAACCATCTAACAGAAAGGAAGTTATGTCGAAAGTTGAATTAGGGCCCAACGAACCACTGGAGAAAGCGCTTAAACGCTTTAAGAAAAAAATTGAACGTGAAGGCATTCTCAAGGTGCTTAAAGCTCGCAAGCATTACGAAAAGCCCAGCGAAATCAAACGCCGTAAAGCCCGCACTAGCAAAAACCGCCGCAAAAGCCTGTAACGGGAGTTCAGTTCATGAGCACGGGTTCATCCAACGATAACCCGACACCTTCTTCAGCTAAGAAAGTTGACGAAAGCTGGAAAGATGCTGTTCGAAAAGAATCAAGCGAAACCTCATTGGATGATCAATCTACTTCTCCGGAGCAAGCATCGTTTCTGCAGTTTGTATCGACTCTCGCCATGCAGGTTTTGGTGTTTTTGGGCGAGCTTGTTCTTCAGGATGGAGCTGCGCCCAGGACCGACCTTCCTCAGGCGCGATACCTGATTGACGTTATCAAGTTACTCGAAGACAAGACCAAGGGTAACTTATCAGCCGAAGAAGCTGAAGCCTTAAAAAATATCGTGTACGAGCTTCAACTTAAATACGTCGAAAAATCAGAATCGCGAATCTTATGACGCCCTGGGCAGCCTCCATCTTGATATTCCTTGTCGGTTTTTTGCTGGGGGGAGTAGCGGCTTACGCCTGGAGAGCGGCGCAGATCTCTAAATTTGTTTCCAGAGAAAGTGAGTGGCTCGCAAAGCTCTCCACAGCCGAAGCCATGCTTGTAACCGAAAGGGCTTCGCGCGATCACATCGCGGCCGAATTCAAACAAACTGCAGCGACTGTGTTAGAAAATTCCACTCGTCAGATCGTCAATGATGCGCTCAAAGATTTTAGACTTGTAAAATCGGAGTCTGACGTGGGCGTCGCTGAGATGAAGTCCAAGCTCGAGGATTATCAAAAAACGGTTAAAAAATTCGAAGAAGAGCGCTACGAAATGTACGGCCGTCTAGAAAAATCCCTGGGACAGGTTCTAAGCGCCGAGCAATCGATTCGCATGGAAACATCTGCGCTAAAAAAGGCTCTCACATCAAGCGCCGGGATACGAGGGATTTGGGGAGAGAAGATATTGACTGAAATCCTAGAACAAAATCAGTTCGTCCGCGGGATCAATTTTGATACGCAGGTGATGGTTCTTGATGACGAAAGCCGTAGTCGGCCTGATTTTGTTATCTATCTTCCGGGCGGAAAAAAAATGATCATTGATTCAAAAGAAGTTGCCAGCGAATACTTATTGGCTCAAGAAACCGATGATGCTTCCAGGCAGCGCGAGCATTACACCAAGCTCGTTGCCAACATCCGATCCAATATGATCAAGCTCTCGCGCAAAGAATATCAGTCTTTGCTGGATCCCGACATTCCATTTGTGGTCATGTTCATTCCCAGCGAAGCAGCGATTCGCGCGGCCTTTGCCACCGATCCCACTATTTTTGACGAAGCTGCAAAAAACAAAGTGATCTTGGCGAGCCCCATGACCGTCATTCCGCTCATTTATTTGGTCAAGCATGCGTGGCAGCAGCAAAAAGTAGCTGAGAATGCACGCGTTTTGAATGAAGTGGTCGAGGAATTAGGGGATCGGCTGTATAAATTTGTGGATCATCTTCACACGATACGCTCGGGCATCAAAAAAGCTGCGGAGGGCTGGGACAAAGCCTCTGCCTCCTGGCAAAGAAAAATATCCCCACAAATCGACCGCATCAAAACGCTTGGCGGTAAATGGAAAGATCAAGAAGAGCTTGAGTCTTTGGATTCCGAATCCAATATTCTCCCTGATAAATCTGTAACACAAGCGCAGGAATGAAGATAGGTATTGCATCTGCCTTTATTTTTGCTAGAATAGCGCCACTCGAGGATAAATGAGCAAAATTATTGAGGCGCTAAAAACCAGATCTATCCAGATGCCGAAAGATAATTTTTCGGAAAATCGTCCTAAAGAATTTCGGGTCGAAAAAACTGGCAACAACCTCACCCAAGAGCAGTTGGCGGATATCTATTTTTCGACCACGGGCAAACCCAAATCAGCTGAACCGCCTGTCATCATCAGGGTCGTTGAGTCGCCCAAGCTGGCCAGCTACATACCATGGTTCATCGCCAGTTTGGCGTTTTTGGTGACCATCCTCGCTTTATTCTCTACCAAACGCATCATGGTCGATGTGAAGGTGTACGACGAAAAGAACATTCGCTGGCAAGATTCTTCAAAGAAGATGAACGAGGAGAGCGCGGATACGCCTACTTCAGCAACCGCGTCTTCTGCGCAATCCATATCAGCCAACAAATTTTCCACACAAGATTTTGCCTTTGAGGGTGCCGCGTATCTCAACAGCTCTAAAGGCAAAGACGGCGTGTTAACACTCATCAATAGCTCGGTGGCGCCGTTTGCAAGAGCTAATATCACATTTGACCCCCCGCTGGATCTGAGCAAGGCGAGGCTTATTTTTTATGCCAAGGGTGGCCGTGGAGGCGAAACAGTAGCGCTCGCGCTAAAGGATACCGAGAATGTTCAGGGATTTTATAAAGGGAAGTTGTTTCCTTTTCCGGATCGCTTATCCACTAGCTGGCAAAAGGCAGATATCAGCATCCGCGAAGAGACGGCCCAAGATTTTAATGCATCTAGCATCACCAGCTTACGATTTGAATTTGGTTCAAAGGATACGGGCAACAAACCGGGTGATACTGTCTTAATCAAAGACCTACAATGGGTGACCTCATGAATGTAATATGCATATCGAACCAAAAAGGCGGTTGCGGCAAAACAACCACCACGATCAATCTTGCGGCCGCCCTGGCATCGCTCGGCAAACGCACCCTTATCATCGATCTTGATCCGCAGGCACACGCGACATTTGGTCTTGGTGTGCGCTCCGATGTTTATGAGGGCTCTATCTATAATGTATTGACCGAGCAACCAGGCAAGAAGCATAAATTCTTGGAAGATGTGCTCATACCCATCGGAGAAAACCTAGACCTTGCGCCATCGCACATTTTATTGTCGACCATTGAGCAAGAGTTCACCAATAAAGACGAGTCCGTCTCCAAACTTTTTCAGGTTCTTTCCAGGCTTTCATTTCCGTACGATACCGTTGTCATCGATTGCCCTCCCAGCCTTGGTTTCTTGACATTCAATGCGCTTCGCGCAGCCGAGACGGTGATCGTACCGCTAGAACTCAGCTCATTTTCCTTGATGGGGGTCGACAAGTTGCTCAGCATGATCGAGCTGATAAGAGTCAAAATGCAGCACACGCCCAAAGTTTTTGCTTTATCCACGCTCGTCGATACGCGGACTAATTTTTCTAAGTACATGGCGCAGGAGATTCGGCAAGCTTTTGGAGATCACATCCTGAATAATTTTATCCACCAATCGGTGGCCATAAAAGAGTCCCAAGCCAAAGGCGTTCCGACCGTTTGGCATAACCCAAAATCTAGGGCGTCTCAAGACTACATGTTACTTGCGCAGGAAGTTTTGACGAAGTGCGCCACACATCCCTCGGAGCTATACCTTCGCACCGATGCACCTTCGGATGGCGATGGGCCACTGCGTGATTTCACTTTAAAGGCTCCAAGCGCCAAAGAAGTCCATTTAGTGGGCGATTTTAATAATTGGTCGATCTCCAGCGACTCCCTTCTTTGGCAAAAGGAAGAGGGGGTGTGGGAAAAAAGGGTTTATCTGGGGCCCGGCAAACATCGGTACAAGTTTGTCGTAGACGGAAAATGGATCACTGACCCGTCAAATGAGTTGGTCGAGCAAAATCCCTACGGCGGCGCAGATTCCGTTTGTGATGTTTAAGCCGTTTGAAACCTAAAAAATCCTACCGCATCGTTAGCTCTAAAAAGATCTACCAGGGCCACATCATTAAGCTGGTCAAAGATCGATTTATTCTAAGATCTGACCCCAAAAAATTAGTCACCCGCGAACTCGTCATGCATCCCGGCGCGGTCGTGATCATTCCGTATATCAGCCAAGATACGATTGTCCTTCTGAAGCAGTTTAGATACGCCTCTCAGGGTGACCTTTGGGAAATACCCGCGGGCACTCTCGAACCCAATGAAAATACACTTTCCTGCGCAAAAAGGGAGCTTGAAGAAGAGACGGGCTACAAAGCTAAAAAATGGGATCTCCTGAC
>CAYODQ010000043.1:0-17741 GCA_964402785.1 uncultured Planctomycetia bacterium
GATGCTGCAATCGCCATCCGGCAGCCCGCTTCGTGATTGGTCTATGCGGATCGGCATGACTATTTTCATGATCAATGTTGTATTTGGTTTTGCCAATCATACTGCAGGATGGCCGTTCGCCTGTTTTCCGACCTTTGGCTGGGTGCAGGGGCCTACCACGCAGCATCTGGCGGTGGAGTTGATCAGAACGGACGGACAGATGGTTTTGCTGGAAAATGAAAAAATGAATAAACTCTGGAGAGATGAAGATCCTCACAAGATAAGAGGCCTCTCCAATACCATCATGCGCACAGATCTTGAGACGCGCCAGCGCCTTGCTCTGGGTCTCGCTAAATTTTTAAAGATAAACCAAGCCGACGAGGGGATAGCACCTTCAAAAATTCGCTTTGTGAAGGAGATCCGATGGTTGGATCCGGATCGTTGGGGCGAGCCGCCTGTGTCGCGGGAAACGATGGCGGAATTGGATTGGAGTTCTTTTTGAGCGCCGACTCTCACAAGATCATCCTTTTTGACGGCGTTTGCAACCTGTGCAATGGTTGGGTGGATTTTGTGATCCGCCGTGATAAGGGTGCTCGGTTTCGTTTTGCAGCACTTCAGTCCGAGTCTGCGGCATCCCTTCTCAAGGGTTATAAAATTCCGGCCGATGAAGAGCCAAGCATCCTGCTTTTGGATGGAGATAAGATCCACAATCGATCCACGGCGGTGCTTTTTATCATGAGTGGACTTTCATTTGCCTGGCCGCTCATGATGATCTTCTGGGTGGTTCCCAAACCCATCCGTGATTTTTTTTATGGCTGGGTGGCTCGCAACCGCTACAAATGGTTTGGTAAGCGCGACACTTGCCGACTCCCGTCTCCCAGCGAAAAAGAACGGTTTCTTGTTTAAGAGGCACCAATGAATATCATATATAATATCCATCGGAGGTTCTGACTTGATGCGCACCAAACAAAGATCAATTCATCGATTTACCATTTTTGTCGTTTTAGGTTTATTTTGTGCGACTGCGGGCTATTCAGCGGACTGGTCTTCGGTATTGAGCGGGCTGGGTGTCAACAAACAGACGACTCTGGGCAGTACCAAGCTGGGGCAGGGGCTCAAAGAAGCGCTTCGCGTGGGCATCGATAAGACCGTGCAGCTAGCTGGCAAGCAAGACGGCTATTTTGCCAATCAAGCCATCAAGATCCTGATGCCGGAGAAGCTGAGGCCCGTCGAAGGTATGCTGAGAAAGATCGGTATGGGCTCCAAGATGGATGAGTTTGTGTTGAGCATGAACCGCGCCGCCGAGAGTGCCGCGCCCTACGCACGGGATATTTTTATCGATGCGATCACCAATATGAGCATCGAAGATGCCGAGGCTCTCATGAAGGGCGGGGATACCGCGGCGACAGCGTACTTTCAAAAAAAGACCTCTGCCCAGCTGGCGCAAGTGTATAAACCGATCGTCACCAAGACCATGTCCCAGTACGGCGTCTCCAATCAATACCAAGCCATCATCAGCAAATACCAATCAATCCCATTTGCCAGCAAATTTCCAGCACCCAGCATCGAAGATTACACCGTGCAAAAATCACTGGATGGTTTATTCCTGACGCTGGGCGAGCAAGAAAAACAAATTCGTCAAAACCCCGCTGCACGCACAACGGATTTGCTTAAAACGGTGTTTGGACAAAAGAGCTGATCGGTCGTGATGGGTTCAGGCTCGATATTTATGTCTCGCGGAGTGAGTGAGTCTGATATATGAAAATCAATAATTTCGCTCTTTTTGGTTTGGTTTCTGTTGCAGGAACCGCGGTTGTGGTGGCGGCGCCGTATTTGATCGGAGCGCGGCTGGACTATCAGGGGTTTCTCCCGTGGATGCGGCCGGGAATCGAAAGTTTCTCAAAGCTATCAGCCGCTGGTTTGTTCATTGTGGGTTTGGTGGCCGGATATCTGCGTCCCGGAAAGCCGCTTGTGTGGGGCTTGGCCACGATGGCGCTTTATCCTATCTGGGCCATTATCGAAATGACCCTAGATCCTACCTCACACAACCTTTGGCCGTTGGAATTTATCATGTATTTCGTATACAGCCTCATACCCACCACAGGCGCCGCCATAAGCGGAGTCCTAAAGCCAAGGCTGCTTAAATAACCGCAGCTGTTTTCATAGTAATTCTGTCGCTTCTTTCCGTTAGCCGATAGACAAATTCCAGAAAATAAATTGAACGAAAATACAGGGGGTCGGTGTCTTGTGTGGGTGGGAGGGCACAAGATGCTGAATTGCAAAGTTGCAAAGTATACGCTGTTAGCGTATACTTGTGGTTGTTGAATATGGAGTTTGTCGAAGCGCCTATATTCACAAGGGTTGTTCGCCGGTTACTGGCAGACGAAGAATACGCCGTTCTTCAATCCGTTCTGGCTGCGCATCCGAGGGCTGGCAAATTAATTCCAGGAGCTGGTGGCCTTCGAAAAATTAGGTGGAATTCTGCGAGGCGTGGTCGAGGTAAACGTGGCGGACTGAGAATTATTTACTATATAGTAAGACCACATATGATCTATATGATGCACGGATACTTAAAAAGTGCGCAGAATGACTTAACCCAAGACGAGTTGAAGATGTTGAAACAGTATGTGGGACAAGGAGTAGTATGAAAAAATCTGATTTTAAAAATTTGTTAAAAAGTATCGATCAGGTGAGGGCTATACACAGGGGGGAGTTGCGTCCTTTGCGCAGGTTTTTTGTGCAGCCTCTCAAAGTTAAAGCTATCCGCAAAAAACTGCATGTGTCGCAGACGGAGTTTGCGCGGCTGATCGGAGTGAGTCCGGCTACACTGAGAAATTGGGAGCAAGGCCGCACCTACCCCGAGGGCGCCGCCAGAGCCTTGCTCATCGTCGCCGACAAACGCCCAGACGCCATTCTCGACGCCCTGCACGCCGCTTAAATTTGCTTAAACGAGGAGGTGGTTTAGGAGTTGGGAGAGGGGTATAATGCTTGCTGGCCATAGGAGGGTGAGCATGAAGAAAAAAATTATTTGGATCCTGTTCGTTTGTCTATTGTTACCCGCGCCTTGTTTTGCTGCAAATCCCGATGCGTATACTTTTGATTTTAGCTGGGGAGGAAGTAGTACTTATGGTAGCTTAGAAGATGGTAAATTTTCGGCACCTTTAGGAATCGCCATATCCCCCCTTGGGAATGTTTATGTAGCCGATACCGACAATAAAAGAATTCAGGAATTTTCCTCAAGCGGAACGTTCATTACTAAATGGGGAAAAAACGGCGGTGACGGATCTTTTGGTGCGGGAGACGGAGAGTTTGTGAACCCAAGAGCTATTGAAGTTGGTTTGGATGGAACGGTTTATGTGGGTGATTCCGAAAACTATAGAGTTCAAACATTTACATCCAATGGAACGTTTAGTTCCAAGTGGGATTCTTATTGGGCAGAAGATTTGGCTGTGGATGCTTCCGGAAATGTTTATGTTGGTTACCAAAACATGAACGGTAATATCAGAAAATATGGTCCTGACGGATCTGTTTTAAATGAGTGGGCGACCGGTGCTGCGCCGGCCGGTCTTGCGATCGACCCAGCAGGATTTATTTATTCCGCTAATAGACCAGACAATGTTATTCAAAAATTTACGCTCGATGGTGATCTTGTAACTAGCTGGGGCTCAAAAGGTACAGCCGAAGGTCAGTTCAGGGATCCAAGAGGAATTGCTTTGGACAGCAATGGAAATGTGTTTGTGGCTGATTCAAGCAATAATAGGATCCAGATGTTTGACTCAGATGGCAATTTTTTAATTAGCTGGGGAGAGCTGGGATCCGGGGACGGGCAGTTTAACTTACCTTATGGAATAGCCGTGGATTCAGAAAATAGGCTATTTGTTGCGGATGGTTTCAATAACCGTATTCAAGTATTCAAGCCGGAGTTCACCGTCACTCCCGAACCCGCGACCATGGCGCTTTTTGGCATCGGCGGAGCCGCCCTCGCAGCCTCCCGGCGGCGTAAGAAAAAAGAATAGGTTAGAAGTAAGAAACTCTGTATCGCAAAAGTCCGTCCAAAAGGAGATGTACGTGAAAAGGGTGCTAGCTAAGGTAATTTTCTTGGGTATGTTTCTTGTGTCGCCCAATTTGTTTGCTGCTGACACTCAATACACCATCGAAGATATCTGGATGCAATATCCAGACAGCCTAGAGGGATCTCCAACAGCTTCACAAGCATTTGGTGTTAATGATTCTGGTTACGTGGTGGGTAGGCTAGCGCTTGTTTCTGGAAATGTTGGACAGCCATTTCTATGGAAGGATAATAATTTTATCTTCTTTGAAGGAACGGGAGCTACGGTCGGCGGCTCAGCCAATGATATCAACAACTCAAATCAAATTGTTGGATATGGGTTTGGCCCAAGTCCGTACGGCGATTACAGGGGATTTTTCGTGGATAGCGATGGCACGACTACTCCCATTCCGTATTTTGCACCATTGAGCATAGATAGTGACGGCAAGGCTTATGGTAATCAGCTCAAAAATGAATCTCCTTATTTTTTTGTTGCGGACTCAATATGGAAAGATGGGGCTTTTGTAGGGACAGGGCCAAATCCTGAACCCAGCTCTCAAGAGCAGGCAAGACAACTGACCAATTTGAAACAGAAGCTGGCTCCTGGTTACGACCCATTCTGGGGAGATCTTATTCCGGCTGACATTAACAGCGCGGGCCAAATAGTAGGTTTTGGCGCATACAAATACAATGATGAGCTTTCTTTTAATCGCGCCTTCATCATGACCCCCGTTGTTACTCCCGAGCCCGTTTCATTGGCACTATTCGGCATCGGCGGAGCCGCCCTCGCAGCCGCCCGGCGGCGTAGGAAGAAATAGGTTAGGGTAAGGGTCAGGATGCCGGTATAGGCAAGGTCTTTGGGTTAGGTGATTTTTGTCACCTCACCCTAGCCGTAACCCAAACCGGCTTCTTGACCCTAGCCTTTACCTCTAAACCAGTTTATTGAGCCAAATCCATCAAAAAGGCGAACCAGGCCAGCTCAAAAGCCCCCTCAGGCCAATTGTGCTTTGCTTCTTGGTGGGAGTATAATACTCAGATAACCAGGAGGTCTGACCCGCCAGATGACCCACTCTTCTCAAACCTCTGGAAATTCTAACTATGTACTTTTAGCTCAATCGGGACTGAGTTCGGCGTCACGCATTGTATGGTCTGATTTGAGCCGGGTCTGTGGTAGTCTATATACAAGCGGCTCTCAACGGCTGTCCCAGGCAATTGCTGGGTTTTCGACGGATAAAAGTGATGCCAGCTAGTTTCCAATTGGATCCCCGTCATGAACGAAGGCATAGTAGGATTACTACATTGCCGCCATGCGACAATAAACCGGCGCGTTGAGATGCCGCCCACTTTTATATCTCTCTCTGAAGCTTTTTCCGAACGCGCAATTCTAAGGTCGCTTTGTAAAGAGCGCTTATCATATTCCAAGCGCGCTCATCTTCTTCAGTATATGTTTAGACTAGCAAGAAATACCGACACTTTAAAAAAAGCAGATAAACTTAAAACAGAAATATTGGCATATATGCCACCGAGATCCAGGTGGAAGCGTCCAAACCAAGTACACAGAAAAGCTGCAAAGCCATCGGCGATTCAAATGCTCGAACACACGGTTAGAGTTTTGCGTAATAGCGCATTAGAGGAAGATAAGAAGTGGATATCCAAGCAGAATGAGCTTATCCAAGCTATCAAAGATAAAATTCTTAATCAAAATTCTGGGTTTAAATTTTCGCCACCCCATGTTTTTGGCGTTCCCAAAGAATCAGCCAAAGATTCACAAAAAAAAGAATATCGTATACTAGCGGCGTACAGTAATCTTGAAGACAAACTAATTGCATCAATTTTTGCTAAATACTTAAGAGACGCATTTGATCAAAACTTTCATCCCTCGTCTTGCGCTTTTAGATCACCACTCAATTATCTAAATCCACTAAGCCATTCCGATGCATTTAAAAAAATTATTAAATTCTGGAAAGATAACGTATTGGATAGTTCTCGCAGGGTTTGGGTATCCGAATGTGATATACAGGGATTTTACGATACAATCGGGCACTCAGTTGTCTTGGATGTTTATGAGGCAGCTGTTAAAAAAATGGCGCCTCAGCATACAAATGAATTGCTAGGTCATGCAAAGCAATTGTTAAGATCGTATTTGCGTTCGTACAACTACCCAAAAGCAAGAGCGAAAATTTTAAAACATCTCCGACAACCGTTAACATCAGAATGTGTTCGTAACCGAAATATCAGTTTAAGGCAATTTTATAAATGTATTTGCGTAGCTCGTTACGGCGTACCGCAAGGAGGAGCAATCAGCTGTTTCTTGGCAAATCTTGTGTTAGATTATGCAGACTGGCGAGTAGATTCAATTTTGAAGACGTTACCCGGACCTTCGCTATATTTACGATACTGCGACGATATCATTATTCTCTCATGCGACAAAGAAACGGCTACCAAAGCTATTAATGAATACTCAGAGTCGCTAATTGCGCTTAAATTACCTCAGCATGCTTTTGAAAGCCAATCCTACGGGAGAAAGTTTTGGGACGGAAAATCTAAACAAGCGTATGAGTGGGCGTATGACGCCGCGAGGAAAGCAGAGATAGTTCCCTGGCTTTCATTTGTAGGATATCAACTTAGGCCGGATGGTCAAATAAGAGTAAGAAAAAAATCGATAATCAAAGAATCTCAAAAGCAGAGACGGGTGGTTGATGAGATACTTAAGCACGTGAAACCAAGAAAGGGATCTGCAAAAGTGCATTGGCACTGGAAAAAAATTTATTCCAGCATTGTCCATAGATTGCAAGCTATGTCGATTGGTAGACCGCCAATATGGGATTTGGACGGAAAGATTAGAGAGGAGTGTTGGTGTGATGGATTTGCATGCGGAGGGGATCCAGATCTGCCACCTCATCAACCAATACTTCAAACACAATTGCGACGGCTTGATAACTCCAGAAGAAAGCAGTTGCGGAGAGCAAAAAATCAGCTATTTCAACTAGAAGGTATGGACGCGGGCACTAATGAAATATCTCCCAGTTGGGAGCGCGGATTGAAATTTCATGGTAAGCCTAGAAGTTATTCTGGGCAATTTAGCAAGCAACGCGCCGATTAATGTAAGCACGTATTTTTTTGAGGGCAGAGGTTGAGTGCGTTATTCTTGTATCAATCTGTGAGAGGTTGTCCTGGGTGATATAGGGGTGTGGCATGAGTTTGGTATGTGATTTAGATGGGCGGGGATTATGAGAATAATTCGTTTTTCTGTTGAAAATTTTAGGTCAATTACCAAGGCATACAAATTAAGTCTTGGAAATAAGGCAATTTTAATTGGACCTAATAATGAAGGAAAATCAAATATACTTTCTGCCATTGGTTTGACATTCAGAGCTATTACCGAATACAACCCCGTCTTGGGTCTAAAGCTTCTGAGTAGTCGGCAGGGAAAAAATGCGCCATACGACTGGGGCAGGGATTATCCGTTACAGCTACAGGAGTTAGATGCAAAAGGAAAATCAGTATTTCTGATTGAGTTTGAATTTGAGTCTGACGAATTAGATGAGTTTAACACCATTACGTCTGGCAACTGGTCAAAAACGCTTAGCGTTTCCGTATCATTTGGGCTCGGGGCCGCAGACATTGAGATCTCGACAAAGGGACGAGCTAAGAAGGCGATAAATCAAAAAAAGCACGAAGTTCTAATTTTTGTGCGCAAATACATAAATTTTCAATATATACCAGCCGTTCGAGGTAAAGAATATTTGTCAAGGCTGATCGATGGGTTAATAGCTGATCAGTTGGCTCCGCTTGAGTCTGACAAGGAGTTCTTGCAAGCAATTGAGCTGATAGAGCGTCGTCGGCGACCAATTCTAAAGGAGTTGGCAAATCAAATCTCTTTCTCCGTTAAAGATTTTATTAGTTCAGTAAAATCCATTAACTTAAAATCCAGCGAAAATACAGCAAGGCATTTAAATAGTTCTGTAGAAATATTTATTGATGACGGAGTCGAGACTCCTCTAGAAAGAAAAGGCGATGGAGTGAAGAGTCTGGTGGCGGTTTCGCTAGTTAAGTTTATAGCCGAAAAAGGTAAGGGTAGCCGTAGGGTCGTGCTAGCCATTGAAGAGCCCGAGGTTCATTTACACCCCAAGGCTATCCATAAACTAAAAAGCGTATTAGATGATCTTTCTGGAAGAATGCAGCTTGTTATTACGACACATTCTCCAATTTTAGTTGATAGGACAAGCATTGGTAATAATGTTGTCGTCTCTGCGGGAAGAGCAGTCCCTTCTAAAAACATAGGTTCTCTGAGAGATATTTTAGGAGTAATGGTTTCCGATAATTTGATCAACGCAAATAAAGTGCTGCTCGTGGAAGGGTTGGAAGATAAAATAATTATCGAACACTTCCTGTGCTTAGCCTCAAAACCAATAGCGCATTTGATAAAAAACGGAGCGTTAGTAATAGTGCCGCTTAATGGCGCAAGTCATTTGAGCTCATATGCATCAATTTACAATAATATGCTGTGCAATGTTAGCGCGTTTGTTGATGATGATGTTGCTGGAAGAGCTGCCGAATCCGTCGCAATATCTAGTGGGATTTTAGCTTCTGAAAAAATCCAGCGGACTATACTTCCTGGTAGAAAAAACACAGAGTTGGAAGATTTGATCGATCCCGATGTTTATTGCGCAGCTATTAAATTAAAATACGGAGTTGATCTTCAAGCAAATTCTAAATTTCGCTCAACTGCAGCTAATTGGTCTGATAGGGTTGCTCTCTGTTTTAGGATGGCAGGAGTAGATTGGACGTCGGTCGTAGAAAATGAAGTAAAAAAAATAGTTTGTGAAAATGTTATTGTTCTAAGATCGCTCCAATTAAGAGAGCCAGTAGGTAATATTATTAGCACACTTGTTAATAAGCTTTTATAAGTATACCAAACGCCGTCAGCCGTGGAGGCATTGGCTGAGGAGATTAACTTTCTAATGCTTCCCCGTCGGACCGCGTCCGCTTATCCTGCGCGATGATGATGCGTTTGAGCCGACAAGAAGTATTCCCCGCAGGGAGTCTCCGAAACCCCCGAACCGCACGGAACATCTTTATTTAGCTTAGGTGAGGGGGTGAGCGAAGCGAGGCGCCTCGCAGGGGCGCCGGAGCGTATCCCGAAGGGGAATACTTCTTGTCGGCTCACATACGAATTCAACGATCGCTTCATCGATCTGCCTCGTGTATTCATCATACACAGCATGTCGTCCTTGATTGAGGATGAGCAGTTTTGAGTTTGGAATGCGCCCAGCCATCTCGCGTACGAGATATTCCGGAAAGATATCGTCCTTTTCTCCGCCAATGACCAGGGTTGGGGCTTGGATGGAGGAGAGGATGCTGCTGGCATCATGCAACATGGCTGCCTCGCCTGATAGGATGAAATCATCCGGGCTTGTGATCTTGCTTTTGAGATAGTTGAGCAGGGTGAGTTTAAGAGTTTTCATAAACAATACCCCGCCTGTGCGCTGATACGAAAGCGCAAGATTGCTGTCGTAGATCTTATCCCATTGGCCGAGTCTGGCCCAGCGTATCCACATCCTACCAGCTGCGAGTCCCTCGGGGCCCATGCGGTGCGCGCTGACCACGAGGATCAACTTTTTGACCAGCTCGGGATGATGGCTGGCCAAATACTGAGCGATCAAGCCTCCAAGTGAGATACCAATGATGTGCGAAGGCCCCAGCTCCCTCAAGGTCTCCGCGTATTCCTCGGCCATGTCTTGTGTCAGGTATCCGACGGGCATGTTCCGTCTGCGGCCTATGATGCGGATGGAAAACTTTTGGCTCAGCCCCCAAAAAAGTACCTGCAAATAAGCCGGAAAGGCCGTCACTTCATACAACGCATCCACCAGAGGAGGGAGTATGACAAGCTCCTCACGGCCACGGCCAAATCGGATGAATTTTTGGCCGTTTCGGTATACCCCTGTCTCCAAAACGAATTGATCGCGTAACTGTTTCATGGTGTAAGGATATCGCTATCCAATCGAACCGTCAGTGATCCCCATCACGTTAAGTGATAGACAAAATCCACCTCAAAGATTGAACGAAAATGAGGGGGGTCGGTGTCTAGTATAGATGGGAAAGGTGGTGTGACTTGACAAATGACATACAATGTAATACAATTGTCTTATGGTAAGGTATAGCAAGGCAGTGTTAAAAGCGGCTGAAAAAGGCAAGTTGCCGGGTCAGATATGGAGAGATTTTATGGATGCTTTTGACGCTTTTGATAAAGCTCGGAATTTTAGAATTTTTGATATAAAAAAAATGGTCGATAAAAGTCCGTATAAATACTACCGTTTAAGACTAGTCAGTTTCCGGGCAATATTTAGACTGGAATCAGATATATTTGTTGAGGACATCGGTCCCAGGGGGAGTATCTATGAGCATTAAGACACTCAGATTGAATAGGGTTGAAGAAAAGGAGCTCCAAGCGCTTTTAGAGTATACGGGTCAGGATTTTTCTCATTGTATGAAAGAGTTGATCCGCGAAAGATTGGAAGACCTGGCAGACTTGAAGTTCATCGATCGGATCAAAGAAGCGAATTCTAAGGATTATGTTTCCGCAGATGAAATTAGCGCTGCCATAGATCGTCGCAATCCCACCGGAAAGCACTAATTTTTCGCCAAACCAAGCGCTGACACATCTAAGCCGACAAGTGTATCCGTAGGAGAGTATCTCTTGTCGGTTCCATTTCTCGACATCTCAGGTATATTGCCCTAAAATATTCCGATGTCTTATTCCAATCACTTGGCTCACGAGAAAAGCCCTTATTTAATTCAACACGCCCACAATCCCGTCGACTGGTATCCTTGGGGCGAGGAAGCCTTTGCGAAAGCGGCCGCTGAGAGCAAGCCTATTTTCCTATCTATCGGCTACTCGACCTGTCACTGGTGCCATGTCATGGAGCATGAGTCCTTTGAGAAAGAGGACACGGCCAAGATCCTGAATGAGCACTTTGTCTCCGTCAAAGTAGACCGCGAAGAGCGGCCGGATATTGATCAGGTGTATATGAGTTATGTGATGGCGGCCACGGGGTCGGGCGGGTGGCCGATGTCGGTATTTCTCACGCCCGATAAAAAGCCGTTTTATGGCGGGACTTATTTTCCTCCCGAGGATAGATATGGACGTCCTGGATTTAAGACGCTGCTTTTAGCTATCCAAAATTCCTGGAAAGAAAAAAGATCTGAGATCGAAGAATCTGCGCAGTCGGCGGTTAATTTTATGCAGGGCTCGGAAGCGCCGACAGGGGAGCCCACACTTCTCACTGAAGAGACGCTCAAGGAAGCAGCGGCGAAATACGAAAGAGGGTATGACGAAGAATACGCCGGCTTTGGGCATGCGCCTAAATTCCCTCGAAGCCATGTGCTTTCGATGATCTTGCGCGTGTGGAAGAGGACTCAAGAGCCCAAACTTTTGGAGATCGTCGAAAAAACGCTGGATGCCATGTCGCGCGGCGGCATGTATGACCAGCTGGGAGGGGGATTTCATCGGTATTCGGTGGATCCGCAGTGGCGTATCCCTCATTTTGAGAAAATGCTCTATGATCAGGCCATCCTCGTCGAAACCTATCTTGAGGCTTATCAAATCACTGGCAAGAAAATGTATGCCGACACCGTGCGTGAGACGCTGGATTATGTGCTGAACAAGATGACGGATAAAAACGGTGGGTTTTATTCGGCGGAAGATGCGGACAGCCTTGATCCTGTCACCAAAGACCATAAACGCGAAGGCGCTTTTTATGTGTGGCGCAAAGATGAGATCGAAAAAGCGCTTTCCGCCCAAGACGCGGAGATCTTTTGCCGATATTACGGCATCACCGAAGAGGGCAATGCGCTTTCGGATCCACAACAAGAATTTGTGAAACAAAATGTGCTGTATATTGCAGATCGCACACTCACGGATGTTGATCACGCATCGATCGAGCGCTCGCGCCAGATACTTTTCCCGATACGTGAGCAAAAACCCGCCCCGCATCTCGATGATAAAATTTTAACGGATTGGAATGGGCTTATGATCAGCGCATTTGCTTCGGCGGGTCTTATCTTGGGCGAAAAAAAATACGCGGACGCAGCTCTCAAAGCAGCGCAGTTCATAGAAGCCAAATTAATTTCGCCTGATAAACTTTTACTTCACCGCTATCGCGACAACGACGCCGCGATCACTTCGACGCTCAATGATTACGCCTTTTTGATCCATGGCTACCTTCGGCTTTATGAAGCAACCACCGACGCCGTATGGCTCAAAAACGCCAAGCGCCTCGCGGATCAGATGATAGAGCGGTTCCAGGATAAGCACGCCGGCGGATTTTATCTCACGGCACATGACGCGGAGAAGCTCATTGCTCGCACCAAAGAACTTTATGACGGCGCAGTTCCTTCGGGAAACTCGGTGGCAACGTTAGCACTCTTTCGCCTGGGTTCCATGACAGGGGACGTCCGCTACACGGATGCAGCTCAAAATACTCTGGAGGCTTTTTCCGGCCAATTGGCGCAGGATCCTACGAATTATCCTGAGATGCTCATGGCGCTCGACTATGCCATAGGCCCCTCGCGGGAAGTGGTGCTGGCTTACCGCCAGGGTGATACGGAGGCTCAAGCCATCCAGCAGGAAATCTTTAAATATTTTGCACCTAATCAAGTTGTGCTTTATCATGGTGAGGGAGCAAAAGAATCGCTTGATTCTATTTCCTCTTTTGTTAAAGATAAACAGTCGGTTTTGGGGCGCGCGGCAATTTACATTTGCCAAAATTTTACATGCCAGCTTCCGCTGGTGGGGCTGGACGGACTAAAAAAGGAAAATACGAGATGACGCAGAAGACGATCAATCCTCTCAAAGAAGTTTTGAAACAGGGCCAGAGCATTTGGTATGACGGGCTTATCTCCCGTGCAGAGTTTACGCGCATGATCGAGCAGGACGGGATCCGTGGTGCGACCACCAATCCGGTTATTTTCGAAAAAGCGCTTCAAAGCGGCGACTATGACGGCGATCTCAAAGCGATGGCGGCCAAAGGTATCGGAGCGGACGAGATTTATAAGACTCTAGCCATCAAAGCCGTACAAGATGTATGTGATGTATTTCTCCCGCTGTACAAAGAAACCAAAGGCCGCGACGGGTTTGTATCCATCGAAGTGAATCCACACTTGGCGTACGACACCAAGGGCACCATCACCGAAGCCAAAGAACTCCATCAGCGCGTCAACCGTCCCAATGCGATGATCAAGATCCCGGCTACGGCGGCGGGTATCCCGGCTATTCAGGCGGTGATCGCGGAGGGTATCAATGTGAATGTAACGCTGATCTTCTCCGTGATGCGTTATGAAGAAGTGATGGAAGCTTACATGAACGGTCTGGCGGCGCGAGTGCAGGCGGGTAAGCCGGTGAGGGATATTGCATCCGTGGCGAGTTTTTTTGTCAGCCGTGTGGACTCGGCTGTGGACAAGATCTTGGAAGACAAAATCAAGGCGACAACAGATAAATTGCAGTTACAGCTTTTTCAAAGCTTGCTCGGCAAGACCGCGATAGCCAATTCTAAAGTGGCGTATGCGCAGTTCGAAAAATTATTTGCTGAAGAGCAGTTTCGTTCGCTCAAGTCGGCCGGCGCGCAAGTCCAGCGGCCGCTATGGGCTTCGACGGGCACCAAAAATCCCGCTTATCGCGATGTGCTGTATGTCGAGACTTTGATCGGCCCCAACACCGTGAATACATGTCCTCCTCCGACGCTGGATGCATTTCGTGATCATGGGGTGGTGGATGCCACACTCACCGAAGATCTGGCGGAAGCCGAGAAAGTTTTAGAGAAAGTCGCATTTTGCGGTATCTCTCTTATGCAAGTGACGGAAGATCTGGAAAAAAACGGCGTACAGCTTTTTAATGACGCCTACGACAAAATTATCGCAAGATTAAAAGAAAAGATGAAAGGGTAATCCAGTGTCTAGACATAGCGCATCATACGGGCAATACCAAACACTTATCCAAGAATGGATCGATAAAAGTCAGAAGACGCAGCTCTTGAAGCGCCTGTGGCTCAAAGAGCCTGAGCTTTGGACCAAAAAAACCGCAGCGCACAAAGAGATCAAAAACCGCCTGGGATGGCTTACCGTTGCGCGCGCGATGAAGCCGCGTCTGGCTGAATTCAACGCTTACAAAGAAGAGATCAAAAAAGCAGGGTACACACAGGCGGTGCTTCTTGGGATGGGTGGATCCAGCCTGGGTTCAGAAGTGTTGCAGAAAGTGATCGGCAATGCTGAAGGTTTTCCTGAGCTTTTTATCATCGATAGCACGGATCCTGGCCGCATCAAAGATATCCAGGCCAAGTTGGATCTAGCGAAAACACTTTTTATTGTGTCGAGTAAATCAGGCGGCACGATCGAGCTCGTGTCTCTTTTTAAATATTTCTTCGATCAGGTGTCCAAGGTCAACCCGACGGATCCGGGCAGCCAATTTGTGGCGATCACCGATCCTAACACAGCACTTCAAAAGACCGCTCAAGAGCATAAATTCGGAAAAGTATTTTTGGCGCCGGAAGATGTGGGTGGGCGTTTTTCAGCGCTCACTGTGTTTGGTTTGATACCGGCCTGTGTGATCGGTGCGGATGTTGCGAAGATCTTGGAGTCGGCGGATCGATTGATGGGCAAATGTGTGATCGAGATCTCGCCCTCAGAAAATGCAGCGCTTGAGCTGGGTGTGGCGATGGCGGTGCTGACGGAGTCCGGGCGCGATAAATTGACACTCATCACGTCTGAGAAATTTGAATCCCTAGGTGATTGGGTGGAGCAGTTGGTGGCCGAAAGTACGGGCAAAGAAGATATGGGGATCGTGCCGGTGGTGCATGAGCCGCTTTTGGAAGCTGACACGTACGGGCCGGATCGGTTTTTTGTGGTGATCCAAGACGAGACGATGTCCAAAGAGACCCTGCAAAAAGTTTCCGAGCTTGAGAAGGCGGGGCATCCTGTATTCACGATACGCCTCAAAGAGGCTTATGACCTGGGCGGTGAGTTTTTCCGCTGGGAGATGGCGACTGCGATCGCTTGTGCACTGCTTAAGATCAATGCATTTGACCAGCCGGATGTGCAGGCAGCCAAAGAATGTTGCAAGCGCTTCCTTGAACAAGTGAAGCTCGGTAAAAAGGTAGCACTCAGAACCACCGATCTTACTCCCGATATGTTTTGGGAAAATGCCGAAGCAGGTGACTACGTGGCTATTTTGGCATTTTTGCCTGACCGCGAAGCCATACGCAAGAGACTGGAAGCATTTCGTGATGATGTGCGCAAGCGTACGCGGTTGGCGGCGACACTCGGGTTCGGCCCGCGTTATTTGCACTCAACAGGGCAGCTTCACAAAGGCGGCCCGAATAATGGATTGTACATTCTCATCACAGCTCCGACAGAAGAAGACCTCTCGGTTCCGGGTGAAGCGTATTCGTTTGGTCAGCTGGAGCTCGCGCAAGCGATGGGAGACTTTGAAGCTCTCGAAGGCAAGGCTCGCTGGATGGTTCACCTTCGCCTAAATGAGTTTTCGGACAAAGCGTTGGACGAGGCGCTCCAAAAGCTCGGATCTGCCGTGTCGGCGGTAGCGCTGTAAAATGAAATTTGTCTCCACACCCCTGGATGGCGTACTCATCATCGAGCCGGCTGTTTTTAGGGATGACAGGGGATTTTTTTTAGAAAGCTATCGCAAGGATCTTTTTGGGAAGTACGGTATCTATGTCGATTTTGTGCAGGATAATCATAGCCACTCTCAAAAAGGTGTCTTGAGGGGGCTGCATTTTCAACGCCCTCCGATGGAGCAGGCTAAGCTTGTGCGTGTGGCGCGTGGGGAAGTGTACGACGTGGTGGTGGATATTCGCCCTCAGTCCAAGACCTTTGGGCAATATTTTAGCCATGTGTTATCGGCGGATAATCAAAAAATGTTGTTTATCCCGCCGGGATTTGCACATGGTTTTCTGGCGCTCCAAAACAGCACATCTTTCGTGTATAAATGTTCACAGTATTATTCGCCGGTGCACGAGGGCGGGCTCCGTTGGAATGACCCGGACATCGGGATCACTTGGCCTAAGCTAGATGCGCCTTATCTTATCAACGAAAAAGATCAAAATTATCCGAGCCTGAAAGAAATCAAGTTTTGAAGCTCGTCCAAACGCCTGAAGATCTGGCGACAACCATCTCAGAGATCCGAAGTATCCCTTGGATCGCTCTCGACACCGAAGCTGATAGCATGCACCACTACATCGAGAAACTTTGTCTGGTGCAGATCAGCACGGACAAAGAAGATTATGTGATCGATCCGCTGGTGCCGCTGGATCTGTCGAGTTTTCTCAGGTTGATCGAAACTAAAAAGATCCTGCTTCAGGGCGCTGATTCGGATATTCGATTGCTCAAGCGGTTTTATCAGTTTAGCCCTACGAACGTTTTTGACACGGTGATCGCAGCGCAGATCCTGGGTTATCCAAAGATGGGGCTGCAGGATCTGGCGGCCCGGCATTGCGGTATCCACCTATCCAAAGCCGAGCAAAAGGCGGACTGGTCTTTGCGCCCCCTCGAAGACAGCATGATCGAGTACGCGGCGAACGATACGCATTATATGAAGACGATCCATGATGCGATGGAGAAAGAGCTTATTGAAATGGGCCGTTTGAGTTGGCACACCGAGTGCTGCCAAAAGCTGATCACGTATCTCGAGAACCGCAAAGAAGAAGAGAAAACGACGCCGGATTGGCAGGTGCGTGGTTCCAAAAATTTGAATGCGGCGGCACTCACTTATTTGAGGGAGGTCTGGACTTGGCGCGATAACTTGGCGCGCTCAAAGGACAAGCCGCCGTATAAGATATTGAACACGGATTATTTGCTCGAGATGTCCGAATGGGCCGCACAAAATCCCGGCAAGGATATCATCGAGTGGCCCAAATGCCCGCGGCATTTGCGCAATGAATACCGCGATACGATGAATGGGCTTCTTCACCGCGCATCCACACTTCCGCCCACACCTTATCAATATCCTCCGAAGATCAAAAATCGGGTGATTTGGACCGAAAGAGATTCTAAGATTTTGGCGGACCTTAAAGTTTTCCGCGAAGCCAAGGCCAAAGAGTTGGGGATCATGACGAGCGTGTTGTCTACGAACGCCGTTCTCGAAGAGCTGGTCATGAAAAAACCAAAAAGCGTGGACGATATGAAGAAAATCGATATCGTGATGAATTGGCAGGCCGAAGTTTTTGGGGAAGAAGTGCTTAAGATCTTAAAAGGGCCAAGCGCCTAAAGAATCAGACGGTTACTTATCGTCTCCGCCGCCGAACCAACCTTTGTTTTGCTTCTTTGCCGGAGGATCGATGAGATGACCATCTTCCATATCCTTGGCCACCGCATAACCACCCACCGCACCCCCCGCAAGTAGTGCCGCCGCACACCCTGACAAAAGGGGAGCGGTCAAAAGAATGCCCATAAGCAAATAAATCATCGGAGTTTTAGCGGGGTTCTTCATAAACCCTAATCTATCACAGCCCCATTTTTAATTCCAATTCTCTCTCTTGCTCAGCACAAGTAGCTGGTGATAGAGCTCTATCACCAGCTATATGTCATGGCGGCGTTTGTTCAAGGTAAAGCCCGTAATCATGCAGGATCTTGTTCAAAGACAATTTGATATGGATGCTCTTCAGATGGCATTATCTGAAAGACAGCCTCAAGAGAAGCTCATCCA
>CAYODQ010000044.1:0-16049 GCA_964402785.1 uncultured Planctomycetia bacterium
AGAGCGGCTCGCTGTTAACGAGCATGTCGCAGGTTCGAGTCCTGCCTTGGGAGCGCATTGAAAACGGAGGTCGCGAAAGCGGCCTCCGTTTTTTCGTCCGCGCTCCCAAGGCAGGACTCGAAAAGAGCCGAGGCGCCCGCGAGATATAGGTCGAGTGCCACAAAGGCACTCGACAATTCCACCGCCTCGGCGACTGGCCGACCCGAAGCCGAATGCGCTGAAGGGCCGAAGGCCCTGAAGACGCATGAGGCGCAGGGCGCCGAGTCCTGCCCTGGGAGCGCATTATAAAGCGCAAAAAAGCTCTACGTTTGAAGATACAACGGTGTTCGCCTTATGACTATTCAGCGGTATAATACCAAGATGAATTCCTATGGAATCACACCTCAAAGAAAATCGAACAATGGAAGATAATTTTTCACGAATTCAAGCGCTAGTTGAGCGTCCCGGGGAAAGCTTATCGGTAGAAATAAAACGTTGGTTTGATCCAGATAAGCCCGATGGAAAATTTTTGCTAATTAAAGCTGCTTTCGCAATTCGTAACCATGGTGGCGGATACATTGTGCTAGGATTTGACGATGAAACACTTCAACCTGACTCTGAGAATATACCAATAAATACGAAAGAGTCTTTCCATCAAGACAAAATTCAAGAGATCATTACTAAATATGCATCAGAACCATTTGGAATTACCGTCGAGTTTCCTTCAAGAGAAGGAAAGGTCTATCCAGTCATTACTATTCCACCTGGCGTCAAAACACCGGTCGCTGTTAGATCTGATTTAAAAAATACGGAAAATGCGGATAAGTCATTGGTGTCTGGCTCTATTTATGTGCGCTCTTTGAATTCAAATAACAGAGTGAGCTCTACAAAAGCCGGATGGAATGATTGGCCGGCAATTATTGAGGTATGTTTCGAAAATCGCGAAACTGATATAGGCCGTTTTCTGAGACGGCACCTCGGCAATTTGAAATCAGAAAATTTAAATGCAGTCGCTAAATTGATACTTGAAATAGCTCAGCCATTATCTGTCGAGTCAAATCAATCAAAACTAACTAATGAAGAGGTTGCGCAAAAGTATTCTGAAGAAAGTGAAGAGCGATTTTGCTCTGCGATTAAAGAGAAGAAAATTACCTTGCCGGAGTTTGGAGCCTGGGATGTAAGCCTAATTTTATTAGGTGATATACCACCCTACAAAGCAAACGATGATTTTTTAAACTTGCTCCGTCAAAATAATCCTAATTATACAGGCTGGCCAATTTGGCTGATTTCTCGCAATTTTTCAGATAAGTCCAAGCAACCATATATTTTCAATAAAACGTGGGAAGCCTTTCTTTTGAACTTAGACAAGGCTGGATTACATGATTTAGACTTTATGAGATATGATCCTAAAGGGCGTTTTTATTTGAAAAGAATGTATCAAGATGATCAGGCAGGCCAATCCAAGGTTCCGGGGCCATGTACTGTGTTAGATTTTTGTCTCCCAATTATACGCTCAGCCGAAGCCGTCGCTGTTGGGTTGACGCTAGCAAAAGCAATGGGGTGCTCTCCCGAGAAAACAACTTTAGCTTTTTTGTTCAAATGGAACAAACTAAATAAAAGAGAGTTAACCTCATGGGTGAATCCCGAAAGATACATATCTAGTGGCCAAAGAGCGTATCAAGACGAGGTTTCCTCTTATATAGAAGTCCCTCTAGAAACTTCTTTATCTGCCGTGGGTGGGATAGTGGCTCAGATAATTCAACCTCTTTTTCAAGTATTTGACGGTTTTCAGATATCTAGCAAGGTAGTGGAAGATCTTACTCAGCGTTTAATCGAAAGAAGGCTCTAGCGTACACTGACTTAGAATTACAGAAGATTTCATGTACAAGACCCGCCCCCAAGGAAGCGCATCCCCCCCCTAAACCGAAACCAGAAAAGCAGTCTTCGTTTTTGCATCCGGAGTTTATCTGGCCGACCGATCCCCGAACGCACCAACGATACTCCCCCAAATATTCCCCAACGGATACAGATTTTGCCGGATAGGTGTAATTAGCAGCGCCAAGCCCTTCACCGATGTTTCGATGGGAAATTTCTTATCATGGATGCCGGTTTTGGGATATTCGTGCCAGCCGGTGTACTGCGTGCCAAATAAACGATCCCAAAATGAAAAAATTACGCCAAAATTTTTGTCTACATGAGCACGTTCTACGGAATGATGGATACGATGGGATTGAGGCGTAACCAAAATATACCGAAGCCATCCAAAGTCACTTCGAATCCGGGCGTGATACATATGCGTGTACCACTCATGGATCAAATTGAAATAAAGGATCTCTTTTGTATCCGTCTGTAGCATCAGAAGCGGGAATGTCACCAACGTCCTCGAGATCACATATTCGAGTCCGTGGTAGCGCAGATCTGTGAATAGATTCATTTCCCTTTGCGAGTGGTGCACAGCATGTATTTGCCAAAACCAAGGCACTTTATGTTTGACCCAGTGGTGAAACCAGCTCGTCAGATCAACGACCAAGATCCAGATCGCATATTTGAGCAGAACCGGCATTGTATCGATGCCGCGCACTGTCAAAAAATCGAGATGCGTCTTATAAGCCGAGGTCAAGAATTGCACGTAACTCACCAAGAGTGTCGCCGTGAAAATAGCCTGCAATCCCACCCAGATCACATCCTGGAAGAAACCAACCGTAAAAGTCTTCTGGCTGCGATCAACCGGAAAAAGACGTTCTACGACTAGGATAAAGATAGTGCCCAGATAAAGGATCGGATAAGAATATGCCTTCACCGCAGCCACGCCGGAAGCGGCAAAAAAAACCTTCAAAGATTGAAATATGTTCTCTACCTCTGGAATGAGCATGTTTTTCGAAGTATACCATACGCCGTATGGTAAAGTAGTTTGGTGCTATGAAATATAAATTCTTCGTGGGGCTCCCCCACCAGCAAGTACATGCGCAATTTTTTCAGTCCGCCCTCGGCGGCGAATTCGTACACTTTTCCTGTTCGGTCGATGAGGAAAATTTTCCGGAAAGCGTGCTGGCTCATGATGGCGAAGACGTTATTTGGTTCTTCAATGACCTTTTCTACCACTTGCACCCAAAACTTCGTGGGAAGCAGGTTCTCTTGGGACATGGGCTTGGATTCATTGGAAACTCCGTCACACAAAAACGAGTGGATTGTATAAACCGTCATATCGATAGGATTTTTTCGACCGGCACAACCATCGAGACGTACCGGCTAAGAAATGGTGTGTCCGCGGAGAAAATACGCCGCATCGGCTACACCATGGTCTTTGAGATACCTGAGATGCCCGTGCGGCCCAACAGCGTGCTTTTTTCCTCGACCCGATACATTGACTGGAATCATTATGAAAATCTGATACAGATACTGACGCGGCTTGATCCAGGCATCCAAGGTTACCTAACCTTACACCCAGATACTTTGCCGAAATGGCAACAAAAGCTCATGGAATGTTGCCACCAAAAAGAGAATCTGACATTTTTGGAGACGAGTGAAGAGCTTTTGAAAGCCTACCGCTTCTGCGCGGTCAATGTAGGCGGCGGTATGAGCTCTATTTCGACAGCTTTTTGGTATTTGAAAAAGCCGGTGATCCTGCTGCGCGGACGCGTAAGCCGCAATCCATTCAAAGGACTCGGATGGCAAAGGATCAAGAATGACGACCGCAACCCACTTTTTAACCGGGTGCTGGATCAGAGCGATAAGATCTCGAGCTGGAAGCAGTTCACACCGGATCTCATCAAAAAAGCGCGCTGGGCACCCGCTTCACATGAAATGTTCTACCCTTGGAATTTTGACCGCGAAACCACGATCTTAAAAATAAAAGAAGCGGTGAGAGAGCTTGAGTGAGCGAAATCGCGCCAGCGGCGGACGCCTTGAGAATGTGACCGGAGCTCTTCTGGTCCGGCGCTTCTCCATTCGGCAACCGGATATGTACCGCGTGATCGAGGCTGTCTCGACTGAACGGCTCTCCTCCATGGATAAAGCGGGACTCTGTGAGCTCGCACAAACTGCGATGGATCTCGAATACGAAAATCTGAGCGGTGATTTTGTGCAAGCGGGCTTCGGACTTGGCGGCGCAGCGATCGTATTGGCTCAAGCCAAGAACCGCACCCGGCCTTTATTCGTGTATGATCCTTTTATAGGCACGCCTCGCACCCAACAACAAGCCCAACAAACCCTATTGTCTCATGGTGCCGATGAGCGTCTCAACACTCAGATCATTTCGGGGTTGTATGCAGAGGCCATCCCTGCAGAGGGAGCTCTCGGACTCGCCTATCTTGATTGCAGCGACTACGACCAAATGCGTTTACTGTTAGAGCGTCTGACGCCAAGACTTGTAACCGCAGGACATCTCATCATCGATGACTATCGGACACAAGAGACCTGCCGCAAAGCGGTGGATGAGTATTTTCGCGGTAAGCGCGGCTTTCAATTCGTACGCAAAAGCCGCTTGCATGTGGTCCGAAACTAATTAGTCGAGATCAAAAATCAGTTCAGTGTCGGCTCTCGAAGCTCTATCGGTTTTTTGGGCTGACGCACTCGGAGATTGAGCATCTCGACCATCACTGAGAATGCCATCGCAAAATAAACATAGCCTTTCGGAATATGGTGATGGAAACCTTCGGCGATCAGCATGACACCGATGAGCAGCAAGAATGAAAGCGCCAACATCTTCACGGTCGGATGACGATGGACAAAATGACTGATCGCGCCGGCAAAAGCCATCATAAAACCCACCGCGATCATGACCGCAAGCACCATCACAGCGATCTGGCTCGACATGCCCACCGCCGTGATCACAGAGTCCAGTGAGAAGACGATATCGAGCAAGATGATCTGCACGACAAGACCTGCAAATGACACTTTTTTGTAGTCGACCCCGCCATGCTCTTCTCCTTCAAGCTTGGCGTGGATCTCATGTGTGCTTTTGGTCAAAAGAAACAATCCGCCGCACAACAAGATCAGATCGCGGCCCGATACCTCATGGCCCAAAATCTCAAAAAAAGGCTTGGTGAGGCCCATCACCCAGCTGATCGAAAAAAGCAGCAGGATACGCATCACCATCGCCAACAACATACCGATACGACGCGCTTTGGGCTGTTGATGAGCTGGAAGTTTACCACTCAATATCGACACGAAGATCACATTATCAATACCCAGCACGATCTCAAGCAAGGTCAACGTCACGAGCGCTATTAAATTATCGACCGTGAATAATGTTTCCATTATGAGCATGTCCTGATCGATGAGGCTTGGTCAAGGACGGCCAATTCCATACCCTGCGCTTCGCGCGGATTAAGTTCTCCTGAGAAATTGAGCGGTACATCCAAAGCAAACCCTTCATTGAGCATCACACTTCCGCCTCCCGTGAGACTCTGAACCTCCACGACACCCTCGCGCACGGCAAAAGACGCGCCCCCATCACCAAGATTGGCTGAGCAGGAAAACTGCGTGCCACGCACAGCTGCGATCGCTGTAGGCGTCTCTACTTTAAACGATGACTCTTTGGGCAATTTGGCTAGATTGATCACAATTTTGCCTTTAGTGACACTAAGATCGGTAGACTTAGGATCAGCATTTTTGATCGAGGACTCACTGGAAGGTAGCGCGCGGTAGCCGGCGATATTATTCACCACCAGATCCACCGTCCCGTCAGAGGCTGTGCGGATCTGGTCGCCCTCGCGCACCTGATCCCCCGCTTTGATGGGCATCTCTTGTCCTTCATGCACAAGACTGGCTCCGCCTTTCACCGACGTCACCACCACATTTTGCACTGATGAATTTGGCTCACACCGAGCTATCGACGAATTCATCAAACTGAGCACAGCGATCATCAACACAGATCTCTGTAGATAAAAAATGTTTAACATGCGTTAAATGTCTCCGCAGACACGGTCACATTTTCTGTGGCCGGTGTGTCATTTTCAATATCTTTGAGCTGCTCGGTTTGTGTTTGTGTGGAGGCATCAGGATCTTCGGAATCTTCATCCTTATCTTCATCCTCCTCGCCTTCCTTATCACTCTCTTCGGATGATTTATCGCTGTCTGTACCAGCGTCTTCTTCAAATGACTCATCTGCGAGTGAGCCGCCATCCGAACTCTCAGTGCCCGTGTCCCCATAATCATCCGAATACAGTGAAGAGTAAGTGGCTGTTATGGCATCCTGGAAAGGGTTTTCGGGCAATGATCCGCAAAAAAATTTGTCACAGACCACAAAAAAACTAGACCCTGCGACGCCGCTCGCACTGGGTATGACACTCGAAAAATGTTCAATAGGGTTGGTTGCCTTACCTGCATCCCCTGTCGCGCTCAATATCACCGTACCCCCTGCCGACAAATTTTGTATATCCGCATCGATGTCAAAAATAGAACCGTTCGATGCCGTCAAAGTGATCGCGTCATCGGACTGAAGATAGCCGATACTCAGATCTCCACTTGCGGAACCTGAAGCTTGGATCGTGATATCATTCGTGCCTACGATACCGGTATCAGAGAAGACATTGCTTGCAAAAAGATCACCATCTGCCGAGCTGATATTGATATTACCATTGAATGTTTCGGCGATGCTGATGGTCCGATCGCCAGCTCCGTTTGTACCCGTGATCACAATACTACCGACGCCTGTTGAATCCAGCGACGCATCTATCGCATGATCTGCTGACAAACCATTGGAAGGAACGGCTGTCGTCAATAAGTTGATGAAAATACCCCCTGTCACATTGTCGGCCGTGACGTCATTGGCATTGATATCCAAACTTCCAGTGGCGGACGATTCGCCGATCCCACTCACAGCATCCAATGTAATGTAGTCCCCGATAATATCCGCCGCTGTGTCACTGGTAGTATCTTTGATAGAGCCTGCTGTTGTTTGGATATCCACATCTCCCGCAGTGCCGCCGGTACCGGCAGAAATCAAACCGATCGCAAGACTCTCAGCCGTGGTGATATCTATGTCACCGTTGACTGTTGTCACAGAGGTGAGGGTTTTTGTGCCAGTCCCTTTTAAATCAAGATCAATATCTCCCGTGCCGGATACAGAGGCATTGGACAACAAGGGCGTATCCACATTGAACGTGATCGTGGTGCCTATCCCGGTACCCGATGAGAGTGATATATCAGCAGCTGTGATGCGAGGCCCGGTAGTGGTGCCACCATTGATGGTCCCGCTGGCTGTGAGAGAAGCAGTTCCGCCATTGGCATTGATCGTGTCTGATGATGTATTGCCAACAATAATATTGCCAGCCGACGCGGTCATGATAAATCCGAGTGTGCCCACCGTAGATATGATGGACTCATTGATAAATATACTGCCAGCAGCCGTCAGCGTCAGTGTTGTATTAGCTCCGGCAGTTTTGGAGATGGGCGCATTGACCGTGATATTTCCAACATCAGTCCCTCCGCCTGTGGTCAAAATAGTGACCGCTGTACCGGCATTGAGAAGCGCATTGATATCGGTGTTGAGAATATTGGAACCCGAAGCGCTGGGTGTAAACGTGCCCGCACTAAACGTTCCTCCCGACGTGGCGGTCGCGGTGATGGTGACGTCAAATGGATCCAAAAGCCACATCCCAGGATCCCCATCCACCGCACGAGCGCTCAGACGAATACCAGCTGTATCAATATATTTTTTGCCGGAAGTCTCTATAAACCCTCCATCTCCACCCGGCGCATTGGCATCGGCACTAAATGACCCATATGCAAGCGCTACATCTTCAGCGAACATCTTGATCTTCCCGCCATCACCCACCTGTGAAGAAACATCCAAACTCGCATCTTTAAAAACACCAACTTTATTGCCATACACATCGATCTCGCCTCCGAAGGCTTCAAGATCACCCGATACGCGCACAATGCCTTGATCAGCTCCGCCGGTGAGCGTGATCACGCCATTTTTATTTTGAACGGAGTTGGCCGAGATCACGCCTGAGTGATTGATCACATTGTCAAAAATATTTTCCGTCGAGCGTGCGGTGAGAACCGCGTAGCCTCCGTCGGCGCTAATGGAACCTGAGTTGGATAAAGTATCTGAAACTTTGTTACCCGCAAAATCGTAAACATCCGCTTGGACAGGGGTTGTCACAGCCGCCGATACCAAACCGCTTCCATCTATCGACACCGTCACTTCATCACCCGCCGCCATCACGACACCAGCACCCGGCACAGAGATCTCGCCCTCGTTCCGAATAGATCGTCCGATGAGAGCAATGTAGCCACCTGGCTCTGCTGTGATCTTTCCTTGATTGAGTAAATATCCATTAGAACCTGTCGGCGCACTAAAGTTGTAACGACCCGCAAGAAAATCATTTTCCAAGATATCCAGCGTCGATGCCACAAGCCCAGGTGCGTTCACCTGCGATCCGGAGCCAAATAATATGCCGTTTGGATTCACCAAGAAAAACTGCCCACTCTGAACATTGAGCGCACCAAAAATTTCGGAAGGACTAACGCCGGTCACTTTGGATAAATGCGTACCTTCGATCTGAGCATTGAATGTGGCTTGGCTGCCGATACTAAAAGAATCCCAATTTCCTATTGTCGCGGGTCCGCTTGAGACGAGTGTGCCTGTGTTGCCGCTCACAGAATACGACGATGAGCCGCTCACCGGCGAATAGCCTACAGGAAGCGTGTCGGGCGACGGCTCCGCATACACGACCTGCGAAGATATGAAGACCATGAGAAGAAACTGTGAGAATATTCTTTTAGAACATGTCATAGCTCACCGTAAAATGATAGGCGCTGGCTCGGTGGTCAAGTGGCCCATCCCCCGTCGGAAATCCCCACTCAAATTTTCCGACCCATCCCTCTTTGATACGAAACCGAAGCCCTGTCCCCAAACTCGACAAGCTTCGCTCCTTAAACTCACCCACCTGCGGCTTTTTGAGACCCGCATAGCTCATATCCATAAATGTCACGACCTGCAATTGCTTGGCCAGTGTTTCTTGAAAATACGGCAGCTTCCAATCCGCCGGCACAAAAAATGCGGGGATCAAAATATCGATGTTCATGTATCCGCCAAAATCGCCAAGGTATTCACTTTCCTGATAGCCGCGGACAGAATTAGCACCACCCGTACTGATCTGCTCGGACGGTGGAAGTGGATCGCCTGTGAGCTGCCAATTGCCTCGCACGATACCCGTCAGATCCCAAGGAAGTTTGTGTGCGTGTATCAAATTGCCTTTGTACGCAAAAAACTGTCCGCCCGCTCCGACACGCGAAGAGGTGCGAGATGTTTTTGGCATAGAGCCAAGGAAATCATCCAATCCAAACGCCAAGGTTTGCCCGGAAAGCGTGCGATGCTCTTTTTCGGTCCAATCCAACGTCAGACTGGGACTAAGAACACTCAGCTGATCATGACTGCGCTGATCTCCCAGGATGAAATTTTTAGACTCTTTGGAATCAAATGACAAACGGCCATCGATATTGAGCTTTTCTTTCTCATAAAGCGGCTGAGTCACATACACAGTATGCGTCGCAGAGTCACCCTCGGTTCTCAGTGCTCTGAATGCACCTCCTACTTTCACATCTGTCATCGAATACTGGTAGCCCATATGTGTATCTGTCTTGGGTAAGATCGGAAAGTCATATCCCGCTGTGGCGCCAAGCACATCATCACCAAATTGCCACCGCGTCCTAAGCTCATCCATATGACCCGTTAAATTTGTGTGGGATCCATTGACCCCATAGCGATAGGTGCCGGTATTTTTGGTGCCGAAGTTATTCACTTCTCCGCCTAAATGGTAAGGCGCCTTGTCCTCGACGTTGATTTTGACATGAGTCGTTCCAAGGCTTTCACCGGCCTCCAATACAGCCTTGGCCTTGACATCCCGATGTTTGGAAAGGCGCGCCAAACTGGAACGAAGAGACTCATAAGTCAAAACTTCGCCCGGAGCCAGACGAATCCTATCTCTCAATGCCGCCTCGCTGAAATATTTTTGACCCGCTAGTGAAACCTTATCGATTCTTCCCTCCAGCACATCGATCTTAAGCGTGTCTTCTTTTATTTCTTGTGGAGGAACATAGGCATACGCCGCGATATAGCCTTTGACGCGGTACTGCTGTTTGATCTTTTTGAGGGAGTCCTCTATATCCTGAAACTGTATCGGCTGATTGATAAGATTTTGAGTCATCGCCTCTAGCTCAGCATCTGAGATCGAGGAATTACCCAGGAATTTAATTTTTTTTACGGTAAAACTCTCACCCAAAGCGGCCTTGATCGAGGAGGGACGCTCTTCTGGCTCTGTCACCACAGGCTCGGGTGCAGCAGGCTGTAGAACGGACTCCGTGTCTTTGAGCATCTGATCCATAAGCTGCTGCTTGGCTTCTTCAACACTGGCGCTTTCTCGGGATACATCCGTGTCGGCGGCCCATAGTTGGGGCATGTTAAACATGGATAATGTAACGGCCACCCAAAAGACCGGTGACCATTTTATGAAATTTGAATTATGTTTCATACTTACTTAAATTAAGTTACATGTAACGTTAACTGAAATTATATAAAAATATAGATTATTATGCTATTGTTTTATTTTGATTTTCTTGACTTTATTTATTTAAGACTCAAAATAGGTGCCTTATGAAAATATACAATCTACGTATTGCTTCGATCGAGCCGTTGCCATCCCCGGCTTCTATTAAAAAGAATTTGCCGCTCCCGGAGGCTATATCACATGATATTCTTCAATGGCGCGAAGAGATCGTTCGTATCGTCACAGGTGAAGACAAGCGGCTTTTGGCTATCGTGGGGCCCTGTTCTATCCATGACACCAAGGCGGCCCTTGAATATGCCCGCAAATTAAAAGTGCTTCGCGATAAACACAAAAGAGAGCTTTTTATCCTCATGCGCGTTTATTTTGAAAAACCGCGCACCACCATAGGCTGGAAAGGCTTGATCAATGACCCTCATTTAAACGGCACCTGCGATGTCGCGCATGGGCTGCCATTGGCCAGGAAGCTTCTTTTGGACATCGCAGCACTGGGCATTCCCGCCGCCAATGAAGCTTTGGATCCAGTGACCCCTCAATATATTTCAGACCTGATCTCATGGGCTGCCATCGGAGCGCGAACCACTGAGAGCCAAACCCATCGCGAGATGGCCTCTGGGTTGTCTATGCCGGTTGGTTTTAAAAATGGTACGGATGGAAGCCTGACAGCCGCCGTCAATGCGATCGAGTCCGCAAGCCATCCACACAGCTTCACGGGTGTAGATGAAAATGGCGTTGTCTCGGTCATTCGAACCACTGGAAACCCCCATTGCCACATCGTGCTTCGCGGTGGAGCGGGTGGGCCCAATTACGATCCCGTCAGCATCAATACAGCCTCTGAGCGCCTGATAGCAGCCAAGCTCAATCCCAGAGTCCTGGTGGATTGCAGTCATGCCAATAGCAGCAAAAACCACAATAACCAGCCTTTGGTTTTGGGTTCGATCGCCGATCAGATCCGTGATGGCTCCAAAAACATCATGGGTGTCATGATCGAAAGTCATCTCGTGGCGGGGCGGCAGGATTATACGCCGGGCAAAGCGCTCTGTTACGGACAAAGTATCACAGACGCTTGTATTGATTTTGAAACCACCGAGAAAGCCGTCGCCGAGCTGGCGCAGGCCGCTGCTACTCGCCTCTAACCGCTCTTAGGATCGTATCCACTGGGTGGATCTTGTTGAGCGTGTAAAAATGTATGCCCGGAGCTCCTTTTTTGAGAAGATCGCGGCATTGTTGGATCGCAAAATCGATCCCGGCTTCAAGCACTTTGGTTGGCTGGTCAGCGATAGGCTTGAAGATATCATGTACTTCTTGCGGCACGCTAGCCCCGCACCGCTCACAAAAACGAACCAATCCATGATAATCCGTGATCGGTAAAATACCCGGGATCACACGAGACTGCACACCGATCTTCCTCAACCGCTTCACATAATCCACATACAATTGATTGTCAAAAAAAAGCTGAGTGACCACAAAATCCGCTCCCGCCTCGATCTTTTTTTTCAAATATTGCGCGTCAGACTCTGCATCGGGTGCAAGTTGATGTTTTTCCGGAAATCCAGCAACACCGATCGAAACTGCATTTTCGAAATAAGACCGGATATAAGCCACAAGCTCGGAGCTATATTGGAAACCTTTGGGTTTTGCCTGCGGGTCATCTTGCGGCGGGTCTCCTCTCAGCGCAAGTATGTTTCGGATCTGCCTTTTCTCAAACTCTTGCATGATCGCCCTGATCTCGTCTTTGGTATGGGAGATACACGTCAAATGTGCCATGGATGGGACATGAAAAGTTTTTTGAATATACTCGACCACATCGAATGTTTTGTCACGGCTGGATCCGCCCGCTCCATAAGTACAGGAAATAAAATCAGGCTTGAGCGCACAAAGCTCTTTAAGTGTGCCTAGTAACCGGGCGTGGCTCTCAGGAGTTTTGGTCGGAAAGACCTCGAATGAAAATGTTTTATCTTTAGACTCAAATAGCTGGCTTATAGTCATCTGTTGATTATAAGCCAGCTATAAATTAGTGGGCGTTGCGATCGAGTCTGAGAAAATAATTCATAAATGCCGCTGTCACAAATACTCCCAGCATGGCATTTACAAAGCTACTCAGCACGGCGAATAGGATGGCCGCTGTTTGCTCGGATTTGATCACAAAAGAGATCCCGGCAAAAATAGCTCCCAGAATAAGCCCGATACCAAATCCAATGGCAATAAGGATAAGGGACATCCCAATAAGCTGGAACATATTCTTCTTCACGAGCTTCATACTCATCTTAAGGGACTCCGGCACACCCTTCTCATCGACCACCGCAGCATAAGGCGCAAAGAAGAAAAGAATGACAAAATAGATACCCAGAGCCGCAAATAAGATGGCTAGAAGCACTCCCAGCACCGGTACACCCTGAAGAAAGTTAGCACTCAATGCGGCAAGCAATACAAATACGCCGATCACCAAGGAGACTACTAAGCCCAACAAGAATAAACGTAGATAGTATTTACCGCCATTCGCTGCAAATGCTGCCATCGAATGCGCTCCTGTCTTGATCGCGTCGCGCACATAAGCCATGGATCCTGCCTGCAAGAAAACAGTTAAGAAAATAAAGATGACACCTAGAACGATCAGTTGTGCAGGTGGCAGCGCCCCCGGAGCCAGATCAGCGGGGGTCCACAAGATACTCAACACATTAAAAATAGCGCCAAAAATAAAAAGCACGAGCACAAGATTTAGGCTTTTGACCGCCATACTGAAACCTTTTGAAATCGAATCTCCGATCATTGATAGCTCCTTTAAACTTTTCTATTAAATCCTAACTTAGATTAACAAACGCTAACATTTGGGTCAAGCGATCTCTTCTCTGTGACGAAAAGCGCGAGATAAGCTGGCGCGGTCGACAAACTCCAATGCACTTCCGACCGGGACTCCGTGAGCAATACGGGTTACTTTTGCCTTCAAAGCTCTAAGCTGTTTGGTGAGGTAGTTGGCAGTGGCATCTCCTTCAGTATCAGAGGTCGTAGCCAATATCACTTCTGTAATACCACCCGCTTTGACTTTCGCAAGAAGCTCCTGGATGCGAATATCTTTGGGTCCTATCCCCTCCAGCGGCGACAAGGCGCCCATTAGCACATGATAAACCCCGGGATAACCACCTGATTTTTCAATAGCGATCAAATCTTTGGGGTCATGCACGACACAAATAAGCGAATGATCCCGAGTTGGATCAGCGCAGATACGACAAACATCATCGTCGCTCAGATTGAAACATTGATTGCAGAATCGAATACTTTCTTTAACTTTTAACAGCAGCTTCGAAAGCGTGTCCACCTCTTCGCGGGAAGATGACAAAAAATAAAAAGCAAAGCGTTCGGCAGTGCGCCGGCCAACACCCGGCAGTCTCGCCAAAGCATCGATCAATTGAACCATCGACTCGGGATAAGGCATAAATTAATTCGTGATGCGTCCGCCGAACATATTCATGGCGGATTTGATCGTGGGATCTTCTTCGGGAGGCACTCTGGGCCCTTGAGGCTTTTGAGACGCCTCGTCTTCGTGTTTGGAGCCGTCTTTCACAAGCTCAAACGCCACACCCACACTACCGCCCAAGATCTGGGTCAAATGCTTCTCGACCAACCGGCGGTTGTCCGGCATCTCGAGCGTTTCTTTGAAAAAAACGAATTTCTCCGAAAATGAGATCGTCACCATCCCATTCTTAAGTCCTTTGGGTTCACTTTCTGAAAGATATGAACCAACCGATATTTTTTCGGCACGGATGGACTGGATAAATGCCGGCCAAATAGCTTCCAAGGACGAGGGCTTTTCTGCCGGTACAACGGCCAGCTCTTCGTCGGACTCAGGCAGCTCCTCTTCAACCCCATCATCTTCATCAAGTTCTTCTTCTTTTGATTCTTCGGACGAGAGGCCGGCTATCTCAGAAACAGGAGTTTCTTTTTTTGCCGCTGGTATATCAACCAAAATACGCGTCGGCGCAGCGGGTTTAGCGGAAATTATCGTTTTTTTTTCTGATTTAAGTGCTTCCAGCACTTCGGTGATGGACTGCATGGGTACTTGTTCGGCCAGTCGAATCAGCGCTATCTCAAGAGGGATACGCTTCAAATCGAAGCGCTTCAATATCTGAAATGTATGTGTGAGCACTTGAAAAAAATAAAATAAATTATCACGCGAGAAAAGATCTTTTTGCCGCATAAGCTCCTTGCGATAGGAGTCATTGGCATCGATCTGATCCATCAGATCAGGTGAGACTTGGGCAAACATCAAATTGCGTACATGCTCGAGGAATTTTTCGACAAAAAGCGAGGGGTCCTTGCCCTCTTTCAAAACCGTATCAAGGATCTCGAGTGATCTCTTTGCGTCTTTTTGGCCAAGCGCCTCCGTCAGCGCAACTAAATGTTCTTCTTCTAAGACGCCCAGAGACTGAATAACATTTTCACGAGTGATCTTATTCTCGGAGGATGCTGCGATCTGATCCAGAATGGTCTGACTGTCACGCAAACTCCCGTCGGCGGCTTTGGCTATCGCATAGAGTGCTTCATCATCCACTTTGATCTTCTCTTTTTTACAGATCTCGCGAAGTACATCCGCTATTTTCTCTGCTGTGATGCGGCGAAAATCAAATCGCTGACAGCGTGACAAAATGGTCGCTGGAACCTTTTGAGCTGACGTCGTGGCAAAGATGAACTTCACATGTGCCGGAGGTTCTTCGAGGGTCTTGAGAAGTGCGTTGAATCCATCTGTCGTGATCTGATGTACTTCGTCGATGATATAAATTTTGTATTTGCCGGTGGCAGGCGCAAAGCGTACATTTTCACGCAGCGCGCGTATCTCGTCGATGCCGCGATTGGAAGCGCCGTCTATCTCCAGCACATCCAGAGCGCGTGAATTCTCGATATCGGCGCAAGAAGCACATTTGCCGCAAGGCTGAACAGTGGGCCCATCGACACAGTTGAGTGCCTTGGCAAAAATGCGAGCCGTCGAGGTTTTACCCACACCGCGCGGCCCGCAAAACAGGTACGCGTGCGCGATCTTCTTCAACGTGATCGCATTCTTGAGCGTCGTGGCTATCGGCTCCTGGCCCGCTAGATCATCAAAGGTCTGTGGACGGTACTTGCGGGCGATCACCAGGTATGAAGGTTTATTCTCGGCCATATCGCGGTCATTATAACACGAGCACTAATAAAAGTTATGTTTATGCACTTATAGATGTAATGCCACTACTCTAATTCGATTCTCGCCACCCTTACCCCTTTTCTCGCATGTCTTTATTGTAAGTGGTGGGGATACCCTCGCCAAAAGTCCGTTTGCCGCCGAAGGAACTCCTGTATCTACTCGTGCGGCGGCAAATGGGACTTCTAGCCCTCGCCTATCGGCTCGGATTGGCGTCTCCCTCTACCACTTACAATAAAGACATAAGCGCTCCAAAAGGGCCGGGAATGGCGATAATCAAATTAGAGTAGTGGCATAATAATATATATGGTCAGCGATAGATTTAAATTCCCGACATTCCCGGCCTTTTCCGAGCGCTCATAGCTTTGTCATAAATGGCA
>CAYODQ010000045.1:0-13519 GCA_964402785.1 uncultured Planctomycetia bacterium
CCAAATACAACATTGATCATAAAAATAGCGATACCGATCCGCATGGGCCAATCGCGAAACGGACTACTGGGTGGCGACTGCAATATGACAGGCTCAGCTTTTTTGCCGGTGAGCTTCCGTCCCACCCATGCCCAATCAATAAATGTGGTGTAACAAAAAAGAAGTTTATAAAACTTGATCCCCATCGCCCATGCGGTCATGTTGTGAAAAAATAGCCCTGAGACCACGCACAACCAACGAAATCGCTTTTGCACCAAAAAGAAAATAAAAAATATTTCAAAAAGGATCACGCTGGCTGCTGCGCCCCGATACACCAGCGGCCAACGATCTATCCTCAAAAAATCTGCCCGTCCGTATTGCCACCAGATCTGGTACAAGTGATTTTTGAGGCTGTCCGAAAACACCCATCTTGGGCCACCCTGCACCATCTTCCAAATACCTGGAAATAAATACACCAATCCCAGCAAAAGCCAGATCATGTGAAGCGGACGCGCATAAGCTGAAGATGGCTTACCCCCAAAAAATGGCTTGCGGCGTATGAGCGCATCGACCGAAAGAGCATCTGCGCAAGGGCTGAATGCAAGGACCAGAGCCGCGTAAAGATAAATATTGGACGAATGTCCTACTTTGCCAAAAAAATGAGGCACACCCAAAACATACCAGCCGGACACAAACACGGACAAAAGCGCGATCGGCGTCAACAATCCAATCATCGCGGCAAGGCAAGACACTTTAAAAACGATCATTAGCACCTGATAAAGATCCGCCTGTATTGGGACGTGCTGGAGAAGCCACGCAGTACCGGCGGGCGGCACCAAAAGCTCTTTAGGAAGAGTTGCGTAAAATGAGCCTGAGGAAACGTCAAAAAAAACAAAAAAACCAAACAAAAGAATACGGCACATGGCAAGATTGGCCGGATGCGTGGTCTCATTAAAATAGTCAGCGAACATTTTCTTAAAAGCAGTCCAGCTTCCGGGCCGAAGCCGATTTAGGATGAGAGCCAAGACGGCAACCATCGCTGAAAAAATTGTCATTCTTAAATACAAGGGCATTTCTAAGATCCTTTTATTTTTATGAACTCAAAACAGGTGCTTTTGATCAGCTATCTAATTCAGCGCCGCAATAGGGGCATTGGATGCCGTCCTGCTGCCAGGGGTTGCCCGCCACGTCAAATCCCTTGCCACATTCTGGGCATTCGTAGCGGGTCAACTCCTGGTCTTGGTCTTCGCTATCAGACATGCGTTATTTTTGGATCCGGGTGTATTTGGATCCTTCGAGGGTCAGATTGTACATAAGCCCCGCTTGTCCGATCACAAATCCAATGATCGGCTGATTGGTCTTGGTGGTATCTATATCCCCATCAGCGCCCACAGTGACCACAGCGATAGAAGCATCCAATCCTGCTTCCCATCCATCACTCGACCGAAATTTATCCAAAGCACTTTGATCCATGAACAATATCAGGATGGATTTTTTCTGCACGCCCAGCTGAAACCCGATCGATGCCGCGGCCGTACTATAATAATCCGCTGTCTTTCCTTTTATAAGAAGAGCACCTTCACCATACTCTCCTCCCAACCCAATACCGCCTTTGAACACAGCCGGAAACACCAACACACCCTTGGCATCTTTCACCAGACTTTTACCACTGCGCACTTCACCGTAAAAACGCTCGAGCGTATTTTTGACGCTAAAATCGATCTCGGAGGCCGATGCGGCTAGCGACTGACTCACAAAGCTCAGCAACAACGTAGCTACCATTGCCAATTCAAATCCCATGCGTCTCAGCGGGTGCTTCAGGCGGTTGACAGCTTGCTGTGGAGTCTTACCCTCCGTCAGATTGTCCATACAAATAGCGGCATAGCTGCTGCGGTTCTTAACTTTGAATACTTTGATCTTTGCAGATGTGATTTTCTTGAGTGATTTTGTGGGCAAGGTTACCTCCTTTTAGGCTGCGTTCATTCTAACACAAAAAAAGCTGCAGCGATTTGACTCGCTGCAGCTTTTTATTACTAGCCAAATACATCTTAGGCGGCTCTGGTGTAAACGATCTCCATGGCCTTGAATTCTTTGCCATCCGGGCCATTGGTGTAAGAGCTGTACACGGTTTGATTGGCGTCGACCACTTTCCAATCCGCACGGCAAGCGCGTTCTTTTTCGCCGCTCAGGGGGCATGAATTCTTACCGGCCATCCCAAGCGTCTTTGTCGCGCCGTCGAACTGTCCGCTCACCCACATGATCCCGGTGGACATAGAATCGATCCAGACGGATTCATACTGTGCGCGGGTGTTGTCATAGCCAACAAAGCCCTGCCCTTCAAAAGGCTGACCCATCCATGTGCCCTTGATATCCTGTTTCAGGAATCGTCCGCCATAGATCAGGCTGTTATCAGACGTCCCGGTTGTTTCTTCGGGTTTACCTTCAGCGGCCATCCAAAATTTGGCCGTGTAGTTCCATTTACCGACCAAGCCTTCGAACATTTTATGAGCTTCGGAAGGAGCCATCACCGCTTTCATTTTTTCCATCTGAGCAGGATCCATCGCGGGTGCTGCAGCCGGTGCTTGCGCGGTTTCCTGAGTCGCAGGAGCTTGCTCTGCAATCAACTGCTTTGCGAGATCTTTGCCCGCTTCCACAACTTTTTCAGCAGCCGCATGCTGCTCTTCGGCCATCGCTAGTCCGCTGCTCAAAAAACAAGCAGCCACGATCATCATTCCAATTTTATTCTTCTTCATTGTTTCTCCTATTTGGTTGTTATAATTGCAGTTATAAATTTGATTCGTCTTCCGCTTGCATATCCAGTGTGTGGAGCTGATTCTCAACGGAATGCACACCGGGTAAATTACCCGCCAGCTGAGCAACGCGCGTTTTTTCTTTTTCATCTTTTACGACACCGTATAAGATCAGCAAACCCTCTCGGACACTCCCGCGAAGTGTGGTGCGCGCCCACTCAGAAAGATCAGGATCTGCATCTAAAATGGATCGCACCGCCTTTTGACCGGCCGTCGGATCCACCGGCTGCTCCACGGGCTCAGCGGGCATCATCGGCACAGATAGATCTTCAACGGTTTTAGTCTCCGGCTGAGTCACGACATCCAACGTGACCTCCGGAGCAGGTTCTTTTTCCGGAAGCTTATATTCAAACGTCCTGGGCGGCGAAGGAAGGAATTTGGTCCGATCGCGTTTGGTCATCTGCGTGCCATCCGCTGTGCGATGAGCATAACCATCGGTGTCCACGATCACAGACTTACGCGCAGGAGGTGCGACGATAGGACGAGACACAATAAAACGCGATGTGTCGACGGGAGAATGAAGTCCTAGCTTGGCCGGCCCCCCGGTTACCGTAAACAAAGCGATCAATGAAAATATCAAAACAACAACGCCCATAAAGCTCCCTATATCAAATACAATAGTCGCGTATGCTAGCAAACGCTTGTTTGGGCAATATTAGCGGATAATTAGGATTTATTAAGCGCGGCTTCGCTTAGTGGTGATGTCCACCCTCGCTATGAGAGTGGCCATGCGAAAGCTCTTCTGGGGTTGCTGGCCGAATATCTGTTAATTCGACATCAAAAGTCAGATCTTGGCCTGCCAGCGTATGGTTGCCGTCCAAGGTCGCCTCTGTGGCCGTCACTTCAGTCACACAAAATACGGGCGAATGAGCCTCCTGCCCACCATGAAAACGATCGCCAACTTTGACAGTTTGCGTGGGTAGCTCGGATAAAGGCACTTTGATCACCATCCGCTCATCTCTCAAACCATAAGCTTCCTGAGCGACCACTTCCACCTTCTTCTTGTCTCCCTTTTTTAATCCCAAAAGCTGCTTTTCTAAGCCCGGGATGATCTGTCCGGCGCCCTCCATGAACGAAAGAGCTGATCGGCCCTGAGAAGAATCCAATACCTTGCCCGATTTGTCCGTCAGCGTATAATGAAACGAAAGAACCCTCTTCGACATGCCCAACTCCTTTTATTTGTCCAGCCCGTGTAATTTTTTGATCTTAAAAAGATCTTTCACCATGTGTGTGGAGTCGCGAAACAAACTGACGCGCGTATCCGCTCCCTGCCGCCACATCACGGGCACCTCTTTGATCTTGAATCCCATCTTGCGTGCGAGATAGAGTACTTCCACATCAAAACTAAATCCATCTAATTTTTGTTCTTTGAATAATTTTTTGGCCACATCTTGCTTAAAACATTTGAAACCACACTGAGTGTCTTTGAGGCCCGGCAAAATAACACCTTGCACGATCGTGTTGAAAATGCGCCCCGAAAGATGGCGCTTAAAACTTTGCTGCACATCGCAGCCCTCTGCCTTCAGCGCACGCGAACCGATGGCTACATCGGCGCCCGCCTCAAGCGCTCCGATCAAACGCGTGACCTCCTTGATCGGAGATGAGAGATCCGTATCTGTGATCAAAACATATCGGCCCTCGGCATTTTTCACGCCCATGCGACAGGCAAACCCTTTGCCGCTATTGGTTTCATTGATATAAACATGAACCGGGAGGCTGGGATTGTCCTTGAGGAAGCGATTGAGAATAGCATTGGTGTGATCACTGGAGCCGTCGCTGACGATGATGAGCTCCCAGGGCCAAGCCTTGAGCTCACAAAACTCCCGGACCCTGACAAGGGCCTGGATAATATTCCTCTCTTCGTTAAAAGCGGGTATTACAACCGAGAGGTAGGCAGAACTCAAACACTATTTTCCTTTTTGGCGAGCAAGCTCTGCTCGGAAATAGGCGATCGTTTTCGTCAAACCTTCTTCCAAGGAAACTTTGGGCTCCCAACCCAGCTCGCGCTTGGCCAGCGAGATATCCGGCTTACGGACTTTGGGGTCGTCGGCAGGAAGGTCTTTGTAGACCAGGCTGCTCTTGGAACCTGTCATCTTAATGATCACTTTCGCCAAACCTGAAACGGATAACTCGATAGGATTACCCAGATTGACAGGCCCGTGGATCTTTGACCGTATCATCTTCTCGATGCCATCGGCTAGATCATCCACAAAACAATAGCTGCGCGTCTGCTCCCCGCTGCCATAGATCGTAAGCGGTTTGCCCAATACCGCCTGTGTGATAAAATTGGGGATCACGCGGCCATCCTCCAGCCCCATGCGCTCGCCATACGTATTAAAAATACGGATGATCTTGGTATCGACGCCGTATTTGCGGTGATACCCCATGGTCATGGCTTCGGCAAAACGTTTGGCTTCGTCATAAACACTGCGAATACCGGTCGAACTTACATTGCCCCAATAACTCTCGACCTGTGGATGCACCAAAGGATCACCATACACTTCACTGGTGGAGGCCAAAAAGAAAACAGCTTTATTTTTCCTAGCGATATCCAAAGCGTTTTTGGTGCCATAAGAACCCACCATCAACGTCTCGATGGGATGTTTCAAATAGTCCGGCGGGCTGGCCGGAGAGGCAAAATGCATCACCCAATCCACTTTAGCGGAATATTTAAATGGGATCGAAATGTCCTTCTGAATAAATTTAAAATTCTTATGAGACAGAAGATGTTTGATATTGCGCTTGGAGCCGGTGATAAGATTGTCCAAAGCTGTCACCTCATGTCCCTGCGCCAAGAACCGCTCGCAAAGATGGGAGCCGATGAACCCGGCGCCGCCTGTAATTAATATTCTAAGCTTTTTTTGACCGGCCAATTTTTTGTCTCCAGTACGTTAATGTGTCACTTAATGTGCGCTCAAATGCGATCGAGGGCTTCCAGCCGGTGAGAGCGCGCAATTTACCCGGATCCCCCACCAACCGTGCCAGATCAGCTGTTCTTAACCGAGAGCCTTTCTGAACCACCGCTATTGTAGCTGAGCTTTGCTTTAAATAAAACTCTAGAATTTGCCTCACTGAGTGCGCCCTGCCGGAGCACACATTATACACGTCACCCGACTCGCCGTGCTCTAACAGCATAGAATAAGCACGCACCACATCCCTCACATCCGTAAAATCACGATAAGCATCCAAAAACCCGACTTCCATCACCGGTTTTTGAAGGCCTGCTTCGATGCTGGCAACTTGACGTGCAAAATCAGATGCCACGAAGCTCGGGCTTTGTCCGGGGCCAAAATGATTGTACGCTCGCGTTCTGACCACGAACAAACCGTGGCTTGTCACGAATTGATGCGCCAAAAGACTCTGCGCGGCTTTAGAGACTGCATAAGGACTTATAGGTTTGAGCGGCGCGTTTTCTTTGAGCGGGCGCTTGGTGTGTGCGCTCAGGCCATATTCTTCAGCCGAACCCGTCACAAGCACACGTGCTTTGGGGCATGATACATGCACGGCATTTAGTAAGTTGAGTGTGCCTGCAATATTTACATCAAAGGTTAATTTTGCTTCTTTCCATGACGCTGCCACCGACGCCTGTGCGGCCAGGTGAAAAATACGATCTGGCTTAAAACGTTTGAGGATCTTTGGCAATCGAGTCGCGTCACAAATATCTGTTTTGAAGTCGTGAGTAAGGCCGGTTATGCGAGCGCCTCTTTTTTGGGAGAGCAATTGCGCTAGATGCCCTCCCACAAATCCCGCATCACCCGTGATCAAAACTCGCATCAGCTATCTAGATTTCGTAAGGTATTCTTTGAGCGCGGCTTGCCAAGGACGCATCGGGCACCCGGCAAGTTTTTCATATTTGTGAGTATTCATAGCGGCATAGACTGGGCGGATAGCGAGCCTATTTTGTATTTGGCTGCGGTCCGTTTTTTCCACCTTCACGGGGAGCTTGAGAATGGATTTTATTTCGCGGGTCATGTCCAGCCGCGTGGTAGCGCCGGCATTACAAACATGGTACGTCTCAAAAAAACGCTTTGAACCATGTTCTTTTTCTTGGATCAAGCGCTGAGCGATGGTCTTGAGCGCCACGCTCAGATCTTGCACGGATGTGGGGCAATCCGTCTGGTCATCCAGCACCGAAACGGTTTCAACTTCTCGCATTTTCTTAAGGATAGCATTTACAAAATTAAGAGGGTTGGGGCCGCCAAATAGCCAACTGGTCCGCACAGACGCACAAGGAGATAAACTCTGCTGGGCATAATATTCGCCCAGCCACTTGGTAACTCCGTAAATATTCACCGGGCCTGTCGGATCGGTCTCTTCATATGGCTTTGTCTTACGGCCGTCGAATACATAATCCGTACTCACATAGATCCACGGAATTTTGGCGGCAGAACAAAACTTGGACAACCATTTGGAAGATAAGGTATTGGCTTGGTAAGCTTTCAATGGATCGCGCTCACAACCATCCACATCCGAGTAAGCAGCCGTATGGATTACAAGCGAGGGTGTGGTTTTCTGGAGGAGCTCGCGCACAGCAGATTCTTGCGATAGATCACATGCAAGGCCTTGGCGGCCTGTCAGAGAAGTGCCAACCACGGTATGATCAGCCTCGAAGTAAGGCATGAGAACCGAACTCAGCATCCCCCCGGAGCCCGTGACTAAAACAACAGGCTTAAGCGATGCGCCGCCCATACGCCTTTTTGTAATAGGTTTTGAAACCGGATTGTTTTTGTTTTATTCTTTGCCACCATGCAGCATGATCTTTGTACCAGAGCACTGTTTGTGGGAATGCATCCTTAAAATCGAATTTCTCACCCCAACCCAGCGCGCGCAGCTTTGAAGAGTCAATAGCATAACGCCTGTCATGCCCAAGCCGATCCGTGACGGGTTTCACCAGCGTCATGGACTTACCCAAGATCTTAAGCAAGCGCTGCGTCAGATCGATATTTTCGATCTCTGTCTTGGATGAAATATTGTAGATCTCCCCTACTTTGCCTTTTTTAAGCGCATGCAATATCCCGCGGCTATGATCTTCCACATAGATCCAATTTCGGATCTGCCGACCATCCCCATAAAGAGGCAGAGGAACATCGCTCAGCGCATTGGAAACAAAAAGCGGGATGACTTTTTCAGGGTACTGATAAGGGCCGTACGTGTTGGAACCGCGCGTCACGACAACCGGAAGATGGTGTGTCGTTACATAGGACAATGCCAGCAGATCCGCAGAGGCTTTTGATACAGAATAAGGGCTGGACGGACAAAGCTCATCCGTTTCTTTAAAATAACCTTTGGCTCGGCTGCCATACACTTCGTCAGTGCTCACCTGCACATAACGCTTCACACCCAATTTCCGAGCCGCTTCCAAAAGCACATAAGTGCCATAAATATTGGTGTCCAAAAAAACTTTTCCATCGAGAAGCGATCGATCCACATGGGATTCGGCGGCCATATGCACCACAAAATCACACCCCGACATGGCTTTTTGAACGGCCTTGGGATCACAAATGTCGCCTTTAACAAATCGGTACCGTGGATGGTTTTTGAGCTCGGATAAACGCGTCACATCGCCGCTATAGGCTAATTTATCGAGGTTGACGATCGAGATTTTAGGATCAGACTTGAGCCAGTATTTGATGAGATAAGAGCCGATGAACCCGGCTCCGCCTGTGACTAGCGCTTTTGGCATTGCTTCGCCACAAGAACATTGGCTCTCAAGAGAGAATCAAATGTCCCGCTATCTGTCCACCAGCCTTTGAGCACATCGTATTGCAGTTCTTTGCGACGAATGTAGGCATTGTTCACATCAGTGATCTCAAGCTCGCCGCGAGCGGAAGGTTTGAGTGTGCGGATAATATCAAAAACGGTTTCATCGTACATATAGACTCCGGTCACTGCCCAATCCGTGACAGGCTTCTTGGGTTTTTCAATGATGGACGAGATATTCTTGCCACTCAGGGTCGCCACACCAAAACGCTCTGGATCGGGCACTTTTTTTAAAAGTACGCGGGCGCCGGACTTCTGTCCCCGAAAATTATCGACATAAGGTTTAAGGCTAGTCTCAAAAATATTATCTCCCAAGATCACCACAATACGCTTGCCTTGTGCAAAATGCTTCGCCAAACCCAAAGCTTGAGCAATGCCTCCCTCACCTTCCTGGTAGGTATAATTCAAATGCGTCAATCCAAATGCCTGGCCATCCCCCAAGAGACGCAAAAACTCGCCCGCATGATTGCCGCCTGTGACCACCAAAATATCCTTGATCCCCGCTTGAGCCAGCTGGGAGATCGGATAATAGATCATCGGCTTGTCATAGATAGGCAGGAGATGTTTGTTGGTGATCTTAGTCAAAGGACCCAGGCGACGGCCTAAGCCGCCCGCCAAGACAATGCCCAAGATCTCCTTGTTGGATGAGGCCATGATTTTTCTTAAGACTTCCTTCCGACTGAAAAATAACGGAATCCCTGTTCTTTGAGCTTATCGGGATCATAAATATTACGACCGTCGACGATCACTGGCTGATGTAAAAGCTTTTTAACCTTTTTGAGATCCAGCTCTTTGAATTCATTCCATTCCGTGAGCACCACCAAACAATCGCTGCCTTTGCATACGGAATAAGCATCCTGGCAATACGTGATGCCCTTAAGCTCGCTCTTAGCTCTCTCCATGGCATGCGGATCATACGCCTTGATCTTGGCACCCATCGACAAAAGATCATTGATGATATCAATGCTCGGTGCATAGCGCATATCGTCCGTGTTGGCTTTGAAAGCCAGGCCCAGAACACCGATCGACTTGCCGTTGATATTCCAGATCGCTTCCTCGATCTTGCGCACAAAATGCTTCTTCTGATCTTCATTGATATTGTGCACCGCTTTGAGGAGGTCAAAATCATATCCCAGTTTCTCAGAAATACGAATGAACGCTTGCAGATCTTTGGGGAAGCAAAAACCGCCAAACCCGATACCCGCATTCAAGAAGTTCTTGCCAATGCGTCGATCCAAGCCCATGCCATTGGCCACTTGCTCCACATCCGCGCCGGATAATTCACATACGCGGCTGATCGCATTGATGAACGAGATCTTGGTCGCCAAAAATGAATTGGACGCATGCTTGATGATCTCAGCGCTCTTGGTATCCGTGAACACCAGCGGACACTTGAGAGGTTTATACAGATCCGTTAAAAGATCTTTGGCGCGCTTGGAAGAAACACCCAATACCACACGATCCGGGTTCATAAAATCAGATACCGCTGAACCTTCGCGTAAAAATTCAGGATTGGAAGCCACGTCAAATTGGGCGCCTTTTTTCGCATAGCGCCTCAAAGTCTTCTCGATCCACTCTCCTGTTTGCACAGGAACCGTGCTCTTTTCGACCACGAGCTTGTAACCATTCATTTCTTTGGCAACAGTACGCGCGACGGCCTCGACATAGCTTAGATCCGCTTCGCCGTTCGGGCGCGGAGGTGTGCCGACCGCAATAAAGATCATCTCTACTTTTTTGATCGTCCCTGCCAGATCGGTGGTAAATAACAAATTTTTATTTTTAACAGCTTGCTTGACCACATCGTCAAGACCGGGCTCGTAGATCGGCATTTTACCTTTGTTCAACATATCGATCTTCTTCTTGTCGATATCGACGCAATAAACGGTATTGCCCAGGCTGGCAAAACACGCGCCCGAAACCAATCCTACATAACCAGAACCCACAACTGCTATTTTCATTTCAAAACGCTCCTTTTTTTCTAATTCTAAATATTAAAGCGACGCATCCGCCGTCTTCGGGTGATTGTAGCTTTGGCTTAAGCTAAACGGCGTCGACGGGAACGCTTTGAGCCTCATGGTCATAAAGAACGTGTCACCCTCACGACGATTATACGTGAAATCCGTGATCACGCAATCCCAAGCCTTAGAAACCGTAAATTCAAATTCCTTGGAAGCTCCCTCTTCAAATTCATAGCGGTCGTACACACGAAACGCCCAATCATCATTCCATTTGAGCCGGATATCCAGGGTCGTCTGGCTGGAGTCGTTTTGAACATACCGCTGACCCACCGCCACACGCCATTTACCTTTGTCAAAGAATACATCAAAATTAGCCGTTTCAAAGTCCCTGGTGTTCGAATTGTATGTCGTGTCCGCCTCGATCCCAAGCCAGGTGTATGGACGAAACTCCGTGTCTAAACCAACATTTTCGATCCGCCCCGTATGCAGGTCATAATCCAAAAACGGGATCACGCGTGCAAACTCGCGTGGCAAAAGCTCGCCTTGGCTGGTTTTTTGCTTAGTTTGTAATTTATTCTCAAAGTTCAGGCGGATGAAGTTTTGCTTATCCAATGAATCAAGCGAATCAAACTGCTGTAAAAGCGTGCGGCTTGTCGTCGGATTGGGTCTGTAGTTATAACTAGCCGTTGGCGTAAAAATATGACGCAACTGATTGATATCCAGCCCCATCGCATGTATGTACGTATTGTAGGTCTTGAAAAAATGTGTGCTCACATCAAGCCCGGGGTCAAATGTCGCACGGTGAAGATCCCTGTCACCCGTCACATCATCCGAATAATACGTCTGGCGTGTGCCTATCCTCGGAGTCACGGAAATATCCTTTATGCGGCCGGCGTACGATAGCGTCTCATTGGTATCCAAACGCACCACATCAAAACCATCTTGACCCTCAACGCCCTTCTTATTCAAATTGACACCCTGAGTTTCCTGGCGAAGATAAAATGGTGTCTCACCAAATGCACGATTGTGGGTGTCAAAGCGGACTTCGGGGCTTCTCTCCGTCGTGGTGTAGAAATCCTGTAGCCGCATGCGCTCTAAGATGCTGAGCGTATATTCCGGCTTGGTCGTGATAAGTGATACGTAATTATCTGGAGCCACGTTTTTCTCATACTCCTCATGATAAAAGAAATCCTTGGTGACATACGGATCTGAAAGTTTATTGACCTCGGCCGTAAGTGTGGTGGACTCCCAAAGCTTGGACTGATGACGCCATTGATACCGAGACCTGTCATCATTGACCTGCTCAGGAGGATTTTGATCCGCCGCATAATAAGCTCGTGCCACGCCATGACCCACTTTATCGCCTAGATAAAAAATATCCGTTCCACCACCGAACCCCTTTTTGACGCGATAGTCCGCTTCGAGGTTGCCCTTCACTTTGAGATCCGGTTTATTCACCAAGGTATAACGCCATTTGCTCAAAAGAAATGGGCCCCATTCGTCGCGGTTGCCGGGCACCAAGTGAACTGGAAAACGATCAAAATCAACGAATGACTGCTCAAAATATGGCAAAAAAAGAATGGGTACATTGCGGATGTACATGATGGCATTTCTCACAGCCACCTTCTCACCAGGGAAATAATCCACCTGCTTGGCTACGATCTTATAAAAAGGCTCTTTTCCGCAGCATGTCTCGCAGGTTGTGAGCGACGTGTCGGAGAGCTTAAAATGATTTTCTGACACGCGGGCAACATTGCGCGACTGGGCAAAATAAACATTTTCGATCTCGGCCTTCAGATGCGAAACATCACCCTGCTTTTTGGCAAAGTCGTACTCCGCTCGGTCTCCCTTATAAACACTACCGCTTTGAGTGAGTGTGACATTTCCCTCGGCCACGGCTTTTTTGGTCTCCGTGTAAACCGTGATCTTATCCGCCGTCAGCTGTATACCCTCATAGTCGATCTTCACATGGCCGGTACCTACCGCCTTGTTTTGTTCCTGAAAATATTCGACAGCATCACCTTGAATGTGAACCGGCTTTGAATCTTTGGAAGCGACTGGCTGATCTGCTGACGAGGGGACAACAAAAGCGCCCACAGAAAGGGCTAAAAAAAACAAAAAAACGAACGGCTTTTTGAACCTAAAAAGCATGAAAGAGAGATCCCTAAATCTTGCCAAATTTTGTTATTTATCGGAAAAAACGAGGGCGGACGCGCCGACCAAACCAGCATCCGTACCCAATTTCGCTGGCAATACTTTAACAAACCGAGCTGCTATCGGAAAGGCTTTTTTCTGAATGGTTTCAATGACCGGCTTGAACAAAAGATCACCCGACAAAGACAGCCCGCCGCCTATGACAATGCGCTCCGGACTCAGTAAATTGACGAGTCCGGCCAAGGCCGTCCCAAGGTACACGCCAGTTTTATGCCACTGGCCAATAGAGAGTTTATCCCCCTGCCCTGCGGCATCCTGCACAAGCTTCGGAGTTAATGTTTGGCGATCCTTTTCGATCCATTTTCTCAAAATACTGTCCCCGCCGGCATCCAAATGCTCTTGAACATCTTTGACAAAGTATCCGTTGCCCACAAAGGTCTCAATGCAGCCGCGATTGCCACAACCACAAAGCGGCCCGTTGGGGTCAACGATCATATGTCCGATCTCAGCTGCTGAATAACGGGGCCCATGGAAAAGCTTGCCATTCAGAACCAGCCCGCCGCCCAGTCCGGTGCCCAGGGTCAGCGCGATCATATTTTTGCACCCACGGCCGGCGCCATAAATATACTCCCCCCAGGCCATAGCATTGGCGTCGTTGTCCACGAACACGGGAAGTTTGAGGCGCTTACTTAAAATTTGTTTGAGGGGTGTATTTTCCCAGCCTTTGATGTTGGGAAAAAAATAAACTAGTCCTTTTTCCACGTCGATAGGCCCGGGCGCTCCGATACCAACACCCTTGATCTTCAGTTTCCGATGCTTAGCTTCTTTGAGGAGGATCTGAACATGCTCGACCATTTT
>CAYODQ010000046.1:0-13455 GCA_964402785.1 uncultured Planctomycetia bacterium
AGTTGTCGCTTTTGTTCGCCCTTACCCATTTGGCTGCATGGTTTTGTTGTAAGTCGTTTGGACCCTCGGACAAAATCCAAGACGCGGTGAAGGACTGCCTATATTAACAGGCACCGCGTCGGGTGGATTTCCAGCTCGCATAATGTATAAACCAGGGCTCGTGCCGTCTCCAAACGACTTACAACAAAACCATAAGCGCATCCAAACGGCCGGGAACGAACAAAAGCGACAACTCTTACCGGCTGGATGCTAAGACCTCATTTTCACCACGATGAATTACTTTTATACTGTGGAAGCGAGCCACGTATCCAGCCTTTCATAGGAGAATCATCCAGTAAACCGTCAACCGAAGGCTTTCGTACGGTCGTTGAGACTCCGGAGCCGCACGGAACATCTGTAGTTATCATAGGCGACGGAGCTCACAGAAGGAGGCGCCTCGCAGGGGCGCCGGACCCTGCCTGCCGGCAGGCAGGTGGGCCCGTAGAAGGTTATCCCTTGTCGGCTTGTGCATACATCTCTCATGGAAGACCTGGATTCTTGGGGAGTAATTTGATATATTCAGATGGATGCGTAAGTTTTTAGTTCTCTTAACGGTTTGCCTCGTGTTCTCAGGTTGTCTCCAGCTCAAAAAGTCTGACCCCAAAAGCGTTTTGGCTCGATTTGATGGCCAAGCGGTTACCAAGGAAGATTTTTTGAAAAAGGTCAAGACTTTGCCAAAGGCGCTGCAGAAGGTGGCTATGTCTAAGAAAGAGGACTTGATCGAGGATATGGCCGCAGAACATTTTCTTTTGCAGGAAGCGGAGCGGCAGGGTCTTGCCAAAGAGCCGGACGTGAAGGATCTTGTTGAGATGGCTCATCGCAAGATCATCATAGCCAAGCTAGTGGAAAAGGAGATCGACAATAAGATCTCAGTTTCCGAAGATGAGATCCGGCAATATTATGAATTTCACAAAGATGAGTTTGCAACACCGCTTCTTTTGAATGCTTCCCATATCTTGCTGCCCACTGAGGATGAAGCGGCTGCTGTTAAGGCGACTTTGGACTCCGGGGCGGATTTTGAAGAAGTGGCTAGGCAAAAATCCACTGATGTCACGGCCCAGCGTGGAGGCGATCTAGGTTATTTTCAAAGCGGAAAATTTGTGCCGGAGTTTGAAAATGCCGCCGCCGGTCTCAAAGTCGGAGAAGTTAGTCAACCCGTCAAGACCCGATTTGGCTATCACGTGATCAGGCTTAATGATCGTGTAGAGCCCAAGATCCGTGATCTCAAATCTGTGGCCAAAGTCGTTGAGGAACGATTGGTCAATGAAAAGAGGTCTAAATATTTTCGTGAGTACGTTGATCGCCTCAAAGGCAACCGCAAAGTAGAATTTGAAACAAACGCTATTCAGTCACTGGACGAGGCAGATGCTTCGTCGTAAGCCGGGAGAACCCATGAAAAAATATTATCTGTTTTTTGTCTACGGTCTATTGTCTATGGTCTGCTGTCTACCTGTGCATTCCGCTGAGGTTCTCGAAAGGATCCTAGCCGTCGTGAATGACGAGATCGTGACCGAACAAGATCTGGAAGTGGTGATGGCGCCCGTCGTGGCGCAATATCGCACCAGTTTTACGGGTGCTGAGTATGACCAAAAGATCCAAGAAGCCAGGCAGGAATTTTTGACCAAGGTGATCGATGATAAACTTATTTTGAGCGAAGCCAAGCGCAAACAGGTGATCTTAAAAGATCAGGAAGTCGATGAAATGATGACGGAAGTACGAAATAAATTCCCATCCCGCGAAGCATTCGTGGCTGCCATCGAAGGACAGGGTCTTTCTGAGAAGAAACTTTGGAATCGCTTTCACGATCAACTCATGACCCAAAAACTCGTCGCCTATGAAGTGAAGTCAAAGGTATCTGTGTCTCCAGGCGAAGTGAATGAATATTACAAGAAACATTCGCAGGATTTTATGCAGGGCGAGAAAGTCGAGTTGCAGCATATCTTGATCCGTATCTCCACTCACACCGAGGAAGAAGCCAGGCAGATGGCCAGCAAAATAGCTTCAGAGGCTAAATCCGGTGTCGCTTTTGAAGAGCTTGCCAAGACATACTCCGAGGGCGCCGAAGCTAAAGAAGGCGGAAAGATGGGCTGGGTTGAAAAAGGCCAGCTGATGGGCGAGATCGATGAAAAGGTGTTCATGCTTGAGCCGGGTCAGATCACCGAGCCGATCATGAGCTCACTTGGTTTTCATATTTTTAAGGTGTTGGATAAAACCTCTCTTTCGATCAAGCCGCTTTCTGAAGTTCGGGGAGATATTCAGGATAGGATATTCCGAGAGAAGCTCAGGGAGCGACTCGAGGCCTGGATGCAGTCCCTGAAGAAGAATGCCTACATTTCCATCCGCTAAGCCGCTCGTCTCGATAACGCTTGGGGATCCGGCTGGCGTTGGCCCGGAAGTGGTTGTTCGTGCATTGGAGCATTCGAGTGTCCGATCTCGGGCAAATTTTGTCGTTCTAGGCCCATCACAAGTTTACAAAGACATCGCTCAAAAACTCAGATCATCGATTCGATTTCAGGATATCGGTCAGCTATCGGAGATGGATGGTTTAGCAAAATCGGTTATTCCTTGTTACTTTCCATTTAGGCCCGAGCAGATCAAGAAAAGAGGACACGCGCAAGCAGCGCTGACACGGATGGCGGTTCAGTCCATCGAATTATCTGTAAAGCTTGCGATGTCCCGCGAATGTCACGCAGTTGTCACGGCACCGATCAACAAAGCAGGGCTTAAAAAAGCTGGTTTTGATATCCCGGGTCATACCGAATTCATGGCGAGCCTGTCAAAAACCAAAAAGTTTGAAATGATGTTGGTGGGCGGGCCGCTTCGCGTTGTTTTGGTGACTCGCCATGCGCCCCTCCAAAAAGTTTCTTCACTTTTATCACGCGGCAAAATCGTAGAAACGATCTTGTTGACGGATAAGGAGTTACGTCGCAGTTTTGGGATCGCTAAGCCCAGGATCGTTGTGGCAGGACTCAACCCGCATGCCGGTGAAGAGGGAACCATCGGGAGTGAAGAGGTCGATATTATTTCGCCGGCGGTTCAGATGGCAAAGAAAAGATGCGACGCCAAGATCTTTGGACCCTTGTCGCCAGATGCTCTATTTTATGAAGCGTATCAAGGAAAATACGATGCCGTTGTGTGTATGTATCATGATCAAGGTTTGATCCCGCTCAAGATGATCTCGCGGGGACATGGCGTCAATGTGACTCTTGGGCTTCCTTTTGTACGAACTTCCCCGGATCATGGCACAGCCTACGATATCGTCTCTAAATTTTCAGCCGACAGCGGCTCAATGGAAGAGGCTATTCGTTTGGGGGTAGAAATATCTCAGAGGCGTCTTGGAAAATCCTGATCTTTCAGCCGAGCAGCTTCTTCGCCGCATGTGTTTGCGCGCCAGTAAGAAGTTGGGGCAGAATTTCCTTGAAAACCGGCTGGATCTGGAAGCGATCGCGGCGGCTCTGTGTATCCAAAAAGATGATACGGTTCTAGAGATCGGCCCTGGTTTGGGAGCGCTCACCGAAGAGCTTTTAAGATCAGGAGCTCAGGTTGTTGGGGTGGAAAAGGATCGCCATATGGTAGCCCATCTGGCTCAGCGGTGGCCATCATCCCAGTTTCGGGTGGTTGAATCTGATATTTTAGAATTGAATATTCGCGAGCTGATTGCGTCAAGTCGTCGCATCAAGGTGGCGGGCAACATCCCGTACAATATCACAAGCCCTATTCTTTTTTGGGTCATTGACCAAGCTGAATTTATATCGGAAGCCGTATTCACCGTGCAAAAAGAATTAGCTGATCGGCTTTGCGCTACGCCGGGGGGGCGTATATGGGGCGCTCTTTCCGTGATGGTTCAGTCTCAGGCAGATGTGCGTATCATGCGGCACATTCCAAGAAGTCATTTTTTTCCGGTGCCCAATGTGGATTCGGCAGTAGTCCATCTCATGCTTTTGGAGAAGCCTGCGTTTGAGGCCAAATATCGTGAGACCTTTTCTTTTTGTGTCGCCAAAGCTTTCCAGAAAAGAAGGAAGATGTTGTTGAATGCTCTGGAAAACGAGGAAATGGGGTGGGATAAGGCCAAGCTTCAGGCCGAGTTCGCATTTCTTAAGATAGACCCCAAACGACGCCCTGAAACGCTGGCTATTTCTGAGTGGTCTGCTATTGCTTCTCGCTTGGGCAAGACTCGCCCAACATGATATAGTGGACGGCAACTATGGAAGCCCTACACACATTATGGACGTTTCCGCTTATTATTCTCGCAGCCATGCTGATTGCATGGGGAGCCGAGTGCGGCCAATTTTTTATCTCGCAGGGTTTGGCGCTGGCCGTTCTGGCGTGGATACAGACGCTGCCTGAATTTGCTGTCGAAGCGACCATTGCTCTTGAGGCGGCAAAGAATCCCGAACAGATGCATTTAGTGACGGCCAATTTCACCGGATCGCTTCGCTTGTTTGTCGGTTTTGGTTGGCCTATGGTTTACTTCGTCTCTCTTTTTTTTAGTCACGAGCCCGCTTTCAACAAAGAGCGCGGTTTTCGCCGCATCGTCATGGAAGATGAGAATTCGGTGACCGTTCTTTCTTTGATCCCAGCTCTCGCTTATTTTGTTTTTATCTATTTCAAAGGAACTCTGACGCTTTGGGATGGGGGTGCTCTGGCTCTCATTTACGCGATCTATCTTTGGTGGCTCTCAAAGTTGCCTCCCCAAGAAGCGGAAGGGGTTGAAGATCTGGGCAGGATCCCCAAAGCGATCATGCTGAGGCCGCGCGGACAAAGTATGATCTGGATATTGGTCATGTTCGTTGCCGGCTCGCTTGTTCTGTGGTTCGTCGCGCACCCTTTCTTGGAGTCGATGCTGGCGCTGGCGGTGACCATTGGTATTTCGCAATTTGTCTTCGTCCAATGGGTTGCGCCTTTTCTAAGCGAGTTTCCAGAGAAATTATCCGCGTTTCATTGGGCAAGGCAGGTTTCAAAAGCGCCAATGGCACTTACGAATTTCGTTTCTTCCTCGATCAACCAATGGACGATCCTCGTGGCAACGGTCCCATTTATTTATTCGTATGGCGTAGGGCATCCAGCGGCCATTATTTTTGATGAACATCAGAAGGTCGAGATCCTTTTGACCATCGTTCAGTCTTATCTCGGATTTATATTCCTAGCCAGCATGGATTTTAGTTTGTTGGAAGCGGTGGGATTGTTTGTCTTGTGGTTGATTCAGCTGCTTGTTCCGAGTGTGCGCGAAGAAATCATTTGGGTGTACGCTGCCTGGGCCGTATGGGAGACAGCCATGCTTTTTATTTATTCTCGCTCTAGAAACGCTTTTCGTAGTTTTATCCATGTGAGCCGCAAGTCTGTTTTTAAGAGAGTCTGATGTTCAAGTGGTTGTCGAAAACCATCCGCAATACAATTGTCCTTGTCATTCTTTTTTTTGTATTTGTGGGAGGTTTTAAATTTTTTAGCGAGTTCCTCACTTTTAAGAAGATCATTCATAATTTAAAAGCCGAGTCTCGTATGGCGGAAGTGCTGGTGGTCGAATCCAGCGTCGATGAATTTAGCCGCAAATTTAAAACAACGATCAAGTTTCTTGAATATGATGTCCAAGGTAAACCGCTTAAGCCCAAATTTTTCACCTTTAACGGTAATTTGATCCAATTCCAAACACTTGTTGTACGTTTTGATGATCGCTATATCGAAGAAGGCCATCGCATGAAAGGAAAGAGTATTTGTCTTTTTTTGAAAGCATTCGTGCTGGATGGCGCCAAAACACAACAATTTGTGATCACTCCCGTGTATGAAACAAAGGCGGATATTCAGCCGGCGGGTGGGGTTATGAGGAGGCTTTTTGGTTGGTTTGCGCCCAAGGAGATCCGCGACAAGAAATCGCCGCCCGAGTTCACAGTCCCCGAGGGTTATCGTGTGGGGGATCCTCCGAATTATTTTGAGCGCGAGATCTGGGGGCGCTTTTGGCGATATGCGCTGGATCCGGATGAGCGTAAGCGTTTGGGTATCAAAAATGCTCAAGTGGAGGCTCCTGGACAGGTTTTTGTGCCGGGCACGATCTATACGCTTGCGTTGGAGCACGATGGCGGTATCCGCATCGATACGAGGCCAATTCCTGAAATATTAAAAAATGAAGATAAGGCCGCGGCATGAAACGAGATTCGATATTGATCAAGGGTGCGCGTGAGCACAATCTTCAAAATATTGATCTTGAGATACCGCGCAATGCCATGGTGGTGTTCACGGGGCTGAGTGGTTCCGGTAAATCGTCTTTGGCTTTTGACACGATTTATGCGGAGGGCCAGCGGCGGTATGTAGAGAGTTTATCCGCGTACGCTCGTCAATTTTTAGACCGTATGCAGAAACCCAATGTGGAATACATTGAAGGCTTATCTCCAGCCATCAGCATCGAACAAAGGATGGCCGGATCCAATCCACGCTCAACCGTTGGCACAACAACCGAGATCTACGACTATCTCAGGCTTCTTTTTGCCAAAACGGGTGTGCCGCATTGTTACAAATGCCAGAGGAAGATCACACGCCAAAGCTCTCAAGAGATCGTGGAGCAGATCCTGGCTTTGCCTAAAGACGCTAAGATCCAGATTCTGTCTCCCGCCATTGAGGGCCGCAAAGGGGAGTATCAGCAAGTTTTTAAAGATATCCAAAAAGAAGGTTTTGTGCGCGTGAGAGTGGATGGCAAGTCATATGAGCTCTCGGAAAAGATCACGCTCGATAAAAAAAAGAAGCACACCATTGATATTGTCGTGGATCGCATTGTTTTGAAAGAAGGTATCAAAAAACGCCTTACGGATTCAGTGGAAACGGCTTTACGCGTGGGCAAAGGGCTGATGAAAGTGAGCTTGGAAGGCGCGGACGAAGCGGATCTGCTTTTTTCGGAATTGTTTGCCTGTATCCATTGCGGGATCAGCTTTCAGGCGCCCGAACCCAGGCTTTTTTCTTTCAATAGTCCGTACGGAGCCTGCGAGGCTTGTGATGGTTTGGGTAACTGTCTTGAGGTGGATCCCGATCTGGTCGTGCCCGACAAAACCAAATCACTGCGTGAGGGCGCTATCGTCGCCTGGAAAAAGGGCGGGCGGTCTCTGATGATCTATTTGCGCCGACTTTTAAGAAACCTGGCCGACTCAGAGGGTTTTAGCTTAGACACGCCATTCAATCGGCTTTCGAGCGCTCAGCGGGATCTCATCCTTCACGGAAAAAAAGATTCGCATGAGTGGCGTTCTTTTGAGGGGGTGATCCCAAACCTAGAAAGGCGTTTCCGGGAAACAGAATCCGAATACATGAAAGAAGAGATCAATAAATTCATGAGTCTCAAGCCCTGTGAAACCTGTAACGGGAAAAGGTTAAAGCCGCAGGCTCTTTCTGTTTTGATCGAAGGAAAGAACATCATGGAGTTATGCTCGCTTTCCATTGAGAGGGCGGATGACTTTTTTATCGGTCTTAAGCTGGGAATGAAAGAAGAGAAGATCGCTGAGCCCATACTCAAGGAAGTCCGGGCGCGACTGGGATTTATGCGCAATGTGGGTTTGGGTTATCTGTCGCTGGATCGCATGAGCGGCACGCTCTCGGGCGGAGAGGCGCAGCGTATCCGCCTAGCCACGCAGATCGGATCTGGCTTGATGGGTGTTTTGTATGTCCTGGACGAGCCTTCGATCGGTTTGCATCAGAGGGATAATGAGAAGCTGTTGAACGCTTTGATCGCTTTGAGGGATCTGGGTAACACTTTGATCGTGGTCGAGCATGACGAGGTCACCATGAAACGCGCGGATCATTTGGTGGACATCGGCCCCGGCGCCGGCAAACACGGAGGGCGCATTATATCTTCCGGTACGCCCGCTCAGGTGATGGCGGATCCACTGTCTCTTACGGGACGATATTTAAAAGGTGAATTAACGATACAAGCGCCTGCCAAAAAACGAGCATGGAAAAAAAATCCTAAGATCAGCATCAAGGGTGCTGCTGAAAATAATTTAAAAAAGATCGATGTGGATATCCCATTGGGCGTTTTTGTTTGCGTCACTGGCGTGTCGGGTTCCGGTAAAAGTACGCTTGTAGATGAGATCTTATTCAAGGGTCTTGCCCGCAAACTCTACGACTCAAAGCAGCCGGTGGGTAAACACGATAAGATCTTGGGGATCGAGCATATCGATAAGGTGATCGAGATCGATCAGTCTGCTATCGGACGAACACCGCGCTCAAATCCCGCCACTTACACGGGACTATTCGGGCCGATCCGAGATATTTTTTCAAAATTACCCGAGTCACGTGTGCGCGGTTATGAGCCCGGCCGTTTTAGTTTTAACGTGAAGGGTGGTCGCTGCGAAGCCTGTGAAGGAGACGGTGTTAAAACGATCGAAATGCATTTTTTGCCGGATGTGTATGTGACTTGTGAGATCTGCAAAGGCAAGCGTTTCAATGAACAAACGCTCGAAGTGAAATATAAAGGTAAATCGATTGCGGATGTATTGGCCATGAGCGTCGAAGAGGCATTGATGGTGTTCAAGAACGTGCCTGCCATTGAATCCAAACTGCAAACGTTGCATGATGTGGGTTTGGATTATATTGAGCTGGGTCAGGCAGCCACCACTCTTTCTGGAGGAGAGGCTCAACGTGTGAAGCTCGCCACCGAGCTTTCTAAAAGAGCCACGGGCCGTACATTTTATATTCTAGATGAACCCACGACCGGGCTTCATTTTGCGGATATCGACAGGCTTTTAAAAGTGCTTCAGACTTTGGTGGATCAGGGGAATACTGTTTTAGTGATCGAGCACAACCTGGATGTGATCAAGACGGCAGATGTTCTGATCGATCTGGGTCCCGAGGGCGGCGATAAAGGCGGAGAATTGGTGGCATTTGGGCCGCCTGAGGAGATCGCTAATAACACACGTTCGTACACTGGCCGTTTTTTAAAGGCTCACTTAAAATGAAGCTCACAAAGCTTATTTTGTTTTTTGCGGCAGCGCTTTTCATCTCATTGCCCGCGTTTTCGGAAGATCTGTCGGGCGACGAGACGATCTACGCCAACGCTGAGAAATTTTTCCAAAACAAAGATTACTCCACGGCGTTGCAGTTTTATAACCAGATCATCGAGAAGGGCCCCACATCTCGGTATTTTGTGCCGGCGCGGTATTCCAAGGCTTGGTGTTATTTTGAATTGGAGGATTTTGAAGGCGCTTTGACACAGTTCGAGTCAGTCGTACAAGAATTTCCCGATCACCCGCTCGCTATCGAGTCTTTGTTCAAAATCGGTCAGACCTATTATGAGCTAAAAAAGTTCGAGTCTTCCAAAAGTATTTTGACCGAGTTCATTCAAAAAAACCCGCTTAGTTCGAAAGTTGCCAATGCCCATTATTTGTTGGGTCAGGTATTTTATAATTTGGGCGAATATCCATTGGCGCTGGAGTCTTTTAAAAAAAGTATGGAGATCGGCGGGGCGAGTGCATTCAGAGCACATGCATTGTACGGGGTCGGCTGGTCTTATTTCCAGCTGGGGCGATTCGATGAAGCGCTCCAAAGCTTTTCGCCGTTTGAAGACGAGATCAAAGATGTTCCGATCCGCGATTCATTTTTGCTGGGCCGAGCCAGGTCGCTCGAAAAACTAAAAAAGTCAGAGATGGCTTTAGAAGTTCTGCAAAAATTAATAGCTGAGCACCCTCAGTCTGAGATTATGGATCAGGCGTTGTATTGGAAAGCTGAGGCCCAATTTGATCTCGGTCGATGGAAAGATGCGATCGAAACTTACGATGAGCTGATCCGCCGATTCCCTGCGAGCGATTGGCAGGACGATGCGGAATACAATTTAGGTTGGTGTTATTTGCGTCTAGAAAAAAAGGATGAGGCGATCGAGCATTTTCAGATCGTGTCCAGAGAAAGTGACGACGAAGTCATGAAGGTTGCGGCGATGTGCCGCGCGGGGGATACTTTTTTGGAGCTGGGGCAGACAGATAAAGCGCTGGAAGAATACGACCGCGTACTCAAAGAGCATCCCAAAAGCTTTTATTCGGATTATGCGCAATATCAATCAGGCTCCTTGCTGGCTCAAACCGAGAGGTGGGATGCGGCAGCGCTCAGCTTTCAGGCGCTGATCGTCAATTTTCCACAAAGCCGTTTTTTGGATGAGGCGCATTACCGCCTAGCGGATACATTTATGGTGAAGCAGCAATATGACGAAGCGGCCAATCAATTTCAAAAAATGATCCGATTGTTTCCAGAGAGCCCGATGAAGGACAAGGCATATTTTCAGCTGGGTAATAGCTATTTTTATGGAGGGCAATTTGACAAAGCCGTATCGGTTTTCAAAGATATTATTCAGCGTGGAAGCGATACCCGTTTGGGCCGGTTTTCGAAGTATCAGCTGGGTTGGTGTTATTTTAAAATGGCAAAAGAGGATCTGGCGATCCGTGAATTTGAAGATTATTTAAGTCGGTTTCCGGCTAGCGAATCCACGCCGAATGTTTTGTATGCTTTGGGTGAATATTATTTTGAGCGCGGCCAGTACGCTAAATCCCAGGAGTTTTATAAACAAATTCCGATGCGTTTTGCGGCAGGCGATCTGGCCGATGATGCGTTGTACAATTCGGCGGTGATCTATGAAAAAGAAGGGGATGTGTGGGCTGCTGTTGGCGAGCTTAAGCTATTGGCTGATCGATATCCCAAGAGTGAATGGAGTATAAAAGGATTGACGAAAGTGGCGGATTTCTTGGTTTCCCAGGGTCGGTCGGATGAGGCTAAGACGGCTCTAAGCCGTATTCTTGAGATAGCGGTGACTTCTGATGATAAATGGCCGGCTCAAAAAAAATTGGCGCAGATCATCAAGGCCCAAGGCCATCCCAAAGAAGCTGTTATCTATTATCAGGACGCTTTAAAAAATGCCCCCCTGGAAGCTTCCTGTGAGATCGGTTTGGATCTGGGGGAACTTTATGAAACGCAGGGAGATGTGGCCAATGCTTCCCTTGAATACAATCGTGTCGCCGAGCGCTGCAAGGATAATCCCTTGTTTGCCGACAAAGCGCATGACAAACTAAAGACAACTGTTACGTCTTAATCATCAGGAGGGTATATGTGGGATTTTATGCAAAAAGGCGGGCCGATCATGTGGCCTATTCTTTTATGTTCGGTGATCGCTTTTGCGATTGTGATCGAGCGATTGCTTCGATTGAGGCAAGAGCAAATCGATACAAAATCATTTATGGAGCAGATCTCCAAGTCGCTCAAGCGCAACAAGATCATGGAGGCGCTGGATCTGTGTGATCGTACGGGGGGTCCGATAGCGGCGATCCTCAAGGCAGGTATTTTAAAACATGATCGCGGACGCAATGAGATCCGTGAGGCGATCGAGGATGCGAGTATCCATGAGGTGCCGAGGCTTGAGAGGAATTTGCCGGTTCTGGCGACGGTGGCGCATGTGGCGCCTCTGTTGGGCCTGTTGGGAACCGTCACGGGTTTGGTGGAGGCGTTTCAGGTGATCGAAAGCAAAGCCACCGCACTCAACCCCGTCAATCCCGGCGATTTGGCGGGTGGTATTTGGGAAGCGCTTTTGACCACGGTATTTGGCTTGGTGGTGGCGATCCCGACCTACGTTGCTTATAATTATTTGGTGAGCCGTGTGGATGGGTTCGTGCTCGACATGGAAAGAAGCGCTACGGATCTTCTTAATATTTTGGGTGAAAAGAGAGAAGAGGGTCATGAGGTTTAAGAGACTCGTTCGTCGCACCGAGATCAAGAAAGGGCAGCTGGATATGGCACCCTTAATCGATGTGGTGTTTCAACTTCTTATTTTCTTTATGCTCACATCTAACTTTGTGTTGCAGCCGGGTATTCAGGTCAAGCTTCCCAAGGCGATCTCCAGCGAAGTCATTCGTAGTGAGAACCTAGTGGTGACGTTGACGGGGCAGGATCTTCTTTTTTTGAACGAGGAACCTATCACGATCACGGATCTGACACCGCGTATCCGTGAAGCAGCTCAAGAAAAAAAATCGGTATTGCTCAAAGCCGATACGCACGCTTCGTTGGGACGAGTGGTTGAGATATGGGATCTATGCCGCGATCAAGGGGTGGCCCAGATCAGCATTGCCACCAATCAAAAGATCGGGGAGCTGAACTAATATGGCGTCCAAGGAATACCGCAGCTGGTATTTTGGTGACCGTTCGTTTTTATTTGCGGCCGCCATCTCCATACTTTGGCATTTGCTGTGGTTTATTTCCATCACAATAGAAGTGAATCAACACGCACCCAAAGGCGGCAAGCGGCCGGAGATCGTGTCACTTGGTGCTGTGTTGGATGATGCTATTTTTAAAACACTTATTGAATCGCGGACCGAGTTCTCTAAGACGTATTATCGTCAGCCGGAAGAGTTTGCAAAAGAAACGGCGGTGCCGCAGGAAACATCGGAGAGGTATGTGGCGGGAGATGTGGTCAGTATGCCCGCGAACAAAGCGTTTGTCAGCTCACTTAAACAAAGAATAAGTGGTGATAAAACAGTAACCGAAGCCGCCGCGGTCGGGATCCCGGTAGCAAGCTTGGAAGATATGTTCGAGATCTCCGGGGATGTCACACGAGACCAGCTTTTGACCATTCCTACGCAGGCTCCTCTGGAGGCGCAAAAGGATGGGCTTGTGAAGCCCGAGTTTCAAATATTTGTCGACACCAGCGGCAAAGTATCCAATGTGCGCGTACTAAAGTCCTCGGGTGACTCGGAGGCTGACCACGCTTGGGAGACATCGCTGTACGATTGGATCTTCCGTCCTTCTACGCTTCGAGCGGGATCGGGTGGTGTTTTGACCGCTAAAGTCGTCTTTAATCTCTCAAAAGAGAATAAGTCGCATGTTTAAATTAGATGTTTCGTCCGCCGTTTTTTTATATCTCATGTCGACGCTGCTGGTCATCTTTGTGCTTTGGATATTTTTTGAAAAAAAAGTCGTGTTGCCCAAATTCATCCGAGAAGAGGCCGATGTGTGGGAGTGCGCTATCTGCTCCTACACCTACGTGGACTCCACTCATCACGAGATCTCCCAGTGTCCGCAATGCAAAAGCTACAACAAAAAAGCTTCTGAAGACCGACTCTTATAACAACTCCCCAAGAATCCAGACCTTAGATGAGAGATGCATGCACAAGCCGACAAGGGATAACCTTCTACGGGCCCACCTGCCTGCCGGCAGGCAGGGTCCGGCGCCCCTGCGAGGCGCCTCCTTCTGTGAGCCCCCTCGCCCAGGAAAGTAAAATTGCTCCATGCGGCTCGGGGGTCGCGGAGGTCTTACGGATAGTATCCCTTGTCGGCTTGGGATGCTTTTCTTATGTGAAAGCTGTATCCATGGCTCGTTTACACAGTATACGAAAGTAATTCATTGTGGTGGGAATGAGGTCTTAGCATCCAGCCGGTAAGAGTTGTCGCTTTTGTTCGTTCCCGGCC
>CAYODQ010000047.1:0-13160 GCA_964402785.1 uncultured Planctomycetia bacterium
AGATGCAGTGGATAGAGACGTGGGTGTGATGGAGTGGGGATATGGGGGTGACAGGTACGTATAAAAAGATCAAAAGCAGTTAGTAGGAGACACGTCTGTGTCCTATATATGCGCGGCCCCCTCACCCCCATTTTCTGGCTCGACGGGAGGGGGCGACCACACCTCGCATGGAAGGATTCTATATCTTCTTGGGCGAGGCCGGCTCCCCCTCCCCCGCGCACGGAGAGGCGGGCTAGGGATGGGGCTTTATATGTCTTCTCCCCAGAGTGAGCAAAGAGCGCTCACTCTGGGGAGAAGACGGGCCCTGCTTCCTGGGTCGAGAAAGGGACTTTCATGATTTTTTCCGCCTCCACCAAAGGACGGACTTGTCTTTTTTTATATTAAAGAGAAAGAAAAGAAGAAAAGCAGTGCACGTCGTAGTGAGCTTTGCTCTCTAGCTCTTGGCAGAGCTAGGCTCGCCTGACGGCGAGCTGCGACTTCTAAGTGCGCTTGAAGAGACAGTAAATAAATTCTTGTGTCGTATTGAATGGTGTGGTGTGATTCTCTGTATATTCTTTAGTAAGCTGAAAAAAGTCTCCGAGTTCCCTTTGTAAATCTTGGGAGGAGTAACGAACAATATCAAGACCGCTACATTTTAAAGGGCCGTTAGACCCAAAGGTTGCAATAAGAATATGGCCTCCGAGTTTTAAAGTGTTTTTGAGAACATCGACATATTTCACCCTAGTCTCTTGTTGTGTCAAAAAATGAAATACAGCTCGATCATGCCAAAGGTCGTACTTGCTGACTGGGAGAGAAACTTTCGTTAAATCAGATTCAATCCATTGAATTAAATTAGCTTTATCCCCCAAACGCTTTTTAGATACTTCCAAAGCTTCGGACGAAATATCCAGCACAGTTATACTTTTGAAACCTTCGGCCAAGAGATCATCCGGAAGAGTTGATGCCCCACCTCCAACATCGATAATCGCCGCGTTTTTTGGCAAGTCTAGTGACCGAATCAGCTCGAGAGATTTGTTAAGGCTAGGGGTATACCAGCTGACATCTTTAGATGATTTGGTCTTGTAGATTGTTTCCCAATGGCTTTTAGCATCCATCACAGAGCTATTTTATTCCCATCTATATTTTAACGATTTTTATTTTTCGTGAGCATACTAATAAATGATTATTTTCTTCATATTAGTGCCCGCAGATACAAGCATACTCCGCCCGCTTACAAGTACCGCAAATGTGGTCTTCATACACAAACCGAAAATTTTGAGGTGTGCTACCGGGTGTCTGGCTAAATCTCACTACAAGGTTTAGGGCATGGGTTTTGGGTAGAGGCTCCTTACTAACCAACACATCGCCCTTCTTCTCAAATTCTACTGTCGCCTTATTGCCTTCTGCTTCAGCAACAACACTCACGGCTTGCTCCGTAGCCGCAACAGGTTTCATTGCGTCATCATAAAATGCAATGGTAACTGTATTGTCATTTTCAACGTAAAACTCAGCGGCGGGATTCGTATTTTCAAGTAAGCGGCCACCTTTGAGACCGGCCATTTTTTTATGATCGTGGTCGCCAAGCGCAGTTTCCGCATACGATATGGAATGAGTTGTGCAAAGCACGCCAGCAAGAGTGAGCATAGCTAATAATACTTTCATATTTTTACTCCTATTTTTATTTTTCCCGTAGTTTTTTTCTCCATCCACTCGTAAAGCACGGGTAACAAAACAAGCGTCAGGAATGTTGATGTAATGATGCCTCCAATAACAACAGTCGCTAGAGGTCTTTGGACTTCCGCGCCCGCCCCATGTGCAATTGCCATTGGCACAAAACCAAGAGAAGCGACCAGCGCTGTCATCAGCTTAGGCCTTAAACGAAGCAGTGACCCGTCCCACACAGATGTTCTCAGATCAGCTCCTCGCTCTCGAAGCTGATTAAAGAATGTAATAATCATAAGGCCGTTCAAAACGGCAATGCCGCTGACGGCGATAAAACCAACTCCCGCCGATATGCTAAACGGTAGATCTCTGAGCGCTAGAGCGAAAACTCCGCCAGTGACCGCAAGGGGCACCGCCAAAAACACAAGAAGTGACTGGCGAAAACTGCGGAGTGCTACAAATATCAGAATAAAAATCAAAGCCATCGCCACTGGAACGACAACCATCAGACGACGCTTGGCATCGATTAAATTTTTGAACTGGCCGCCAAATTCAATGGTGTATCCATCAGGTAACTTGATCTGCTCGCCAATTTTCCTCTGAGCTTCAAGAACAAAACTCTCCACATCGCGACCACGCAGGTTGATCATGATGGCGCTGCGGCGCTGGCTGAATTCTCGCGTGATAGCCGCAACTTGCTCGACCACTCGAAAATCAGCGACCTGGCCGAGCGTTAGAAGCCCACCATCATCCACCCTCACAGGCAGACGCTTCAGTTCATCAATGTTCTCACGAAGATCTTCGCTTAGGCGTATAACAATATCAAAGCGTCGATTACCTTCGATGAGCTTGCCCACTTCTTCTCCGGCAAGCGCTGTGCTCACAACTCTGTTGAGTTCTGCGGCGTGGAGATTATATTTGCTCATAGCATCTCGCTTGGGGACAATTTCAAGCAAGGGTGATTTTCCGAGCGCGTCAAACTCCACGTCCGCGGCACCCGGCACCTTTTCAAGAATCTCCCTGGCTTCCGTTGCGATTTTTTCTATCACCGCAAAATCATCACCGAATATTTTGACGGCAATGTCAGCACGCGTTCCTTCGAGAATCTCATTAAAACGCATCTCAATAGGCTGGCTAAAAAGATGTGCTTCGCCGGGAACATAAGTTCCCAACTCTTCTGTCATAAGATTGGCGAGTTCATCCTTAGTAAGCCGCTTTCCGTTTACTTTTCGCCATTGATTCTCAGGTTTAAACATCATATAGGTGTCAGCAACATTGACTCCCATCGGGTCTGTTGCAACTTCCGCGGTGCCAAGCCTGCTGAAGATATATTCCACTTCAGGAAACTTCTCTAGGAGCATCTTCTCACCGCGCTTTTGCATATCGATACTGGCATTCAGTCCAATGCTCGTCGTACGAATCATGTGCGTTGCAAAAGAACCTTCATCCAACTGCGGCACAAACTCCGCCCCGAGCCGGTTAAACGTGAATACAGCCATGACAAAAAGTAAAGCGCCGCCGCCCATCACAACACTGCGCCGCCGCAACGCGAATGCCAGAATAGGCGTATAGCCTTTTTTGGCAATACTTACAAGCCAAGAATCTTTTTCTTTAATATCTCCACCAAGAAAATACGAACAAAGAGCGGGTATTAATGTCAGCGCCAGAATCAATGACCCCATCAGGGCAAAAATGACGGTGATAGCCATCGGCCTGAACATTTTTCCCTCGATGCCAGTGAGCGCCAATATCGGGAAATACACCACCATAATGATAAGAACACCAAAAAACATAGGGCTGGCAACTTCCTTTGTCGATACGAGTATTTCTTCTGTGCGCTCCAGAGGGGTGAGTCTGCGCTTCAAATGATGCTGCTTTTCAGCAATATGACGGATGATGTTTTCAACCATAACCACTGCGCCGTCAACGATAAGACCAAAATCAATAGCTCCCAAACTCATGAGGTTCCCAGAAACGCGGCTCTGTACCATGCCGGTAATAGCGAAGAGCATTGAAAGCGGGATTGCAAGCGCTACAAGAAGTGCTGCTCGCCAATTGCCTAACATAATAAGGAGAATGACGACTACAAGAATAGCACCCTCAAACAGACTTGATTCAACGGTGTGAATTGTACGGTCTACAAGTGTTGTGCGGTCATAAACAGGTATAATTTTCACGCCCTCGGGAAGTTTGGCTTCTAATTCTTTCAATTTCACTGCCACGGCCTTTGCAACGAGTCGGCTATTTTCTCCGGCTAGCATCAGCGCTGAACCCAACACACACTCTTCGCCGTTGTATGTGCTCGCACCGGCACGCACGGCTTTACCGATCATCACCTCGGCCACGTCTTTAACCCGCAGTGGTGTTGCGCGAGCACCAAATTTAAGGGGAAGCTGCTCTATTTCAGCGACACTCTGTACTCGGCCTGCCGCCCGCACTGTCACCTGCTCCCCACCAATCTGAATCACACTACCGCCCGCATTCTCAACATTCTCACCAATGGCTCCGGCAACCTCACTAAATGACATACCGACACTTTTTAGCTTGTCGGGATTCGCCTGAATAACGATCTGTTTTTCATGCCCGCCGGAAGAATTTACTTCAGCAATGCCGGGCGTTGAACGCAAGCGCGGTTTGATTAAAAAGTCGTGGATAAGCTTGAGCTCCATCAGCTGCTCATCACGAGTGACGGGCTTATTGGGGGCTCCCGGAGCATAATCAACCAAGTAATAAAATATTTCACCTAGCCCGGTGCTGATAGGGGCGAGTTTAGGTGTAAGACCCGGCGGGATCTCATCCGCCACCGTCTGCAAGCGCTCACTCACGAGTTGACGAGAACGATAAATGTCCGTGCCGTCCTTAAAAACAAGTGTGACTTGCGATAAGCCAAACTTGGATAAAGAGCGAAGATCGGTTAATCCGGGAATGCCGGCCATTTCATTTTCAATTGGGAAAGTAACAAGTTTTTCAATTTCTTCCGGTGCTAGAGCAGGCACCATGGTATTGACTTGCACCTGAATATTGGTGATGTCTGGCACGGCATCAATGGGAAGACGCATCGCTGACCATACACCGACACCAATCATGGCGCATGTTGCCAGAATAACGAACGTCCGCTGTCGGACAGAAAACTCAAGTAATTGGTTCAGCATATTAGTGACAGTGTCCCCCTCCTTTGGTAGCACGAAGTTCAATTAGCCATAAAGTCTCAACGGGTTTTGTGACTACCTGATCCCCAGCGAACAAGCCGTCTGTTATTTCAATTTTATTATCCGATTCACTTCCTACCTTAACAGCGGTGCGGTAATAGGCATTGCCGTTTGTCACGTAAACATACGTTCCGCCCAATGTGCGCAAAAGTGCTGATTTGGGAATCACCGTCACAACATCCTCGCGTGGCAAAGTAATGGTGGCGGCCACAAACTCTCCATCTTTAAGCTTAGCGCCAGCGGCTGTCACCCCCACTACAATTTCAGTTTCGCCATGCGCAAGCTGCTTCTGCACCGCTACAATAAAACCGTCCATTGCTTGACTATTGCTTGTCAGAAGCTTAACTACTTGCTTAGGTTCAATGTATGCCGCTTTTTCTGCTGTCAAGAACCCGGACCCATGAACATCGCAGCCGGTATGATCCAAGTCCAAGTGCTCAAACCGATGCGTTTCACCAAAGATTTGAATATTAAACTGAATCTCTCTGGGCAACTTCTCTTCCATTACCTCCACAATCTCAAGGCCAAGAATTTTATGCGTCTCGTCTGTAAGTGTAATACCCTGCCCGACCTTAAATGACGCGCCGGATGGCGATTCTTCATGCCCGCCTTCCTTTTCCTTGATTTCCTTTCCACCACATCCCATTGGCAAGAGTGTCACGTAAAGCGCAATGAGATAGATAAAAAATCTCATGGACATCATTTTGTTCCCCTCTCAACGCTGGTATTTATTAAGCCTAGGTTTGTGCCGGTCAAAAGCTCCAATTGATTTGCGGCTTCGAGAGCTTCCTTCTTCGTGTCTTGCAACCCCTCTACGGTTTCGAGATATTGTGTTTGAAGTTCAATATAGGTTGAAACCGGCACAGAACCCAATCGGTAATGCCTATCGGCAAGCTCCGCCGCTTCTTTGAAATGTTGAATAGAGTCCGGCTGCCAATTAGCCATTTCATTAAGTTTAGTTTTATAAGCGCTTTCGGCTTCGATGACTTTGCGCTCCGCCTCTCGCTTCGCCATATCAAAAGATACCTCCGCCTGTACACGCTGAGCTTTGGCAACAGCAATACTCCCCTGATTTTGGTTCCATAGCGGCAGAGGCAACGATATAGCCCCGCCTATGACACGCTCACGATCACCGGCTCGCTCTTGTGAAATAGACGGGCCAATCGAAACAACTGGCAAGCGCTCGTTTTCGGCTAGCCCCACCCGAGAAGCTTGACGTTTAAGCTCTATCGCGCGTTGACGAACTGTGAAATCATTCGACTTTGCAAGCGTTACAAGTGCATCGAGATTTTTTTCTAGAGGACGGAACATGAGCGACATTGGGGCTAGCGGGAACTTAGCATCGGGCGACGCACCGCGCAATTGGTTCAAATTAAGCAGAGCCGCTTGCGCAGCAAGCGTTGCTTGGCTTGCTTTTCTCTGCATATTAAGCTCCATCGCCTCGATAACACGCGTTTCAAGTTGCGGAGTCAATCCGGCTTGGCCGCGCTGAATAAGCACTTCTCGTAACGCTCGGAAATGATCAGCTACTTCACGTGTTGCCGCGGCCTTTTCCTGGGATGCAAATAATTCATAGGCAGCAATCTTCGCGCGGGCAGAAAGCATTGCACGAAATTGCTCCAGCCCCAACTCCGCAAGCTCAATGTCTCGGTCGGCAATAGCCTTTCGCATTCCAATTAGACCCGGCCACTCAAATGATTGAGTAAGCGATATATTGCCCGCTTCGCCTCTGGCGGCAAGTTCATCTTCCTCATTCCACACTCGCTTTTGGCCTAAAGAACCGCTAACTTCAGGATTGGGCAATAAGCTTACTGTTCTTCGGGAACCCTTTGCGGACATAATTTCGGCTTCAAAGAATTTGAGCTCCGGATTTTTCTCTAAAACATCCTTTTCCAAAGTCTTGAGAGTCGCCGTACTTAAACCCTCTTCGGCAAAACTGACTTGGTTTATGGTAAGAACTCCAAATATAAATATAGAAAATATACGCTTAAACACACACCACTCCTTTTAAATTAATTGATTAAGGAAAAAAGCGACTTTAAGCGGAGATAGGAGGGCGAAGAAGTGAGAAGTGTGGTTCTTCCACAAAAAACGAAACATTTTCCATGGGAAGATAATGCGAAAAAATTGTCGTAGTAGGCGTATTTTGCTCTTGAAGAGTCACAGAGTGTTGGCCAGGCTGACAGGCCGAACAACCATGCGAAGAAGCGTCTGCGGCTTGAAGCGGTGCGTCATTACAAAATGCCGTCTCAACGCCTAAAAGATGGAAAGAAACCGCGATGAAACTTAAAAGAAATATTAATCGTAGAGTTTTATTATTTCTCAGCATAAGTGGATATTACCATATTTACCAAAATTAAACAATTTCCACTTCGGATGAGCCGCGGTCTTTCCAAATGCTTTTGACAGTATTTATGAGATATCCTGCCGAGCGCTTGGGGTTATCAGAATTCTTTTCCTGAATTTTCTTGGCGGTTTCCTGGACTATGGATTCTCCGCATTGGTCTTCGAGGTCGATCAAGGCTTGGATGGTTTTGGGGTTGTTTTCTTCAAAAACTAGGCTTGCCGTTTTAACGGCTCGGTTGAGTTTTTCTGTGCCGTGTTTTTGTTCGAGGGATTTTAGCTTATCTTTTAGCTCTTTGGGGTCATAGAGGTCTTGTACGAAATACCTATTAGCTTGTCTTTGGCTAAAGTTTAAGTCTTCGAGTTCGCTGTACTGGATATCTAAGAGATTAAGCCGCCTTAGCTCTTGATTGCCATCTGAGATAAATGACTCTGATATCCCATGGCTTTTAGAGAGCTTCTTCCTTGATATAGAAAACCTACCATCGGGGGAGGTTTGGGCGTATGAGAGGTTTATGAAATACATGACTTTGGCTGGATAGGTTAGGGTTTTATTCCAATTGTAGCGCCAATAGGTTGTGGGGATATCGAACTTTTCTTTGGGGCTTTGGTTTAATAGACGGATCTCGGCGTCTTGGTTGCGTTTTGGGTCTTCAAATTTAATGAGCTTGTATTTGCTTTCAAGCTTATCCAAGACTTTGTTTATTTGACGGCGGTAGTCTTGGATAGGCATTTGGTCTATACCCAGAGACTTGGCGATGTTACCAAAATCTAATGTCAGCTTGCCTTCGGCATTGCTGTTATATTCCTTGAGAAGATAAAGATATGTGTCAAAAACCCTCTCATCTGACTGAGTTGCCATCTCACTTAGTAGATTCTTATTCGTTAAAAAATCCTTAGATAGTAAGACTACCGGCGTCAGAGACGCCGGGACATTCTCCTGGATCTTGATTTTACTCATATCCAACAAAATGCTTTGGGCGAGCTCTTTTGAACGGATGAGGACATTGGCTTCGTTGTTTCGGGTGAGAGCGGCGGTGGACCAGTTGGTTGAGCCTAGGATGACTGTTTCGTTATCAATGATAATGGCTTTAGAGTGGGTGTAGGTGTCTGAGGTGTCGAAGAATACAGATACGTTATTCTTTTTTAATAGCTCATAAGCTTTTTGGTTTTTGTTGGACGTGACGGCATCTTCTGAGGACTCGGATTCGAAATTGATGTTTTGGTCTAGGATTACTTTAACGCCTACTCCCCTTTCCTTGGCTTTTATGAGGGCGGTCATGAGTTGGTTTACTTGAGACTCTGGTTGATCTGGGCTTATAGACACTAAATACATCACAACTTGGATAGAGGATTTGGCAGAGCTGATTTCATTTAGAGTGGCTTCGAAGTATTTGTCGGAGGAGATGTCTTGGACGTCAGCTTGATACGTCCACGCAGGCAGATTAAAAAATATAGCTAAAATAAGAGTAGCAGCAGATCGTCTCATCCGTGCATTTTAATCGGATTCGACATTTATCAGAAGCAAAATCGTTGGTCAGATCAACTCCCTCCCGCGCACGTCGATTGTGGCAGGATTATTGATATGTTTTATCCTCTGTAGTCGCAATAAGCTAATCGCTTAGCGCCGTGTATTGATTCACTCGCGCATTCAAACGCTCAAGCCCAAGACGCTGAGTTTCAGTGGGCTCACTGCCTAGTATCCATTGATGAAGCCTAAGTGTATGAGGGCCTTTGCAGGATTCAAGCCTTTCAGAGAAATTCTTTGGAGATAAATGCTCCTCATAATAATAGATCGCATTTTTTCTCATCTCGGAGATACGAGCCTCGCTCATATTCATAGCTTCATCCAGCTGACGTATCAGACCCTCAGCGTCTTTATAAAACAGGGCGTTCTTTCCATGCTCTAGTTGCGGCTCCATACACTCCGGATAACTCATAATCGGAATCGTGCCCACAGCCAAAGCCTCGATCAGGTGATGGCACATCGGAAAATCTGTGCCGGATAGGCAAACAAAAAAATCACTTTTTGACAAAACTCCCAACCATTCCGCAGGCTTAATCTTAAATTTAACAAAATCCGTGATAACGCATACGTGCTGATAGGTAGGCGCTTGGATTAGTCTATAAAATTCAGCCTTGTCCGGTCGGTAAACAAATTTTATTCGAGACTTGCGCAAAGCTGCGATCCCCTGTCGTCTCGTCATCTGCCCATATTTCTTAAGGACCGGATTCCGATAGTAATATTTATCTGCGTTGCCGGCAAAATAGGCGCGTATCTTTCTTTGATTTTTTCGATAGCTCTCAAATTTTTTATCCTCTCCAAAAGTGTAAAGAGGCGGATACATCATAAATGGTACGTTTACCGAACGATCTCCTATACACCAGGAAATTGGCTTAAGCACACTCATGTACACCAATTTTTTCCATTTCCTTGCCAAGATGGCCTCATCCAAATTCTCATGGTCGAACATATAGATCATGGATTCAGTATTTTTGGGAATATTCGTGACAAATTTAAGCCGTGGAACCTTAAACATACGTCGACCGTAAAAATTAAGCCATTTATAAAATTTGAAATCGACTTTTTGATAGATACGGATGTTGTATCCGGCCTTCGCTATATAATCAAAACCGGAGTAAAGATATCGCGCTATATCTCCATTGGGCCGCTTGTCTCCCAGCGTCACCAGGATTTCCTTTTCGCTCGGCGGTAGCGTTTTAAAATAGTTGGAAACTTTCGCCGGAAAATAAGAAATCCTCACCTGGGCTCTAGTATTGATTTTTTTAAGAGCTGTTTTAATACCAAACATTTACACCACCTTTAACCCTTTCTATCTATAATTATATTGTAATTTTTCTCAAACGCAACGCATTACACACCACCGAAACCGAACTAAAACTCATGGCCGCACTTGCAATGATTGGGGAAAGTAAAATGCCAAAAAAGGGATAAAGAATTCCAGCGGCGATCGGAATGCCTAAGACATTGTAAAAAAACGCGAAGAAAAGGTTTTGGCGGATATTTCTCATCGTGGCTTGACTCAGCTTTCTGGCCTTTACTATCCCCCTCAAGTCTCCTTTCACAAGTGTTACGCCCGCACTTTGCATAGCCACATCGGTTCCGGTGCCCATCGCGATGCCGACGTTCGCCAAGGCAAGCGCCGGAGCGTCATTCACACCATCGCCCGCCATGGCTACACACTTGCCTTGGGACTGAAATTCTTTGATAATCTCCCCTTTTTGTTCAGGTAAAATCCCCGCCCTTACCTCATCGATACCCAATTTTTTTGCCACTGCTTCGGCGGTAATTTGATTGTCGCCTGTAACCATGATCAAACGAAGTCCCTCCTTATGAAGCATTTGAATCGCTTCAGGAGTGGACGACTTGATCGAATCTGAGACACCCAAGATTCCCAATATCTTATTTTCACGCGCAAGAAACATCACCGTTTGGCCGTCTTTTCTCAAAACATTTGCTTTCTCGGCCAGATCTCCAAGGGAAATTCCCTGATCTTCCATCCATTTTTGATTTCCAAGTGACACCGGCTGACCATTCAAAATTCCGCTTACGCCCTTTCCTGTGATGGATTTAAAATCTTTTGTGTCCCATAAACCGATCCCCTTGGCTTGCGCCCCACTAACGATCGCCTGCGCCAGAGGATGTTCACTCCCACGCTCAAGACTTGCGGCAAAACGCAGAAATTCTTCTTCGCCAACCCCCTGAACAGACACCGCAGAAAAAAGCTTTGGCTTTCCTTCTGTCAAAGTCCCGGTTTTATCGAAAATGAGCGTGTCGACCTTTTGAAAAACCTCGAGAGCTTCCGCGTTCTTAATAAGAACACCCACTGTAGCGCCTCGACCCACCCCGACCATAATGGACATAGGTGTGGCTAGGCCTAGCGCGCATGGGCAGGCAATAATTAGAACAGCCACCGCATTCACCAAAACATATGCCATTTTCGGTTCGGGCCCGAAAAATCCCCAAATAAGGGCAGTGCCGATGGCTGTCAGAATGACAACCGGAACAAAATAGGCGGAGACTTGATCCGCTAGACGCTGGATCGGCGCGCGGCTTCTTTGTGCTTCACTGACCATATGAATGATCTGAGACAGTAGCGTCTCGCTCCCCACGCGCTCAGCACGCATCACAAAAGACCCTGTGCCATTCACAGTTCCGCCAATAACTTTTGATTCTTTGATCTTTTCGACGGGAATAGACTCACCGGTCACCATAGATTCATCGATCGAACTTGTCCCCTCCAAAACAACTCCATCGGTTGGGATTTTTTCGCCTGGACGCACGCGTAGTTTATCTCCGGCTTTAACTTGCTCCAACGCAATATCTGTTTCTGAGCCATCCGATTGAACAACTCTGGCCATCTTAGGCGCAAGATTGAGAAGCGATCGGATCGCGTCACTGGTTTGCGTCCTGGCTTTTAACTCCAAAACCTGTCCGAGGATCACAAGAACCGTAATTGCCGCCGCCGCTTCAAAATAAACCGGCACCTGTCCCCCATGCCCTTTGAGCGCCGCGGGAAACAACCACGGAAAAATCGTGGCCGCAACGCTGTAGGTGTAAGCAACGCCGACGCCGAGAGCGATCAGCGTGAACATGTTAAGACTCTTTCGAAACACCGAAACAACGCCCCGCTCAAAAAACCAATAACCTCCCCACAGAACGACCGGAGTCGTAAACAAAAGCTCTGCCCAGTTTACGTACGACATGGGCAATCGTCCGTCTAGCGGACGACCCGGCATCATCTCCAATGCCGCCAAAAGTATGACAGGCAGTGATAGTGCGGCACTCGTCCAAAAGCGGCGCACCATACTGCGATACTCGCCGTCCTCTGCTGACGAAGCGCCACCTTTTAGCTCAAGCGTCATACCACATATGGGACAGCTTCCCGGCTTGTCGCTTTCGACTTGCGGGTGCATTGGGCAGGTATAAACCATCCCAATACTTGAGAGCGCAGGTGTTATGGTCTCATGCGCAGGTTTCTTGTGTTGGTTACTAGTGTGGCAGCAATCGCTCATATTATTTTGGAATCCAACCCAGGACTCTTTTATGGTAATCCATAAACTCTCCATTCTTAAGCAAGTACGGAAACGCTATGACCACATACCGGATCATAGCGCTCCGTCGTTTTTTATTATTACGAGCGTCCGCGCATTTTCTCTTTTGACTTATCGATCGCTGCTTGAGCGTCACCGGCTGTCATTCCCTTTTCTTCCATCTTCATACCGCAGTCTGGACATTTGGCAGATATCGTGTGTCCATCCATTGGACATTGATAAACTTTCACCATACCCGCTTGTTCAGCCGTTGCCGTTCCCAGCGCGCCCGACAATAACAACGTAAATACCATTAAAGTAAAAACGATGTGCTTCTTCATTTTTTTCTCCTTTGTTGTGATACGCTCGTTTGTTAATTGTTAACCATGCCTACACTAGCCATACTAACCACTATACCAAAAACCATTCATGACAGACATCACACGACTATCACTCTTTAAACTTGATAGGCTGGGGACAAGCATCTCCCCCCGCGTTGTAGTCATATACAAGTCGCCCTCCATAATCCGCCCCTATCGTCATCGTTCCGGCCATCGCCAATAACAGCAAAAGAAAGACAATTCTGCCTTTTTTTGGAAAAGGCCTGTGGATGATTGCCCATAGAGACGCAACCACAGCAATAATTGAAGTGACGATCATGTATTGTTTATGCGGCTCAAGTAGCTTTTCCCGCACAGCCAAATGCACCATCACTCCCTGCTCAGCGTAAAACCCCGTTGCTACGGCAACCGCCAAAGACAGAGCCCCGAGTAAAAGCGCCCCGAACCCTGCCTTGGCAAGATCCTCTTTCTTAAAAACCCATGCCGCAAAATAAAAGAACTTAGCACCCATCAAAAGCCCGATGGGAAAATGAATCACAAGCGGATGAATATTCTGCAGGTGCCGCGCTCC
>CAYODQ010000048.1:0-13083 GCA_964402785.1 uncultured Planctomycetia bacterium
CTGCTAGAGCTGCAGCCGTAAAAGCATCAAGACCTGCCACAACACCAAGTTTTTCAAGCCCAAAGGTCGAAATGTTTTTCTTGAGTTCATTGTAAATGGAAGCAGATGTCCCATCGATGGTTCCAACTTGAACCCCATTCACAATCGGCAAAGCGACTGTGTTAAGTACATCGATCAACGTAGAATTAAGCCCCGAATTCTGTAGCACTTGTTGATTGGCTGTTGTAAGCAGAGCCTTCATACCCGACCCGAAATCAGCGCCTATATTGAAGGTCTTGGATTGTATTGAATTGAGCGTGCTTCCGCCGGCAAACGACCCTGCGAGGCTAGAAATCACGGGATTGACCCCAAGCGCATCCAAACCCTTGGTCACCCCTACTTTTATACCCTCAGAGACTGCCTTCTGAGCAACCTGAGTGGCAACTTTAGATGACGCGTTAAATGCGCCTTGCAGGAATCCACCAAGCCCCTGCGAAACACTTGAGAAAAACCCGGTCACTGAACTGTAAACGCTTCCAAAGAATTGCCCAACCTGCCGAACCACCTGCCCCAGAGGGCCAAGCGCATTTGTAAATCCTTGCGCAGCGCCTTTGAATATATTTCCAAGAGCTGATCCGAAACCGGAAAATCCCAAAGACACCGCCGATGCAATGCCTGATACCCAATCACCTTCCGCAATACTTGCTACAAGCGAAGCGATTTGAAACGGAACAGCTAGAGGTGGAAACACGATCGACAAGATTGACCCGATGAGGCTCAAAACGCTTCCGTAAAACGCACCTCGAATATTTTTGGTTTCCTGTGTTGAAAGATATCTACTGGGAAACATAGCCAATAGCGCCTGCGTAGCTTTTCCCATATTAAACTGATCAAGCACAGACCGCATCATAGAAAGCATATTTGAAACTGTTGTTCCCATTCCAAATTGCGCGGCTGTTAGAGCGCCAAGATCATTTTGATTCAAAATAACATTTCCTTGCCACACCTTAAGAAACGCTTCTTTGGTAACAGTAATTGACTCATTTTGCCTGTCTTTTCCGATACCTGTATCTATATATGTAATACTGCTGTCGGTCATGGCGGTAACAATTACAAAATGGTTACCATTGATATGAGCGATCACACGCGGCGAAGCTGCGCTCGCCTGCGCGGGAACAGCCGCTTTGAGCCCAGACCAAGTAACTTTGGCGCCAACCAAGTCTACGCCGTACAATTGCCCGATCTTTGACAAAGAAAATATAGACAACACCATATCCCCGTCATCAAGCGGCGAAATCACACCAGCCAAAATATCGACCATAATGGCTTGCTTGGCAAGCTCGGTTCTTGTAAAGACCTTCCCCTTCTGCTCCAGCATGGATTCCAATGCAAGAAAGGCGGACTGCCCAAAATGAAGGCTTCTTGTATTAACCCAAGATATGATCTTGTCTTTGTCGGTAGCGCTGATCGGCACCAAGTCGGTCGCTGTTAACCCCAAGGTTGCCGCATACACTTCCTTTTGAGTTTGCGTCATCGCCATATAGCTGTTAAGAGCCGTCACAACCGTACTCTTTACTGTGCCAACGTAGGCTTGACGCTCTGCTAATTCGGGCAAAGCGGTGAGAAATGTCTGTAGTGCAGCTGTGAGATTTTGCCCCGTTGTGGTCTTAACCTCAACCATGGTGCTCCCTGAAGCATAATCCAACTTCTGCACCCACGAATCGTATTCGGTGGATGACGGGTCTCGTCCCAAAATTCTACGATAATAGTCATAAACAATCGGCGAGATTTCCTGACGAAGGATCTCTTTTTTTAGGAGAATTTCCTGATCATTCACGGCGTTGACAGCTAGCATAGTGTCAGATTCAATTTTATTGGATAACGTCATCACCTGGGCATCAAGATTGGCATATGCATCTGCTTCCCAAGAGTAAGAATCTGTAAGTGTTTTACGAGCGTCATCTATATTTTTATTTATCTGCTGTAGCACATCCGCCTTTTGACCCTTAGCCTCCTTACCCTTTGCTTCAATTCTTGATGTGTTGTCATAGCTCGCTTGCATGGCGCTTATTTGATTCACAAGATTTAGTTGGATATTTTGGACTTGATTTTGGATGGAGAGATACGCGAGATTTCTTGCTTTAGCTAAATTACGCAGTTCTAGAGCACGCTGCGCTTCGATATTTTGCTTGGCTTTTAAGACTTCTCCCGGAAGCACATCCCGCGCATTTTTTAAATATACACGGGTCGGATTCCCATTAGTATCAAAGGAGTACTGAATAATCACCTTTCCATCTCGATCCAGCACTTTTGATGGTTTACCGCTTTCATACAAAGTGACGGTCCCATCTGCCTTCGTTTGTGTTTCCAAAACCCCGTCTTTTGAAAACTCCTGAGAAACAACACTTTGTCCGTCCGAATAGGTTTGCTGGGATAGATTAAAATCTGAATTTTTATACGGCGACTTCGTGTAATTTTGAATAACACCGGTCAGCTCTTGCTGGACAGCTGTGTAATTCGAATTGGCCTGTGTCACAGCTCCGTTCGTATCAAAACTAAGCGGCAGACCTTTTTGGCCTGTGAGCGTGTATCCAGTAATCTGGCCAGATGTATTTTTGACTGTCCCAAATGCCATCGCAGATTGATCCGCTACGTCAAACTGGATCTCATTGATAGAAACACTTCCGTTGATCGTTCCGCTTTGATTGGCGTATGCCGCCACATTAGCGACGGCGCGAATTGCTGATACATTAGCCACATTAACCACCATACTTGCTGGTGTCACGGTTGTCGCATTCGCTGTTGTGTTGTTACCAACCTGACCATGGTTTTGACCCAAGTACGTGCCTGGAACCTGGCTCCACAAGCCGGTCGTGGCGTCTTTGGTTTCTAGGTAAGTGTAGGCTTGCGACCCGTTATTTGTGACACCGCTTGAACTAGAGTAGGCCACCATCTGATAGACAACATTCGTGATCGTGCTGGGTAAGGGCAAATAATGCTCAGAATAAATAATTATATTCCTGTTGTCAGCTCCCCCGCCAAATCCATCAAATTGAGAAGTAGCGAAGTTGCCGTCATAGCTAAAGCTACCGCCATTTCCACCGATATAGTTATCCGTAACACCTGACTTGACCTCAATAGGCGTTAAAATACCGGATATTTTAAGTCCCGTGAGATTTTCCTGAGCATCATATTTTAAATTGGCTATCCCTTTTTTGACCCATGTAGTTACGATATTTCCCGAGGCGTCTTTGTCATATGCGTAGTCGAACGCCTGTCCAGATGTGAGAGTGATTTTTGAAATTTGACCATTCAAAAAATTGATCTTGGCGCCTGTCGTCGCCGAGGCATCCTGATAAATAATAGCCTCGCCAATAAGCCCAGATGGATCTTCCTTTATGTTTTTAAGAATTCTTCCATCGGCATATACAATCTCGGATGCTTTTTTCCCTATGTATTTCGCCACCGACCCATCCGACAGCTTCTTCTCCAACAGTGCCTCCTCCACGATCTCGGGCTGACCCTGCGTGGTCGTAGCCACTTGATAACTATGCGTCATCTTGAGATTGCGGAATTTGAAATTGGCGTCGTATTGGCCGGCCACATAATAATCATTGATCCATTTGAGTCGCACGGTGTGATTCCCGGCAGCGACTCCTGTGATCGTGAGCGTACTCGCACTCCAAGTAGCCGCAGAAGCCGCCGTTTGTGTTTTTTTGAGCACGCCGTCCACATAAAATTCCAAATTAAATAAATAGCTCGCCGGAACAGCTCCACCAAATTGCGCCGTGTCAAAATCGATCTTAAGATCCCCCGCTTGAGACAGCGTCACCGCGTAATCCACCCATGTCCCCGCAGATTGATTGCTAAGCGAGCCCTCGGTGGTATTGGCAGTCCAAGTATCCCAAGTTTGTGTGCCCACACTTTTATTGGAAGTCGCCAGCGTCGTCACAGGCAATACCACTGACTGTGTGGTCGTGGTCGTCGTCCCCGCCACAGCCGGTGTGTACGAGTAGCCGAATTTCTGTCCGTCCTTCTCAAGGAATTTTAATTTCTGAGCGCTGTCATAAGTACGCGTGACGCCGAGCTCATCTTTCACCACAGTGTCGGTGCCGCCCACGGGATAACTGTAGGTATACGTATGCAGGAGTCGATCAAACCGCGTCACCTTGACCTCGGAGACTTTGCCAGCCGTATCGTATTTGTAAGATGTCAGGACATTATTAGATTTGTCCAGCGACGACTGAAGATCCGAGCCTTTATAGAGTTTGGTGATACTAGTTCCGTTGTCGGTCTCGTCGATCTGTGTGATCTCGGTACCCGATGCATCAAAGTTGTACGTGTAAGTAAACACCTGCACGCCGTTTTTCTTAACCGTGCGCATCTTGCCGTACTGATACGTCACATCAAAGGTGTGTGGGCTATCCGCCGTCGGACTGATCTTGGAAGACACCGGCTGATTATTAGCATCATACGTCGTGACCACATTGCCCTGCGTCACGGTGTACGACAGCACTTTGCCCGCAGCATCTTTGGTGTAATTAAAAACCTGCGCAGCTTTATTCGGAATCGCGATTTGACTGACCTGATTACTCGCGTAGCTAATAATTTCCTGATTCTGCCGCGTCACTTTGGTCAAATTAAAACTCGTGTCATACTCCATTTTGACAGGAGTGAGCGCATCCGGCGCGGGCGTCACCGTGGCATCCAAAAGCGCCTCGATCTTCGAAGTCGTATGTGTAAAATTGTAGGTGATCTTATCCGGCGTGATCATCTTGGTGACTTTATCCGCCGCATAAAAAAGCTGAGACTGATCCGCGCGGCGCACCGAGGCCAGTTTGCCCGCTACGTATTTGCGCTCTTCCCCATCGGGTGTCACGATCGTCGCATCCGTCATTTGCCCATTGACGTCGAATTTAAGCCCGTACAGCTCCGTTCCATCCGCCTTCTCGATCCAATCCACCGTCGTCCCATCCGTCCAATAATGCACCGTCAGATCGCCCACCTTCAGCTCGGAGATTTTCCCGTCCGCCGTATATTTGGTCGTCATATTCGACTGCACGATACTGGCGCCCGTGACATTAGACAGCCCGCTTTGTTCAAAATTAAACGTAGTCGATTTGCCGGCAGCATCCAGCGCCTGTTTCAGCACACCTTTATCAAATATTAATTTCCGTCCGTCTTTTAAATTCACCTGCTTCAAATTGTAAAGCGAGTCATAAGTGATCGAACTAAAATCCGTCGTATTCACTCCCACAGCGGAAGGCGCCGCCGGCTTCACCAGCGTCAGGTTTTTGACCGTGTCGGTGCGAGCCGTCAGCGTTTTGGAGGCGTGTGTTGTTGCGGAATAAGTTTGTGCGGTGGAACTCTTGAGAATTGTGCCCGCTCCCTCAAAGCTCACCAGATTCATCTCAAATTTGGTGGAGACATTGAACGCATCCAGCGAGGCTAGCGGCGTCGCCGGCCGAGCCGTACCCTTGGCATACACATACAAATTCATTTTGGCGCCTTCATGCCGGACTTCAGCCGTATATTCAGCACCATTGGTAAATGTTTGACCTACCTGCGTCGTGGTATTGGTTGTCACACCCGTCGTCGAATTATAGTCAGAGATTTTGTTGTACCAAATCCCAGCCGTATCATAATAAAACTGAAGTGAGCGCGTGACAGTGCCAGAGACGGACTGCGTGGCTTTGATCACGATCGACTTGTAGTTAGTGGATTTTTGCTTGAAATCAAATATAGCCACAGGCGCACCAGCCACATAGCCATAATTTTTTTCTCGCAGATCAAGCAGTTGATTAAAATAACCGCTGTTCAAAGTCCAGTCGTAGGAATATTTGGCGTTGGTGGCTATGACTTTGAATTTTGGATCCCAGGCTTTATCGGCGATCGTTTTGGTGGCGGTTGTGGGCCGAGTGGCGCCGGAGGCATACACATACAGCCCTATCCCCGCCGTCTCCCAGCGCATCTCGACTTTGTAGGACACGCCCTTGGTCAACGTCACACCCAGACTCGACGTCACACCATTCCACACATAAGTCGAGCCCGTGCCAGCTACAAGATTGAGCTTGAGGGTTTTGCCCGTCGCTGTCGCCTGTGCCACCACGGACTGATCGATCGAGCCGTCACTCGGGATCGTAAAATCAAAATTAAGCTTGGGGTTGGATGATTGCAAATTCACCGTTTGGCCGTCCAAGGTGTTGATCACGTAAGTCGATGCCAATACTTCACGCCGCGTCACCGTGGGTGCTGATGCAGATCCGGTGTATTCGTATAAATAGGTTACGCCGGATGAAAGCACCTCTTTTTCGACGAGGCCTTTGTAAGTGCCAGACTGTACAAAATACTTTTTGTTGCCGATAAGATCTGTGAACGACACAGCCGTCTTATCCAAAAGATACTCCATCGTCTCGCCCGCCTTCACCGCGGTGATGCCGGTGGCCGTCGTTGTATAATTAGTCAATTCGCCCGCTACGGTGGAGCGCGTGAGAAGCTTGAGCTGATATACATATTTGGAACCATCCGCCTCGGTGAGCGTGGCACTATCGATCTTATTGGCCGCATCCCAGGTGATCCCATCCAACGACGCGCCATCGGGCAGCACCACTTTTGAGACCGCTCCTGATGTGAAATAAAACTTATTACCCTGCGCATCGACAAAAGTATCTCCTCCGCCGGTTGAGCCCTGCGGAGTCATGGTTGTATCCCCGCTCAGCACCGTCGCAGTAAAAAGGATCTGACTTCCATCAGCATTAACGATCCTATTGATCATGCCATTGGTGTAATAGATCTTTTGATTGTCTGAGCGGGTGACTTCTTTGATGCGCCCATTGACGTCATAGATCGCGGTATGTGTGGGACTCGTCAAAGTCGTCGTGAGGATCTTACCGGCCGCGTCCTTGGTATAAGAATAAAGCGTCTCGGCGCCGGCTTTTGAGATGGTCTTGGTGACCTCACCATTGGTATAAATAACCTGTGTCCCATCCGGCGTCATATAGCCCACGACTTTTCCGGCTTGATAAATTTGAACCGACCCATCGACAAGGCTCAGATCGGCATTCTGGATCACCCCCGCCGCATCCGTAATGATATTGGCAAGCTTGGTTCCATCGGGCCGCTCGACTGTTTTTAATTTATCCCCGACATATTTAAGGACATCCCCATTGGCTGTGGTGAGGCTAAAATTCGTATTCTGAAAATCTTCGATCGCTTGCTGCTGCTCGATCACGGACTGCTGCCGGGCTTGAGCCGCCTCAAGATCCTCGACACTCGAGCCATGGGGACGGCGCGCATCTTCTTCAAGAAAGAAGTTCTTAGCATCCAAGATCATTTGCCGCACATCCGCCGCGTAAAGGATCTGAGAATAAGAGAAAGTCACGATCAGCGTGGATGCGATCAGTTTGAGGCCGAGAGATTTTTTTTGCTTCATCGCAACTTCTCCTTTTTAGATGGTACTTCGAAACTTACACGACGAACGATGCGGCGTCAAGGGTTATTTTGATTAATTATCAAATTATTTTGTTTATTCACAAATTGTCATTATTTGATTAATAATCAAAACTATTGAATTTTAAGCAAACTCGGTATAAACTTAGACTACAACCTTTAGAAAGGAAATTTGCATGAAAGGACTCGGAGAACGAATTAGGACACTTAGAAAGGACGCCAAGCTCACTATTTTGGACATGGCGGCCAAAACATCCATAGACCAGGCTACGCTGAGCCGCATCGAAAACGGCAAGATGACAGGCACTCTGGACTCCCATCGCCGTATCGCAGAAGCCCTGGGGATACGCCTCCCCGATCTATACGAGTCGGTGTCCGACCCCAAAACACAGGCGCAGGACAAAAAACTAGCCCAAAAACTAGAGACTTTCTCCCACTCCTCCGGCGCCGTCGCTGAGCTTTTGACCACCGCCGTACTCCAGAAGAAAATGATGCCGGTGCTGCTGAAGCTCAAACACAAAGGCCATACCGAACCCGAAGAATATTCTCTTCAGACCGAGCGCTTCTTGTATGTGGCCAAAGGTATGGTCGAGCTCATTTTGGGCAAAGACAAAGAATCCCGGATTTTGAAACAGCACGACAGCATCTACTTCAACGCCTCCACCCCCCACCAAATCTGGAACCGCTTCAAATCCGAGTCGTGGGTAGTCTCCGTATTAAGTCCAAGTTCATTATAGGAGAGCGCCAGTGCACACTTATCAGACAATAGACCATAGACTATAGACTAGAGATAAATCAATGCGTGATTACAAAAAAATCAAGGCCTGGCAAGTAGCGGACAAGTTAGTGCTTAAGGTTTACGAAATAACCAAGTCATTTCCGAAGGAAGAAATTTATGGCCTCACTTCTCAGATGCGGCGTTCTGTGGTGTCTATAGCTTGCAACATTGTAGAGGGATCTGGTCGTAAATCAAGTAAAGACTATCTTCACTTCTTGCTCATGTCGCAAACATCCGCCAGAGAACTGGAATACTTGATTGATTTATCTTTTAAACTCGAATATATCGGAAACTTAAGGCATCGGATTCTCATGGAACATTGCTCTGAAACACATCGTGTATTATATGGTTTAGTAAACGCCGTTTCTTCAAACAGCTCTTTTTGATGTTTATGTTTTTTGTCTATCGTCTATGGTCTATTGTCTAACTTCAGGAGGTTGCTATGTCCAAACGCTCTAAACGCCCCCAAATCCTCGTCTGCGATGATGAATTGGGTATCCGCGAGTCTTTCAAGCTCATATTGGAAGATGACTACGACCTGATATTCGCCGTCAATGGGCTGGATGCTCTGGAAAAAATTAAGGAAGGCGCCAAACCAGATCTTATCCTTTTGGATATCAAGATGCCCAAGGTGCACGGCATGCAGATTTTAAAGGAGATCAAAATCCTTCTCCCCGACGTCCCCGTCATCATCATCTCCGGCTACCAAAGCGTAGAAATGGCCCAAGAAGCCGTCAAATACGGCGCCGTCGACTACCTCCCCAAACCCTTCGGGTCGAAGGATCTTTTGAAGGCTATTGACCTCGTATTGAAGAACTAAACTGCCCTCTAAATGAGCATATATTCCTTTCCAACCCTATTTGTCTCGGTATACACATTTATATTGGGATTATTTGTTATTCGCGCCAATCCCAGGGCACGTTTAAATCAAATTTGCTTTTCATTGACGACCACTAGCTTTGTTTGGCTATTCAGTTATGGGCTTATGTATGTTTCCTCCAATTACAACATCGCGCTTACGCTGGCCCATATTGGGCATATAAGTGCAGTTTTAATTGTGCCGACAGTATATTTTTTCTTGCTTGAAATACTGGGCAAGAACAAAAAAAGTACGGATAATATCATAGCAGTTGTAGCCGCCATTGCGTCCATTGCTGCAGCCCTCCTATGCATCTTTTCTTCAGCGTATATGAAAGGACTTTCAAAACACTTTTGGGGTTATTACCCTGTCGGCGGTATCTACATGATGATTTACGCAGCATGGACTTTTTTTATCGCTTTTAGAGCACTATTTTTACTCAACCAAGCATCAAAAAAAGCTATAAAAGAACTGCGGTACAGTGAGTATCAAAAATTTAAATTCCATGTCTTGGCCTTAATCGTATTTATATTTGCGGCCATGGACTATTTACCAAAGTTTAATGTCGAATTATATCCATTTGGGTTTGTCTTTGTTGGGCTATTTTCTTCTCTCATTACCTATGCAATAATTCGTCACAATCTGTTAAATGTTCAGATAGTAATAAGAAGGAGTTTTGTATATTCAATACTAATCTCTCTTATTACTATTTCGTATCTAATCATCGTTATTATCACTGAACATATTTTCAAGACATATTTTGGATATGCATCGATAATCAATGGTATTGTAACAGCATGCATAATCGCAGTTACATTCAACCCAGTCCGAGAGTATTTGCAGCGTATTGTTGATAAGCATTTCTTCAAGATCGATCCGGATAGGTTGGCAACGGAAAACTCTCTCCTAAAAGTAGCCGTAAGAGACCAAGACCGTTTAAAATCGGTGGCCACGCTTGCAGCTGGAATGGCGCATGAAATTAAAAATCCACTAACATCTATTCGAACATTTGCCGAATTCCTGCCAAAGAAATATGATGACCCTGAGTTTAGAAATATATTTAGCAAGTTGGTTGTAAACGAGGTTGATCGCGTAAGTAGTATTGTCCAACAGTTGCTTGATTTTTCAAAACCAACTGATCCTGAGCTTAGCCCATCAAATGTATCTGAGATTTTGGATGAGACGCTGGCTCTTTTAACGAGCAATCTTCTCAAAGCACGCGTGGATCTAAGCAAGGATACTGATTCAAAACTGATCGTGCTGGCAGATCGAAATCAGGTGAAACAAGCATTGCTTAATCTATTCTTAAATGCCATTCAGTCCATGACTTCCGGTGGCTTGCTAACCATCACGACTAAGCGCCTCAGAAGTAAATCAGTTATCATCACCATCACAGATACAGGTGCCGGCATTAACAATGAGCACCTTCCCCATATTTTCGACCCCTTCTACACCACCAAAGAAGGCGGTACCGGCCTAGGCCTGGCCATCGTCCACAGCATCATCACCAAACACGGCGGCAAAATTGACGTCCAAAGCACCGTCGGCATCGGCACCACCGTCACCATCACCCTAAAAAGGTATATGCAATAATCCGAAAAGTAGTCTCTGCGGGACCGCCCGATTTTCCCCACCGAGAAAAATCGGGCTCGGAAATCTCCTCGCTCGTCCTTCTATAATTAAGCATAAAAAGAGCTCTTAAACAGCGGATACACCCTGGCCGCTCGTCGATTTAACGTCCCTCCGAGACTACTTTCCGGATTATTTTAGATGTCTCTTCAGCAGGATAAAATCACCACACGTTAATCAGGGGCTTTGAAAACTCGATGGTCAGCTTCACAAAAAATAGCAGAAAGTTACTTCTGGAGGGGCGTTAAATCGACGTGATTTTGAATTTTATTTGCTAGAGGTAAATATCTCCAAACGTGAATCCATGCTTAGATTTCACAAAGTACCTATGAAGCAGCGAGGGGTTGTAGGACTCGAGGATTGGAAGAAGCCTCTCGGAGGCACGCTGGCGACCCGGAGCGGCCATGGTGTCCGACGCTTTTTGGAGGACGAGCGCAGGGGAGCCAACGAGCCCCAATTTTCATCGGTGGGGAAAATTGGGGCGGTGCTGGAGAGAGGCTTCTTACAATCCTCTCGTGCGTGCCCCAAGACTCTAATGAAGCTTCGAGAAATCGAAAGAGATGTATTCGCGTTTGGTGATTTTGCCGTTTTTCCAGGCGGTATGAAACGCTTCGACTATTTCCGGATCAAACTGCGACCCCGCGCACTTTTGCAGTTCATTAAATGCATCTTGCGGCGGCTCAGCTTTTTTGTAAGACCGCGCAGTGGTGATCGTGTCATAGGAGTCGGCCACATTCACGATGCGACCGATCAGCGGGATATCTTTGCCTTTAAGCCCATGCGGATACCCTCTTCCATCCCATCTTTCATGATGATAGAGGATGCCATCCGCCAGATGTGATAGGCCCAGCACCGGCTTCACGATATTGGCACCGATCATCACATGTGTTTTCATCACCTCAAACTCTTCTTCGGTGAGCTTAGCTGGCTTATTGAGGATCTGATCGCGGATACCGATCTTGCCCACATCATGCAAAAGAGCTGATAACTGCACCGTCTCAAAGAACTCGCGCTCAAACTTTATTTTGCCTGTGTCCACAAGCTCTTTGGCGATGACTAGGCTGTAGTGAGACACGCGCTCCGAGTGTCCATGTGTATACCGATCACGCGCATCGATGGCGGTCGCCAAGGCGATCGAGGTTTGAATAAAAAGCTGATGCTCGCGGTCAAAGGATGTCTTGAGGTCTTTGATCAGCTCAGCATTTTTGACGGCCATGGCTACGTCATTGGCGAGCGTCACAAAAAGGCTGATCTCCGGATCAAAATACGGCTCACCCGAAAGTTTATCGCCGAGGATCAAGACGCCCACGAGGTCTCTCTTATAAAAACTTGGCACACAAAGCGCCGCCCGAAGATACCCCATATGTTTTTTGATATCTTCATAGTGGATCGCGCGGCCTTCTTTTTTATTCACCAAGATCTCAAAGTTGCGCATATGATCGAGCTCTTTGTATACGAGTGCTTCTTTACGCGCAAATGCCCCGTTGTTGGAGGCTTGAAAAAAACTTAGAATTGGGTTGGTGTTGTCGAGCTTCACATAGCCCACGGGAATCTTGGCACCCCCGCCGCCCTTGCTATCGATCATCACGTAGGCATCATGCTTTTTGTCATACAAAAGAATGGCTACATGCGTGACACCGATCTGACGGTCAATAAAGCGAGTGATGATCTTAAGAAGGGTGATCGGATCCTTGACCCTGATCATGCCTTTGGAGGCATTGAGAAGCGCTTCTTGGTAGTCGAGCTTGGAATACATTAGTGAGAATGACTGCTTTTTTTAGGCTTACCTAGCACGACAGATTCAAGGTTCTCGAGCACAAGAGGCTTGGTCACATAGTCATCAGCGCCCAGCTTTTTACACTCCTCTACCGTCTCTTTGTCATCTCGGCCTGTGATCATGATGATCCTTGCCTGACCGGCTTTCTCTTTGATGCGAGGCAGAAAATCAATCCCCTCATTCTCATGACGCATCGCGACGTCCAATATGATCAAGTCAATCTTGCCATGATCCAACACCTTGAGCCCTTCATCGCCGTTCAGTGCTATCACCACTTCCAAACCACGCATTTCAAAGAAAGACTTTACGAAATTACAAATATCCATTTCGTTGTCCACGATCAAAAGCCTGGGTTTATGCGATTTCATTTGCTAGCCAATGCCTCTTTCACTTTAGCTTCCAGATCCTTGAGCGATGTGATCGGCTTATCAAAACAAGCATACGCGCCCAACCTGATCAATCTCTCGCGGGTTTTGCCTTGTCCTTCAGACGCAGTGATCATAATACACTTTGTTCCGGGATATGTCGCGAGGATTTCTTTCAAAACATCGTCGCCGTGTATGCCGGGCATCTTAAGATCGATGAGACAGATGTCTGGCTTTTTTTCCTTGG
>CAYODQ010000049.1:0-12513 GCA_964402785.1 uncultured Planctomycetia bacterium
TTTGCCGGAGAAGACTGGTGGTATCACAACCCACACTCCAATCTTCATATCATGAAAGAGTTCGCCAAGCATAATCGTGTGTTGTTCGTGAACTCTATCGGGGTGCGTATGCCGGACCTTAAGAAGGACCCGTATGCGTGGAAGAGGATTTTGGGTAAGCTCAAAAGCCTAACCAAATATATCAAGCAGGCAGAGCCGAATATCTATGTGATGACGCCGGTGGCTATTCCATTGCTCAGTGGCAAAGAGTCCCTGATAAGGGCCATCAATCGAAATATACTTGAGTTTCAGCTGAGGATGGCAATGGGCTGGTTAAAAATGAAGGACCCGATCCTCTGGGTGTGTCTACCTACGATGAAAGATGTTGCGGTGCGACTCAATCGTAAAGCCAAGTGCTTTGCCTATTATTGTGTAGACAATATCGCTCACTTTGAAGGGGGTAATCCGGATGAATTGTTGCAGCTAGAAAAGGATATTATGAGGGCGGCGGACGTGGCATTCTTTGTCAGCCATGATCTGTACGAGCAAAAGAAGGCTCTCAATCCTAATACCCAAGTTCTAAGTCATGGCGTGGATTTCGAGCATTTCGCAAGGGCTGCTCATGCCGGGACCGTCCCAGATGAGCTCAAAGATCTGGATAAGCCTATCATTGGGTATGTTGGTGCCATCAAGGACCTTGATTTTGACCTTGTGGCCTATCTGGCCAGCAAGAATCCAAATTACACATTCATTTTTATTGGAGACTTATATTCCGAGACTCAAAAACTCTCTGCGTTCAAGAATGTGCGGTTCATCGGCAAAAAGGGCTACGGTGATCTGCCCAGCTATATGAGAGCGTTCGATGTCTGTTGCTTGTATTACAAAGTGGGGGATGCGTTCAATGACTATCGAAATCCCAAAAAGCTTTTGGAGTATCTAGCGACCGGCAAGCCCATTGTTTCGGTCAGTATCCGAGAATTAAAATATTTCAAAGATGTGGTCTATGTTTCAGACAGCTACGAGCATTTTGACGCCAATCTGAAGCTAGCACTATCAGAAGCGTCCAAGGATCTGTCTATCAAGAGAATGCATGTGAGTGAGTCCCATACATGGGAAAGGGTAGCCGAGAAAGCGGGCGGCTATATTTCGTCATGCCTGCGATAGCAAAGGATCCGTTGACGGAACGTTTGGGCGATAGTTTTAACCGATTTACACGGTGGCTCGACGAGACGGGTACCAGTGGACATGATCCGTATGATATATGGTCTACACCGTATGGATTGTGGGCACGGGGCCTGTTTTATAGGTATGGCAAGGTCGCAGCCCCGGGCATAGCGCCACTATTGCTGGCAGATAAGTTCATACCCGGGTTGGTCGCTTTTACGACCTCAAAAAAGGCGTATGCGACGTCGCATGCACATTTAATTTTGGCGTATCTCAATCTCTACGAGACCCGCGGAGCTGAGGCCTGGATCAGCCGCTCAAAGGTCTTGGCTGATGAACTTGATCGCATGAAGACGACCGGATATGCGGGTGATGGCTGGGGGTACCCATTTGATTGGCAGAACCGACGCGGTTTATGGCTTAGAGGGACTCCCTATATCACGGTGACGCCGTATGTTTTTGATGCGCTGCTAAGATTGTATCAGGTGACACAAGACGACCATTACAAGAGTAGGCTTTTATCCGTGGTCGGGTTCGCTCATAAGGGATTGAACAATAGCCAAAGACCCTCAGGATCGGTGGCATCCAGTTATTCTCCGCTGGATAATAGTCGCATCGTGAATGCGAGCGCTTATCGTGCCTATGTTTTGACCAAAGCTTCAGATGAGTTCGGGTTGGTTGATGAAAGTAAGTTGGCGGACAAACTGATCCGGTTCGTGTTGGAGTCGCAAGATCATGATGGCTCTTGGCCATACGCCGTCGAATCAAAGGGTGATGATTTTGTGGACCATTTCCATACGTGCTTTGTCCTAAAAAACCTGGCAAAAATCCTTAAAGTGACGGGGGATGGGAAGGTGCGCAGCGCTCTTGAGAGGGGCTATGCTTACTACGCTGAGCATCTCTTTGACCAAGCCGGATTACCTAAACCATTCTCAAAGGGCGGTAACTCACTTTTAAAATACAGTTTGTACGATTTTGCAGAGGCAGTGAATTTGGGAGTGCTTCTTAGATCGGTGATACCGGGGGCCTATGATAGAGCTCTTCATGTAGCCAAAGAGATCTTGGATAAGTTCCAGTTAAAGGATGGGCACTTTGCCACTTCGGTAAGCTTCGCCGGGATGATCAACAAGACCGCCTATATCCGTTGGCCCCAAGCGCAGTTATTTTACTCGTTAACAGCATTACAAAAGGAGACGGCCCGCTAAATGTGTGGAATTGCTGGGTTTATTAACGCGGGGCACGGTAAGTTTTTTGATAGAGATCTGCTGGATCGTATGGGTGCGGCTGTGACCCACCGAGGTCCCGATGGCGGTGGTGTGTATGTAGATATGGAGGCAGGGGTTGGGTTTGCGCACCGACGACTCAGCATCATTGACCTATCGGGTGGGCATCAACCCATGACCAATGAGGATGAGAGTATTTGGATCGTATTTAATGGCGAGATCTATAATTTTCAAGAATTGCGTGATGAGCTGCAAGCTAAGGGGTATCGCTTCAAAAGCCGTTCGGATACAGAGGTGATCATACGAGCGTATGAGGCTTATGGGGTGGATTCATTCAGGCGACTCAACGGTATATTTGCATTTGCACTTCACGATAAGAAGAGTCGCAAGGTCATCCTTGTTCGCGATCCGTACGGTGTTAAGCCACTCTATTACCATACGGGTAATGCTCGCCTGTCATTCGGCTCTGAGATCAAGTCCATACTGTGCGATCCGACGATAGAAAGACGTGTCAACTTAGAAGCGTTGGATAATTTCTTGGCGTTGCGATATAGCCCATCTCCGGACACCATGTTCGCTGGCATAAAGAAGCTGGAGCCCGGACATATGCTAGAGATATCGGACCGATGTGTCGGCAAGCCTACGCACTTTATAGTGGAAAGGCCGATAGCTAAAAATATCAGCGAGGTCGACGCTATAGATGAATATAAGAGACTTTTGAGAGCAGCGGTCAAGCGACAAATGATCAGTGATGTTCCTGTGGGGTTATTTTTAAGCGGAGGAGTGGACTCAGCTGTTTTGGGAAAGCTTATGATGGAAGAGGGTGGGGGTCGAAGGATAAAAACATTCACGATCGGTTTTCCCGGAGAGGGAGACTTTAATGAATTGGCTGATGCCCGCGAGACCGCACGACTGATCGGATCGGACCACCAGGAGCTTACGATCGGAGCTAAGGAATATATGGAATTTTTTTGTCGCTCGTTTGAGGTCGTGGAAGAGCCTATCTCTGAAACAACGATCTCTGCATTGTACTACGTATCTAAACGAGCATCGCAAGACCTGAAAGTCGTGCTTGCGGGGCAAGGTGCTGATGAGCCAATGGGTGGATATCACCGGTATATCGGTGTTTCATTCATACAGCAGTACGGCGCCTTGATCAAGCTTCTAGCGCCATTGATACGCTTATTGCCTCGAAATGAACGCATGAAGCAGGCTGCTTCAGTGGTCCGATATAAGGATACGCTGGATCAGCTAATGGCGGTCTATTCTATATTCGAGAAGCGAAGCCGAGAGGCGATGTACGCGGATGAGTTTCAGTCTCTTATCACTCGAAAGACTCCTGAACGGCTGGCCGAGTTATTGGGGCAGGCCGACCGATTGCCGGATATGTTGTCCAAGATCATGTTCATAGACACACGTATGAGCTTACCGGATGATCTTTTGTTGTTTAACGATAAGGTTACCATGGCGAATTCGCTGGAAATGCGTGTACCATTTTTAGATCATGACCTAGTGGCTTTTATTGACACGCTGCCGGCAAGTCTCAAACTACGAGGCACCATAGGCAAGTATGTGCATAAGCAGGCCGCCAAGGATCTAGTGCCCCAAGAGATCATCCATCGTAAAAAACGCGGGTTTCAAACACCCATGGATGATTGGTTGCAGGATAGGCTGGCAGATAGAGCCAAGGAACTCTTTGAGGAGAAAGATTCCGCTTGTCGAAAGTATTTTCGGATGGAGCCCATCCAGCAACTTATCACAGCGCATAAGGAGCGCAGGCAGAATAATCAAAAGCGGTTGTATGCGCTATTATCGTTCGAATTGTGGCATAGGACTTGGATGGATGGCTCTCGCAATCTTAATATTTCCTTAACTTAGATTTGAGATACTGTACGGTATTGTTATGAGTCAAATTATTGCAGGATATACACAACGGAAGCCCCACTTCCCTGAAAAGCGAAAGCTTTTCTTTGGGTCCTATGTCGATGCGCTGACCATGCCGGAGACATTGGAGACGGTGGAGACCATCATAGAGGATCGTGTGCCTACACAGCATGTGGTCATCAATGTGGCCAAGCTCGTCATCATGCAAAAGGACGAGAAGCTCCGCGATATCGTCAATACATGCTCGCTTATCAATGCGGACGGCCAGGGCATAGTCTGGGGCGCCAAGATGCTGGGTATCCGGATCCCGGAGCGAGTGGCCGGCATTGATCTCTTTATGAACCTCATGGCTCTCGCAGATAAGAAAAAGTACCGTGTTTTCTTTTTGGGTGCGCATGAGGAGGTTGTCCAGAAGGTCGTTGAAATATTCTCTGAACGTTATCCCTCGATGGTGGTGGCGGGCTACCAAAACGGATATTTTCGCCGTGAAAATGAAGAGCAGGTCGTGGAGAAGATACGCCAGAGCGAGGCCGATATGCTCTTCGTAGCGATGAGCTCACCGCAGAAGGAATACTTCCTCAACAAATACACCGAAGCCATGCAGGTACCTTTTGTTATGGGTGTCGGCGGCAGTTTTGACGTGGTCGCCGGTGTTACGCGTCGTGCACCGATCTGGATGCAGAGGGTCGGGTTGGAGTGGTTGTACCGGATCATCTGCGAGCCCAGACGCATGACACCTCGCTACTTATCGACCAATACGGCATTCTTCCTGATGATGGTGAAGGCTCTGCTGTTTGGCAAGAAGAAGTATGGCTGTTCGTAAGACTCGGTTCCACAAGATCATCGTCGTGGCCGGTGCCCGGCCCAATTTCATGAAGATAGCTCTGCTGGTCCAGCAGCTGCGTAAGCTCAAGTCCAAGAAGACAGTGCTTGTCCACACCGGTCAACACTATGACTACCAGATGTCAGAGGTGTTCTTCCAAGAGCTCAAGATCCCCAAGCCCGATATTTTTTTGAACGTAGGCTCCGGTTCACATGCCGTGCAGACCGCCAAGATCATGACGGAGTTCGAGACCGTGGTCCTCAATGAGAAGCCGGATCTTGTCATTGTGGCGGGGGACGTCAATTCGACCCTAGCCTGTGCTATCGTCGCGACCAAGATGCATGTCAAAGTGGCGCATATCGAGTCCGGGCTCCGTAGCTGGGACCGCACTATGCCGGAGGAGATAAACCGTCTGGCGACGGATGCGATATCAGACTATCTATTTGTGAGCGAGACAAGCGGCCTACAAAACCTTAAAAAAGAAGGCGTAGACCCCAAGAAGGTATTTTATGTGGGCAATGTGATGATAGACTCTCTCATCGCTAATCTCCCCACCATCCGGAAGTCAGGTATATTGGATAACCTGTCCCTGAGGCCCGGAGACTATGCGGCTCTTACGCTACACAGGCCGAGCAATGTAGATACCAAAGAAGCTTTGCTTGAGATATACGCTATCCTGAAAGAGATATCCTCCAAGATAAAGTTGGTCTATCCCATACATCCGCGCACCAAGAGCATGATCGAAAAGCATGGTCTCCGCGATAAGTTCGCCGGTCTCACGCAGCTCATACAGGTGGACCCGCTGGGATCCATCGATTTTATCCAGCTCGTGAAGAATGCACGATTTGTTCTGACGGACTCGGGCGGGATCCAGGAGGAGGCTACGTATCTGGGTGTGCCAGGTCTTACGATGCGTGAGAACACAGAGAGACCCTCGACCATCTCGGAAGGTACCAATCAACTCATGGGTCGCAACAAGTCCCAGATCCTAAAAGCCGTCCAAAAGATCCTCTCAGGACGGTGGAAAAAAGGCCGTATTCCCAAATACTGGGATGGCCGTTCCACCGCACGTATCATCAAGATCATTGCGTAGGACCCGGTGAGCGCCCTCCTCCTAGTCGCGGTCGGCGTCGCCTTTTTTCCGGTCTTCTACAAATTAGCTGTGATGGGCTGGAATCAGGCAGACTACACTCATGCCTATTTTTTGGTACCGATATTTATCTGGCTCATCTACAGAAAAAGGGATCATCTTAGGCGCTCAGACCGTGTCAGCATTGCGGGGTCTCTTGTCCTGGCGGCCGGCATCGCGGTCTATATCTTCTCCAGGTTGAATGAGTTCATGTTCATAGAGGCGGCTTCATGCGTGCTTCTGGTGTGGGGTATATTCCTTCTGCGGTACACGAGGGCGTCGGTTGCGGCGGTTTTCTTTCCCTTGGCCTATCTAATTTTCATCATCCCGCCGCCATTTATCGTGGTCGATGGCATCACGATGCCGCTCAAGACCATCGCCACCCACGGAAGCTATACACTTCTAAAATGCGTTGGACTGCCGGTGTCGCTTAGCGGGGCTATCTTGCGAGTGGGGAGTTATGACTTCTTTGTGGCAGAAGCATGCAGCGGCTATCGCTCCATGGTGACCCTGCTCGCTCTGGGATCGCTATATGCTTATCTTCAAAAGACGACGATGGTGAAGAAGTGGATCATTTTTCTATCCGTGATACCGCTCGGGATCGTCGGCAATATATTTCGTATCTTTGTGACGGGGTGCATCGGGCACTTTGCCGGTATCCAGTACGCAGAGGGATTTTTTCATGAATTCTCGGGCGGTGTTGTATTTTTAATAGCTATATTTGGCCTCATGTTCATCACTGATAAATTGGTGGATAGCCATGATGTATAAGAAAGCGGCTCTTATCGATGTGGGGATCTCAGTTGTATTGCTGCTAGCTGCGATATTTGTGGCGATGCGCCCCATTGAGAAGGCCAAAGCGCCTGTGAAACTAGATCTGGCGGGCTTAGTGCCCGAGTCCTTTGAGCCATGGACCAGCCGTACCATGGACACAACGGACTACGCAGATAAATGGCAGTCCATCAACAATCTATTGGTCCGTGATTATGCAAAACCAAACCTGTTTTCGTTCACGTCTCCCACCACTCAGCTGGCATTCATACTGGAATACAGCAGTGACCTCCGCAACAATTTCAGTTTTCACTTTCCGGAGAATTGTCACCGGGCCGGTGGAAATGAGGTGGTATTCTTAAGCCCGGCGGAGATAGATCTGGGCGAGGGGCGCGTCCTTAGGGCCAAGCGGATCTATATTAAAGGCTTGCCAAATTCGCATGAACGCACCGATAAGATCGTGACTTACTGGTTGGTGATGGATGGAAAACAGCATCACGAAACTTTTTATATCAAGCTGGACCAAATGTTGTCGGGCCTATTATCCAAAGCGAGGTCGGGGTTTTTGGTGAGGGTAGATTACTCGCAAGATTTTAAATATACCCCTGAGGGCATCGAAAAAGCCTCCAAGGCAACCACCGTCTTTATCCAAGACCTATACGAATCCCTGTCGCCCGAATCCCGCGCGAAGCTATTCGGATCGATGGCATAAAAAAACCGGCTCTTGTGGAGCCGGTTTTTATTCTTAATTTTGAACTTAGACCTTGTTGTTCTTCCTACGGAATCTCTTGAGGCCGAGGGCGCCAGCGCCGATACCGAAGAGGGCCATGCTGACCGGCTCAGGGGTCACGGTGGGACCATTGACGGTGAAATTCACGATACCGCTATTGCCGGTAAAAGCACCTTCTTGACGAAGATTGGCGCCGTTCTTGAATTGATAGAAGATATCATAGATCTCCCAGCTTCCCGCCTGGCGGATGGTGGTCCAGTTGGTGGGGGAGACCCAGAAGTCCAACTTATCACCGCTCACGGTCTGCGTGGCGCCGTATGCTTCGGAGGTATTGGCATTGCCATCGACTGCGGTGCGATCGCCAAAGTTCCACTTGTCTTGCAGAAGAGTCGTATTGGCCTTGAGTGAGGGGCTGTCGGTCGAGTATCCGGGCAGCAGGACATAAAGCCAAGGCGTCTCGTCCCAACCGAAGTTGGTCTTGGCGGTGGTGCTACCATTGCCATCTACTGTGAAGGCCGCGTGTGTGGCGTCATTGGTCCAGTTGACGGCCGCGAAGGCTTGAGACGAGTGGAGTGCTAGAATCGCAAGAGAGACTGCTACAATCTTTTTCATATCATTTTCCTATCAAAATGGGGTTGAACTTAAAAATCTAGCTGGACGTATTCTACCTATCGGATAGATTTTATTCAAACAAAAAAATCAGATTATTTTCCATAACTTCAATGTTTTAAATCAGATATGAGTCTAATTAAATTATTTTAAGCAATATTAAGCAAAAACAACAATTCGGGTTTATTCGTCATTTTTGATCGAAATTCAGGCAAAAATAATTGGACATAGATATCCCCAAATGATACACTTTCCCCAATGAAAAAGCGTAATCTATTAAGTTTATCCATACTTTTTGCAGCCTTTTTTCAAGCGACTGCCTTTGCGCAGTTCAGTGTGGATTGGGGTGCGTCCAATGATACTGGTAATGCCGGGTACACCGACCTCAATAGCTGGTTCTCATCCAATGGATACGGCTCAGTCGATGCTGAGACGGATTACATTGGGTATGGCGCTGGTGACAGCGACCCATTTTCTTTTGGTGCGGGCAATTATAATTTCCAGATCGTCCAGCAGGTCGCTGGCAACGCCGATCTGACCAAGTTTGGGTTTTATACCGGAACAGGGATTGGTAAGTCTTTGACAGAGTCTCTCGCGGCTGGTGTAACAGGGCCCGTCAATCAAACGATCTCTCAAGATTTTGGCCTTTACATGAGCGCCCCCGTTCAATGGAGAAGCGCAACGTACGCGACCTGGTTCACCGACCGCGCTGAGAACGATGCCAATCAGATCGGGGCTACTCAGACGAATGCCGGCGGAGACGCTCAGGCACTTATTTACAAACTCTCCCAGTCCGAGTGGCTGGTGGCTTGGGAAGATCTCAATTACGCCAATACAACCTCAGGCCAGTCCGATCATGATTACAACGATGCCTATCTGAAGGTGACATTGACCCCTACGGTTACACCGGAGCCGGTCAGCATGGCGCTTTTTGGTATGGGTGCCGGCGCTCTAGGGTTGAAGCGTTTGCGTCGTAAAAAGAAGACCACTTAAGGCCATTCAAAAGAACTTTCTCGTTCTAAAGCATTTCTCTTCCTGTTTTCTGGTAATTTTTTTGCTTTGTATTATTTGTCCCGCACAGCACGTCGGGGCTGAAGATTTCTCATCTGTATCTCTCAGCAAAAAATCCAAAGAATTCAAAACGCATCGGCTTTTTCCCAACAAACAGCTAACCGCCGCCAAAAAGGATTACATCGCGAGGTTTTGGGATAAATCTGAAAAGCTTTATACGCCAGATATCTTCGAAAAAACCGTCGTGAAGGACCCTCGCACGATCGGAAATATGATCGCTGACCTCGCAGTCGTGAACTGGGCGATCGTGAGTGAGCGCAGTCGTACGGTCATGAATGACTGGGTGGATCGCGCCATTCGCATCGACAAATGGGGCAACAATCATGACCTAGAAATATCGCATCTTTTGTTTGGGCTGGCACTGGTGTATGACTGGCATCGCGATCTATTAGAGCCGGATCTCAAGGCCAGGCTTAGGAAATTTTTATTTGAGCACGCTCGATTTCAGTTCGATCAAACGCAGCTTCGAGTCACGGCCTGGTGGACCAACTCTTATTGGCAAAATCATTTTTGGGTGAATTATACCTCGATCTTGGCATCCGGCCTGGCTTTGGCCAAGGATCAACCGGAGGGGATGTATTGGGCGCAGTCGGCGTACGACAAATTTAACAAGTCTCTCGAGCTATTCTCATCCGACGGCTCCAACCATGAGGGGCTGAATTATAGCCTTTACGGCAATCAATGGCTGGTGCGCGGGATGGCTATCCTCGAGGCGTATGACCCCTCCATGTTTCGCCGCACGGACTATCTCAAAAATTATCATCACTACTTTGAAGCTTACAGTGTAGACCCTACGTTTCAGACTTTTTTTGATACCGGCGACTCTCCGCGATTTTTGTGGGATATCGCGGTCACCGAAATATTTTTAAAACTCTATCAGGCTTACCAGGTGCCCATTTATAAGGAGCTCTATTTTTATTTTCTCAATGTACCGTCAAAGGCCAAGCCGGGCATTCTTTGGTGCGTATATGGTGAGCTGGATCTAAAAACGGACAGCAAGACGATCCATTTCAATAAAAGTGCGTATTTTTCGGAGGATCTGGGAGTGTTCATTGATAAGCAGTACGAGGCAGATGAGGTCAGCGCTTCGTTCTTGTTCAAGTCCGGCATTCCCGGCGGCCGCGTCGCGTACCAGCACATGCAGGGTGGCCACGATTACCGGCTCAATTTGTCCCACAGCCATCCCGATCAAAATCATTTCATGGTGTGGGTCAAAGACGGATTTTTGATATCGGACACAGGATACACCACCAAAAAATGGACGTTGGATCACAACAGCCTGGTTATCAATGGAGATGGGCAGTTGGGCGAGGGTTCTCAGTGGTTCAAGGAGTCGGAGATCATAAAGAAGGATTTCCCTGAGAAAACAGGATTATCTCGAGATCACATCGTTGTTCTGGATGATGTGAGCGCGGTGTCAGCCGAAGCTTCGATGTTCTATCCAAAATTGTCCGGATTGACGGGATTCAATCGAACCATTATTTGGATAAAAAAGGCCGGTTTTTTGATCGTGGATAAAATGGCTGTCAGCTCACCCTCCAATATTGAGCGGCCTTTTCACTCTGATTTTAAGATCACGCAGGCAGAAGCCGGCCGTTTTGAATTCCAAAGTGATGCGCGGGTGGTGGGAACCCTAAAAAATTTGTACCCTGAGATCACAGATGTGGTGATCCGAAAAGAACCGGCGGAATATAAAAAAGAGAAATACGGAAAATCGGGAGACCGGCTGGTCTTGGGGCATCGGTTGCAAAAGAGCGGTTATGGCGTCAGTTTTATATCCCTCACGGATAGCCCCGCATCGGTGACAGCCGATCCGGACGGGCTTAAGGTCGTGGTGTCCGGGAGTCCCGTGTACGAGCTGACGCTCAGAGGGGAAAAGGGACTTCTGACAAAAGAAGGCCTTTCGAGTGACGCCGAGTGGGCTTTGAAGACGGATGATGACTGGGTATTTTTTCAGGCCACGCATATCGAGCACGGCGATTTGAAGATATGGTCCAGCCAGGACACTAAGAATTTATCTTTTCATTATGATGCAAAAAGCTCCGGACTGCTTCCGAAGGTAGAGGAGATGGTTTTTAAGAATTGACGCGCCAGTCACCGGCATTGCGTATCGATGACCAGTTGCTGGGGGTAAGCGTAGATTTTTGTTTTGTTTTGAGGCCGGACGACTCTTCCTGATCTTCTAAAACCGACCCAAATGTCCAGTCGGTGAATACCATTTCATATTGGCCGCTGTCTTCATTGTCGTTTTTCATATTGGCCACTTGATTAAAAACGTGCGGAACCGAGCTTTGCTCATATAATTTTTTTTCCGTATCAAGCCGGCGCTCTCTGTCTTCCAGCATGGAGGGGTTGTTCATGGGATTATCACCTGCAAATGCCATGGACACAGACCACAGGCCGCATAAGAGTTGTATAAACGAAAGTTTCTTTGGCATAACAATGGAAGTTTACCTGGGAAAAGGCAAATATCAAGAGCTCCCAAAAAGAAATATTGTTGCAACTAATTAAAATCAATACAGTTGCATCAAATATTATGCGCCTAAAAACTGATTTAAGCAGTGTTTAGCAAAAGCCAGTCTAATCGTGGTATCTAGTATCGATGATCTCTGCCAATGCACGGCAGGCGTCCACGGTCGTAAAAATTCCCACAAGCCTGCCGTTGCTCACGACTATCGCTGAGCCATAATGCTTGGAAGCCATCGTGAGCGCAACATCTTTTAAATGAGAGTCCGGCTTGACCGTGTAAGGTTTTTCGATGCAAAAATCGATGACCGGCATGCGGTCCTTGTCCAGCCCCTGGATTCCCAGCGCCAGCTTTACATCACGGTCGCTCAGAAGCCCCACGACATCATCACCTCTCATCACCGGCAGATGCCGAATGGATGATTTTTTCATAACGGCGATCGCGTCATTCAGGTTTTGCCCAGCTTGTATGGATACGGGTTGCGTGGTCATGTACTTCTGTATTGTGGGCTCGGCTTTTGGCATAAAGGCTCCTTTTTCCATTACTTTAAACAAAATGTTCGCTTTTGACTGTGACCGGCATCACGGTTATAGTATCAGGTACAAAGTTTAGGGCGATTAGCTCAGTTGGTTAGAGCGTCTGATTTACATTCAGAAGGTCACA
>CAYODQ010000050.1:0-12468 GCA_964402785.1 uncultured Planctomycetia bacterium
AGGGGTTGAAGAGAGCTTGCCGCCCGCCCAGGCGGGAAAAGCGCCGTTATGTCGGTGCGACAGGCATTGGTCTTTATAATATATGGAAAATGCGGGAGTAACTCAGTGGTAGAGTGCAACCTTGCCAAGGTTGAGGTCGCGAGTTCGAATCTCGTCTCCCGCTCCATGATTTTTGTCGGAGGAGGCTTACCTGCTTCGTTGTGAGTTCGTTCGCTCTTGCGACGCTATTACCATAGCGCCTCATCGCTCACGAACTCACGCCTCGCATCTAAGCCTGCTGCGACAAAAATCGTAGATTTGTGGGTGTTTTGGATTTGAAAATTCACGTTGTTTAAAGCTTAGGACATAGCGGATGAAAATTGTCGAATTCTTGAATGAAAAGGCTGTGACGGCGAATTTGAAGGCGACGACGAAAGATGCGGCGCTTAAAGAGTTGGTGGATTTGCTGGCCAAGGCCGAGGGGATTCGACAGAAGGAAGATCTATACCGCGCTTTATTGTCTCGTGAGAGTTTGGGTAGTACGGGTATCGGCCAGGGCGTTGGCATTCCTCACGCAAAAACAAATACCGTTAAGAAATTAGTCGCGGCGCTCGGTATTTCTCAACAGGGCGTTAATTTTGATGCATTGGATGGTGAGATGGTTCATATTTTCTTTTTATTGGTGGCTCCCGAGGATTCGGCCGGCCCGCATCTTAAAGGATTGGCGCGTATTTCCAGGCTGCTCAAAGACAAATTTTTCAGAGAATCACTCAAATCGATCAAAGACGAAAAAGCGATCATAAAACTCATTCAGGACGAAGACGCAAAGAAGGCCTGAGCACGCAGTTTCCGTTTGTTAAATAATTTGTAAGTTTAGTTTTCGGGCATCGGGTGTGCCTCTCATATTAAAAAGATTTAATCGAGGAAATTTCAATGGGATTATTTAAATGGCTTTATCCGGGCATGCGTGTCAAGCGCTGGGTGATGTTGTGTTGCCTAGGAGTTGTTTTTTGTTCGATGGGATTTGCGCTGGCCATCAATGAAGTTCAGCGCACAAATGGCAGCTTGATCGTGCTGCTGGGCGTAGCCATCGTGGGTGTGAGTATCAGAAAGATCATCAAGTCGGTTGTTACGGTTCTGCTGCCCCAAAGAGAGAACGATCTCGTCAATATCATCTATCAGAAGCGATATTTGGAGCGCGGACCCAAGATCGTGGTGATCGGCGGAGGCTCCGGGCTTTCGGTCTTGATCCATGGTTTAAAAGAATTTACATCCAATATCACTGCTGTTGTGACAGTGGGGGATGATGGGGGATCATCAGGCCGTTTGCGTAGTCAATTCAATATTCCCCCGCCGGGTGATATCCGCAATTGCTTAGTTGCTTTGGCGGATTCGGAACCTTTGATGAGCGATCTTTTTCAATTTCGATTTAAAGAAGCAGGAGAGCTGGAAGGACATAGTTTTGGTAATTTATTCATTCTTGCCATGCTCAAGGTCACGGGTGATTTCGAAAAAGCCATCAAAGAATCGAGTAAGATCTTGGCGATCCGTGGGCGAGTGATCCCTGCTACTTACAAGATCGTTACTTTGATGGCGCAACATAAAGATGGTACGGTTACTGTGGGCGAGAGCAATATTTCAAAGGCGCGCAGCCCGATCCAGAAACTCTATATGAAGCCAGATGCATGTGCAGCAGCGGAAGATGCGCTTTTGGCGATCCAGGAGGCCGATGGTATCGTGATGGGCCCCGGAAGTCTTTACACCAGCATTCTTCCTAATTTATTGATCGAAGATTTGTCAGTGGCACTTGCAAGAGCATCGGCTCCCAAAGTTTATGTGTGTAACGTGATGACTCAGCCTCACGAAACAGATCATTTTACGGCGTTTGACCACGTGAATACGATCATCGAACACTCTCGGCCGGAAGTTTTGAGCCATGTGATCGTGAATACAGGGCAGATCCCGGCGGCGATGCTTGAAAAATATGCACATGAAGAAGCATTTCCTGTTGCGGCTGATATTGCGAAGGTGCGTTCTTTGGGTTATGAAGTCATCGAGGACAATATTATTACCTATCACGATACGTTGAGACACAACGCAAGACGTGTGGCAAAGATCGTGTTGGATGTCGTAAACGCATCCAAGAAAAATGCGAACGAGAAAAGAAAGAAAAGCAAGTTGTATGACAAAGCAAACTAAGCCCTTCATTTTTTGTGTGCATGCCCATCAGCCGGTGGGTAATTTTGAGCATATATTGGAAGAGGCTTTTAATAAATGTTACAAGCCATTTGTCGAAGTTCTGTCACGGCATCCTCAATGCCCTGTCGTGATGCATCTCTCGGGAAGTCTTTTGGATTGGCTTAAGCTGCAGGAGCCGGCTTTTTTGAAGGCTTTGAAGCGGCTGCAGGATCAGGGTCAGTTGGAGATCTTGGGCGGAGCTTATTATGAGCCTGTATTCAGTGAGATTCCGGTACGTAATTTGGAGGGCCAGATCCAGCGCATGCAAAAGGATCATAAAGAAGTTTTTGGAAGAATGCCCAAGGGTTTGTGGTTGACGGAGCGGGTTTGGAGGCCCGAGCTTTTGCCGGTGCTGGCTGCTGCGGGTGTTGAATACACCGTTCTGGATGATTGTCATTTTGAGCGTGCCGGGCATTTGGCGACATCCGGATATTGCCGACTGACAGAAGACAAAAACTCGCTTGATCTTTTTGCTTCTTCGAAGAATTTACGGTATCTGATCCCGTTTAGCCAGGTGGAAGACGCCGTATCCGCAATTCGAACCACGGCGAATGTTCATCAGGGCGTGGCTGTTTTTGCGGATGATTGCGAGAAATTTGGATTGTGGCCCAAAACATCGGCTTGGGTGTATGGCCAGCAATGGTTGGATAAATTTTTTACGGCCATCGAAAAAAATACAGATATCAAGATGATGACATTTGAAACAGCACGTACTCAGCTCAAGCCTCAGGAGGTGCCGCATGTGCCCGCCGGCAGTTATGAGGAGATGTCAGATTGGGCAGGCGGCACATTTGATCAATTTAGTGATAAATATGCCGAGAGCCGCTACATGAAAGAGCGCGCATGGGCTACAAGTCTTGAGCTTTCAAAATGGGAATCAAATCCCAACGGCAACGCGCTACAGGTTCGTGAGGCGCAAACCTCTCTTTATAAAGCACAGTGTAATTGTTCATACTGGCACGGAGTGTTCGGTGGCCTTTATATGCATCATCTTCGGTCAGCAACGTTTGAGAATTTGATACAGGCGGACGAGGTTTTGTTTGATTTAGAGCAGGCCCACGTATCCGATAAAGCAGAAGATTTTCATAAAGTTTCATATCCATCCGGAGACCGATGGAAGAGGCGTCAGGAAAGCCTGATCTCATTTTGGAATCCAGGCTTGGGTGGCGCATTGGAGGAATTGGATTATTTGCCGAAGTCGGTCAATCTCATGTGTACGCTTAGGAGATCACCCGAGCCGTATCATGAAGTCGTGACAAAGAACGGACACTCGCGCCTAACGAGCGGATTTTCGATCCATCAGCTTTTGGGTGTCAAAGAGAGAGGATTGGAAAAAGCGCTTATTTATGATCCTTATCGCCGGCTTTCGTTCATGGATCATTTTTTTAATAAACCGCTCAGCGTCAAAGAGTTTGAAGGGGTGGATTATGTTGAGATGGGTGATTTTGTATCAGGCGCATTTCAGGCCGAGTCTCAGGGCGGTCATGTTTTATTCTCCAGAATGGGAGTGGTGTCAGGATCAAAGGTGATGGTCTCAAAGACACTCGGGTCTTTGGAGGGGAATGTGATCCGGGTCCAATACAATATTCAGAACAAAGGCGCCGAGCTTCTTCGCGTGGTGTGGGGAGTGGAGTTTAATTTTTCGATAGGCAATGAAGAGGGTCCCCGCGTTTGGGAAAAAGACGCGGTGAATAATATACGGTTGGTTGACAGTTGGCGCCAGATCCCTATTCAGTTGTCCTCACGCGGTTTATTTCGTGTTTTATGCTGTCCTGTCGAGACGGTTTCCGGGTCAGAATCCGGTTTAGGTCGCACCTACCAAGGGCTGTCGCTTCTTTGGCAAAGGGAGATCGCGTTGGCGTCTGGCGAGAGCCTTCAAGAAGAGTTTGATTTACAGGTAGGGGATTTTTTGTGATCATTAAGCGAAAAGTAAAAATTCATAATCCTCAAGGCTTGCACGCACGCCCAGCTTCGGCGTTTGTGAAGATCGCCAATAAATTCGAGTCTGAGGTGACGGTCCGCAAAGACGACGAAGCGGTGAATGGCAAATCCATTATGGGACTTATGACGCTGGCAGCTATCCAAGGTACGATGATAGAGATAGAGGCTAGTGGACCTGATGCGGACAAAGCGGTGGCGGAGCTTGAGAAGTTTTTATTGAGTGACGGCGATGAAGCGCCAAGTAAGGATGGAATGAAATGAAACATATTAAAGGAATAGCGGCTTCTCCGGGTATCGTGATCGGAAAAGCCTATGTTATCGATAGTGAAGAGATGGTCATTCCTCAACGGGTGATCAAGGAATCGGCTATTCCCAAAGAGATCACACGATTTCAAGATGCGCTCACCGAAACACGTGCTGAGATACAATCGATTCGCGACAAGATCTCCAAAGAGCTTGGCAAAGAGCATGGCGAGATATTCAATGCGCATCTCATGGTGCTGGAAGACCGATCCATTATTGAAGAGGTGATGGAAAGGATCAAGAAAGAGAAGCACAATACCGAATTTATCTTTTCGCAGGTCTTGCGCCGTTATGTTCAATCATTCCTCAAGATCGATGATGAGTATTTGCGTGAGCGGGTGAGTGATATCAACGATGTCGGCCGCCGCGTCATGCGCCATCTGGTCGGAGATCAGCGGGCGTCGCTTAGCGAGCTTAAAGAAAAAGTGATCGTGGTGGCCTATGATCTGGCCCCAAGCGACACGGCTGTGATGCATCGCAAGAATGTGATCGGGTTTGCAACAGATATTGGCGGCCGCACATCTCATACCGCGATCATGGCAAAATCTCTGGAGATCCCGGCGGTGGTGGGTCTGGAGCACGCCACACGCTACATCAAAATGGGCGACACCATCGTTGTGGATGGTATCCAAGGCGCTGTCGTCATCAATCCCGGTGCGGAAGAGCTGCAAAAATACAAAAAAGAGATTGCGAAACATGCGGAATTCAATCGCGGCCTCAAGCGATTCAAGGATCTGGATTGTGTCACGCTTGATGGACGTCGTTTGGAGCTAGCGGCCAATATTGAATTGCCGGAGGAGACGCCCGCTGTTTTATCTCACGGCGCCGATGGGATCGGTCTTTATCGTACGGAGTTTCTTTATATGAACAGGCCTGATCTTCCTAATGAAGAAGAGCAATATTATGCCTACAAAAAAGTAGTTACCGCCATGTCGCCCAAGCCCGTTATTTTGCGCACATTTGATCTTGGTGGAGATAAATTTTTATCGCATCTCGAGATGCCGCATGAAATGAATCCTTTTTTAGGCTGGAGAGCGATCCGTTTTTGTTTGGCGTCCCCAGCCATTTTTAAGACGCAGCTACGTGCGATATTGCGTGCCAGTGCTCATGGCAAGCTTCGTATGATGTATCCCATGATCTCAGGAGTGGCTGAGGTCAAGCAGGCCAATAAACTTTTGGAAGAGGCCAAGTCAGAACTGAGGGTCAAAAAAATAGCTTTTGATGAGAAGATGGAAGTGGGCGCTATGATCGAGATCCCGTCAGCGGCTCTGACATGCGATATCATTGCGCAAGAGGTGGATTTTTTTAGTATCGGCACGAACGATCTGATCCAATATTCTCTGGCGGTGGATCGTATCAATGAGCGGATCGCCTATTTGTATGAGCCGTCTCATCCAGCGGTCCTTCGACTACTTAAGACCATCATCGATGCCGGACATGAGAATGGTATTTGGGTGGGTATTTGCGGTGAGATGTCAGGAGATCCTATTTTTACTCCTGTTCTTCTGGGGATGGGGATGGATGAGATATCGACGTCTCCGGTGATGGTGCCTGAGATCAAAAAGATCGTCCGCTCGATCTCTTACACCGAGGCTCAAGAGATAGCCAAGTACGTTTTGACGCTTAAAAGCGGCCAGGACGTGGTCAATTTCCTCAATTTGAAGTACCAGCAGATCCTCAGAGTGTCCAACCGAAAGCAGAAGCCCGAATCTAGCAGTTAAGTAATTCCTATGGTACACTATCGCCTCGTTTAACCCTGAGAGGAAAGGCTTAATTATGACAAAAGGTAAGAGTTTTTTATTCACTTCCGAGAGCGTGACCGAGGGGCATCCCGACAAGGTTGCTGACCAAATTTCTGATTCTGTATTGGATGCTATTTTAGACAAAGATCCCAATGGCCGCGTGGCTTGCGAGACCATGGTTACGACTGGTTTGGCGTTCGTGACGGGCGAGATCACGACATCTTGCTACGTCGATATTCCCAAGATTGTGCGGGGCACTATCAGAGATATTGGTTACGATAGCCCGATGCATGGATTTGATTATGAGACTTGCGGAGTGATCACAGCTATCCAGGGCCAGTCTCCTGATATTGCGATGGGTGTGGACACAGGTGGAGCGGGCGATCAGGGTATGATGTTTGGGTATGCGACGGATGAAACGCCGGAGCTTATGCCGCTGACGATCTCTTTGGCGCATCAGCTGACTCGCCGTTTGTCCGAACTCCGAAAAAAGAAAATTCTGCCATATCTCAGGCCTGATGGAAAATCACAGGTGACTGTTCAATATCAGGACGGAAAACCAGTTCATGTGGATACCGTGGTCTTATCCGCGCACCATGACAAAAAAGCTAAGTCAAAAGACATCTCAAGGGACTTGATGAAGCTTGCGATCGAGAAGGTGATACCCGCCAAATATCTTACGAAGTCGACGCGTTATTTCATCAATCCTACCGGTCGTTTTGAGGTGGGTGGTCCGCAAGCGGATTCAGGGTTGACGGGTCGCAAGATCATCGCAGATACATATGGTGGTGTTGGCCGTCATGGCGGCGGAGCGTTTTCGGGCAAGGATCCAACCAAGGTGGATCGTTCGGCGTCCTACATGGCGCGCTATATCGCAAAAAATCTGGTGGCTGCAAAACTTTGCCGTCGTTGTGAAGTTCAGATCGCTTATGCGATCGGCGTGGTGCAGCCGGTTTCACTGATGGTGGATACGTTTGGCACCGGGGTATTACCGGATGAGAGTTTGACCAAGCTTGTGGAGAAAAATTTTGATATGACTCCAGCCGGGATCATCCGGGATCTTAAACTGCGTCGTCCTGTTTATCGTCAAACAGCAGCATACGGGCATTTTGGCCGTAATGAAGAAGGTTTCACATGGGAAGAGCTGGATCGTGTGAAGGCGCTTCAGAAAGGTGTCAAGTGAGCACCGGATTACTCGAAAAGAAAGGGAAAGCCTCAGTGAAAACTCTCAAGTCGGATATCAAAGACATCAAGTTGGCGGCGAAGGGTAAACTTCGCATGGAGTGGGCGGCGCTTCAGATGCCCGTTCTCGAGCTTATCGGCAAGCGCTTTGCATCGCAGAAGCCGCTCAAGGGCTTGAGAATATCAGCTTGTTTGCACGTGACCAGCGAAACGGCCAATCTGGCTCGCGTTTTGAAGCTAGGCGGTGCGGATGTGGTGCTTATTGCTTCCAATCCACTCAGCACGCAGGATGATATCGCAGCCACACTCGTCAAGGATTGCGGGATCTCCGTTTTTGCGGTCAAGGGTGAGGATACCAAGCGCTATTATTCCCATATCTATGCGGCGCTGGATCATAACCCACATATTACGATGGACGATGGTGCGGACTTGGTCTCAGCGATCCATAAGAATCCGGAGAAATATTTAAGGAATATTTTTGGCGGCACCGAAGAAACAACGACAGGCGTGATCCGCTTAAGAAGCCTTGAGGCTCAGAAGAAGCTTTTGTTCCCTATTGTGGCTGTTAACGATGCCGACACGAAGCATATGTTTGACAACCGGTATGGTACGGGCCAATCAACGCTGGACGGTATTATTCGTGCCACCAACACACTGTTGGCCGGTTCTACGGTCGTGGTTTGTGGTTATGGGTGGTGCGGACGCGGCGTGGCTTCTCGCGCTCAGGGTATGGGAGCTCGGGTTATCGTGACTGAGATCGAGCCCGTGCGCGCTTTAGAAGCGGTCATGGATGGGTACCAAGTGATGGAGATGGCAGATGCTGTGAAGTATGGCGATGTGTTCATCACTGTAACGGGGAATACCAGCGTTATCCGCAAAGAACATTTCTTGGCGATGAAAGACCGTGCGATCGTATCCAACTCAGGCCACTTTGATGTGGAGATCGATATCGCAAGCCTTAAGAAGATATCAAAGAGTGTCCGTGAGGCTCGTGAAAGCGTGCAAGAATATGTTCTTCCGAATGGAAAGAGGATATTTCTTGTGGCCGAAGGCCGTCTTGTGAATTTGGGAGCCGCCGAAGGACATCCCGCCATGGTGATGGACATGAGTTTTGCCAACCAAGCCATCTCATCCGAATGGGTGACTCAGAATCACAAGAAGATCGAGAAGAAAGTATACCGTGTGCCTTTGGAGTTGGATCGAGAGATCTCCCGCATCAAGCTTCAAAGCATGGGGATATCCATCGATAAACTTTCCAAAGAGCAGGAAAAATATCTCGCCAGCTGGGAAGTTGGTACGTAAAATCTGCTGAAAAAGCTCCGGGAAGCGTACGGAGCTTTTTCAGCGAGTTTTATCTGTTATTGCGAATCAGGATAAGTCCGACGATCACGAAGAAGAAATTTGAGAACCAAGCCGCAATAAAGGGTGGGAGAATACCGCCCTTTCCCATCGCAAGGCACACCGAAACGATCCCGTAATAGATCATCACAACGCCTACGCTTGTGCCTATACCGCGGATAGCGCCACTACGCTCTGTTTGCATGGCCAGCGGCGCACCGATCAAGATCACGACAAAGCTGACGAACGGAAAAGCGATCTTGTAATGAAAATCCACCATTAATTTATTGGCGAGTTTCTTGCTAGTGCCTTTCAGATGCTGCATGTACTCATTGAGTTGATGAGTGTTCATATTCTCCACCAGCGAAGATTCTTTGAGGAATTCTTCCGGTGTGGCTTCGAGGTTTACTTTGACCCGGTCTTCAAATTTCGGATCTCCCACCAGCTCGCCGCGATGATTGACCTGGTCACGGATCGATTCATAAAAATACCAACTACCATTTTCAAATTTGGCCTTCCGGGCTGTGATCTTGCTCTGCAAGGCCCGTCCCTGCGTATCTTCAAACATCACCACATCATACAGTGTGCTGGTGTGAAGCTCGTATTCCCGGGCAAAGACCATGCTGTTGTTTTTGGTGAACAGCGTGACGTTTTTGATGGCGCGTTCTTCCATACGTTTTTTGCCCTTTTCGATCAAGCCCTCCATGATGGACGTAGAGGTCACGGAGGCCTTTGGAACGATACGTTCACTCACGAGAAAAACGGTAAAACTCAGCAGAGTTCCCATAAAAAGGTAGGGCGCTAGAATATGAAAGGCGCTGATCCCGCTAGCTTTCATAGCCAAGATCTCATTGTGTCTTGCTAGATTGCCCAAAATATAAAGCAGCGATACTAAAACAGCCACGGGAATGATCTGCACAAAGATCCCAGGCATTGAATAAAGATAATAAGTGAAAATAATATTCAGCGAGATGCCGTTTCTTAGAAATTCATCCAGGTTATTAAAAACATCGATCACAACGAACAGAATAAAAAATAGCGATAGGCAATAAAGCAGGGCATGAAAGAAACCGTTTAAGAGGTAGCGATCCAGGATGCGCATTAGTTTTTGGCCAACCTGGTGAAAAAGTACAATCCGATGAGGCCAAAAAAAACATTGGCAAATTCCATAGCCAGCATCGCATTGACCAGGCCTTTTTGGGCCAATGCTTTGCCTCCAATAAGAAGCGCCCAGTGAAACATGATCACCGCTAAACTCAAGACAAAGCTGATGGACTTATCACTTCGACGGCTTGTGATGCCCAGCGGGATACCGATCAACAGGAATGCCAGGCTAGAAAATGCGATCGCGATCTTGTTGTGGATCTCAGCTGAGAGGGAGTAGGTCGCTTTGATGCCCTCTTCTCCAAGCCGTTCGATCTCGGTGGAGAGCTCACGAATGCTCATATCTTTGGGTTTTTTTCCAGGCTTGTCCGTGGATTTGATGTCAGACAAATTGAGCGGCAATTCATAGCGCTTAAAACTTAATTTGTAGAGCTTTGACGGGTCTTTGGGATCCGGCTCGTCGCTGGTGCCATGGATGAGTTTGAGCTTGATGATCCCTCGTTCTGGGATGGAGATCAGCTCACCTTTTTGAGCGGCGATCGTCCGGGCAGGCCGTCCTTCTTGAGGCTGATAAATACGGATGCCTTTTAGCTTTTCTTTATCGATCTCGTAGATAAAGATCACGAAATTTTTGAATTTTTTGATAAAGGTGCCTTCCTCTAAGGCTGCGGCTGGATTTTCAAGACCTATCTGCTGCAGAAGCAGACGATAGCTGTAATGGCTGGAAGAAGCGATCCTGTCAGAAAGAAGCAGTGAGAAAAGACAAACCGCGACGACAAAAAAGAACAGAGGTTTTGAGATCTTGGTCAGTGAAATGCCGCTGGCGCGTATCGCGATAATTTCGTTGTCCATCGACAGGCGGCGGAAGGTCATGAGAGTCGCTACCAGCACCGCCATGGGGATGATGAAAATAAGCACGAAGGGCAGTGAGTAGAGCACAAGTTTCACAACAAGGAAAAAATCTACCGATTTATTGAAAACGAAGTCTGCCATCTGGATAAGTCCACGACCCAGAATGAATAGGCTGATAAGCCCAAAAATGCAGAAGCAAAAAGGCTGAAAAAATTCGGTTAAAATATGATCCCGTAATATCCTCATCAAATGCCTCTGGCTACTGCCAACACCGTCACGCTGACCGCCCCGGCATTTTTGAGTGCTTTGGCGCACTCGGAAGCTGTTTGCCCAGTGGTCAAAATATCATCAACCAAAAGAAGTCGTTGGTTTTGGATCCTCGCGCGGTCACGCGCTTCAAAGGCGCCGCGTACATGTTGTTTTCTCTCGGATCTTCCCAGGGCAGATTGTGGGATCAGGTCTTTGCGGCAATAGAGTGCGGATTTGATAAATGGCTTCTTGGTTTTTTGAGCCAGCGCGGAACCTAGGAGAGAAGCTTGATTGAAGCCGCGATCTTTTTCCTTGCGGGGGTTCATTGGGACGGCCACAACAGCATCAATGTGGCTCAGTATGTTATGGGTCAACACAAATTCCATCATAAGCCCCGCAAAAAAAGGCTTCAAGCTTTTGCGGCCCTCAAACTTGTAGTCCCGCAACATTTTTTTAATAAACCCATCATAAGCCGTACAAGCGTAAGCGCGATCGAATGCAAATGATTCATCGCGGCAGGCTTCGCAGCTTTGGGGAGCCAATAAATGGGTTCGCCCGCAAGTAGGGCAATGGGGAGCTGCGATCAGGCGGATGCGGCTTTTACACTCCGCGCAAACGCCGGATTGATGAGGCGAGAGCAAACGGGTGCAATTTTCACAAGTAGAAGGAAAAACGAGGCCTACGAGGCTATTCGTCAGGGTTCTAAGCATGAGCTAACTATAGCATTAGGAATTTGTATTTGTCATTTGGATTTTGTCATTTATCATTCTATAATCCTAGGTCATGACGGCCCCAAAAATACTCCCCAAGATCCCGCGAATGCTGGCTGTGCTGCGCGAGCAGGTCAAGCAGTGGAAGCAGCCGATAGTTGGCACATTCGCGCAAGGGGAGCATTCACATTTCAAGATCCTGGTTTCCACGGTATTGAGTTTACGCACCAAAGATCTCACAACCGAAGCAGCGAGCCACCGATTATTTGCCAAGGCTGTGACCCCGGAGGCTCTTTTAAAATTATCCGAGGCAGAGATAGCCAGAACTATTTACCCGGTAGGTTTCTATAAGACCAAGGCCAAGAGCTTGAGAAAGATCTGTGAGATCCTTATCCGTGAGCACCATAGCCGGGTGCCGGATGAGATGGATGAGCTCTTGAAATTACCCGGTGTGGGCCGAAAAACTGCAAACCTAGTTCTGACGGTGGGTTATGGTAAGCCCGGCATTTGCGTCGACATACACGTGCACAGGATCTCCAATCGCTGGGGCTTGGTCAAAACCGAGACTCCGGATGAGACTGAGCAAGCTCTCCGCAAAGTATTGCCCAAAGAACATTGGATTGAATTCAACGATATCCTAGTCTGCTTCGGCCAAAACCTCTGTCTCCCAGTTTCTCCAAAGTGCAGCACCTGCCTCATTAAATCCGATTGCCCCCGCCTTGGCGTCAAATCTTCTCGGTAAACTTTCACTCGCTCATACCACGCAGCCGCTAAGAGTTGTCGCTTTTGTTCGCCCTTACCCATTTGGCTGCATGGTTTTGTTGTAAGTC
>CAYODQ010000051.1:0-11570 GCA_964402785.1 uncultured Planctomycetia bacterium
AGATTTAAATGAAATCTATTAAAGCGATATTTGTTTTCGCGCTTGCTCTCGGACTCTCAGTCCCTGCGTTTGCCGAAACACAGAATGTTAAGGTGTCCGGTTCTATCGACTCCTACGCGTTCTTCCGTAACAATTATGATTTACTCGACAGCAACGATAGCGGTGTTGTAGCCGTTGGCACTGTCCCTCAAGGCCAGAGCCATGCCGGTTCCGCCACACAGCGTTCTGAAGCGGATAGCTATTTCCGCACCAACACCCAGGTTGAAGTGTCTGCTGACCTCACCGACAACGTGTCGACGGTCATCAACATCGTCAATCAGCGCGATTGGAATTCAGAAGCAGCGACAAACCAAGAGTTCGATCTTACTCTTGACCTCGCTTATGTCCAGATGAAAGAGATCTTTTACTCACCTCTCACACTGACCATGGGTCGTCAAGACATCTGGTTTGGTCGTGGGTTTATTGTGGGTAACAATAATCGTACATGGGATCAGCAAGGGACAACTCAGGCAGATGAATACTCTGTCACGACTGCCTTTGATGCTCTCCGCGCGACTCTTGATTTCAATCCTTGGACACTGGACTTCGTCTATTCCAAGATTCAAGAGAATTCCAATAACCCTGAGAACGACATCGACCTGTACATCGGAAACATCAACTACAAGTTTGCCGAGTACAATGCCGTTGCTGAAGGTTATTATGTGGGTGAGTTCGATCGCTCCACGTTAGCTTCTGCAGCTGGTGTGCAGGACAACGAAACCGACACCATTGGTGGTCGTGTTCAGTTCGATCCTATCAGCCAGATCACGATCGGTGGCGAATTGGCTTACCAGTTCGGTGATTATCGTGGCGCGTTGACCTCTCCTGAGAGAGATCGTAACGCTTGGGCGTTTGATGTGTTTGGTACCTATCGTTGGGATAACACTTGGAAGCCTGAATTGACCGTTGAATACGTCAGCTTCTCTGGTGAAAACGATCTCGGCGCCGGAACCACACAAGAGTACGGTGCGTGGAATGGCCTCTATCGTGGCCGCTTCTGGACAGCCTATGCAGATTTCCGTGAATTCGTTTACGCGACTTCTGATGGCGGCGACCAGGCTGCTACCACCAACCAACAATTCATTCAGGTTAAGGGTGCCATGAAGCCTCTTGAAGATCTTCTTCTCGAAGCTTCCTTTACCTACCTCTGGAATGATGAGGATATCCATGTCATCACGACCGATCCTAACTCTGGATCACGCTCTGATGAAATCGGTTGGGAAATCGACTTGCAAGCCACCTACGACTACACCGAAGACGTTTCTTTCGGTTTCCTCGCTGGCTGGTTTGTTCCTGGCGACTTCTATCAATCACCTAACGACGCCACCGCGACTGACCTCGTCGGTTCCGTCAAGGTGACTTTCTAAGAGTCGTCTTACAGAAATAAAAAGGCCCCGTGAGCGCAAGCTCACGGGGTTCTTTTTTTACCTCAAATCATCTACGCAAACCGTCAACAGATACTCCCCTCAGGATACGCTCCGAGGCCCCTGCGAGGCCTCTCGCTTCGTGGGCTCCTCGGCTATGGAAGTAATGACGTTCCGTGCGCCTCGTCGTCCCAAGACTCCTTCGGGAAGTATCTGTTGTCGGTTTAGATGTATGATTTGAAATCAAAAAATTTCTCCAAAATATCACAGGAGTTATTGAGCCTGGTCTTGAATTGCTGTGTAGATGAATCTTGCCTAAGGTTTGAAGGCCGGAAAGTGTATTCAGAGGGACGTTAAATCGACGAGCGAGGAGATTTCCGAGTCCGATTTTTCTCGGTGGGAAAAATCGGACGGTCCCGGAGAAGATGCTTTCCGGCGTTCAAGCCTCAGCTTAGGCGAGTCAGTTTAGTCTTTTCTTTTTCCTGCAATGAACTCTTGAACCATTTTCTGGGCGTGAGAATCTGCGTATTGTTTTGGAGGATGTTTCATAAGATACGCAGAGACGGAGAAGAGGGGGCCTTTGAGTTTGCGTTCGCGCGCTACTTTTAAACAGCGAATGGCATCGACAGCGACACCTGCGCTGTTGGGCGAGTCTTCGACGGACAGACGCACTTCCATGTGCAGTGGCACATTGGCAAAGCCGCGGCCTTCGATGCGGATAAAAGCCACTTTATTATCATTTTGCCAGGGTACATAATCACTGGGTCCGATATGGATATCATCCGCATGCATGCGCGTTTCAAACTGGGACTGCACGGATTCTGTTTTTGAGATCTTCTTATATTTAAGGCGTGAACGATTGAGCATGTTCAAGAAATCCGTATTTCCACCCGTATTGAGCTGATAGGTGCGGTCTATTTTGGCTCCACGATCTTCGAATAATTTAGCTAATGTGCGATGCACGATAGTGGCCCCAACTTGTGACTTCACATCATCACCGATGAGGGGGATACCGCGATCCGCAAAGCGCTTGGCCCACGTAGGGTCCGATGCGATGAAGACAGGGATACAATTGATCAAGCTGACACCTGCTTCTAAGCAGCACTCTGCATAGAATTCGGTGGCACGGTTCGATCCGACGGGTAAATAATTGATCGCGATCTCAGCGCCCGATTTTTTCAAAGCTTGCACCACATCCACAGGCTTTTTGTCGGATGCGATAAAACGGCGGTCATCTGGATATTCTTTCATGTGCTCAGCCACACCATCTAAAACAGGGCCCATCTGGACAATGACGCTCGGGCCATCCAAACGATCCGTGATCAGCTGTGTGCAATTAGGAGCTTTGAAAATTGCTTTTTTGATGGGGAGTCCGACCTTTCGCTTATCGACATCAAACGCACACACAACTTCGATGTCCTGAGGGCGATAGCCGCCGATCTGATAATTCATCAACCCAAGCGCTTCGGGCTTGCCGTTGGTGTTGAGATTTTGTTTACGATAAAATTCGAGGCCTTGAATAAGAGAGCTTGCGCAATTACCAACACCAATGATCGCTAACTTAATTTTTTTCATATGCCCTTTCTAAATTGCGGATAAAAAAACAGTATAATTAAGCAGCAATCTTATTGTCAATCTCTTTGCAAAGAGGTGAGCTTCTGCTATAATGTCGCCTCATTCACAATAAAAGGAAATTCGCGTGCAACCAACAAATCCCAAGAAGCAGCCATCCCGCAAAGGGACACCCGATTGGTTTCCTGGACCGATTTTTTTGTGGATCTTCTTATTTCTCAGCGTTTTTTATTTCATGAAGGCGGGCTCTATGCCTGTCGAGAAAACAGCCAAGCAGCTCACCTATAATGAATTTTATTCCATGTTGGAGGGCAGCTCCGGAAAACCCTTGATCAAAAGCGGTGTTCGCGTCCTTAATGAGCTCACGGGAGAAACCGTGGATGGAGAGAAGTATCGAGTGACGCTTCCCGAGCAAGATCCAGATCTTGAGAGGGCACTGCGCTCAAATCTTAAATCATATGAGATTCGTCCCGAGAGGACATTTTGGACCCAGCTGTTGTATGCCGTGATAGGCCCTCTTTTGTTCGTGGGGCTATTTTGGCTTTTGATGTATCGCGGGGGCGGCGGTGCGGGCGGCGGCCGATTGATGGCGTTTGGCAAATCTAAAGCAAAACTGACGTCCAATAACAAAATTACATTTGTAGACGTAGCGGGTGTCGAGGAAGCAAAAGAAGAATTAAAAGAGATCATCGAGTTCTTAAAAGATCCCAAAAAATTCCAGCGCTTGGGCGGAAAAATTCCCAAAGGTGTGTTGCTCATGGGGCCTCCCGGAACGGGAAAGACTTTATTGGCGCGAGCCGTCAGCGGCGAAGCGGATGTTCCTTTTTTCAGTTTATCGGGATCTGATTTTGTTGAGATGTTCGTGGGTGTCGGCGCTTCACGCGTGCGCGACCTTTTTGATCAGGCCAAAAAAAGCGTCAAGCAATCCGGCCGCGGTTGCATTATATTTATTGATGAAATCGATGCGGTAGGACGCCAGCGCTTTGCCGGTATCGGCGGAGGCCATGATGAGCGAGAGCAGACGTTAAACGCGCTTTTGGTTGAGATGGATGGTTTTAACACAAGTGAATCGATTATCCTGATCGCAGCCACCAACCGTCCGGATGTTTTGGATTCAGCGCTTTTGAGGCCGGGCCGCTTTGATAGACAGGTGGTCGTGCCCCTGCCGGATGTTATCGGGCGCGAAGCGATTTTGAAAGTACATGCGACCAAAGTGAAGTTGGACACATCGGTCGATTTGACGGTCATCGCAAAACAGACGACCTATTTTTCAGGCGCAGATCTCGCCAATTTGGTGAATGAAGCAGCGCTTTTGGCAGCAAGATTCAATAAAGAATCAGTGGGTATGACCGAGCTTCAAGAGTCCATCGAGCGTGTAATGGCTGGGCCTCAGCGCAAAAGCAAAAAAGTTTCGGAAAAGGAAAAAAAGATAGTCGCGTATCATGAGTCCGGGCATGCGCTTGTGGGACTGTTGACTCCCAACGCAGATCCTTTACACAAGATCACGATCATTCCGCGCGGTATGGCGGGTGGTTACACTGTCCAGCTTCCTGAAGAGGAGAGGACGTTGCATAGCCTTTCATATTTCGAAGCAAGACTTCCCGTGATGATGGGTGGCCGCGTGGCAGAGGAGCTTATTTTCGGAGATATCACGACGGGCGCTTATGATGATCTACAAAAAGCGACTGAGTTGGCTCGTAACATGGTTTGCCGTTATGGGATGAGCCAGAAGATCGGGCCGATCATATTTGGAAAAGAGCAGGGTATGGTTTTCTTGGGCCGCGACCTTGGCGAAGAGCGGAATTATTCAGAAGATACAGCTCGTCTGATCGACTCAGAGATAAAGCGTGTCTTACAAGAAGCCTATGATAAGGCCAAAAAAATTCTGACCGACAACCGAGATAAGCTTGAGATCCTAGCTCAAAAACTTCTCGATAAGGAGACATTGGATGGGGCGGAGGTAAGAGTGTTTCTCTCTCTGCCTGAGCTTCACCCGGCCAACCCGACGACGGCATGATGGCTGTGAAGCCTGCTTTTTGCCTTGATGTACGCGGTCAGATCCTGCAATTAAAAAACGAAACAAAGATCATGGGGGTGCTAAACGTCACCCCCGATTCATTTTCGGATGGTGGCCGGTTCATGGATCCCGGCAAGGCCGAAGTTCAAGCGCTTCGGATGGCAGCCGAAGGAGCGCATTTTATTGATATCGGCGGCGAGTCGACTCGGCCAGGTTCTCGGCCTGTGGGCTGGCGGGAAGAGATTGGCCGCGTAATCCCCATTCTTAAAAGACTAAAGCATCAGATAAAAATTCCCATATCTATCGATACTTATAAGTATGAGGTTGTTGCAGCTGCGTTGGATGAGGGTGCGGATCTTATCAATGATATTTACGGATTGAGATTTCATAAAAAAATAGCTCGGCGTATTGCTCAGAGCGGGGCTGGTGTGGTGCTTATGCATATGCAAGGAACCCCGAAGACCATGCAAAAAAATCCGAGTTATAAAAATCTCATCAAAGACATCAAGGCTTCTTTGAAGAAATCGATCGATGGTGCGCGCGAAGCGGGTATTTTGAGATCGCGCATTGCTATTGATCCTGGTTTTGGTTTTGGTAAAACGCAGGATCAGAATTTTGAGCTGCTGGCCGACCTGCATGAATTTGTTGCCATGGGTTATCCCTTGGTTGTAGGATTATCTCGTAAGTCATTTTTGGGTAATTACCTAGGTGTACCGGCCACCGAGAGGCTCAGCGCTTCTCTGGCGGCTGCGGCGGTAGCCGTGCAAAAGGGTGCGCATATTTTGCGTGTGCACGATGTGTTGGCGCATCGTCAGCTGGCTCAAATAGTGGATCGGGTTATTAAGAGATAGACCATGGAAATGTTGCTTCACAATATTCAACTTTACTGGAAACCGCTCATCGAGATATCGGTTTTCTGGTTCGTATTTTACTTGTTATTTGTGTACATCAAAGACAGCGGTATGGTGCAGGCGCTGAAGGGTATTTTATTTTTGGTGGCACTCTTTTTTGTGGCGCAATTTTTTGAGCTCAAGAGCATACGCTGGATCCTGTCTCATTTATTCCAAATTTCTATTATTGGATTTCTTATCATATTTCAGCCCGAGCTGCGCCGAGGATTGGCGCGTATTGGCCAAAGTCCGCTGTTTAAAATTTTTATTAAAGAAGAAAAAGTGGCCGAGGAGATCATCCGTGCGGTGGTTTCGATGTCCAAGAATCGAGTCGGTGCGTTGATAGCGCTTGAGCGCGAGGCCAGTCTCAAGCCATACATCGAGAGCGGGATACCTCTGGATGGTGTATTGACCTCCGAGCTTTTGATGACTATTTTTATGCCCAACACGCCGTTTCACGACGGCGGCGTGATCGTTCAGGGCAATCGAGTGGTTGCGGTTGGCTGTTTATTTCCCTTGTCACAGAGTCAAAAACTTTCCAAGGTTTTGGGGACGCGGCATCGTGCCGGGTTGGGGCTGAGCGAGGAAACGGATGCGGTTGTGATCGTGGTGTCTGAAGAGACGGGCATTATTTCGCTCATGAATCAAGGAAGGGCGGAGCAGGATATCGATGAGGACAGGTTAAAAGAGCTGCTGATCGAGAGTCCTAAACTTTCGAAGAAAGAGCGGAAAAAATGAATTTACTCAAAGGTTCTTGGATTTTAAAATTTGCTGCGCTTTTGGTAGCTTTGTTGACCTATCATTATATTAGTACGGAGATCACAGATGCTGAGAAGCAAAATTCAACCGACGCTTCTTACAAGTTGATCAAGCTGACGGCCAAAAGTTTACCCGTCAAAGTTCGATTGGAAACAACTCCTCCGGAAGGTTATCGGATCGTCGAAGAAAATGTATCCGTTTCGCCCAATCAGGTGATCGTGATCGGCCCCGAGGCTCTCTTAGAAAATGCCTGGAACGCAGAAACAGCGATCGTGGATGTGAGTGAAAGCACCAAACCTGTTTCAAAGCGTATTCCGCTAGAGAGTGTGGGCGGCATCCACCTGGTGGGCGAGCCTTATCAATTGGACGTCTCGATCCCAATCGAAAAACAATCCCCCGACCCAGCTTCTCCCGGCTCATCGTGAAATTAGGCGTCAACGTAGACCATATCGGTACGATCCGAAACGCGCGAGGAGGCTTTGAGCCTGATCCTGTGCGCGCAGCGCTGATCTGCCAAGAAGCTGGAGCCGACTCGATCGTGATGCATTTGCGCGAAGACCGCCGGCATATACAGGATAAGGATCTTTTTCGAGCGAAAGATAAGCTGTCTATCCGTCTCAATATGGAAATGTCGATAGCGAAAGAGATCGTTCAGCTCGCCAAAAAACTAAAGCCCGCCGAAGCGACACTTGTGCCGGAAAAGAGGCATGAGCGTACGACGGAAGGTGGGCTCAATTTATCTCAAAAGCCTCAGTTGATCCAGGCCGCTGTTGATACACTTCGATCCGCGGGAGTTCGCGTTAGTTTATTTATTGATCCGGATAAACGTCAGATCGATTCCGCAGCGCGTCTTCGGGCTTACGCGATCGAATTCCATACAGGTGATTATGCGTTGGCTAAGACAGCTGTACAAAAAAAACGGGAGCTCAACCGTCTTCAGGATGCGCTTGCCTACGCACGGACGACGGATCTGGTCATCAATGCCGGGCATGGGCTGGATTATGATAATTTGAAACCCCTTCTTAAATTCAAAGGTTTTAATGAATTCAATATTGGATATTCAATCATCACGCGTGCGCAATGGGTGGGTTTAAGGCGGGCTGTGCAAGAGATGAGGCGTTTGATTAAAAATGAAAAATAAGACAGTGAATGGCGCCATCGGAATTGATATCGTTGAGATCAAACGCCTGGAGAAGGTGAGTAAAAAATGGGGCAAATCTTTTTTGCAAAAAGTGTACACGGATCGCGAATTGGCCTATAGCCGATCCAAGAGATATCCTTATCAGCATCTTGCAGCGCGGTTTGCCGCCAAAGAAGCTTTGTTCAAGGCGTTGGGCGAAGTGGAGACGCAGTTTGTCGGCTGGAAAAATATCGAGATATTAAACGACGCCAACGGCAAGCCTGCTGTTTATTGGCATGCCGACGCTGAAAAAACACGAAAAAAACGCAATATCGCTGGAGCGGTTGTAAGTCTGTCACACACTGAAAATTATGCGGTGGCATCGGCGATGCTTGTATTTAAAAAGTAGTCCTTTTGCTTTTGAGATTAGATCCTAAGAAGTTTCCACTGTTACCCCGAAAGAAAAATACCAGCAAGGCTGACTATGGCCATGCGCTTATATTGGCCGGCTCTACACAAATGCCGGGAGCGGCGATCTTAGCAGCCGAGGCTTGTTTAAGGTCAGGCGCTGGTCTTGTGACGTTGGCAGCTCCCAAAAGCGCGCATCCACTCATGGCCAAAAGAATGTCACCTGAGATCATTTTTTTGCCTTTACCGGAGGATAAGTCGGGATCGGTTGGGGTGGGGGCATGGCCAATTTTACGCAAGGTGATTCAAAAGCGCCCCACGCATGTCATCGCGGTTGGCCCCGGATTAACGCGAAACGTGGGGGTCTTGTCGTTGGTTCGAAAAGTAGTGGGTTCAGCCCAAGTCCCTATTGTATTGGATGCAGATGGTATCAATGCGTTTCAGTTCAAATCGAAAGATTTACAGGCGCATTCTTCGCCAATGGTTATGACACCGCATCAAAAAGAATTTGAGCGGGTTTTTTCTGTTCAATGCCCTAAAGACACTCGCCAAAGACTCGCCCTTGCAAAAAAGCTTGCGCACCTTTATGATGTGACCATTGTTTTGAAGGGGCATCGCACGTTGGTGGCCAGTGAAGGCCAGCAATACCAAAATAATACCGGCAACCCCGGTATGGCCAAAGGCGGCACGGGCGATGTGCTCACGGGTATGATAGCTGCATTTATCGCGCAAGGCTTGACTCCTTTTAAAGCGGCTTGCTGGGCTGTGTATTTTCATGGCAAGGCAGGTGACTTGGCTGTCAAAGTTAAGGGTGAGCTCGGTTTGCTAGCAAGTGATACCATAGATTTTTTACCGGAAGCTTTCAGCAACTGAAATACGCTGGAGTAGCTCAGCTGGTAGAGCAGCTGATTTGTAATCAGCAGGTCGTCGGTTCGATCCCGACCTCCAGCTCAGCTTCCGGCGCAGTTCTTTTTATTTTTAGGGGAGATACCAAAGCGGTCAAATGGATCAGACTGTAAATCTGACGGCTATGCCTTCGAAGGTTCGAATCCTTCTCTCCCCACGGCCATTGCGCAAAGCGCCGTCCTTATGGACGGCGCTTTTTTCATTTATGGCCGTGGGGAGAGAAGGATTCGAAGAGAGCCTCGTCGCCCCGCAGTTATACGCCGGTGCGACCATCAGGAGCACAGGCCATCCTTGCGACGAGGCGAATGGCCGACCCGGAGCCGAACGCGCCGAAATGCCGAAGGCATTGAGGACGCGTGAGGTGGAGGGCGCCGAATCCTTCCCGGATTGACTTTACTTTCTTCCAGAGCTAACGTGTCTCCTAGGACGAGGTTCAACAAAATCAGTATGCCGGATGCGGTCTGGTAGCATAGTAAAAGTATTTATTGTAAGGAACATGGCATTGGGGGTTTGGTGGATTTTTTTATAGAGAAGCTTGAGCAGATGTCGCAGATTATCCCGTTTCTTGGTGGATATCCGTTATGGGCTAGATTAATCATTTTTATTTGTACACTGGTCGGAACGCTAACACTTATCATCGCGTACCCGAAGGAGAAAATGGAGTCAACGGCTAAGGCGGTATCCACAAATATTGTTGCTGGGCGCGACTATATAGCAGGCGATCAGAATGTGACGACAATTATTAACACGCCTGTGACGCTTATTGACAAAACCTTATCGATTCCAAAATCCATCGGCGCTGAACCAGATACTTTTAAATTCGACCGAGATGGCGTGTGGGTTCAGAAATCGTTTCGCATTTTTAATGGAACTGACAAGCCGGTTTATGCTCTTCGCTTGTATCTTGACCTACATGGAGAAACTCCGCGGAATATACAGATAGATCTTTTTCCAGAGTATCAAGAAATGTCTCGAGACCATGATTACTCAAGTCAAAGAGCGTTCGTTGTATTTCCAGTAGCTGGAGAAGGGAAGGACATAGCGATTACAGGCCTTCTTATTACCGCATATCGCCTTGATCCGCGCCAGCAGCTTTGGTTTTATATCAAAGCAAAGGCTGGTATGACAGCAGATTTTACAAATATCGAATGGGATACGGAGGAAGCCGGAGTGAGTCTTACGAAACCTAATGATGAACAAATGATTTTAGATGCGCCATTGACGAGTAACTTAGGTGATGGCAAGGGCAAAGCGAGAATTTCGTTCAAGGTGGATGGAATGAAAGTAATGCTTTTCAAGTACAAGAATTGAAGGCTTGTAGGGAGCAAATCTTTTCTAGGCAAAAAGTCTGTTGATTGAAGATTTGGAGCGGGTGGCGGGAATCGAACCCGCGTAGCGAGTTTGGAAAACTCGAATTCTACCATTGAACTACACCCGCATGTGAATAGGTGTTATATCAAAAAAAACCGTTCATTTCCACTTCTCCGAGTGTTATTTTATTCCCATGCCTAATATGAGTATCAAAGATTCGATCGCATTGTTTTTGCATAAACTTGGTGTCACCGCCAACCTTCTAACCTTTCTAGGCCTCGTCTGCGCCGGACTCTCAGGTTATTTGATCGCTGTGGGAAATTTATTTTGGGCGGGCATTTGGCTGCTTGTATCTGGACTGTTGGATATGCTGGATGGCGCTGTGGCTAGAGTCTCCGGCAGCCAAAGTGTGTTTGGGGGCATCATCGACTCATCTCTGGATCGCTATGGTGATGGTTTTATTTTTGGCGGCTTGTGTTATTACTTTTTTAATCTTGAGAGAGGGGATCTTGTATTATTTGCTCTGAGTGGCTGGGTGGCAGCGTTTTCTATTAGCTACGTGCGAGCACGTGTGGAGTGTGAGGTTGATTCTTGCAGAGTTGGTTTTTGGGAGAGGGGGGAGCGGATCGGTTTTATTGTGATCGCGCTTTTAGTGCGCAACTTATCAGCCGCAGTGATCATTGTAGGAGTATTTTTGCATTGGACGGTTTTTCAGAGGCTGGCTTTGGCACATTCCCAGACCAAGAAAAACAAGGCTACACCCCAAACCACACCCTATTTTTTAAGGCCTTTGGACCGTACAAATATAAGCTACTTTTTGAAGCTTGCCGCCCTCATAGCCACCCTGCTGTTTTGGCGCCCAGCCTAGCAATTTTGAAAAACTTGACACCGAATCAAAAAACATTATACTTATAGCCTCACGCTGAAGTTTATCGTTTTATCCCGTTGTGATTAAGTTTCAGTAGGGATCGGACGGTTTTGAACCCGTAGGCTGAACGATGCTGGAGTAGCTCAGCTGGTAGAGCATCTGCATGGTAAGCAGAAGGTCACCGGTTCAATCCCGGTCTCCAGCTCCAGTTTAGAGAAATTTTCGAAATAATAATTATATATAAAGGGAGGCATGTAGCCGTATGTCCAAAGAAAAATTCGAACGCACCAAACCACACGTTAACGTCGGCACCATC
>CAYODQ010000052.1:0-11361 GCA_964402785.1 uncultured Planctomycetia bacterium
TCTGGGTTATCATATCACCCTTCTTTAAGTGTCCACTTTATCGGGGGAAGTCCACTTGGGACGACGAGGCGCATGGAACGCCAGTTTTTTCTTAGCCGAGGGGGCAAGAAGAGCGAGGTGCCTCGCAGGGGCACCGGAGCCTGCCTGCCGGCAGGCAGGCGTGTCTGTAGGATAGTATCCCTTGTCGGCTTGCGAGCATCTCTAACTAAGGTCTGGACTCTTGGGGAGTTGCTGTTTTTTGGTAAGAAGATAGTGAGTGACATACCATTCGTCGCCGCCTTTGAAACCGAAGAGTTCCTCACAGGACATGAAGAAAACCCTCCAATAAGACATCCAACGTTTGGCTTCTTTGGGGCCATAAACTTCTTTGAAAATTTCCAACACCTGCTCTTTATTCTTATCCATGCGCTCCAGCCAGGCACGGCAGGTCTTTTGATAATGAGTTCCTGGTATTTTCCAGCGATTCTCTATTTGAAATTTGGCGTCGAAATACAAAAGCAGATTTTCGCTGGGCATAATGCCACCTTTAAAGAAATATCTAGCGATCCAATCCTGCCTGTCTTGTGAATCGTAGAGGTACGCATATTTTTTGTGGCAAAAAAGATGCACGAAAAGCTTCCCGTCCGGCTTAAGCCACGAAGAAACTTTATCCAATAATTTTTCATAATTGCGCATATGCTCGAACATTTCGATCGACACCACGCGATCGTATACCTCACCGGTCTCAAATTGATTCATATCCGCTGTGATAACAGTGAGATTTTGTATGCCCCTCTCAGCCGCGCGCTCCTCAATGTATTCTTTTTGAAGCCTGGAATTGGATACCGCTGTCACATGGCTATTGGGAAACCGATATGCCGTCAAAAGAGACAACGAGCCCCAGCCGCAGCCTAGCTCCAAAATTTTTTGGCCGTCCGCGATCTCCGCACGCCAAAGCGTGGTTTCGAGCATATCGCTTTCAGAAAGATCGAGATTTACGACTCCCTCCCGCCAAAAACCGGAGCTGTATTTCATGCTCTTGCCCAGGACCGTTTCAAAAAATTTGGGAGGCATCTCAGTGGCAGGCTGAGAAGATTCTTGAGGACTCACGGCGATCGGAGAACGTTTGAGCTCGTCCACGAAATCAAGCAAACGGTTCGGACCCAGCGTTTCGCCTTTTTTGGATTCTTCGTGGATCTTACGTGACAGACGACTCCGTATGCTTCCTCGAACCAGAAAATCAGGTGCCCATCCGTTGGCGATCAGAAAATCTTGCATCACTTTTCCCTCTGATTATGAATAAGCCCTATTATAGCGAAACGCCCGAAAAAACAGTGTTAATTTTAAGTTAAGATAAAAGCGTGCTTTAAAAACGCAAAGCTATAGCACGCGATCCAGACCGCCCCCAATAAATTCAGAAAAAAACCGGTTCTCGCCATTTGCGGGATAGAAACGTGGCCGCTGCCAAATACGATCGCGTTGGGCGGAGTGCCTACCGGCATCATAAAAGCAAGCGAGGCTGCCATCGTGGCCGGCATCATTAGACAAAACGGATGAACGCCCAAAGACTTGGAAGTAGCAGCCAAGATCGGAATCATCAACATCACTTGCGCGGTGTTGGACATAAGCTCTGATAAAAACGTAGCTGCGAGACACAAGATCAAAACAAACCAAAAAAGAGGCACTTCTTCTAAAACCAAAAACCCACCGGCGATCCCCTCTGCCAGACCGGTGCTTTGAAAGCTTTCAGCCAAAGCAAAACCTCCTCCAAAAAGGATGAGCACGCCCCACGGGATCTTCTTGGCCCATTTCCAATCCAAAAGCCTGTCTCTTTTAGAAGCGCCGCTGGGCGTTATAAATAAAAACAAAGCGGCCAACATTGAGATCGCCGCATCATGCGTCCCTTTTAAGTGTAAAAGTGTGGGCCAGCCGGGTAGTTTAAAGCTCCCGATCTGGATATCGACTCTCCATATCCAACCGATCACCGTTAAAAAGAAAATGCAAGCCACGCGGATCTCAGCAGATGATACCTTGCCCAAATTTTTGAGCTCTTGCCGGATCGTGCCTTTGCCCAGATCATGATCGGATGACCTTTTAACTAAAACAAGTGAAAGGTATAGCCAGGTCAAAAGTAAAAAGCCAAACGCCATCGGTGCGGCGAAAAAAAACCAATTCACAAATCCTATTTCAGGCAATTCTGGAAAAAGATTTTTAACCTGTCCGGCCAAGATCATGTTGGGTGGCGAGCCGATCAAGGTCGCAACGCCCCCGATACTACTGGCATATGCGATCGCCAACATAAGAGCCGCATCAAAACCCTGCAAGTCCCTTCGCCCGCCGTCGCTCAATTTAGAAACCACCGCTAAGCCGATCGGTAAGATCATGAGGCAAGTGGCGGTGTTGGAAACCCACATTGAGATAAGTGCTGTGGCTGCCAAAAAACCGCCCAACATCCTGCGGCGCCCTTCACCGATAGCACTTATCACCAGCAAAGCGATGCGTTTATGCAGCTCAGATTTTTGCATAGCCAATGCCAGCATAAAACCGCCCATAAATAAAAAAATATTGGGATCTATGTATTTTTTGGCTGTCTCACCGATGTTTAAAACATTAAAAACAGGATAGATCACAAGCGGGATAAGAGATGTCAGGGCGAGCGCAACCGCTTCGGTCACCCACCAAACAGCCATCCACAAAGCGGCGGCAGCCGCCATCTTGGGCCGCGCTCCAAAACTTGCGCTCTCTGGGATCCACGCGACCACAACAAATAGAAGAAGACCTGTCCAAAAGCCGATCTTTTGTCGCATAAGCTCTGTTCCTTTTTACTCAAAAAACTCTTACGCTACGACTTCTATAGTTTGCACCGTGATATTGTCAGGCCCGCCGCGGCGCATGGCCATATTGATAAGATTCATACACGTCGCACGAGGATCTCCAAATTGGATCTGTTGGTAGATCTCGTAGTTGCTGAGTACATTATGAAGGCCGTCGGAGCACTGAATATAAATATCTTCTTTTTCGAGTTTGTGTTCGTAATAATCGACCTCCACATGATCCTCCAGGCCGATTGCGCGCGTCAATTCTGTGGGCCCAGTAGAATGATCCTGGGTCAAGCAGCGTATTTCCGGCCCTCTGACCCGATAAACCCGGCAATCACCAACATGCCCAATTGAAATATGTTTCTGATGAAAAAAAGATACAGTGAGTGTAGTGGCCATCCGCTTAAATGATGGTTTATGTTCATTTAAAGTATAAACATGATGATTGATACTGCGAAATAGCTTTTCGACTTCGGCGGGTGACTGAAAATGGCTATGTCCTTTCTCTAATTTCTCTAAATGAGCGATCGACTCGCGGCTTGCGATTTCGCCATCCGGCAAACCTCCCAAGCCATCCGCAAGTGCAAATAAACAGCCGTCACTGAGACGCCTCTCCACATCCTCGGGCATGATCACAGATGCAAAATCTTCGTTATTTTCCCGAACCCATCCTCGGTTCGAAACTTGAAAATAGGTGATATTCAATGACTTGTCTCCCCGACAACTTGATAGGACATGTTAACAGATTTAGCTTCAGCGTGGTATGTTAGTGGCATGCTGAATTCTTTTCACGCAACCGAGATCCTGGTCGTTTTGTTCGTCGCGGCCTGCATCGCTCTTCTTTTCGAACGCTTCAAAATGCCGGCCCTGCTGGGGTTTTTATTATCCGGCACCTTGATCGGACCACATGGGCTAGGACTGATCTCTGATATCGAGCACGTCAAAGACTTGGCTGAGATTGGGATGATATTTCTCATGCTCACCATCGGCCTTGAGTTTTCTTTTGATCGGCTGCAAGGACTCAAAAAGATCGCACTCTTGGGAGGCGCCGGGCAGCTTCTCTTATCGATTGGCATTTCCATCGGAGTGGCCTATTTACTGGGCTGGTCTCTTTATCAAGGCTTTGTCCTAGGCTCAGTGATCGCTCTTAGCTCCACCGCTGTCGTCTTTAGAAATCTACTGGATCGAGCCGAACTGGATAGTCAGCATGGCCGCATATCGGTAGCTATCCTGGTCTTTCAAGATCTGGCTGTGGGACCTCTACTTATTTTCATCACCTCATTCGGGACGCCGGGTGATTCTATCCTAAACGCCGTCGGTCTTTCGTTCTTCAAGGCTTTTTTGCTTCTGGGCGGTGTGTTGGTGACTTCCAAATTCATCCTACCCAACATCATGCGATGGATCACACTGTCCAAAAGCCGCGAGATCTTCATGCTCTCCACAGTGCTTCTCTGTTTTGGATCCTCATGGATCAGCGCAAAGATGGGATTGTCAGCACCGCTGGGAGCTTTTTTTGCGGGGATCATGCTCGCCAATACGGACTATCATCATCAAATATCCGGTGATATTGCTCCCTTCCGGCATATCTTCGTCAGCATTTTCTTTATTTCCATCGGCCTTTTGTTCGATCCCGTTTTTTCTTGGATCAACTGGAACACAGTCGTCCCGGTCGTGGGGCTGGTCTTATTCGTAAATTGTTTCGTGATCTCGGTGGTCGTATTGGCATTTGGCTATCCGCCGCGCGTCGCCATCATCACCGGTGTTATTTTGTCTCAGATCGGAGAATTTTCATTCTTGCTTTTAGAAACAGCTGCCAAGGGCGGTTTGATCGAGCACACGTTTTATCAAACCATTTTATCCGCCTCAGTGATCACTATCTTTCTGACACCATTTTTATTTCAGCTTATCCCGCTGCTCATGAAGATGACCTCCAAAATTCCTTTTTTTGGGATGCCGCCAAAAGCGGGCAGCGCATTAGAAAAAAAAGAGAACACTCGCCTGCTTAAAAATCATGTGATCATTTGCGGCTACGGAACAGCAGGCCAAGACCTGGCAGCAGCCCTGCTTTTGGAAAATATACCGTATATTGTGATCGAAATGAATCCTCAGAACATCCAAAAAGCGCGATTGCACCGGGTGCCTGTTGTTTACGGAGATGCAATGAATGACAATGTTCTCGAAGAAGTGGCTATTCATAAGGCCAAAGCCGTTGTTATTAGCTTTGGAGATGCCTCGAGTATCGCTTATATCGTACAGGCTGTCCAAAGGCTCAACCCTGAAACGCTCACCGTTGTGCGATCCCGCTATGAACGCGATATTGCGTGGCTGTATCAGCTGGGTGCCGATATCGTGATCATGGAAGAGCTCGAAGTAAGCGCCGAACTAGTTCGTGTGATACTCGATCATACGGGCGTACAAGAAGATTTGATCAAAACCCACGTCGGCCGCATCCGCGCCCGCAAAGAATTCCTTGTCGAGCAGAGTATTCTAAAAAAACTGAAATAGCTTTGATCCAGATCACCGGCGGCGGTTATAAGTGCGAAATGCGGTTTTTGCGATCTCGTCGAGGCTATGCTCTTGAGATGTAGTTTTTTTTGTAGAAAAATAACGACTTTTGACGCGCTTGGAAAAAATAAAATAAAAAAACCATACGGACTCAAAGCCCAGCGTCAACACACCTGATGCGATCTCAGAAATCCCTTTATCTGCGACAAAATAAACGCAGTACATCCGAAAAACAACCACACAACCCGTAGCAACTCGTACGAACCAAGCGGAAAATTCTTTGGGACGAAGCAGTAAAATAGCTCCGATGACCTCCGCAAATGAAATGACCGCATGCACGACCTGTGCTGCCATTGGTAAGCCCATTGGATAAACATAACCAGACTGGCCATTATTCAAACAGCCATACACAACAAGAACAAATGCAAGTGGCCCCAAAATTAACTGCGTCCAAACATAGAGTGCAAGCCAACCGTAAACATCTTTATAGCTCTTCTCTTTCTTGGGTTTAGACTTAGAAGGTTCGATGCCCTGTCGGGTTTTTTTCACAACGGCAATCAATGCTGATCCGTCTTGCAAACAGAGCCCCCAGCTATCATTGTAAGTTTCATGGCATTTTGGACACTGTTTCATCAGCTACTCTTTCCCTTTGTTGACAAGGATCGCTGGCACGCCTTGCTTGAGAGCGTCTGTGACATTACCCCGGCATTGATCGATCTGTTTGTCGGAAAAGGATCCTCCCGTAAGTACATACGTATTTTTTACTTTAAAAGCCTTGGGATCACGATGAAGATCGGTCTTAACCTGCACGCACCCACTTGGCAGCGCATTGACCGCCGACTCTCCTATTTCTGGATCAAAATCAGCCGAATAATGCAAGGTCGTCTCCGAATAAACCGACAAAGGGAAGATAATGGACAGCGGAAGACCGTACAGATCGTCCTCTTCGGGCCACAACACGAACTCCTCCCAATATTGAGGAAGATGGATCAAATATTTAGATCCGGCATTTTCAAACGAGCTAAGCGTATTATAAGAAACTTTGAGTTCATAGACATCTTGTGGAAGATCGGACGTTGATATGTTGACGATCTCGAATTGACCATGATATGGATTCCACAAAGATCTTATGTGATCTTTCATCCGCTCAGCGCTTAGATCCTTGAGAACGGACTTGAGATGGAGAGCCGTAGCCCCATAAAACTTTACAGTTTCCTCGATCTTTAGTTGTTTCCCCTGCGGATGGATATCCCTGTGAATTTCAGCGCTATGAATCACTGGCTCGGCAGGCTTTCGTTCGATCATCTGCGAAAGTCCTTCGATGTAATTCTCAAGTCCTTCTGGCTCTGGATCCAATTCTTTTGATCGCATGAAAGCAGCCATCGCCATCTCATATTGATTCAACGCGGTCAACGCATGGCCTTGATAAAAGTAGATGTTGGCCGCCTCGCCATAGTCTTTTATATGCTTATCTGCGCTCTCAGCGGCTTCCTGAAAACGACCCGATTTTAGCAAATGATAATAATAGGCGCCGCTGATACGGCCATCGCGGGGTTGTTTTTGATATAGATCCTTCATGATCTTAAAACTCTCTTCATCCTGATCGTTGTCTTCGAGTAGAGAAGCAATAGAAGATCGCACCTCGATCGAGCCCGAGGAGGCCAATGCTTTTAATTCTTTATAGGCATCCTTTTCGGACCCTTTCTTCTTCATCATATCCAGATAGTCTTCCAACAAGTAATCATCAATATGTCCATCCCGGATCAATTGCTCATAAATGTCTTTTGCCTTTTTCCACTCACCTACTTTTGACGCTAGATCTGCGAATTTTCTTTTCATCTCGGGATCATTCTTAAAGGTATCCATAAATTTTTCTGCGTACCGAAATCCTTCCAAAGGAAGTTTGAGCTCATCGTATGCGACCATAATACTCATCAATAGATCTTTATCATCCGGGCTTAAGGTATGCGCTTCTTTGTAAAAATAAAGTGCCTTGTTTTTATCGCCACCGAGATAATAAGTCTTACCTATCCATCCATATGCGATCTGATGCCGCTTTTTTTCATTCGCGTTTTGGCTCTTGAATTCGGGAAGCCCTTCCTCTTTGAGGGGTTCAAACATTTTTCGACCGCGCTCCAAACCCTCAACATCGCCACCCGAGATCATTTTACTCGCGCAAGCCACTACGTAGAACGCAAGGTTCTTGCCGCGCAAAACCTTGATACGAAAATCAAATTTTTCACCACTTAACTCACCCTCAGCATCAACAGCAAAACCATCGTACCCATTTTCCTTGATCGGACGGATACTTGCGGGAGGCAATTGATCATATTCGATGAAATGCATCTTAAGGAAAGCTTTGGTCAGGATCTCGGCGGGCGGTGCAGCCTCTCTGAAAAGGATCGGATAAACCATGAAAGACGAGCTCGCGCCCAACGCAAATTTACAATCTAAGAGCTCGGCTCCGGGAACATCGTCCTGACCCCACCACGGCGACCATCCGCTCTCCTTTAAATGAACCAAGTACGGATATCGCCTTGATCGAAAATCTTCCTTAGGAGACTCAGGAGTCGAAATGCGATCGCTCTCCAGCAAAGCAAGGCCCTGGGTATGCTCTTTAAAAATTTTATTCAACTCATCAAACGAGGTATCCAATGATGTGTACGCAGAAAATTGGTAAAAAAAGCCATTTTTTAATCCCATCCAGTGAATATGCCTAACCTTTGGAGCATAATTTGGCATGTGATGCTCCGATTCGAAATAATAACCTTTTATGCCCATTATTTCCGAAGTTCCCTGCTTAATCACATTGTTATCCCATTTTTTTGTGAAATCAGCATAGCCGGTCTGGAACCAAGCGGCTTCTTTTTCCTTTTCCACAAGCGCGCCCGTCTGCGCCATCATGTAGAAATATGCGACGGGATCCGCTTGGTACATGGCAATAAGCGCTGGGGGATTCATTTGACTCGCGTCGTACTCAACCCATGATCCTTCAGGGATCGTATAAGATAAATTCACTTCCTTGAAAATCCTTGTGCGGCTCTGACTTGTCTCATCAATAGCTTTGAACTCAACACTTTCCAGAACAGGAGGCGAGCTAGGCGCTTGGCTGACTACGGACTGGTAACCAATGTAAGGCGCAATCCCAAACAAAAGCACCGCCAGTGCCACCTGGGCCGTTGGAACAAGGTCGCCCTTTCGCTGACCCTCCGATCCCAAAAGCGACATCTCGTGGATCGAAAAGGCAAGTGTGCAAACCTCGAATGCCCAAAAAGAGCTGATCCATATCGCCATAGCTATCGATGAATAAGAATAGATGGGATCCACGGCGGCGAACAAAAAAAGCATAAAACCGGATATTGATAAAGAAGCTCCTGCGTGCAAACGGCTGGCCATGATCTCGCGTTTTCTATACGCTCGGCTATACAAGACACCCATAGCCAAAAAAACGACCGATAAAAACCCGTATGCGAGCGTATGAAATGTCGTCATTTGACTGCTTTCTTTTTTTGTGGAGGCCGGTTAAACCACAACCCAAGCGCTGTAAAGAAAATAGGGCCTACCCACATAAACCCGCTGTATATTTTTTCCGAAAGCGGAGAAATATATGTCGCTGGAAATAATAATATAGCGGGAGTAAAAGCGACCGCTGACAACCTGTAAATATTTTGAAAACTAGATGGGATCCGAAGGATCCAAGCGATCAACTTACCGATCACCGCAAAAAATAGCACGAATAGCAGGATCATGACCCAGGTCGCAAACCATACTCCCGGATATAAAATGAAAAACGACCACCTCATGAATTGCCTTGTCCAATACAACGCGATATTGGCATCGATCGTATAGGTAAATTTGTCTGAAAATCCAATGACCTTTATCTCTTGTTGTGATGGATTTTTAATGATGACACAGCTAGGGGTAAAAATAATAGGTGTGGGAGCCATCTTTGAACCATGAGCTCCCTCGCGACGAGTAAAAACACAAACAGCCTGCCTTTGATCGGGAACTTGGATGATCAATGGATCTTCCCCCTCATATCGGAAGGATCCCTTGTCAAAAGTCGCATGCGGGATTTGCTGAATGATCGGCACTAGCTTTTGTTCGAAATTTTGACTGAAGTCTATCTGGAGCCAAATACAAACAGGCACCATCCACAAGGCTGTGATAAAAGCTAAATAGAGAGCTCCCGAACCATTCCATCTGCGAAAAACATCGCGGTATAAATATTTTGAATAAAGGGAGCTCAGAATCGCTTCGGGATAGCTGTAGTTTTTCTGCGACTTGCTTCGCTCCTCTTGAACCCGAGCTTCTTCAAGTTGTTTCTTATGAAGCGCATCTTGTCTTAGCTGATGGGATTCTTCAAGGGGCGTGCCACACTCGATACACGAAGTGATAGTCGCTAGATCCGGTATATAGGCATTGCATTTGCCGCAGCGCATGAAGGGTATTCTACGCCCAGAACGCCAAATTTTCTAATAATTATAAGGTATGGCCAAAAACACTTAAAAATTGAAGTAACCTGGGATTAGGGCTATAATACGCCCCTTCTTTGGAGGCTATGGTGTAGTGGTAGCACGAGAGATTGTGGCTCTCTTAGCACGGGTTCGAATCCCGTTAGCCTCCCCACTACTGGAGCAAATTCTTCACTTTCTTAAGAGTATCGGCCCAATCGTCTTTGGCGCCGTCCATCCCCGACTCGGAGATGCTTTTGAGGGTCTTTTCGAGGATATTTCCGGCATTTCCAAGCAGTGTTTTCTTAATAGACTCCTCGATCGCACGACGGATCAGCTTTCTCTTCTCCACACGCTGATCCAAAGGCCATTGCAATACGATCTGGAACTTAAGCCGGCCGGATTGATCCTTTAAAAAATTAAGTATTTCATCCGCCTTCATTCCAAAAAGCTGATCCTGATCTTCGTACGACCTAAAGATCAGATTCGTCAGTTCCAGATCCGTATTGGCAGTCAGATTTTTATCATGAACACTGAGAGCCCCTCGAAGTGACAAGGTACCATCCTCGATGTCCGCAGGTGTCACTTGCGTCAAATACGTCTTGAAGAAAGGTAAATGTAGGTCTTGCGCTGTCAACATGGCATCGGATTCGTAGCTTGCAAACCGCGTCCATCCCGACAACTTGATAGAAGCTGCTTTCTGCCCGCGCCCTTGAGGCAGCTTGGCATCAATGCGATAGATCGTCTTATCTTCTGACAACGGCAAAGCGATGTCTTTGATGTTGGCTTCGATATCACTCAAAGCCACCACAAATCCGCTGGCCTCCGCGTCATAATCCACCCATTGAAACTGGCTGGATCCCAAATGAAAACGATGGATCAAAAGTGGTAGTGGCGATGCAGCAGGGGACGAGCCCACTTCTTCGGTGGGTGTCATTTTCCCTGTAGAAAGCGTCGTGGCGCTGGATAGCGCGTGAAAAAGCCTCTCCCCTCGATTGCGGATAACCAACACCGCTTGAGTGGCGTCCACATTGTCCAAGATCAACTCTTTGGTGGATAAACTCATCGGAGAGACTTGAACCAAAACACGATCTACCGAGAAACAACTTTCATCTCGAAATGGTTCTTCCGTCTCCAGGACCTCGAATTGCTTGAGTTCAAATGTCCACGGAAACTGATAGTCGATGGATCCGATCTTGACAGGTTTATTGAGCGCACGCTGAATAGCCTCACGCAAATACTCCGGCGCCTTTTGGGACACATATCGTATCCCAGCAGCCACCAACACAGCCAAGATCAATACAACAAGTACGAATTTTTTCATAAAGTATGGTGTCCCCGGCGTGGTTCGGCGCCCTGCGCTGCGCAGTCCTCGCGCCCTTCGGTTGCTCGGCTGTGCTCACTCCGGGTCGGCCATTCGCCTCGGCTATGGAATTGTCGAGTGCCTTTGCGGCACTCGACCTATATGTGCGGGCGCCGCGGCTCTCTTCGAACCACTATATTACCAGTATGTTTTTCGTATTAGAGCTTCAGATGCGAGGCGTGGACTTGCGGCCGTGGGAGGCGCTATGGGAATAGCGTCGACAAGGCCGCAAGGACACAAC
>CAYODQ010000053.1:0-11175 GCA_964402785.1 uncultured Planctomycetia bacterium
CTTTTTTGGACGGGTACACGATGATGCGGCCACCCGACAAACCTTTGCCCACATAATCATTGGAGTCACCTTCAAGCTCAAGTGTCACACCTTTGGGCACAAATGCTCCAAAACTCTGTCCTGCCGACCCGGTAAAATGCAAATGGATCGTATCGTCCAGCAAACCTTCGGGCCCAAAACGACGCGTGACTTCACTGCCTAAGATCGTACCCGCGACACGGTTCACATTGTGTATCGGAAGAGAGGCGCGCACTTTTTTCTTCTCATTCAACGCACCCTCACAAAGCTCAAGCAACACCTGATTATCCAGCGCCTTATCAAGTCCATGATCTTGCTCTTCTTGGCAATAGCGGCCTACCGTAGCTGGCATATCCGGCTGATACAGGATCTTGGAGAAATCTAACCCCTTGGCTTTCCAATGATCGATCGCCTTGCGCGGCTCAAGTCTGTCGGTGCGGCCGACCATCTCCTTTACGGTGCGGAAACCAAGCTTCGCCATGATCTCGCGCATCTCTTCAGCGATAAAATTCATAAAATTAACAACATGCGCCGGATCTCCGGTAAATTTCTTGCGAAGATCAGGATCCTGCGTCGCCACACCCACGGGGCATGTGTTCAGATGGCAAACTCTCATCATGATGCAACCCAAAGCCACCAGCGGAGATGTCGCAAAACCAAATTCTTCGGCGCCCAAAAGAGCGGCGATCACCACATCGCGTCCCGTTTTAAGCTGTCCGTCGGTCTCAACAGCAATACGGCTACGAAGATTATTCAAAACCAATGTCTGATGAGTTTCTGCCAAGCCCAGCTCCCAAGGAATGCCTGCATGTTTGATACTGGAAAGGGGTGATGCTCCCGTACCACCATCAAACCCGCTGATCAAAACAACGTCCGCATGCGCTTTCGCAACACCGGCAGCGATGGTACCCACACCCACTTCAGAAACCAGCTTCACACTGATACGTGCTTTGTGATTAGCATTCTTAAGATCATGGATAAGCTCGGCCAGATCTTCGATGGAATAAATATCATGATGGGGTGGTGGTGAGATAAGGCCGACGCCAGGAGTCGAGTGACGCACCTTGGCGATCCAAGGATACACTTTGGCGCCCGGCAGCTGTCCGCCCTCGCCCGGTTTGGCGCCCTGCGCCATTTTGATCTGGATCTCACGCGCATTCACCAAATACTGGCTTGTGACACCAAATCGTCCAGAGGCCACCTGTTTGATAGCGCTATTTTTCGAATCTCCATTGGCCATCGGTTTGTAGCGCTCAGGATCTTCGCCGCCCTCACCTGTATTGGATTTGCCTCCAATGCGGTTCATGGCGATCGCAAGACTCTCGTGCGCTTCTTTGCTAATAGAACCATACGACATGGCACCTGTTTTGAAGCGCTTTACGATCTCGCTGACCGGCTCTACTTCTTCGATCGGAATTGATTTAGAAACTTTAAAATCTAAAAGACCGCGGAGTGTCGCCAGATTCTTCATCTGATCATCCACACCTTTGGAGTATTCGCGGAAAACTTTAAAATTGTTGGTGCGGCAAGAAAGCTGCAGCTTGTGAATCGTCTCAGGGTTGAATAAATGATACTCACCCTCTTTTCTCCACTGATAATTTCCGCCCACATCCAACGTGTGCACTTGGACATCGCGATCTGCATAAGCACGGCGATGACGCTCAACGGTCTCTTTGGCGATCGCTTCGATACCGACACCTTCCATGCGAGCGGCTGTCCATGTGAAATATTTATCGATAAAATTTTGATTGAGACCTATAGCCTCGAATATTTGTGCACCGCGATAACTTTGGATCGTCGAGATACCCATTTTGGACATGGTCTTCACGACGCCCTTGGCCACCGCTTTTGCAAAATTCTTAACAGCTGTTTTATGGTCGATATTCTTTAAAATACCCTGACGGATCATATCGTCCAATGTTTCAAACGCCAGATACGGATTCACAGCGCCCACACCAAAACCTATCAAAAGTGCAAAATGATGCACTTCACGCGGCTCGCCGGACTCCAAGATAAGCCCAACACGCGTACGCGTGCCTTCGCGGATCAAATGATGATGCAAACCAGACACGGCCAAAAGTGCTGGGATGGGCACATTGTCTTTGTCGAGGCCACGATCGGACAAGATCAGAAAATTGATACCCTCTTTGATCGCTTTGCTGGCTTTGGCATACAGCTCATCCAAAGCAGTTTCCAACGCCTTTTCGCCGGTCGGCTTAAACAATATAGGAAGCGTCAGTGATTTAAAATGCGGGCTTTTGATATGACGAAGCTTTTCAAATTCTTCGTTTGTTAAAATAGGGCTCTTGAGCTTGATCTGTCGGCAATGCTCAGGGCCAGGCTTCAAAAGATTTTTTTCAGGACCGATGGTGGTCTCGGTCGAAGTCACGATCTCTTCACGAATGCAATCAATAGGAGGATTTGTGACCTGGGCGAACAATTGTTTGAAATAATTATAAAGAAGCTGCGGCTTGTTGGATAAAACGGCTATGGGCGTATCCGTGCCCATGGATCCCACCGCTTCTACCCCATCTTTAGCCATCGGCGCCATCACCGTGCGAAGATCTTCAAAAGTATAGCCAAATGCCTGCTGGCGCTTCAAAACCGTCTCATGATCCGGTTCGTGCACATGGGGCGGCTCTGGCAAACTCTCAAGCGTCGTCAGATTTTGATCCAGCCACAAACGATAGGGCTGCTCAGACACGATCTTCGATTTGATCTCTTCATCCGATACGATCTTGCCAAGCTCGGTGTCGACGAGGAACATACGTCCCGGCTGCAAACGGCCTTTGTGCACGATCTGATCAGGAGGCACATCCAGTACACCGACTTCGGAAGCCATAATGACACGATCATCTTTAGTCACATAATAGCGAGAAGGCCTCAGTCCGTTGCGATCCAAGATAGCTCCCATTTTGACGCCATCCGTAAATGCGATAGACGCGGGGCCATCCCAAGGCTCCATCATGCTGGCATGGTATTCATAAAAAGCTTTTTTCTCAGGAGACATGGACTCGTGATTGGACCATGGCTCCGGGATCATCATCATGACCGCATGCGGAAGTGAGCGTCCGCCCAACACCAAAAACTCAAGGCAGTTATCGAACATAGCCGAGTCTGAGCCATCTTCACAGATCACCGGCATAATTTTTTTGATATCGTCTTTAAAAAGCTCAGACTCACACATCGCCTGGCGTGCATGCATCCAATTCACATTGCCGCGAAGGGTGTTGATCTCTCCGTTGTGAGCAACATAGCGGTAGGGATGTGCCCTCTCCCAGCTGGGAAATGTATTGGTGCTAAAACGTGAGTGCACCAAAGCCAAAGCGCTTTCGAGTGACGGATCTTTCAGCTCAGGATAAAACAGCTCCACCTGCTCCGACATGAGCATGCCCTTGTAAGCAAGCGTTTTGTAGGAAAGTCCGGAAACATAAAAATAATTACCGCCTTTGATATTGGCAAAACGAATCATGTTCTCCGCGCGACGGCGGATCACATACAACTTTCGCTCAAATTCCAAATCCGAAGTGATTCGCTCGGAGCGCCCTACAAAAATTTGGCGAACAAAAGGCTCGGATGCTTTGGCGGTAGGCCCCAGTGATCCATTGTCTGTGGGTACGGTGCGCCATCCCAAAAAGATCTGGCCTTCTTCTTTGATGATCTGCTCAAAAACTTTTTCGCAAGCTTTTCGCTCTTTGGCGTCGGGAGATAGATAAACCATGCCCACGCCATATTCTTTGGGGCCGGGCAAATGAATACCCAAGCCTTCACAAGCTTCTCTCAGGAAAGTGTGAGGAACCTGGATCAAAATACCCGCACCGTCGCCCGTATTGGCTTCACAGCCGCAGGCGCCACGATGACGGAGATTGTTGAGTACGGTCAGAGCCTGCTGGACGATCCCGTGAGAACGACGCCCTTTGATGTCGACGACAAATCCAACACCACAACTATCTTTTTCAAATGCCGGGTCGTAAAGGCCTTGTTTGGAAGGTCTTAGAGGATATTTCTTACAGTTATCTTTATGGTGCGCTTTTCGAAATCTCATCGTTTGTGTCAAATTATAAGCGCATTAGTATAGCAATAACCTTCCCAAGAATCTAGCCTTGAATGAAGGGTGCTCGCAAGCCGACAAGGGATACTTCGCTTATGAAAGGCTAGATGCGTGGCTCGTTAGGAGTATTGTGCTACGTAGGCGTCCAACAGGGTGCGGATGAGCTTTTGATAGGGCGCATGCTGTTGGCGCGCGATTTTTTTGAAGAATTGGACGCTGGGCTTGCTGAGCACCATTGTCACTTTCATCGGCTCTTCTTTAAAAATCAATTTGTCGGGTGCTGGCAAAAAATTCTTAACCACTTTCAACTTTCCAATAGGCTCATCTGTATATTTAATTTTGGGCTTCATATACTTTCTTTCCCTTTCTCCAGTATCCCGCTCCGATAATACGAATATTATTGTTACGATACGTAAATCGTACTGTTAAAATCCCACCCCCCACACGGCCAAAGCAAAAATATCTTTTTTCCAGGACTCCGTGTTCCGAATCTTCTGCGATCACGCAGCGTGGATCTATAAACGCGTATTGTGCCTTCTCAAAAGAAACCCCATGCTTAATCTGATTCTCAATATCCTTCTTAGCATCCCATTCAAATCGACCCATTCATACCCCTAGTATATCTCATATATGGTTTTTTTACCATATTTTTATATGGCTATTACGAGCAACACCGAATAGATCGAATATCTTTTGACATACAACCCTCCTTGCCATACTAGACACCGACCCCCATAGTTTTCGTTCATTTTATTATCAAGATTTTTTTTCGATTAACGAACGGCGGGAAGAAATGTGGAAGTGGGTTGTGAGTTGTAGGCCGGAATTGGGCGTGGGTGTGAGTCTACAAAACTAAAATTCTAATGCTTCCCCACGGGACTGCGTCCAGTATGAGTGAAGCTCCAGGAGAGGACGTTAGCTTCAAGCAGCAGAAAAGTCAGGCGAGGTGTGTAGGATAAAAAATAGAAATTATTAATGTTATATGAGATCAACGCCGGATGCCTATTCTATCACCGTCTACAACCAGAGCATCTAATGAAAAAACGTTAATATCACCTCTTTTTGCTAACTCGTACAGAGTCGGTGTCTCGGATTGTAAATGCGCCTTTAGTCCAAATGCTGGCCATATGCTGGCTCCAAGAGACAAGTCATGGAACATACCTCGCGAAACGATACCGCACACGCTTCCGTTCTCGCCCATAATTGGTCCTCCACTCATGCCGGGGTCAAAACGTGCATCGACATGAAAGCACGGATAATTGGCAGCGCTTTTATCACGAGATAAATCAAATTTTTCAATTACAGTTGCCGTCGAAATGGCAGTTTTTTGATCGTAAAGAATGGAGTCTTTAATTGGTGTTGCCGTCATGGAGTGATATCCGATCGCGCTAATGTGTTCACCTACTTTTGGCGGCAATGCTTGTAGGTTCATGACTCTCAACTCAAGGGGCTGTCCTGTCTCTATGTTTCGCGGAGGGCTACATGAACACAAGGCTATGTCATGGGCTTGGCTTGTAGAGGCTATTACTATTGGAAGAAGTCCTCCAAATATAGGGGGAGCCTCATTATTTTTTTGTGCATTAACTCTACGAGCAGCGCTAACATACAGAACATGTAATTCATAGTCAGGATTTCCAAAGCTAGCTGCATGCTCGATCACATGTGCTGCGGTTATAAGAAGACCATTGGGATGAATGGCGAACGCTGTGCCGACAGGGTGCATCATGCCGTTTACAACTGCTACAACAGGGAATATCGCTTCCTGAAGTGGGCCGCCTAGCTCACCATCAAACGGAACAAATGCATGTTCAGGTATTTCGCTTAAAATCATTTTTTTAACAGAATCTGTTTCCATATGCTTGATGTCAGTCCTTGATAATTAACACGGCTATCTCGATTTGAGAGTGAGCATTATTATACTCCCGCCCCTCCTGACTCAGCAAACACAGCAACAGACCAGCCTAACACCCAAGCCGCCAACATAGCCTTCTTTTTCTCAGCCCGGCCATTTCATCGGTACCGGATTCGAACTCTGTTTATTGCTGTCGACCGAGAAGCTTTGCCTGGGCTTGAACGCCGGAAAGTTGCTTCCATAGGGGCGTTAAATCGACGAGCGGGCATGGAGTCTCCGCTATTAAGAATCCTTTTTTAACATAATTATAGAAAGACGAGCGAGGAGATTTCCGAACAAAATTTCCTCGCAGGGGAAATTTTGTGTACCCGGCGGAAGCAACTTTCCGGCGTTCAAGCCTACATCTACGGTTTGAGGATGATCTTTCCGAAATTTTGCCGCGTTTCCATTCTACGGTGGGCTTCGGCGGCGTCTTTGAGGGGGAATACTTTATCGACCACGGGTTTGATATGGCCTTTTTCGATGAGATCCAGCACGGCTTTGAGTTCTGTAAAACTGCCCATGTATGATCCGAGAATGGAAAGTTGCTTGGAAAAGAAAATTCTCAGCTCCATATCGACTCTCCCGCCTGATGTAGCACCGCAGGTTACGAGCCGCCCTCCTCGCTTAAGACAAATCAAACTTTTTTGCCAAACTTCGGGGCCTATGTGTTCAAAAACCAGATCCACTCCCTCACCATCCGTTATTTTTTTAACAGCCTCGGAGAAATCTTCTTTTTTATAAAGGATGACGTGATCTGCACCCAGCTCTTTTGTCCGTTCAACTTTACTCTCATCCCCCACCGTCGTGATCACACGCGCACCCAAATATTTGGCCAGCTGGATCGCCACACTCCCAACTCCCGAGCCGCCGGCATGGATCAAAACCGTCTCCCCTTTTTTAAGCGAAGCTCTTGTGACCAGCATATGATATGCCGTGAGCGACACCAGCGGACAGGCGGCCCATTCTTCGAAAGAATATTTGTTTGAGACCGGGATCACCCAATGTTTGGGGACTTTTACAAACTCGGCATAGCCGCCCTGTGTTTGAAATCCCATGATATGGAATTCAGGAGAGTAACTGTCGCGGCCTTCAAATGACGAGACTGCCTTGAGAGGCAATTGACCTGGAGAGATCAAAACACGCGCACCTGTCGAGGGAATGACCCCAGAGACATCCGCGCCAAGAATATGCGGCATAGGGATCAGAGCGCCAGGAAGGCCGTTGCGAACCCAAATATCCAGATGATTGAGAGCGCAGGCTTTGACGTGGACTAGGACTTCGCCATCCCCGGGGATAGGATCCGGCATGTCACCGTATTTTAGAACTTCTGCTCCGCCATGCTGCTCAAAAAAAACAGCTTTCATGCGTGGCTTTTCACCAGCTCCACAAACAAACGCACACCCACGCCAGTAGCGCCTATGGGCGACAAAGTTTTGGACCCGCCACTATTCCAGGCCGTGCCGGCAATATCCAGATGAGCCCAAGAAGATGTGTGATCAGCGAATTCCTTTAAGAACATACCGGCCGTAATCGTACCCGCTTGCCTTTTGGAGATATTTTGAAGATCTGCATATGTTGCCTTGATAAGCTCGGCATATTCATCCCAAAGCGGCAGCTCCCAACATCTTTCGCCTGTTTTTTCGCCAGCTTCACGGATAGAATTGACGAGCTTGGGATCCGTCCCCATGACCGCCACTGCCAAATCGCTGAACGCCGCCGCACAGGCACCGGTGAGAGTGGCGATATCCACCATGAGCTTGGGTTCAAATTTTTTGGCATACGCCAAAGCATCCGCAAGAATAAGCCTTCCTTCGGCGTCAGTGTTGAGAACTTCCACCGTTTTGCCGTTGAAACAACGGATCACATCTCCCGGCCTCTGCGCTTTGCTTCCCGGCATATTTTCCACCAAAGGCATAATGCCTATAACTTTTGTGGACAGCTTTAAATTAGCCACCGCCTGCATCGCTCCGGCCACAGCCGCAGCGCCGCACATATCAAATTTCATCTTATCCATATCACCCGAGGGCTTGATGGAAATACCACCCGTATCAAAGGTGACGCCCTTGCCGACGAGAACCACGGGCTTTGATTTGGACTTTACTTTGTTCTCGAGGATCACAAGCTGTGGAGGAAAACTACTGCCTTGAGACACGCCCAATATCCCGCCCATCTTTAATTTTTTGATCTCACTCAGGCCCAGCACACGGCAGGTAAGATTGTTTTTCGCGGCCATCTGACGAACAGCCTGAGCAAATGCCGGAGGCGTCATCATATTTGCCGGTTCATTGGCTAGGTTTCTTGTAAAAGACACAGCCTCGCACACGATCAACGCTTCGCGAAGAGCGCGCTTGGCATCGCTGGCATACGATGAAGATTCGAGAACCAGCACTGCCTCAGATGTCGCAGGCGCTGGGGAAGGTTTAGATTTATACTTGTCAAAACGATAACTTGAAAGCATCAAGCCCTCTGTGAGAGCGGCCACAACATCATCCGTGGGATATTTTTCAATAAAGGGATCGACTTGGATAGTGAGGGTTGCGATCTGGCTAGCCTTGGCTTGACTCAAAAGCCTGGCGGCAGAGCGGCGAGCCTTCTCAAGCGTGTATTTTTCTTTTTTACCCAATCCGATATAAAAAATCAAACCGAATGATTTTGCATCCAAATAAAACTCACCGTCTTTGCCATTGAACTTTTTTTTCAATGACGCAGGGATTTGCGAACTGCCCTCAAAACAAGCCACTCCCAACCCCTCGGCCTTCCCTATCGCTTTCTTACCCACTTCAATCGAAATTTTCATTCTCTCTCCTAGAATTTTCCGAACTCCGAACCTGCCCGACCGGCAGGCGGGCTCCCCACTCCGAACTAAGTATGTATTGGTTCATCCATCAAAAGCGGTGTCATCTCACCCACATCTTTATAACCTAGTTTTTTCAAAAAGTTCTGCACGAGCTCCTCTTCCATCTTGGTGCATCCATCATGATCCAGGGAGCCGCATGGGATCTGTCCACCCGCGATCATGTCATGACCTCCGGCTGATCCCCGCTTACCGATGAGACGCCTGAGAAATGTACCCGCCCGGCCATTACGATTGGTGGTGCGAATCGATACAACGATACGATTATTGAAGCGCCCGGTGCAAATAGCCCAATTGATGCGCTCGGCTCTCAACATAAAGTCCGCGATAAATGGCACAAAGTCAGGATTAGAAACATCGCCTAAATGTGTCGCGAGAGCGTTGCGATAAACTTTGCTGTGATGAAGTGCCCTCGCCAATGTCACATAATAATCTTTGGAAAGCCTCGGATGCACAATGCTGGCCAGCAGTTTTTTGTTGCTGCGAGGAAATAAAGCCAGGTAAGCCCTCAGGTCCACTTCGGATGTCTCGCGCCCCAGATCCTGCGTCTCGGAACTGATCCCGTAAGACAACGCCGTCGCCAATTTGGGAGAGATCTCCAAACCGCTTTCCACCAAGTACTCCGTCAATATCGTCGCCGTCGCTCCGTAATTTGTGCGTATATCCAGAAAATCCGATTTGGTTGTTTTGCGAAGCGGGTGATGATCGATGACGATCAAAGGTTTTCTTTTCTTGGGAAAGGAATTATTGCCTGTTCTTGGCTGCATGTCGATGAGCGCAAACTCGGTGCCCTGTCTAAAATCAGAGTCCAGGAGCGGCCCTAGCTTCAAACCCAGCACGCGTATCATCGCGCGATTTTCTGCACGGCCGACGACTCCGCCGTATTTCACCACGGCCGGTACTTTAAATTTATTTTTTACAATATACGCAAGCGTGATGGCGCTGGAAACAGAGTCGGGATCGGGATTGTCGTGTGTAAGCACGACCAGACGTTTGACGTTTTTGAGAAGCTCTTCGAGGCGGACTAAATTACGCGATGTTTCTTCCGGCGCAAAACTCATCGTCAGTAGCGCGGAACGGACGGATCTACGTCGACCGACCAGGCGTCAATGCCGCCAACGAGATTTTTGACCTTTTTATATCCCATCTTTTGTAAAAACTGTACGGCCTTAGCGCTTCTGCCGCCAAAATGGCAATTCACGACGATCTCATCCGCGCTGTCCAGCTCATGCACACGCTCAGGAATATTGCCCAGCGGGATAAGCTTGGCTCCCGGGATACGATTGATCTGAAATTCATTGGGCTCGCGCACATCCACCAAAACAAATTTTTCTTTTTTATCCATCTTGGCTTTCAATTCTTTGGCTGAGATCTCCGGTACACCGCCTGATTCCACTTTGGCCTCCTGTCCGCGGCTCACACCGCAAAATGCGTCATAGTCCACAAGCTCAGTGATCGTTGGATTTTCTGAGCACACAGGACATTTTGGATTTTTACGGAATTTCACTTCGCGGAAATTCATCTTAAGCGCATCATACAACATGAGACGCCCAATAAGAGGCTCGCCTTTACCAATGATAAGCTTCACCACTTCGGTGGCCTGAATGACACCGATCACACCCGGCAAAATTCCCAGCACACCACCCTCGGAACAGCTCGGCACCATGCCAGGTGGAGGTGGTTCAGAAAATAAGCAACGATAGCATGGGCCCTTGCCTGGATAAAAAACCGTGGCCTGTCCATCAAATCGGAAAATACTGCCGTATACAAAAGGTTTGCCGGTGAACACGCAAGCATCATTCACGAGATAGCGCGTTTGAAAATTGTCTGTGCCGTCCAGTACGATGTCATAGTCTTTAATAAGGTTCATGATATTGTCGCGAGTGAGCATTTCGTCGAAGACATTGACGGTCACATTGGGATTGATCTCAAGTAGGCGCTTTTTGGCGGACTCTACTTTGGGAGTACCCACTGAAGAAGTGCTGTGGATGATCTGACGCTGAAGGTTGGAGAAATCCACGCGGTCAAAATCAATAAGCCCCATGGTTCCAATACCCGCCGCCGCCAAATAAAGCGCAGCCGGAGACCCCAGCCCGCCGGTGCCTATCATAAACACCTTGGCAGCCTTGAGCTTCTCCTGCCCCTCTACCCCAACTTCGGGCATGATCAGATGGCGGCTATATCTAAGTATCTCGTCTTGTGTGAGTGACATAAGCCTAGTATTATACCACCTCGGAAGGTGTATGCAAATGACTGGCTATTCTTTCCCTTGCTCATACCATGCAGCCGGTAACAGATCTTAATTCCCGCCACCCTTACCCTTTTCCTCGCATAGCTTTGTCATAAATGGCGTGGACC
>CAYODQ010000054.1:0-10815 GCA_964402785.1 uncultured Planctomycetia bacterium
CCCAAACACTTAAGAAAACTAAGTTGTGAGTGTTACGGTTTGAGGGGGAAGGTCAAAACCGCTTATTGAAACAGAGCCAAATCTAACCGGCGAGATACAATGTGAAGCGATGCTGGGCGGACTCATAAAAAATTTTAGCAGAGCGAATTCTGCTAAAATGCAGGTGTGAGTGCTATATACTGATGTTGGTGTAGCGGTGCTTCGCACCGGCTTGGATGTCTAGAGCCGATCCCCTGCGGTCTCAGCGTAAATAAAACACCTTCGAGCTATGAGACTTCATTGATGTGATAAAATACCCCCATGTCTACTTCGCCAAAAGTTAAATCTTTAATTCGCACCATCCCAGATTTTCCAAAGAAAGGAATCCTGTTTCGCGATATCACGCCGCTTTTGATGGATGCGAAGGCTTTCAGGTATTGCATTGATTATTTTAAGAAGCTCACTCGTAAGAAGATCGACTGCGTGGTGTCGGTTGAGTCGAGGGGATTTATTTTTGGATCGGCACTGGCGTATGCGCTGGGGGTGGGGTTTGTGCTGGTGCGCAAAGAGGGGAAGCTGCCGCATCGTAAGATCTCAGCCTCTTATGCGCTGGAGTATGGTAATGCTTGTATCGAGATGCATGAAGATGCGCTTCGTCCTGGCAGCCGTGTTGTTGTGATAGATGATGTGCTCGCTACGGGCGGCACGGTGGGCGCCACGGTGGATCTGATCGAAAAGCTGGGCGGCAAAGTAGAGGCACTGTATTTTCTTATCGAACTCAAAGCGCTCAAGGGCCGCCAAAAACTCTCGGGTCACAAGATCAACTCGCTGGTACAATATTAGAATATGATCGGCATTATTTGCCCCAGCGCGTTTGAATACCGCTATATTCGTTCGCTCAAGCTTCCCGCCAAAAAGGCTGAGATCATACAGTCCGGCATGGGTAAGCTCCGGGCTCTGGATGCTTGTTATCGTCTTAAATTGGCGCATCCGCGTTTGAAAAGGATACTGCTTATCGGATATGCGGGGGGCCTGTCTGGTTTGAAGGTGGGTGATCTGGTCGAGCCGGATAATTTCCTGGAATATGATTACGACGCGCGTCCGTTCGAAAAGTATCCGCATGTTATTAAGTCCCGGCAGCCGAAGATATTTTTAAATTCTCGGCGAGCGGCTATCTTAACTCAAGACCGTTTCTTAACCAGCAATCCTCTAAAAGGCACCCCACAGGATAAACAATATCCTGTGGTGGCTTGCGATATGGAGTCTTACGCAGTGGCCTATTTTTCAAAGACCTCAGGTGTCCCGGTTTCCGTGTTTAAGTTCATATCCGATCAGGCGGACACGGACGCAGAGCACGATTTTCTGAAAGCATGCAAAAGCTTGTCAGGTGAATTGATGACTCATGTTAGAGAAGCAGTGGATAAGATCTAACGGTCTCTTTATTTAAGAAAAGGCCCGATCATGTTTATGTATTTGTTCATTACGCTCACGGCAGTGACCGTGGTTCTCACGGGATCCGGGTGTGCTTACAATTCAGCCATCTCACGAAATATGAAAAAAGTTGTGATGCCTGGGGCGGGGCCAATATTCCTTGAGGGGAGTTCGTCCAAAGCGGCACTCTTGTTGCATGGGTTTATCGGCACGCCCAGAGATTTTGCAGAGTTTCCTGAGGCGTTGAATCGGGCGGGCTACACGGTATCCGTTCCGCTTTTGCCGGGACATGGGACGCATCCGGGGGATTTTTCGCGGACAACGCCGGAGGAGCTTGAGGCTTTTGCGCTTGCGCAATACCGAGAGCTAAAAAAGAAATACGAGCGCGTGGACGTCGTGGGGCTTTCGATGGGCGGGTCGCTTGCGATCCTGCTGGCCTCGCAAGAAAAAGTAGATAGGCTGGTGTTGGTGGCGCCGTACCTTAAGATCGCGCATCAGTGGTATTACTTACTTCCCACGGAATTCTATCAGGCGGTGTTCTCGAATTTTATTCCTTACGTGCACAAGCCTTTGACATTCAAGCAGGTGAATAAAAAAGAGTCCGCACCGAAGATCCTGGATTATTCGTATGTTTCTCTCAGGGGAGCGGGGACAGCGATCTCTCTTGGCAGAAAAGCTATACAGGCCGCCGGATCCATTCATTGCCATACACTGATCCTGCATTCCAAAGGAGACAAGGCCACGGATTATCGGGAGTCGGTGCGCCTGGCTAGAGCGCTGGATAGAACCTCCGGCGCTAAATTGATAACTTTGACCAAATCCAATCATATGATCTTCTGGGACTACGACGCAGAGTGGGCCGAAAAAGAGATCTTGGCTTACCTTAAGAGCTAAAAACAACGCTTGGCTCCCAAATAGCCTCCATATATAATATCGCCCATGCTAGACCTCACATTTATCCGAGATAACAAAGACAGAGTCAAAGCGGCACTCAAGATCAGGGCTCCCAAGCTGGATTTTGAGGGTTTCCTGGCTATGGACGAAGAGCGCCGCAGGCTCCAACAAGAGCTGGACGTCCTTCGCTCTCAGAAGAATCAGGCCAATGATGCTATTACCCAGCTTCTAAAGGAAAAGAAGGATCCAAAAGACGCTATCGCCTCCATGAAGTCTGTTTCCCAAAAAATAGGCGAATTAGAGTCTAAAGTGGGTGAATCAGAGCAAAAAGTAAAAGAATTATTGATGATTATCCCAAATATACCGCATATTTCCGTGAAAGATGGTTTTGACAGCACTGCCAATACCGAGGTCAAGAAATGGGGCGAGCCCAAGAAGTTTGAATATAAGCCTAAGGATCACATGGAGTTAGGTCTAGAACTCAATGGACTCATGGATTTGCCTAGAGCGGCCAAGATATCGGGGAGCGGGTTCTCGCTTTTTATGGGAGTCGGTGCCAGGCTCCAGAGGGCGCTTATCAATTTGATGTTGGATACGCATACGGGGAAACATGGCTACAAAGAGATCTGGCCGCCGGTGCTTGTGAATCGCGCCACCATGACAGCGACGGGGCAGCTGCCTAAATTTGAAGAAGATATGTACCGGCTCAAGGAAGAGGATCTCTTTCTGATCCCGACGGCTGAGGTGCCGGTGACCAATATTCATCGAGATGAAGTTTTGAAAGAAGAAGATTTGCCGGTCCAATACACAGCGTACACGCCGTGTTTTCGTCGTGAAGCAGGTGCTTATGGCAAAGATACCAAGGGGCTTGTCCGCGTGCATCAATTTGATAAGGTCGAGCTTGTGAAATTCGCCTTGCCGGAAAATTCTTATGATGAGCATGAGAAGATGCTGAAAGATGCGACGTCGATCGTTGAGATGTTGGGGATCCCGTATCGGGTGCTGGCGCTTTGCAGTGGAGATATGGGATTTGCGGCGGCCAAATGTTACGATATCGAAGCTTGGGCGCCAGGCCTAAATCGCTGGCTTGAAATTTCGTCCGTCAGTAACTTTGAAGATTTTCAGGCGCGGCGCGGCAATATACGGTTCAAGCGAAAGGCTTCGAATAAATCCGAATTTGTGCATACGCTCAATGGATCCGGCTTGGCACTGCCGCGTGTCGTGGTGGCGATCTTGGAGAATTTTCAAAACGCAGATGGTTCCGTCGTGATCCCAGAAGTTCTCCGTCCGTACATGGGCGGCTTATCCGTCATAAAAAAATAATCAGGAGAGATGGCAGAGCGGTCTAATGCGACAGTCTTGAAAACTGTTGTGCTGCAAGGCACCGTAGGTTCGAATCCTACTCTCTCCGTGATTTCAATTTAGAAGCTCATCTACTTCGCCTGCCTGCCGGCAGGCAGGTTGCGAGTCAAATCCCCTTGGTCAACAACGTGGCGCTGCCACGCCTCCCGCGGGAATTAGTCTCGCGCCTCGCATCTGAGCTTCTATATCGAAATCACGCAATCTGATTACGTGATTTCAAAAATAAAGGCCAAGTACAAGGCGCAAGCTAGCCGGTTCCGAGGCACTATGGGAATAGCGTCGCAGGAGACGGCGACGCTTGCAACGAAGTAGGTGGGCTTTATTTTTGAAATCACGGAGAGTCTGGGATTCGAACCCAGGAACCAGTTTTACCCGGTTAACCACTTAGCAGGCGGTTGCAATCGGCCTCTCTGCCAACTCTCCAATCTTGAAACAGGGCTCCTTTATACCAAAAAACAACTAAAAAGGTAAGTTGTTTGATTATAGGCCGATCCATATAAAATGATCAAAAAAAGAGTTTATTATGGCATCACGGGATTTTGTTAAGGCGATATTTATACAGCCCACTTGGCGTAGAGATCTCGGGTGATCTGAGTCAGGGCTGACCCATGATCAAAGTGGTAGAGATGGTTTCTGTGATCTGATGCGTTTGGCCAAAAAATTTCGATATACACTCAAGATTTGACGACCCGGCAAACGGCTCTCAGCAAATTCGTCTAAGAAAGTCATATCAATATTCTGATTTATGTCTCAAGTACCGAGCCTCTGTAAATGTAATAATCACTAATGTTTTAATAGTTTTAAATATTAAAAGATAATAAAAAACGCGCACTATTCTCTAGATAAAAATTCACTTGTCAGGCATAATCTATCCAATACTATCTGTATTGATTTCAATCAGTTACACATGATCCAAATGAGAAGTAGTTGTCAGTCCAAGGGGATTTATATTGTCGGATAAAACAGCGCTTTTAAAAAGAAAAAATCGAAGTTTGCTGCGATCAATCTCAGCGATACTTATCGCCGCTTTTGTGTTGCAAGAAATTGCACATGCCAATCCCGAGCTCAAACCTATACACATCCCTCTGTCGATTGATTCAGGTAAAAAATGGGCCGAAGATTTTTTGCCGGTTGTGTCGGAGTCGGTCGCAAATGTAGAGGATGTCAATCGGGCGGGTCACCAGGTCACCAGGTCACCAGGTCACCAGACGATCATCCTGTTGCAAGACGCGCATACGAACACTTCGGCGCAGAAAAATCAGGCGGAGTTTTTGGACAAGCTTTTATCCAAATATCCTGATATTTCCCATATTTATACGGAAGCAGCTTTTGGGGATGTGTCGCTGACGGAGTTGAGAGACGCATCGCCGCTTTCACATCGCAAAAAAGTATCGGAGAAGTATTTACGAAAAGGTTTGCTTCATAGTGTCGAGTATCTGGATACGACAGCGGCGCATACGTTTAAAATTTGGGGTGTAGAAAACCCGGGGTTGTACAAAAAATCAGTTGAGACTTATCGGACGATTGCCAAAAAAAGAGAAAAGTTTCAAGCCTATCTTTCGCAAATTGAAATGAATTTGTTATGGCTTTCTTCCCGTATTTTAAATCCGCTTCTCCAGAAATTTGAAGAGAGTAGACGGCAGTATCTCAAAAATGAGATGCCGCTTACCGATTATTTTAACTTTCTCTGGCTCTCCGCGCGGCAGCATTCGCTTTCTTTATCGGAATATAAAAATTTATCTCGTCTCCAGAAGATTGTAGATGTCGAGAAATCTATAGATTTTGCCAAAGCCCATCATGAAATGATCCAAGCGGTGCAGACACTCGGCCGACAAAAACCGAGCGAGGATATGCCGGCGAAGGTGGGTGCCAAGAAAAAAGAGGCGGAAGATGGGTTTTGGGCGACGTTGGAGGTAGAGATCGGAGGTCAGAAGTCAGAGGTCGGAGGTCAGAGTTCGGAGTTCGGAGTTTTTGAGGAGCTTCAGAAATATTTTGCATATCGCAGACAAATTAAGGCGCTGGATGCTAAACAAATACTCCAAGAATTAAATCAGCTGGAAGAGGCGCTTCGGGAAGCGCTTTACACGTCAGAGGACGAGCGTGCTTGGGTGCGCGCCAAGCGGACAGTTGAGGCATGGCATAAATTATTGACTCTGACGCTGACGCCGGATGAGTACAAAAAATATAAAGAGCTGGCAGCTAGCAGCTTGCAGCTAGCAGCTCAGTCAAGCATTGAACAGTTGACGGGTTTTGTGAACGAAAAACTCATGCAATACGGCGGTGAGCCCGAGCATACGGTATTCTTAAAGTCCGGCTTCAAGGATATCATCAAATCATGCGAAGCTTTTTATGAGCTGACATTCGAAAGAGATCAGGTTTTTGTCCAGCGCATGCTGGATAAGATGAACCGCGAAGGCCAGTCCAAGGCCGTGCTGATCACCGGTGGCTATCACACACCCAACCTCAAGCGTCTTTTGGAAAAAAAGTCGATTTCGTTTATTTCAGTGATGCCTCAGGTGTTGCATGAAACCAATCTCAAGCGATACGAAAAGATCTTATTTAGCCAGGATTTGGGCCAGCTGTCCGCACCCTCTTATTTAAATGTGCCACTTGTGACCTCCGGCATGCCCAAGCTCAATATGACGCTTTATGCGAAAGCGCAGGGAGCGTCTCCAGAACTTAGGCAGTATCCCAGTGAGTTGCGGAGGGTCACATGGTCACAAGGTCACATGGTCACCAGTGAGCCGGAGGGCGCGCGGTTGGCGGTTCAGCTGAAAGATTCAAAACATAAGACGCTTCTTGCGGCTGTTCAGAGGATCTTAGCCGAAAATCCGCAATCAGAAATTAACTGGTCTGTTTTAAATGGTCGAGTTCCATTTACACGCCTTGAAACGGATCAAATGTTAAATAATCAAAAGATTTCACACTATATCACTTGGATGCAGAAAAGCTTGGAGCTTTCCGACGTCAATAATCAAGTCATCACACCCATTGCGGGATTGTTTTATTGGAAAGGGCATATTTACGCAGTCGATAAATCATATAACCAAATTAAGATTCCAAATAATCAGCAAACAGATACGGAAAAAGACCTCTGGGTATGGATAAATGAAAAACCCGTCAAAGCCAAAAAGTTAAGCGAGGGAACAGGGTATATATTCGCATCGACGGATGAGATTGGAGCAATAGTTTATCAGATAAAAGAATATATTCTAGGTGAGAGATATAAACAAAAAGATGTCCTTATTGTTCCTCAAGCCGGTGCCGGTTCGATAGTTGCCCATGTTTATCTTTATGGCGACCGCAGCAAAGAGTGGATTTTGGAAGGTTATTTCATGAGTGGCGACATTTTTAAAAAAGCAAATCAACAAAAAATCTTACCCGACAAAGGTGTTTTGGTTGGCGATGTCCCTCGCTCCAGTTTAGAAGCGATTAGACTTAAAATATCTGAAACCGGAGTACCCGTAGATCTAAAGAATAAAAGAAATATTACATTTGGAGTTACGCTTATAGAAATTCCGAAGTCTGTGGCACAAGGAAATATTTTTGTTGAGGTCAAAAAGGCTGCGCTGGATGGTGTGGAGTATATGTTGTGGGAAGATAGCAGGAATCCACAAAATTATGCGATTATTGCTTTACAACATAATGGTGCATTAAGCGATATAACATCGCATCAGCCGGTAGCAACCTATCGCATTGGCTCGCAGGGCAATCCCGTTATTACTGCTTATAAGATCCCTTCGGTAGGGCAAATGCTTAGACTTGCCAGTCGACCATTAATTAAGGTTCTAAAGCAATCTGGCCATATGACCCATTATCCGCTGGAGGTTGCGCAGGGCGGAAAGCATTATTTAGGTATTCCTAGATCCCAGGGTTTTGATATTTATAAGGTAAAAGGGCAAATAACTTCTCGTGTTGGCGATGGCGAAGCCATTCATTATCCGATGGTTGTTATGACGTCCGGTTCTGATAGGAATCAATTGCCTGGAGAGCTGTTTATCAAAGCGTCGTATGAGAGCGCTCGTTTTGAGGTCTATGTAAGGGTGTTTGACGGTGCAAAAAAAGATACATTTAGGGATATAAGGCTTGATGCGAATTTTCCGGGTTATGTTTTGGCGGCGGCAACCAATCCCCATGGAGGGTTTTATATTTCAGGGGTGAATTGGAAAAAAGGGGTTTATACGGGTCAGCCCGTTCATTTCTTAGGACGGATTAATTTAGACACATTGGTAGACACTTTTACTGACGGGGATCTCATCCACATCCCAAAGACACTTCGAAGAAATTTTGGCAATAATTCTGATCCTGGGCTACATGAGCTTGTTGTGGAAGACACAGCTCTTCCTAGAGTTGTCGCAAAGCCAAAACAGCATGTCCGCACAGAAGATTATCAAGAGGAGCGTCTTGTCGGCGCCCGGCTTGCGGAAAATGCTGAGAAGATCACAGATGGCGGATCGCAGATGGCGGATTCTCAATCCTCAACCCAAAACCCACCATCCGCTGCTCAACTTACTCATGGCATTGAATGGACTCAAGATTTTATCAAAGAGATATCCAAGCGACTTCGTAGTTATCTCACGAGGCTTGGTGTTCAAAACAATGAGTTTCGCCAAGATATCATTCAGGAAACATGGCTTCGAGCTTATAGAAGTATAAAAACCTATGATACGAATCGCGATTTCTTTGGTTGGATTCAAGGCATAGCTAAGAATGTTCATGTGGACATGCTGCGTATGCAACGAGGAAGAGATACTAGATATCGCCATAAACGTGAGGCGGAGCCTCTAGAAGTGGTTGTGGATATGTCGGATGATAGATATCCAAGTCCGGTTGAACGGATTCAAGTAAACCAAGAGCGACAGCTCATCAGAGCTGCACTGCTCTCATTGGAACCAAGACTTCAATTTTTAATCCATTTACTTTATTGGAGGGGGATGCGCCGTGAAGATGCTGGGGAAGAGATTGGCCGTGTTACCAAATTTCGTGTGGATCAATTACACGCTAAAGCTAGAAGAAAAATTATTGAACATTTGAATGAGCGAGGGTTTTTTGCTTCGGCTGTGAGTGTTCCTACAGGAAAAGGGGGCAGGAAGCCTCGTTCAAAACATAAGCTAGAGCAAGTTGAGTCTACTAGAGTGCAGCTGGCGGATCCGCAATCCATGATCAGCCATCCATCATCCGTCGCCGAGGCTGATTCCTCCGGAGCTAGATTGGCGGGTAGAGAGAATCAAAAGGAAGCTCACAATTTATACTTATTTTCTACTTTTTTAACCATGATGGGGATTTTATTGTTAAAAAAAGCAGCGTCAATTTTTTTACTACTACACTATGGCTCACCTCTGGACTCGTTTTTGGCGATTGTTTATGGATATACAGCCTACAACTTTTTTCATATGTTGTTATCAACTCCCTTTTTTGCTTCAATTTCTTATCCTTTGGGAATATCGACGACTGATAAACCAGTGGAGTATCTCTATGAACTTCCTCATCAAAAATTGGCACGAGTTCGTTCGGAAAGGACTATCGCCCAAAAAGAGAATCTTTTGACGGAAGAGCTGGAGGACTTTTTTCTCGGCTGGCAAACAATTTCTCGCAGACTCATGATAGTTAGGCTTATGAGGCTGGATGACGCCGATCTTTCATACGCATTAGTTAATACTCTTCTTTCTATCAAAAGCAAAAAAGCAGATAAATATTTAAAACGCATTCAGCAAAAGTTGCCCCGGAGCTCCTTGGATGAGTCTGTGAAACATGAGCTTCGAGAAAAAATTAACCATCACTTTTTCGGTGCGCGGTTGGCAAAAATCAAGGTAAGAGGGGAGAGGGGAGAGGTGAGAGGAAAGCTTGATCCGTCCCATTCAACAGCTTCTTCCTCTTACCTTTTGCCTCGCACCTCTTTCCTCGCTCACGGTGCGCGGTTGGCGCAAGCCGACGATAGGGAGTTTCCTGTAGAGTTTCCGGAATGGCTTAACTTGCCCGCGGGAAGCCCGGAGTCCCAGTTGGAGGTATTTTTGGATCGGTTGACCGAGGCCGGTAGCTTAAAGGCCTTGGCGATAAGGTATGCGAGTGCAAGTAATGTATCAGCTTTGCAGCGATTCGTCGCGAGTTATGCTGGATTGCAGCGCCGAGCTGCCTCCGCAATGTTGCACGTTTGGATGCCGGGTGACTACAAACTCATGGTGGGCGAGAGGGATGATCTGTTGGTCAAGGATATCGTAGCAGAAGGGGGGGTCCGACATCTCGAAAGGAAGCTGGGTCTATTCCAGGATGTGTCAAGGTATCTGAAAGTGCGGCCACAACTTCAAAAAAGGGTGCGCAGTGCTTTGAGACCGCACGCTGTCCTGTCAGCCCCTAAATGGTATTTGGCGTTGGGAGAGACTTGGCTCAAGAGGGAGCAGGTTTTCCTAAAGCAGTTATATGAAGCAAGCAGCGTAAAAGCACTGGAAAGAAAATTTCACCTCAGTGAACGCACCATATCCGAGTTTCTTACCAAACGCCCGCGTCTTGCCAAAAAAGCCCAAAGTGCCGTTCTGCCAAAATGGATGCCGGGGACTTACATGATGTCGGTGGTAGACCGGCATGCGTTGTTGGTTCAGGTCATTGCCGAGCAAGGATCTTATGCGGATGCGGCCCGCTTTCTTAAAACACGCAGCACCGGGCTCAGGAATTATATCGTCAATAACCAGCTTCTTATCCGTGTCCAGGAAGCGAAAAAGCTGCAAACCGAGTGGACTCCGGAGCAGGCCCTGGATGAGGTCTCAAAAATATTGACAAAAAAAATAAGGCCCAATAATCCAATTTCAGGGTTTGTCCGTGATGGCGATTATACGGTTCGTATTTGGGGAATGTTGCTCCCCTCGACAAGGACCGGCGCCACCCACGGATTAGATGAAGCCAAGCTTGGTTTTATACGCAAAACAGTGCTTTTTGAACCGCTCGACACGGCTCAGCCTTTCTTGTTTGCAGAAATGCGCTCGAAGGATTCTAAGTCATTGGGCTATTTACTTCTTTACCCTTCAGGCCAGATGGTATTTGAAGTATCTAATCATGGAGTGGATCGATCTCCGGAACTGTTTCAATCGCGACTAGAGGAGCATGTGTCAAAGTTGATGGGTAAAAAACCGGAGATCTACAAGGGGAAAAAAGCCG
>CAYODQ010000055.1:0-10582 GCA_964402785.1 uncultured Planctomycetia bacterium
CCTATCGGGCTATTGTTCGAGTACCATAATCTCAGGAGATCATTCGATAAATTCGATCAGGCGAAACTTTTGATCGGGATGTGCATGGATAACAGGAAGCATCTTCGTATACCTGATAACTTTGCCTTTATTATACGGGCGGGCGGCGCCAATTTAAGATACAGCGAGTTCAAAGTCTCTTTTGCGATCGCGATGGCGGGTGTGCGGCATATCGCTTTGATCGGGCACAATCATTGCGGGATGTCGGGGGTTTTGTCCAAAAAGAAAAAGTTCATCTCAGGCCTGGTTAAAAATGCCGGCTGGTCCAAAGAGCAGGCGGAACATCATTTTGACAGCCATGCGGTATTTTTTGAGATCGAAGACGAGCCTCATTTCATCTGGACCGAAGCCAAACGGCTCAATGCACTTTATCCCAAGGTGACGGTGGTACCGATGATCTATAGGATCGAAGATAACAATTTATATTTGATCCAGAAGAAAAAATAGGTTTTATTCGGAGTAAGAAGCGTGGGAGCTGGGCGTCTCCCAAAAAGTGACTTGGCGTATCGGTAGTTTCTTAGCTTTGGCGAAGTCGAAAATGAGCTTGGCTAGATTCTCAGCCGTAGGGTTTTGATCCATTACAAATACGGGCTCGCTTAATTTCCACAAGATCTTCACGAGCTCGTCGTCTTTGCGAAGGATCATCTTATGATCCAACTCCTGATCCACCCATTTTTGAAGTATCTCTTTGATGTCCGTAAAATCCACGACCATGCCACGCTTGTCCAGCGAGGGGGTTTCGAGCTCAACGACTATTTTACCGTTGTGCCCATGCGGATGCGCACACTTGCCGTCATAATCCAGCAGGCGATGCCCATAACAAAAATGAATTTCTTTCGAGACTCTGTACATGACGTAATTGTACCATCGTTACGTCCCTTGGGAAAAAACTATTGTTTTTGATATATTTAGTAATTGATCAGTCCCTTATATGCACTGTCTACGAGAGACGCTATTTTGGAGTGAGCTGAGGAGAATGGGTATTTGGAGAAATCTGATTTTGAGGTCCAGATAGATTTCCAGTTCGAATTGTCAGGCAATTTTTGATCAACGATCACCGAGAAAACTTCCAGCGTTTCTAGATGGTGGGTGTAATTTCTTTTGATAATTCCTATACGAGATATTTTTTTGAAAGTGTGGCCAAACTCCTTCTCTGCAGCCTGAAGCGCTTTATTTTTGGGCAGCTTCCACTCGGGGAATTCCCAAAGGCCGCCCATGATCTTTCCGACGGGGCGCAGGCGGATGAAGTATCGACCATCACATGTTAAGACGAGAGCCGTCGCAGATACTTTGACCATCTTTTTTTTGTGGGCTTTGACGGGATAAGCCTCCGCCATATTTTTTTCAAATGCTTTGCAGGATCTTTTGATCGGGCACTGATGGCAAAGCGGGTTTTGTTTAGTGCATACAAGAGCGCCTAGCTCCATGAGCGCTTGATTAAAGTGCCGTGCTTGGCCTTTGGGGATGAGTTTTTCCTGAAGCGGCCAAAATTTCTCCCTGTTCTTGATCACATCGATCGGGTCTGAGATAGCAAATACTCGCGAGAGCACTCGGAGCACATTGCCATCCACGATCGGTTTTTCTTGGTTAAAAGCGATACTCGCAATGGCCCCGGCTGTGTATCGGCCCACTCCTTTGATAGAAAGTATCTCATCAAAGCTCTCCGGAAATCTGCCGTCATGCTTTTCCATGAGATATTGAGCGCTTTTATGGATATTGCGTGCTCGGGAATAATAACCTAAGCCTTCCCAGTGCTTTAAGACGGTTTTTTCATCCGCTTTGGCGAGTGTGGCTATATCCGGAAAGCGTTTCATCCAGCGCGCGTAATAGGGAAGTGCGGTGTCCATCTGTGTTTGCTGAAGCATGATCTCGGACACCCAGACGTCATAAGGCTTGTAATGCTTCCGCCAGGGCAGGGGACGCTGATTTTGAGCGAACCAATCGAGGAGTTGCTTCTGCATCCATCGATTGTATAATAAACCCCATGCAAATCCGAAAAGAGTTTCCTTACCTGCTCATCTTGGCCGGATTGTCATTTTTGCTATTTGGATTTGCTCTTGGGAATATGGGGTTGATGGATCCGGACGAGCCTTTCTACGCACTCACCGCCAAAGAAATGCTCGGACGCTCTGACCCTTCCACACCTTTTATGTTCAACCAGCCTCAGTTTGAAAAACCCATCTTTTTTTACTGGGTGCTCTACTATTCTTTTAAATTTTTTGGAGTACACGAGGGCGCTGCGCGATTGGGTCCCTGTTTGGCGGGTGTGCTTACGGTCTTGGTGACCTATATTTGGGGGCTGGTGTTATTTCGCCGCCGGACGATCGCTTTTATGGCGGCCGCCGGGCTGGCTTTGTCCGGTCAATTCATTGTTTTATCACGTATCGTACTAACGGATATTTTTTTGTGTTTATTCGTCACAGGCGCTTTGTGTTCATTTAGTCTGGGGTATCGTCAGGAGCGGATTCGTAAGATCGCTTGGCATGCCTTGTTTGTTTTTTGTGCACTGGGATTTTTGACCAAGGGGCCCCTGGGTCTTTTGATCCCATTTTTTGGGATCACATCCTATTTATTTGCAGCGGGCGAGACGAAGCTTTTTTCGAAGATCCCGTGGCTTACGGGTTTGATGCTGTTTTCGGTGATCGCTTTGCCGTGGTATGTGCTTATGACTCAACGCTATGGAAGTGATTTTTTGGGCCATTTTATTCTGCACGAGAATGTGCGTCGTTTTTTTGTGGCCGAACACAAAGGGATGGATAAATGGTTTTTTTATCCGATGGTGATGTCCATCGGATTATTCCCATGGACCGCACTCATCGTTTCAGGGCTTCCTTATTTTTTAAGATCAGCTTGGGCTCGCCGTAGCGCGGCGCAAAAAAATTCACTGTTTTTAATTTTGAGTGCCGGTGTACCTTTTGTTTTCTTTACGCTGGCCAAGTCCAAGCTCATGAGCTACATATTTCCTATTTATCCGATACTGCTTCTTCTTGGGGCATCCTGGGGTTATCGGATACATCGTTCATTTGGGATGGGTTTTAAGCCCAAATTAGTTTTGACAGCACTTGTAGTGGCCGGTTGGGGAGCATTTCCACTAAGTCTTTGCGTGGGGGCGTATCGATATGCGCAATCTCAGGCGTTGGGCATTGAGACGCCGGTGATCGTGATCAGCTCTATACTTCTGCCCTTATCAGCGGCGGCATTGGTTTTGTTCTTTCGGAGACGTTGGTTTAAGGCGTTGAGCTCTATTGCTTTGGGAGCTGCGTTGTTCTCGCTCTTGGCCTTCGGATGGATGATGCCCGCTGCTCAAAACACCTATTCCTCCAAAAATTGGGCGCAAGAGTACGATAGGCTGACATCGAGTGCCCCCGGCTCGCTTTTTTTGGCAAGCAAGATGTATGTGCGGGGCCTCACGTATTATACTGGCGCGGGTGGTATCGGCGTTTTTTCCCAACAGCCAAAAGGAGGGTTTTACACACCGCATCCGATACGAATAATAACGGATGTGGGCGAGCTAAAGAATTTAGATAGAAATAAATTTCCTATTTATTTTCTAGTGCGGCGTAAGGATTGGAAACATTTGAAACAAAATCTAGACTCGTCTTATTCGATTTCGATCATAAAAGATACTTTACAAAAAATGATTTTGAAGCTGGATCATGTTTAAAAAGGCCATTCTTCTTATATCGGTCCTTGCGGCATTCTACGCATCGAATGTACAGGCCGAACCGTTGACACTGACGCCTCAAGATCGTCTTCTGGTCATCGCTCCGCATCCGGATGACGAGACTTTGGGGTTGGGTGGTGTCATGCAACAAGCCATCGCACAGGGCGCCCAGATCAAAGTGGTGTATTTGACCAGCGGAGAGCTAAACGAGATCGCTTCCATCTTCTACCAAAAACGCCCTTTGCTGATCAGATCTGATTTTGTCAAAAACGGAGACATTCGTAAAAAGGAAGCCGTGGATGCCATGTCCTTTCTTGGTCTATCAGCTCAAAACCTGGTTTTTTTGGGCTACCCGGATGGGGGGACGCTTAATATTTGGCTCAAGCATTGGGGTTATGTGAAACCCTTTCGTAGTTTTTTCACTCGCATCAACAAGGTTCCTTATAAAGGTCAATTTTCGTACGGGCAGTATTACAAGGGCGATGAGATCGTGCGGGATTTTGAACGACTGTTGTTGGATTTTGCGCCGACCCAGGTGTTTGTGACAGCGCCTTTTGATCTTAATGCGGATCACCAAGCCGCGTATTTGTATCTCAATGTGGCGCTCATGAATCTTGAAGAACAGCTTCAGCCATATCCCAAAGTAAATCTTTACGTTGTGCACGCACATCAATGGCCGCAACCCAAAAAATACGTTCCGGATGAGAAGATGGCTATTCCGACGCATATAGACTGGACCTCGGATGTGGAGTGGCAGTCCGTAGAATTGGCATCGGAGCAGGTCCATAAAAAGAAAGACACGATCCTTAAATATCGGAGCCAGATCGCCTATAAAAAGAACTTTCTCTTGGCTTTTGCCAGGAAAAGCGAAATTTTTTCTCAATATGGACACGAAGAAGTAGAAATAAAGACGGCTGGCGTTTCCGAAGAGGATATTTTTAAAGGTGATCCCAAAGAAGGGGATGTTCTTTATAAGATCCTGGATCAAGAGCTTTGGGTGCAGATCCCTTTATCGAGCGCTTTGGATGAGATGGGTGCCTTGAGCACGTATATTTTTGCTTATCGAAAAGGTTTTTTATATGCAGATATGCCTAAGCTGGCTTTTAAGCTTTTTGGCAGCAAAATGTTCGTATATGACGGGGCAAAAAATTTTCATCACCCAAGTTTGGTTTATCGGTTTGACAGCGGAAGGCTTTTGATCCGTATTCCTCTCAAGCTCCTCAAAGATCCTGACCATTTATTCGTCTCTACGCGCCGCGCAAAGGAGGAGTTAAGCCTTGATTTTGGCTCATGGCGTATCCTGGAGATCAAAAAAACCGCCTAGCTGCGGGGTAAAGGGTTTGTTATAATCATGCCCGGAGGGACTTCATGTTCAAATCGGTGAATACCGCCGAGCGCCTATTGGCTCTGGGTTTGGTTTTGTTGGGGATTGCTTTTCGGCTTTTGCCCCATCCTGAGAATTTCACACCCACGATGGCGATCGCTGTGTTTGCAGCGGTTGTTCTGCCGGCTTCGATAGCTTTGACCATTCCACTTACGATCATGGTCATTTCAGATTGTTTTATTGGCTTTCATCCCCTGTTTTTGATCGTGTGGGTGTCATTCTTTTTGGTGAGTTTATTGGGTATCCGTATCCGAAATTCAGCCGGTTGGTTTTCGGTTTCAGGGGCGACCATGGCAGGCTCGCTTTTATTTTTTGTGATCTCCAATCTAAGCGTTTTTTTGTTTCAGGACATGTATCCCAAGACATGGGCTGGGCTGACTCAGTGTTTTGAGATGGCGTTGCCGTTTTTTAGAAATTCGTTCATGTCGGATGTTTTTTATTGTTTTGTCCTTTTTGGATTATTTGCTTTAACGAGAAACACAGCGAGAAAATTATCCCATGCCAAATTCTAAAGCTTTGAACGAGCGCAGTTCCATGATCACCAGAGGGGATAATCGTGCGCCCAACCGTGCGATGTTGCGCGCGGTGGGTTTCAAAGATGCTGATTTTTCAAAGCCCATCGTGGGCGTTGCGAGTGCATGGAGCAATTTGACGCCATGCAACATGCACATTGATGTGTTGGCGCGTAAAGCGGATGAGGGTGTGCGTGCTGCCGACGGCGTTCCTTTGACATTTGGGACGATCACAGTTTCAGATGGTATCTCGATGGGCACTGAGGGCATGAAATATTCATTGGTGAGCCGAGAAGTGATCGCTGATTCCATTGAAACCGTTTCCAATGCTCAGCGTTTTGACGGTCTTGTTGCGATCGGCGGTTGCGACAAAAATATGCCGGGAGCTCTGATGGGCATCGCGCGGCTCAATATCCCGGCGGTGTTTGTTTATGGCGGCACCATCAAGCCAGGCCAATACGAAAAAAAAGATATCGATATCGTGAGTATTTTTGAGGCTGTGGGCTCTCATGCGGCCGGCAAAATATCCGATCAGCAGTTCAAGGGCATCGAGTGTAACGCTTGTCCGGGCGCCGGTTCTTGCGGAGGTATGTACACAGCCAATACCATGGCTTCGGCCATCGAAGCCTTGGGCATGAGTTTGCCTTACAGCTCCTCACAAGACGCGGAAAGCGCTGAAAAGAAGCAAGATACAGCCAAGGCGGGTGAGGCGGTCATCCAGCTCATCAAGAAAAACATTCGTCCCAGAGATATTTTGAGCAAAAAGTCATTTGAAAACGCGATCACGGTCGTGATGGCGCTCGGCGGCTCGACCAACGCCGTGCTTCACCTTTTAGCGATCGCGCGCGAAGCCGGTGTACCGCTTAAGATGGAAGATTTTAACCGTATCGGCAAAAAAGTGCCGCATATTGCCAACCTTAAACCTAGCGGCAAATATGTGATGACCGATCTGAATAAAGTGGGCGGTGTTCCCGGGGTCATGAAGCTGCTTCTAGAACGCAAGCTCATCCACCCAGATTGTATGACGGTCACAGGCAACACGATCGGTGAAAACCTTAAGAATGTGCGTTTTATTGCGGACGATGATATTGTGCGCCCCTTTACAAATCCGCTTCACCCGTCGGGCCCGATGGTGGTGTTAAAAGGCAATTTAGCGCAAGAGGGCTGCGTGGCGAAGATCGGCGGACTAAAAGTATTCCGTCATCGCGGCCCGGCTCGTATATACAACTCAGAAGAAGAAGCGCTCAAAGCGATTTTATCCAAGCAGATCAAAAAAGGTGATGTGATCGTTGTGCGGTATGAAGGCCCCAAAGGGGGTCCCGGTATGCGCGAGATGTTGGCTGTTACAAGCGCTGTGATCGGGTCTGGTCTTGGTGACTCCGTGGCGCTGATCACGGATGGACGGTTTTCAGGCGGCTCTCATGGGTTCGTGGTGGGGCATGTGGCACCAGAGGCGGCTGTTGGCGGCACGCTCGCTGCGCTTAAAAATGGCGATATGATCGTCATCGATGCCAATAAATTCTCGATCCATGTTGAATTGACCGATAAGGAGATCAGGGCGCGCCTTAAAAAGCTCAAACCTTATCAGCCCAATATCCGTACAGGCGTACTCAAAAAATACTCGCAACTGGTTAATTCTGCCTCTGAAGGAGCCACAACTTGTTGAGCACCAGAGCACCAGAGCACCGCAGCACCAAAATTCAAGCTACAGGTGCCCAGGTGCGCCGGTGCGCCGGTGTGCTCGTATTGGGAGCATCTCGTGTCCGCTAAGCCTAATTTTGTGGTCTTGGATATTGAAACCCAAAAAGGTTTTCACGAAGTAGACCGCAAAAAGCTGCATCTTCTCAAGGTTTCCTGCGCCTGCATTTACGACTCTCGCACTGATCAGTATTATGCTTTTGAAGAAAAAGAGATGATGAAGCTTGAGGAATTTTTGAAAAAAGCCGACCTTGTAGTCGGATTTAATGTGAGAGATTTTGACATGGAGGTTCTTCAGCCGTATCTCATGACACCCATCAAGAATTTTCCAGTGTTGGATATTTTGGTCGAGTTCGAAAAGGTACGCGGCCACCGCATCAGTTTGCAAAGTGTTGCGCAAGCGACTCTCAAAAGCTCCAAATCCGGCAGCGGATGGGATGCGTTACAGCTTTTTAGGGATGGCAAGATGGAAGAGCTTAAAAAATATTGTATGGATGATGTCCGTATCACAAAGGATGTGTACGAGTACGGGCTTAAACACGGCAAGATCCTTTTTGTATCCAATCGCGATTATCAAACGCATGAGGTGTTGATCGATTGGAGCCATGCGGCGCAAGATATTTTAGAATCAAAGAAAACAGAGAGTAGTTTTCCGACAAGCCTGTTCTGATGAATTATTATCTTCGTATCTGGCAGTTGTGTGATACTCAGGAGATCGCCAAGTGCCTTTTGATCGTCGGTGATCTGACGGCAGATTGCTCGGCATGCCGTGAGCTTGGGATCGATTACGCGAAAGCCAAAAATTGTCCCAAATGCGGCACTCAGTTCAGGTTCATCACATCCAGAAACGCCGGCAAGCTGGATCGTGATCGCGGAGCTACGGTCAAACGGATCAAGGACAGGCGGCCGGATCTGACATTTATTGACTATGATGATTACAAAGAAGTGACGGGGAAGCAGGCAGCGAGGGATTTTTTTAACAGTTAAGTTAACAAGGAGGAAATATGAAGAAGGCAGCACTGTTGGTATTGTTCGTTTTGATGACATCATCTTTATCTTATGCGGCTACAACTCAAGCCACCGTGAAAGAATCAGTCAAGAGCGTGAGTCAAAAAATGGGCAACTTTTTTTCTCGCGAAGGCGAGCGCTCTGGTCTGAAGCAAAGCACATCCTCTTGGGGGAATTTTTGGACCAACGCCAATCCTGTCAATTTCTTCAAAGCCCAGCAGGATAATTACAACGCCCGCAAAAATAGCGGCGTCCGATAAAATAACAGACTATAGTCTATAGACCATAGACAATAGACCAATTTGAAGAAAAGCGCTAGAACATCTCCGGCTTTTTTTAAATTTTGTTTTTTGTCTATCGTCTATAGTCTATGGTCTATAGTCTCCGTATGTGCTTCCGAAGGAAACCCCTTGGTTGATCTCACCAAAACAATTCCCGGCATACACGTCGAAATAAAATACGCGACGGCAGATAATTTCACCAAAGAGGTGCTTTATCCCGAGGCACGATGCCTTATTCGTAAGGAAGTTGCGGAAAAATTAGCCCGTGTTCAGCGGTCACTACAAGCTCAGGGTTTATCACTCAAGTTTTTTGATGCTTACCGGCCTTTATCGGTGCAGAAAAAAATGTGGGCTAAATTTCCTGTGGAAGGCTATGTTGCCAACCCTGCCAAGGGCTCAAACCATAATCGTGGCGCAGCCGTAGATGTGACGTTGGTTGATAAAGAGGGTAAAGAGCTCCCCATGCCGTCAGCTTATGATGAATTCTCTGAGAGGGCGCACCGTGATTACTCCGGCGGGACGGATGAAGAGAGAAAGAATCGTCAAATTCTTCAGGAAGCCATGGAAAAAGAAGGATTTCATGGGCTTACGACCGAATGGTGGCATTTTGACGACGAAGATGCCAAAACTTACCCTGTACTAGATCTTTCTTTTTCCGAAGTAAGCCGTTGAAGCGCGTCGTTACGACCGTTGCGGGTGTATTTTTTATACTGCTAGGCATTGCAGGTCTTTTTCTTCCTTTTCTTCAAGGGATTCTTTTTATTTTATTGGGCATTTCATTTCTTTCTCCAAGGTTAGCGTCTATTATCAGAAGAAAATACGTCAGAAAGATTTCAAAACCAAAAGTGATCACGCTGGATGAGTGGCGTGATCTAGGTGTGAGAGCGGGGTACACCACCAAACACTTTCCCTTACATATTAAGAAAACGGGTGAGTTGATGGATAACGCTAACCAGGAGGCGTTTTCAAAACTTCTTCATGGCAATCAGGTCTTTGCTTTATCAAAGACGCCCGTCGAACGGTATGTTGTTCTCAATCAGGTGCATGGGGATGACTTTGAAGTTTTTACCGATGCAAACGCGTTTGAGAAGCCGGGTTTTTACTATTTCAAAGAACGGGATGGTGCGTTGACCAATATTCCTGGGCTATGCCTGTTGTCGATGAGCGCAGATTGCCTATCCATATTTTTTCAGGTAAAAGACTGGGTGGGCGTGATCCATGCGGGATGGAGGGGGACGCAGCAAAAAATTGCCCAGGAGGCACTTCAGCAAATCGGGCGCAGAGCCGCAGTGGATCCATCCGCTGTGAATATAATTTTCGGCCCCTGCATCAGCCGCGAGAATTATGAGGTGGGAGAGGAATTTACACAATATTTTCCGGCGACATCCTTTAAAAGGATGAATTCTAAGCTTTATTTTGATCTGGCTGCTGAAAATAAACGCCAGCTCATCGAAGCGGGCGCCAGTCCAAAGCGTATCCACAATGAATCCATCTGCACCGTCTCCGAAAACAAAGACTTCCACTCCTTCCGCAAAGAAGGCTCCGAAGCCGGTCGAATTATCTCCTATATTGTAAAAGTCTGAACTTCTCTCTCTTGTCCATAGATGTAGCCGGTAACTAATTTCAATTCTCGCCACCCTTACCCCTTTTCTCGCATGGTTTTGTTGTAAGTGGGGCGGACCCCTGCCTGCCGGCAGGCTGGCTCGCCAAAAGTCCGTTGGCCTCGGAGGTACACTCGTGCGATAAGCTTAAAGAGCCATGACGCACTCGCGCTATATATAAGGCTCGGCCAATTGGGTTTTCAAGTGGCGTCTCCACTCCCACTTACAACAAAACCATAAGCGCTCCAAAAGGGCCGGGAATGTCGAGAATTGAAATTAGTTACCGGCTAGATTCTATGGCGGCGTTCGATCGTTTGGATGAGTTTTTCATATACTGTGTAAACGAGCCACGTATCCAGCCATTCATAAGAGTCTCATCCAGCAAACCGTCAACC
>CAYODQ010000056.1:0-10519 GCA_964402785.1 uncultured Planctomycetia bacterium
TGCCATTTATGACAAAGCTATGAGCGCTCGGAAAAGGCCGGGAATGTCGGGAATTAAAATCTGTTACCGGCTGGATGTTAGGGCGGCACTCGTTCATTGAGATTCTCATGGCCGAGCGCCAGCTTAGAGGTTCAGCCGATAGTATCTTTTGATTTTATTCGTTCCCGGCCGTTTGGATGCGCTTATGGTTTTGTTGTAAGTCGTTTGGAGACGGCACGAGCTCATCTTTTACTATCAGGCGAGCTGGAAATCCACTGGACGCTTCGCCCTGTTGATATGGGACTACTACCGAAGCGTCTTGGATTTTGTCCGAGGGTCCAAATGACTTACAACAAAACCATGCAACCAAACGGGAAAGGGCGAATAAAATTAAAAGATACTATCAGCTCAACATCTACGACCAAGAGAGAGAATTTGAGAAGTTATGAGTGAAGCTGTTTTAAATATTTCGAGCGCTTAAGCGGACTTTGGGATGGCAAATGAACGGGGCTGAGATTGATCCATGTGCCGGCTTTTTTGAGTGGATACAGCTGCTCTTCTTTCGTAGTTTTAGCACGAAAATTATAGGGGCATACATCTTGGCAGATGTCACAGCCAAAAACCCAGTCGCCGAATTTTGCGGATAGCTCTTGAGGGATCGGTGATTTGGTTTCGATGGTGAGATACGAGATACAGCGGCGTGCATCCATTTCATAATTCCCGAGGAGCGCATCCGTGGGACAAGCGTCGATACAGATCCGGCAACTCCCGCAAGAGCCAGCATGCGGCTTATCTGGCACTAATTCTAAATTGGTCAAAATACTCGCCAGTAGCACCCACGAGCCATATTCGCGCGTGATGATATTGGTATTCTTGCCAAAAAAACCAAGCCCCGCCTCTTTGGCGTATGCTTTTTCCAACACCGGGCCCGTATCCACATAATCTTTAGCTTCCGTGCCTTCTCCCCCGATCTCCAGAACATAACTTTTTAATTTTTTGAGCTTTTCTTCGATGAGGAGATGATAATCCTGGCCATAAGCGTATTTGGCCACCTTGCCCACATGGGCGTTTTCAGGCTTGGGATCTTCAGGATGATAATAATTGAGCGCTAAGGATATGACGGATTTAACAGAAGGCAAAACTTGATCGGAGCTTGAGCGTCGCTTTGGCTCGCGAGCCATGTAAGCCATGGTTCCGGCATGGCCTTTTTCGATCCACCGATTTAAACCCTGCTCGTAAACATCCGGCAACTTAGAAACAGAAAAACCCACCAGATCAAACCCGGCTTCATTCAGCGCGAATTGCTTGATCTGGTGGGTTAATGTTTCTTTATTTATTCCCAAACTTCTTCTTCAGAGATGACATTGCCATCACTGTCGTACTTGCGAATAATTTTCTTCTTGGGCTGTGAAGAGGACGCCGAAGAGCTAAACTGAGGAGCCTGGTTGTAGCTAGGCTGTTGTTGCTGTACATACTGAACAGGAGCTTGTTGATAATAAACCGGTTGTTGCTGTTGCGGTTGAGACCCACCCATTAGTGTGTCGAGCAAAGCGCCGCCGATCACGTTCGTACCAGCACCGATCAAAGCACCTTTCCCAGCTTTACCACCCGAAGCGCTGGCAGAGATAGCACCCACACCCGCACCCAAGAGACCTTGTTTGATGATCTTCTGGTTGGGATCCTGCTGAGGAGCGGGCTGATAATAAACCGGCTGCTGCGCATACACGGGCTGTTGATCCACCACGCGATATTGTGTGGATTGCGTTTGCACAGGATAAGATTGCTGAGGAGCTGAATAAGTCTGTGTTTGATAGGTCTGAACGGGAGCTTGCTGTACATACTGAACCGGCTGTTGACGAGGCTGTGAAGGGGTGGTCAAAGTATCCAAAAGCGCTCCACCGATCACATTGGTACCTGCGCCGACCAAGGCACCCGTACCGGCTTTACCGCCTGATGCTTCTGCGGAAATAGCACCCACACCGGCACCCAGCAAGCCACTTTTCAAAATCTTCTTATTGGGATCTTCGCCGCTGCCTGAATAATCCTGGCCCTGAGCCATGGAGACAGATCCGCCCAAAAAAATACCGACCATCAAAACATAAATCGCTAAATTCTTCGACAATTTCATTTTTTCTCTCCTAAGGCCTTTAGGGCCATCCGTTTAGACTGACGCCAGTATATCATAAAAAGATTTTGTATTGTCAACCAGGCCTAGATCACTCGCTCAAATTGATCCACTTTGAGCTTCCATACAGGAACTCCGCAAAACCGCTCCCCTTCCGGACAGTAGGGCCGCGTGCCGGATTGGAGACGCAAGCCGCAAGGCGGGAGCAAATACCGGCCGATCGCAGGAAAAATGGGAGTAACTTGGGAGACTTCGTCCTTGCACATATTCCAGATCTCTTCCTGCGCTGTATAACAAAGCCGCTTGGTCCATTTATGATGATGACTCAAAAGATCGCCGGACTCCACAAATCGGATCGGAAAAGCATTGGGTAATAGATACAGCGCAAACTCCTCCGCAACGCCCATATCCAATAAAAGCCCGATATTTTTCCACACAACCTTCATCGTCACGTGATAAAAATCCGTAGCTTCGGCTGAATTCAAAACTAAAACAGGTGTGATGTAATCAGGCCGCGAAGCCACAAAATGACGATGCAAAATAGGCCTGGTGGCCGGCGTCATGCGATGGCGTTGATCCTGAGAATCCGCCGTGTGGGATATTTTCTTCATGAATGTAAAATGCGGATGATTCATCGCCCGCGAAAGCTTACCCATAGACGTAAGATTGAGCGACTCTCCAAAATACGGATTTTTGGCGGGATTCATCACAAGATCGATCGCGTCTGCCTCGGAAAGCTCTCTTTCCGTCAGCCCCAAAACCGAACGCACCGCCTGCGCCATGGTCTTTTGACCATTTACTTTGTAGTCGATGAGCTTAGACGTTCTTTCGCCCAATTGATGATCGAACTCAGCAACAAATTCTTCCCTCGAAGGAATCTCCTCATAAGAATTTCTCAGCGCAAAAAATTGATACTCGGGCGTTTGCTCAAGAGGCAGTGCGTCCTCGATATTTTTAAAGAAAAGCGGATCCACAGCATTCACTGCATCGATCATCTTCTCGATCACGATCTTCTGCTCAAATGGCGTATCCCATTGATTCATGAGCCGGTGATAACGATGCAGCGTCAGCCCGCTGATCGTATGATAAAGATGTGCGTGCGTCGCAACCGGCAGCACATAACGCGCCACTTCTTGAGCGCGCTTCTTCAAACCGCCCTTCCACCGCTTGAGCTCGGGGTCACGGTTGGGAAATATTTTTCCGTACTGAGCACGGATCGGAGCATCCAAGATCTCGATCAATTTTTTATAGGCGTCCGTTTGAAGTTGGACCGTTTCCATATACAGATCAAGCGCTTTATCTTCGATCGGAGGTATGGTGAATCGGCCCGGAGCCACCTCAACATACCGCTGACTGACTTGCTCCGAATTATAGAACGGATGGCTATGAAGAAACGACCAGATGAACTGACGGGAAACCTTATCTAAAATAAATTGAAACGTAGCGTGCTGGATGGTGGTGTGATGCCCGGCTTTGTAGATCGACTCCGCAATACGGTCGCGGAGCTCCCTCGATCTATCATCTTTGGAGACATCCTCCGTCGTGATGACGCGCGAGGAATAACAGGTCCTGGCGGTGGCGACGGCGTTATCAAACGAATTGTGAAAATAATTCTCGAGCTTGACGACAGGCTCGGGGTTGAGTGTTACGCTGCGCACTCGCCTTTGCCCATATTCAGCTGAAAGGGTTTACCCGGATCGCCCAGATCTTCATACAACAAAGGCTCTTTGTCGTAGGAGGGGATGGCGACAAAGGGCTCGGCTATTTTTTTAAACGTATCCGCACCCACCCGCTGGGAAAATGCGAGGAAGCTCTCGCCTTCTTTTTTATCCTTTTTAAAGGCATCTAGAATGGCCTTCGTCACATCCGGTGTGCGGCGAGCCGGTATCTGTGCGATACGCTTGCCGAACACAGCCACACCGTCTTTCGAGGTGTATCCACCGATCATGAGCTGATAATGAGGGACCGCTTTACCCTCCACATTTTTAGACGCTCCATGAAACCCGATATTGGCAATATGATGCTGTCCGCATGAATTGGTACAGCCCGATATCTTGATCGTGACATCTTTAAATGTCGGATCAGACCCATAACTATCGGTGAAGATCTTGCCCATTTCAAACGCCAATCCTTTGGAATGTGTGATCGCGATCTGACAAGTATCCGCACCGGGACAGCGTGTGATATCCGTGACAGTCTCGGCGCCGCGAAGTGCCAAACCGATTGGCTCAAGCCTAGCATACAAAGCCTTGAGAGATTTTTCAGGGATCCAATGCAGAAGAATATTCTGAGAGATCGTCGTGCGCAAGCGCCCATCGCAGAACTCACGTGATATCTTCGCCAATTTCCTCATCTGATCCGGGTTGATATCACCCAGAGGACAGCGGACATTGACCGCAAAATAACCCTTTTGTTTCTGCTCGAATGTATTGGTTTTCTTCCAATCTTCAAATCCCGGAGGCACCGAAAGCGCCTCTGTGGGAGCGGGTGTTTTGAGAATGGGTGCTTTGTACTCTTCTAAATTTAATTTCCAGAACGCTTCTTTTCCGGAACCCGTGGCGATCACTTGACGCCTCTCGGCCAAGAACTCTTCGCGGAAAGTGTCTATCCCCCACTTAGCCACAAGATACTTGATACGGGCACGATTCTTATCTTTGCGCTCGCCGGAGCGGTCAAAAATACGGATCACGGCTTCAGTGGTCGGCAGCAACCACTCAGCCGGAGTAAACTCTTCCAAAAGCTGCGCCGGAAACGGGGTGCTGCCCAGCCCGCCGCCCACATACGTCTTAAAACCCCTCACCTCTTTGCCATTGACCATTTTGGTTTGTGCGACAAACCCAATGTCATGGATACCGATCTTCGCCCAATCTTCATCCGGGCTGGATTCAAATGCGATCTTGAACTTACGCGGTAAATTCTGCGACACAGGATGACGTAAGAAATACAAACTCAGCAGATCTGCGTAAGGCGCTACGTCGAATAATTCTTTGGGAGAAATGCCCGTGTAATGAGAACACGTGACATTGCGCACGGTATTGCCGCAAGCTTCACGGGACGTAAGCCCCACTTCCATGATCCCGCGCAGGATCGCGGGCACATCGGAACGCAAGATCTCATGCAGCTGGATAGCTTGGCGAGTGGTGACATGCGCCAATTTATTGGGAGCGTATTTTTCAGTGATATCAGCAATGCGCTCAAGCTGCAGCGCATTCATATTGCCAAAACGGATCTTGATACGGATCATGTGGCGGTTCTCGGCACCGCGTATACCGTAAATACCATTATTTAAACGGAACCTGCGAAAATCATCGGGATCCAAAGCGCCCTTTTCGAGACGGTCTATTTCAACCTGAAAACGCTTGATCTCACCCTCTTCCTCGGGCAAAAGCTGGGTGCGTAATTTCTCATCGTAAATATTGTGATTCCACTCGTACACTTCTTTGAGAGACATAGTTATCCTTTGTTGAATGCGTGATTATATCATGAGCCTGATAAATTAACATCGGAACATTTAATTGTCAAGTATTTTACTTTTATATATATATGATTTTTTGCATATATATATAAGTGTATTAGTTATATAAATATTCTTTCTACACCTTCTTTGAAGAGGTTCGGATCTGTCAACAAACTCAACACCAAATATTCTCCCTCGAAGAAATCAAAGAAATATCCGGGGTGAACGACCACGTTCTTTCGTCTCAGAAGATCCATTGCCAGCTCCTCATCGTCCAAGCCCGCCGCCAAAGCCAGGACCGCATACCAACCACCGTCAGCACCACAAAGCGCAGCCATTTTATTTGGAATGGCATTTTTCAGGATATCCCTGTTTTTTTGGATACGTTCCAAAATTTCACCTTGAATCATATCGATCTGAGAAAACCACGAAGGCAAAGCATTCTGGATCGGCGTACTGACAGATAAATAGGTGTCCCCGATCATGGCCAGCCTCTCGCGCACGCGCAACTTGTCGCTCTCCGGGCCATGGACCGTGACCCATGAAAGCTTCATTTGAGGTAAGCCCAGCACCTTTGATATACCGCTGAGTGTGAATTGGAGCACCTGTGATCCGGGCTCAGCAAAATGAGGACGATCTGATCTCGGATCCCATGTATAGTCCCAAAAAACCTCGTCCACGATCAATGCGATATTCTTATGGGCGCAAATTCTTTGGATCACTTTTTTTTCTTCGACCGTCCAATAATGACCTGTGGGATTATTGGGGTGCACCACCAGCACCGCTTTGGTGCGCGATGAGATGGATGCCTCGAGAGATGCTGCGTCCAATTGCCAGCGTCCCATCCGATATTGCAGATGGAATTTTTTAAGCGTGATGTCGTTTAGATCTGCCAGCATGTCAAAAAGAGGGTAGCCGGGCGCTGCATGCACGATCTCATCCCCCGGATCACATAAAAGCCGAAATAAATAATGATAACCATCACTGGTTCCGGGTGTAAGAAATATATCCTCCGGCAAAATTGAGGTAGACCGCTTTTTTTGATAATACGCAGCGATAGCTTTTCGTGCAGACAGCACTCCTTGCGGATCCGGCTCGTAAACTGTGTTTTGAGGATGACTTAGTTGAGAAAAGCAGCTGCTTTTTGGGTACAAAAATCCCACTGATGTGGGATTGGAAGCCGTCAGATCCAAGAGACTTGCTCCCTCGGCCTTTTTTTGGTCCAAGAGCAAAGACCATGGGTTGGGTTTGGCCTCCCAATTCGCGCGCTTGGAAAATGCCTTCATACCCTGTAAAATACTCCCATGAAACGAGATGTCACTTTTTCCTCAGATCTGAGCTTAAAAAATGAAGCTTTGGCGCAAAACACCTGGGTTGTAAAACCCGAGGGAGCCATCGACTCATCCACTTCCCACGATTTCAAAAACCATCTTGAAGCGATGGTCAATCGATCCAGCACAGCGCCTCATCTCCTCTTTGATATGTCCAAGGTGCGGTATATTTCCAGTATGGGGTTGGGTGCGCTTTTAGGTGTGCATAAAAAATCGAAACAAGATGGATCATTTTTTGCGCTCTACGATGTGACGCTTCCGGTGAAACGGGTGTTAGAAATTTCCAAGCTGGATTTTCTGATCCTGCGACCTGATGAGATGGATCCCCAAAATCCTTTTGCATCCTTTATCCGGCAAACCGAAGCTAAGCGTTCTACAACTAAATAAACGCTAGGGGTGGATCTGAACCGCACCCTTGGCTAGTTTGACGGTAACCCGAGAGCCGTCATTCCACGGCCAGATCATACCGCAATGCGACAATCCATTGGTTTGAACATAATAGAGAGTTTGTTGCTTGCGCACGCCTCCCAGCTCCTTAGCCATATTCTCTACATGAATGTTGGGTTCGATGCCAGGCGGTTTGAACGGAACACCAAAGTACTCTTCTAGTACCGGATATAATTTTTGAATGTGATCACCGGACACCACAAACTCAAAATAACCATCGTATTCTTTTCTCAACTCTTCGAGCGGAAGTTTTTTTATTTGTCCAACCAATTCCTCAAACGTCACACAGGTCTCTTTTCTGTTTATTTTTTGGAAGCCAGCTTTTCGTCGATAACTTTTTTAAATTGTTCGACCGGCTGGGCGCCGATGACCGGAGATCCGTTGATCGTAAAAGTAGGCGTGCTTTGCACACCTATACCCGCGGAGACCTTAATATCTTCCTCGATAACTTGCTTCATTTTGCCGCTGTCGAGACACGTATCAAAAACAGCTGAATCTAACCCTACTTTTTTTGCTGCAACCTTTAAATCGTCAACTGAGGTCTTGCCCCACGAATCACCTAAAATTTCTTTACGAAGCTCCATAAATTTTGACTGCTCATTTGCGCACAGAAGCGCCTCGGACGCCTTGCTTGCGTTTGCATGCATGGGTAAGGGAAAATGCTTCGAAACAATCCTAAGCTTATCGCCATACTGAGCCGCCAAAGCATCGGACACTTCAACCCCCTTTCGACAAAACGGGCAATTGTAATCAAAAAACTCCACCAATGTCACCGATGCCGTCGCAGGGCCCCGTGAAAAACCTTTTTTCAACCAAGCTTCATCTATAGGATAAACTTTTGCCGGATCAATCCCTTGTGAGCCCATATGGCCCGCCCCTGGCGCCGGCTTGTTGGCGGACGGATTGGGTTTTCCAGGGTACATGCCCTTGGGGTTTAAATGCCACTCAATGAGCGGCTTCATCGAATCCACTGGTATGGCGCCTGACCCGATACGCCCATTGATTAAATAACCCGGTGTCCCCAGAACCCCGGCAGCCCGACCCCGCGCAATATCCTCATCAACTTTTTTGACATTTTTTCCATTATCGAGACAATCGACGAACTTGGGAGAACTTAAACCCAGATCGCTTGCCATCTGAACAAGCTCCGGCTTTTCCCTTTTTTTTGCCTCCATCATCATACGGTCATGGTACTCCCAAAATTTTCCCTGCTCTTCTGCGCACAGTGAAGCTTCTGCCATTAAATGAGCGCCCTGGTGAAAAGGCAGCGGGAAATGACGGAATGAGACTAGGATTTTGTCTGGATAAAGGCTCTGAAGCTCGCGAACTGTCGAGTTAAATTTTACTGAAAAAGGGCACATGAAATCCCCGTACACTTCCAACAAAATCGGAGCGCCCGAAGAACCTCGCAACGGCGTGCCAGCTGTCGACCTTTCGTATACCGGAAAACGCCCGCCCGCATTAACGAGAGCGGTGTCTGCGCGCGGCTTCTCTAGCAGATAACGAACACTGTATTTGGGATAAAGCTTTTCTAAGTATTCACGCTTTTTTTCTTCCGCTTGAGACCCCTTCATCTCATTTTCAATATCCTTTAATACTTGCGGCCATGGCAGCTTGTCAGCCTGGGGCGACTGCACATACCTCTTAAACACGTCATCGGGATTAACCTGCGTCTGATCCAAAACCTCAGTTTTTAGCAGGTCCGCTACGGTCATAGATCGAGCCTGTGCCTCCTTTGGTAATAATTGATTTTCGACCCATATGTCCGCTTCGCGCTTAAGCGTTGAATAATAATTGAGATCTAAATTGGCCATGACCATCTTGCCCTTCGAAGATATGTCTTTCCAGAGGAAGGATTGGCCTCCCATCGTTACCAATGGTTTATGTTCTTTATTTTTTTTATTAAAAAGGAGATATCCGTTAACAGTCAGGCTTACCAAAACCAACAATACAAGAAAAACACTGTTTCTCTGGGGTTGAATCGTGTTCTTTGGAGTTTTGGGTGATGGCATTTTTACACCTTATCTTGTTTGCGCCTATCTTATTACATAAGATTTTTTTATGCAACTTTTGATTAAAAAAATGAGAATCGCTTGATTTTTTTTGGGTGTATGGTAGACTCACTTCCTATGACGCCTTTCCAAGAAAAGATCCACAGTTTACTGGCGCTAGGCTTAGTGGTAACTATGACCAGTAGCTCCCCCTCTTTTGCGGATGAATCTAAGAGTTTCTTTTCCTGGAATAGTAATTTTATTAAAAAGTCTACTTCCGATAAATCAAATAAGCCAAAAGGTATCCCCGCTCACCCTAATAAGAAAAAATTAAAAGGAATCCCCACGCAGCCGGCCGCAAAGCAAGCAGATCTTGAATTGACAGACGCGGAAAAAAAGGCGATTCAATCGATGACCGCTTCTTCTGACGGGCAATTAAAAGATAGCGTCAACTCAACCGTCAAAAAACCCGCCTCGGTTAAAGTGCCAAACGTTCCAAAACTACCTCAAATACCAAGACTATTTGTTGCCCCCAAAAACCCGAACACCAGGATCGTACGAATTCCATCCGCTCCGAGAGCCTTTTCCAGCAGCACCTCATCTAGCGAAAAAATCGCACCCGACCCAACCTCTTAACCGTAACTTTTCGCCCCGGTAGCTCAATTGGATAGAGCACAGGTTTCCTAAACCTGCCATCCCCGTTCGATTCGGGGCTGGGGCATTTACTCACCTTGATTGAGACTTGAATAACAGAAAGCGGCTTTTCCGGGATCGTCCGATTTCTCCCACCGAGAGAAATCGGACTCGGAAATCTCCTCGCTCATTCTTTTATAATTAAACCAAAAAACACATCCTTAAATAGTGGAGATACCTGGCCGCTCGTCGATTTAACGTCCCTCCAAAGCCGCTTTCTATTATTCAAGTCTAAACATGACTCGCCTACTCAAACAAAACCAACAAAACATAAAAAATGCAGCCTTGTACCAACCAAAAACTGCTGGATGAATTAGTTTCGTATACTGTGTAAAACGAGCCACGTATCCAGCCTTTGAATAAGAAAATCATTTCAAGCCGACAAGGGATATCTCCCGTAGGAGTCTTGGGACGACGAGGCGCAGGGAACGTCATTTCTTTCATAGCCGAGGAGCCCACGAAGCGAGAGGCCTCGCAGGGGCCTCGGAGCCTGCCT
>CAYODQ010000057.1:0-10505 GCA_964402785.1 uncultured Planctomycetia bacterium
GCCCAGAGCAATATGAGACCATTAACCGTGTCCACTAAATCGGGGGAAGTCCACCTGGGACGACGAGGCGCAGGGAGCATCTGTTTTTGACGTAGCCGAGGAGCCCAAGAAGCGAGAGGTCTCGCAGGGACCTCGGAGCGTATCCCGGAGGGGAATACCTCTTGTCGGTTTACTTCATAACTTAAACTATCAAGGCGCTGATTCTTGGGGAGCGAGTTTATATTTGACAGATTAACTTATATATGGTATCAATTATGTACTACTATAGTTTAGTAAATTAGTTATATATGAGAGGAATGTCGTGGATCATCTGGATAAATTAGAGAATCAATCAATTTTCATTCTGAGAGAAGCTCAGAAAAAGTTCAAGAAGCTTGCCATGTTATGGTCTATTGGAAAAGACTCCAATGTTCTTTTGTGGCTGGCACGTAAAGCATTTTATGGCCATGTGCCGATCCCGTTGGTGCATATCGACACCAGCTACAAGATCCCCGAAATGATCGAGTTTCGAGATAAATACGCCAAAGAATGGGGGGTCAATCTTATCGTTGGCCAAAACAAGAAGGCGTTGGCTGAAGGGATGAACCATACGCTGGGCCGCATCAACTGCTGCACAGCCCTCAAAACCAATGGTCTTCAGCAGATCATGGAGGAACATGATTTTAAGGGATTGATCCTGGGTATCCGACGTGATGAAGAGTCTACGCGCGCCAAGGAGAGATATTTTTCGCCGCGCGACAAAAACTTTGAGTGGGATTTTAAGGATCAGCCGCCGGAGCTTTGGGATCAGTTCAAAACCAATTTTGATGAGAATACTCACATTCGTATTCATCCGCTTTTGCATTGGACGGAGACCAATGTGTGGGAGTACATCAAGCGGGAGAATATTCCTGTGGTCAGTTTGTATTTTTCCAAGAACGGCAAACGCTATCGCAGTCTGGGATGTGCGCCGTGCACCGCGACCATTGATTCACCTGCGTCCAATGTGGACGAGATCATCAAAGAGCTCAAGGCCACCAAAACCTCCGAAAGAGCCGGCCGCGCTCAGGATCAGGAAGATACTTACGCCATGCAACGTCTAAGATCGAAAGGGTACATGTAATGAGCACGCATCATACGGTGAACACCGAGCCGCTGACGGGTGAAACACTTAAAATTGTCATGGTGGGTCACGTGGACCACGGAAAGTCGACTCTCGTCGGACGTCTTCTGCATGACACAGGATTCATACCTGAGACCAAGATGAAGCATGTCCAGCAGGTCTGCGATGATCAGGGCAAAGGTTTTGAGTTTGCATTCTTGCTCGACGGCCTCGAAGAAGAACGCGATCAAGGCATCACCATCGATGTCGCGCAAATGTTCTTTAAGTCCAAAAAACGCAATTATGTGATCATTGATGCTCCGGGTCATAAAGAGTTTCTGAAAAATATGATCTCGGGCGCGTCGAATGCGGATGTGGCATTTCTTATGATCGATGCCGAAGAGGGTATCCAAGAGCAGACCAAGCGCCATGCTTATCTTTTGTCGCTTTTGGGGATCAAGCAAATCGCGATCGTCATGAATAAAATGGATCTGGTGAAATACTCCGAAGATGTTTATAACAAAACAGTCGAGGCTTATACCAAGTATTTGGCCACGATCAACGTGAAAGCGCGCACATTTATCCCGATCTCGGCGTATCACGGTGAGAATGTCATGACACATTCAGACAAAATGCCTTGGTACAAGGGCCAGACGATCATGGAGATCCTGGATAATTTTTCAGCGAGCGATGATCGTTCCAAAGCGCCTCTTCGTTTCCCGGTGCAGGATGTTTACAAATTCGATAAACGCCGCATCATCGCAGGCCGTATCGAGTCCGGCAAGGTGAAGATCGGTGACGAGCTCTTTTTTATGCCCTCCGGCAAGCACACTAAGATCAAGGCGATCGAGAAGTGGAATGCGCCTATGCCGCAAACTGCGGAAGCAGGCGAGTCCACCGGTTTTACGATGGAAGAGCAGATCTTTGTCGAGCGAGGGGAGATCGGATGCCTGGCTTCCAACAAAACCATGGTTTCGGACAGGCTTTCGGTCAACCTTTTTTGGATGGGTAATAAACATCTTAAAAAGGGCGAGAAATACATTCTCAAACTTGCGACCCAAGAGGTCGAGTGTGTGGTCGAGGCGATCACCAAGGTGATCAACTCATCGACCTTGGAAGAGATAGCCAAAAATGCCAGCGAAGTTGCAAAAAACGAAGTTGCCGAGCTCATTCTCTCAACAAAAAAACCGGTGGCATTCGACACGTTTGATGAGGTGGCTGAAACGGGCCGATTTGTGATCGTGCATGAGCATGATGTGCGCGGCGGCGGTATCATTCTTAAGAAGGCGGAGCATGTCAGCGCGATTTGATGTTCAAAAAATAAACGCGGACTTTGAAAGATCTTCTGCGGTAGCGCTACTTCAGTGGTCGCTTAAGGAGTTTTCTTCGAAGATGGCCGTCGCGTCGTCTTTCGGCGCGGAAGATGTGGTGCTGATCGATATCATGGTGAAGCTAGATCCAACGGTTAAAATTTTCACTTTGGATACCGGGCGGCTCAACGAAGAGACCTACGAAGTGATGGATAAGGTACGTCGTAAATATGGCGTATCCATCGAGTCTTTTTTTCCACAGGCGCAAGCCGTCGAGAAGCTCGAGCGTGAGAAAGGATTTTATTCTTTTCGCGAGTCCATCGAAAATCGCAAAGAATGCTGTGCGATCCGAAAAGTAGAGCCTTTGAATCGTGCGCTCAAGGGATTGGATGCTTGGGTGACAGGGCTTCGACGCGCTCAGGCAGTGACGAGGACAACGCTTCAGAAAGTCGAGCTCGATGAAGCGCATAATGGAATTTATAAGATAAATCCTCTGGCGGATTGGTCCGAAGAGGATATCAAAAGTTATATCAAGAAGAATGCGGTACCTTACAACCGTTTGCATGATGAGGGTTACCCGTCGATAGGTTGCGCGCCGTGCACGAGAGCCATTAAAGAGGGTGAGGATGTGCGAGCCGGCCGCTGGTGGTGGGAAAACCCCGAGCACAAAGAATGCGGATTGCATTTGAAGCCAAAGGAAAAAAAATGACCGGAGCTCGTGGGCCTGCCGCCGTGCTGCACCCCCAAAAAAGCCTCGTGTCGGCGCCCTTCGGGCTGGCACTACGTTTTTTCGGGGGGCCCCCGCACCGCGTCACCCCTCGCCTCACGGGGTCATTTTTTTCTCTCTGTCATTATAAGCAGGTATTCTTATGAGCGTAGTTTTGAAGCGTGTGCACAAAAGTTTTGTACACAAGGGTGAGCGCGTGCAGGTGTTGCGTGATGTGAATTTTGAGATCAAGGATGGCGAATTCATATGTGTGTTGGGGCCGTCGGGATGCGGCAAATCGACGCTGATCTCATTGATATCCGGCCTTGAGTTCCCCGACTCGGGTGAGGTTTTTGTAGATTCCAAAAAGGTCGAAGGGCCTTCGCGCGATCGCATTGTGGTTTTCCAAGAAGCAGCTTTATTTCCATGGCTGACGGTTCTCGAGAATGTGGAGTTTGGCCTTAAGATCGCCGGTATTCCCGAGAAAGAAAGACGGGATAAAGCGATCGAGGCTATCAAAATGGTTCACTTAGCGCGTTTTGTGAACGCGCATCCGCATCAACTGTCGGGCGGCATGAGACAGCGCGCGGCGATCGCCCGTGCATTGGTGATGAATCCCAAGATCTTACTCATGGACGAGCCTTTTGCGGCTCTGGATGCGCAAACTCGTCAGATGCTAATGGAGGAACTTCAAGAAATATGGCAGCGCACCAAAAACACAGTTTTATTTGTGACGCACAATGTGCGCGAAGCGACTTTTTTGGCGGATCGGGTATTTGAAATGACAGCCAGGCCGACTACCATCAAGAGGGATTATCCGATCCATATTGCACGGCCGCGTCAAGAGCAGGATCCGAGTTTGCTTGTGGCCCAAACCAAGATCATGACCTCGCTCAAAGACGAGATCGAGAAAGTCGCTCAAGAACAATTGGATACGAATTATCATATCGGTAAAACTGGGACCATGACACCGGTCGAGCGCAATATCGGGAGCAATATTTAGGTTCGGAGTAGGGAGTTCGGAGAACGCAAAGAGATGATAAAGATTAAAAAAAAAGTTTTAGATCAGATGATCGTGCATGCAAAGGCGGGGTATCCCAATGAAGCCTGCGGCATTCTAGGGGGAAAGCCCGGCGAAGCAACTCATTTTTATCCCATGAACAATATGGATCTGTCATCGATCAGCTACTTTATGGATCCCAAAGAGCAGTTGCATGTGTTCAAAAAAATGAGAGCCGAGTCTGTCGAGATGAACGGCATTTTTCATTCTCATGTCGCATCCGAAGCGTATCCATCCCAAAAAGATGTGCGCCTGGCGTTTTACCCGGATGTGAGCTACCTCATCGTGTCCCTTTCGGACATGGAAAAGCCGGTATTGAGATCATATAAAATTGTGGATGAGCAGGTTACCGAAGAAGATATCAAGATCGTGGAGGCTTAAGTGGCAGTGACCGAAGAGATCATTAAAATAAAATTGAACGGCAAAGAACAGCAGATCAAAAAAGGGCTGAATGTTTCGGATCTGCTTCTCAAATGGAAGATCCGCCCAGAGTTGGTCACGGTCGAGATCAACGAAAATATTTTGCAGAAATTGGATTATGAGACAACTGGTATCAATGAAGGTGACGTCGTGGAATTTGTATTTTACATGGGAGGCGGGTCTTAATGGTTAATGCTCATGAAAGCATTCTAGATTTGATCGGTAACACGCCGATGGTCAAATTAAAAAAAGTTGTCGATAAAAATATGGCAACAGTTTATGCAAAGTTGGAAATGTTCAATCCTGGCGGCAGTGTCAAAGACCGCATCGCCCTCAATATGGTCGAGCAGGCCGAAAAGAAAGGCCTTCTCAAGCCCGGATCCGTGATCGTCGAGCCTACGAGCGGCAATACCGGCATTGGTTTGGCGATCGTTGGGCGAGTGAAGGGCTACAAAGTGATCCTCGCCATGCCGGAAGGCACCAGTCAAGAGCGAATTCAGATCTTGGAGAGTTTTGGCGCTGAAGTCGTTTTGACACCCGCCAAAGACGGCATGCTCGGTGCAGTGGAAAAAGCACGCGAGATCGTATCCACCCAGTCCAATGCTTTTATGCCGCAGCAATTCATGAATCCTGACAATCCGGCCATGCATCGCAAGACGACCGCCAAGGAGATCCTGAAAGACACCGATGGCAACATCGATGGTTTTGCTGCAGGAGTCGGTACCGGCGGGACCATCACCGGCGTCAGTGAAGTGCTTAAGAAGCATAATCCCAAACTTAAAGTAGTGGCCGTGGAGCCCAAGACGTCAGCTATTCTTTCGGGTGGCAAGCCTGGTCCTCATATGATCCAAGGTATCGGCGCGGGATTCATACCGGAAGTTTTGAATCGTGAGCTGATCGATGAGATCGTGACAGTCGATGACCAAGAGGCATATCAGATGGCCAAACGGCTGTCGCGCGAAGAGGGAATATTTGCCGGTTTATCTTGCGGAGCCGCTTGTGTGGGCGCTCTCAAATTGGCCAAACAGCTTGGGCCCGGAAAAACGATTGTTGTGATATTTCCGGATTCGGGTGAACGGTATCTCAGCATGGAACCGTATTTTAATATTTAAAGATCAATGAAACTTAAAATTTTTAGACAAGCGATCTTCTACTTACTCTTGCTCGGTTTGTGGCAATTTTTGTTCAATGCCAAGATCTGGCCGCAGTATTTATTTCCATCACCTGCCCAAGTGGGAGAAACCTTGGTTCAAGGTTTCAAAGACAAGTCTTTTCTGATCGGAATCGGCGTCAGCATGAAACGACTTTTGATCGGTTACGGCCTTTCGATCGTGTTTGGGATAGCAGTTGGTTTGGTTATCGGGAAATTTAAAATATTGGACGAGACCGTAGGAGGATTTTTTGTTGGCTTGCAGACACTTCCCAGTATTTGCTGGCTGCCTCTGGCCATTTTGTGGTTCGGATTGAACGAATCGGCGATCACATTTGTGGTCGTGATGGGCTCTCTTTTATCGATCACCCTCGCAACAGACAGCGGCGTGAAAAATATTCAGCCTATTTTTTTGAGGGCAGGCCGCAATATGGGCGCCAAAGGTAAAGATATGTTTCTGCATGTGGTTCTTCCGGCGGCTTTTCCGTCTATATTGATGGGTTTGAAGCAGGGATGGTCATTTGCGTGGCGCTCTCTCATGGCCGGCGAGATCTTATTTGTCAGTTTGGGGCTTGGACATCTTTTGAATATGGGGCGTGAGCTCAATGATATGAGTCAGGTGATGGCGGTGATGGTGGTGATCATTGCGATCGGGATCATCATGGATGGACTGGTGTTTGGCGCTGCCGAGCTCAAAGTGAGGCAAATTTGGGGGTTGGATCGCAAATGAAGCGGTGGATCGTATTGAGCCTGGCTTTATTTTTTACAGTGACGGCTTGCGCGAAAGAGCCGGCGGTGGTGCGTATTGGGCATTTTCCCAATGTCGCACATGCCCAGGCGCTTATTTTGCATACCCAGGGAGATTTTGAAAAAAGTATTTCACCGGCGACAAAAGTAGAATGGAAAGTATTCAATGCCGGTTCATCTGCCACCGAAGCTATTTTTGCCGGTCAATTAGACATCGCTTATATCGGACCCAGTCCGGCTATCAACGGATATGTGAAATCAGGCGGAGAAGCAGTCCGTATCATTGCGGGTGCCGCCAGCGGCGGTGCGGCATTGGTGGTGCGTGATGATATTGCGATAACCAATCCAGAAGATTTTAAAGGAAAAAAAATTGCAACACCTCAACTGGGCAACACCCAGGATGTTTCGCTTAGAAGCTGGCTGGCCAGCCACGGTCTGATCCTCAAAGAAAAGGGCGGGGATGTGCAAGTATTGCCGCTTTCAAATGCAGACCAACAAACGCTTTTTATTAAAAAAGAAATTGATGCTGCTTGGACAACCGAGCCATGGGTATCACTCTTGGAAGAGAAGGCCGCTGGGAAAATATTTTTGGACGAAGCTTCTCTGTGGCCCAATGGCGAGTATGCCACTGCGGTGCTGCTGGTGCGTACGGCCTTTTTGAAAGAAAACCCGGAGCTGGTTAAAAAATTTCTGAAATTGCACGTGGAGACCACGGATTGGATTCAAAAGAATCCGGATGAGGCCAAAAAGATTATTAAAACAGCCATTGAGAAAGAAACTCAGAAAGAACTCCCCGAAAACATTTTGAATAAAGCTTTGGGGCGTATTCGGCTGACCTATCAGCCCATGAAAACATCAGTAGAAGCGCAGGGTGAGGCGGCGTTCAAAGCCGGATATCTCAAAAAGAAGCCGGATCTGACGGGGCTGTTTGACACCTCGTTTTTGGATGAAATAATTGGAAAAGAGGCTAAAAAATGATACAATTTCGTTCCCTCAAAAAAAACTTACATGTTGTAGTCTGCTCAAAAAGCCTCAGATGCGAGGCACGCGCGAGTGAGCGCGGAGGCGCTATGGGAATAGCGTCGCACAAGCGAACGAGCAGCGCAACGACACAGATGAGGCTTTTTCAGCAGACTACAAGGGAAAATCAATGAGTTACATGAAGGGTTTGAAGTGCAGGGAGTGCCATCGCACCTATAAGGCCGAGGCCATATACGTGTGCGAATTTTGCTTCGGCTCTCTAGAAGTTGACTATGACTATGAGAAGATCAAATCCGTCATCTCTCGTGAGAAAATCCAAAATGGCCCCAAGAGCATATGGCGGTATCGTGAGCTTTTGCCTATTGAAGGTAAGCCGACGGTGGGCCATCATGCCGGATTTACACCCCTTTTAAGAGCGGATAATCTTGCCCGTGCTTTGGGCATGAAAGAGCTTTATATTAAGGATGACTCTGTGAGTCATCCGACACTTTCATTCAAAGATCGTGTAGTGGCTGTCGCTCTTACACGCGCTAAAGAGTTAGGGTTCCACACGGTCGCGTGTGCATCAACCGGCAATTTAGCCGGTTCGGTAAGTGCGCAGGCCGCTTGGGCGGGGCTCAATCGATTTATTTTTATTCCGGCTGATCTTGAGATCGGAAAAGTGGTCGGAGCGCTTGTGTATGCGCCCAATCTTGTCGCGGTCGAAGGTAATTACGATGACGTCAATCGTCTATGCGCCGAGATCGCAGCACGCTATCGATGGGCGTTTGTGAACGTCAATATCAGACCGTATTATGCCGAAGGCTCCAAGACATATGGCTATGAGATCATGGAACAGCTGGGATGGAAGACGCCTCAGCATGTGGTTGTGCCTGTGGCCAGCGGCTCGCTTTTGACCAAGATCTGGAAAGCGTTCAATGAGTTTAAGAAGCTAGGCCTTATTGATAAGGTAGACACAAAGATGTATGGCGCGCAAGCTCTGGGCTGCTCTCCAGTGGTCACAGCGCTCAAAGAAAACAGCGATATCATCAAGCCTGTCAAACCCAGCACGATCGCCAAGTCTTTGGCTATCGGTAATCCTGCAGACGGTATTTACGCGATCGATGTGATCAAGGAAAGCCGTGGAAGCGGTGAGTCTGTGACCGATGCCGAGATCGTCGAAGGTATCAAGTTATTGGCCAAGACAGAGGGTATTTTTACGGAGACGGCCGGCGGCGTTACGGTAGCGACAGCGAAAAAGCTGATCGAGAATGGTGTCATTCCCAAAAACGAAAGTTGTGTGATCTGTATCACCGGCAATGGCCTCAAAACGCAAGAAGCGATCACGGATCATATTGGTAAACCATATAAGATCAAGCCTTCGGTGGATGCTTTTGAAAAAGCGCTCAGAGGCGATGATCGCATCAAAGAAGACGTGTGGGAACGCAAAGGATAGAGGAGATAAAATGTCGATAAAAGTCAGAATTCCAACCCCGCTTCAAAAATTAACCAACAACCAGTCCGAAGTCATGTGCGATGCGAACAATATCAATGAGCTTTTGTCCGGACTTGAAAAACAATACCCCGGCATCAAAGAGCGCCTATGCGACGCCGAAGGCAAGCTTCGCCGTTTTGTGAACGTGTACGTGAATGAAGAAGATATTCGTTTCATGCAAGGACAGGACACGGCGCTAAAGGCCGGCGATGATATATCTATCATACCGGCGATCGCGGGCGGCGCACCCGGCAAATCCAAAAAGTTAGCCAAAGCAAGGGTGACACTCGTATTTCCCCAAAAACTGATCCAAGAGCCCGTTGTTTTCACCATGGCCAAGAAGTATGACGTGATGCCCAACATCCGCAAAGCGCGTGTGACGGAGACAGTGGGTGAGATGACGCTTGAGCTGGTTGGAAGCGAAAAAGACCTCGAGAAGGGCATCAAATTCCTGGAACAAAAAGGTGTCAAAGTCGAGTCCGTGGTTGGCGACAGCGCTCTATAATATCATTGCGTTGGGACTTTTGCCGATCGCGGCAGGAGTCCAAAGTTATTTTCTCACCGATCTTTATTTTCGTGAAAAAATGATCCCTTATCCGTTCGAGCGATATGGGATCGCGGTAGCCGCCGGAGTTTATTTTTTGGTTCTATCGTTTTTCTTGGCCATCAAAGCAGCCTTTATAAACAGGAGAAAAAAAGCATGAAAAAAATTCTTTGGATGAGCTTGGGTTTTGTCATCGCGTTGGCGTTCAATTATTCCCAGTCCTTTGCGGATGATGATAGCGGTTTGTCTGGCAGGATGAAAAAAGTTGAAGAACAGCAAGAGCAGATCATCCAGAAATTGGACGAGATCAAGTCAGAGCTTAATGTGATCAAGGTTCGGATCACCAGCAATCAATAATGAAATTCTCCACCCGCACTCTTTACGGGCTTAAAGCGATACTGGTCCTGGCCAACCGTTACGGCGAAGGCTCACTATCCGTTTCGCAGATCGCCAAAAAAGAGAATATCTCGGTCGCCTATCTGGAACAGATCCTAAACGCGCTCAAAAAAAAGGATCTCGTCAAAAGTGTCCGCGGCCCGCAAGGCGGATACGTTCTCGCAGAGAAGCCGGCTGATATTTCCCTCGAAGATCTTTTTTATGCACTGGAGTCAAAACCTGAAGCAGAGAAGATATCCTCCGAAGACGAGTCCGCCATCGCCAACGCCCTTTTCTGGCAAAAACTCTACACCTCGATCCAAACCGGCTTATCCAAGATCACCTTAAAAGACATATTAGATGAAGCCCGCACTCACAAAAAATCCAAATCCCGCTCCAATAACCAGACGTTTCATATTTAATTCTTTCGTAGGCCCATAAATGTAAGCCGGTTAAAGACTTCGCTTTTGCCCACCCTTACCCTTTTCCTCGCATAGCTTTGTCATAAATGGCATGGACCCTCGCCAAAAGTCCGTTTGCCGCCGAAGGAACTCCTATATCTACTCGTGCGGCGGCAAATGGGACTTCCAGCCCTCGCTGTCGCTCGGATTGGCGTCTCCATTGCCATTTATGACAAAGCTATGAGCGCTCGGAAAA
>CAYODQ010000058.1:0-9749 GCA_964402785.1 uncultured Planctomycetia bacterium
ACGAACAAAAGCGACAACTCTTACCGGCTGGATGCTAAGACCTCATTCCCACCACGATGAATTACTTTCGTATACTGTGTAAACGAGCCACGGATACAGCCTTTCATAGGAGAATCATCCAGTAAACCGTCAACCGAAGGCTTTCGTGCGGTCGTTGAGACCCCCGAGACGCATGGAGCATCATTTCTTTCGTAGTCGAGGGGGCTCACAGAAGGAGGCGCCTCGCAGGGGCGCCGGACTGGGCCGGTAGAAAGCCTTCGGTTGACGGTTTACTTCATGCCAACATCTAAGGCTGGATTCTTGGGGAGAGGTAGGATAAACTAGCCGGAAAATGAAAAACAGCCTGGAAGTATACGATAAACCCTGGGGAACCTATGAGATCTTGCATAGGGGCGAGGGCTTTCAAATCAAGCGCATCGAAGTCATGCCATCCATGCGCCTGAGTCTTCAACAGCATTCAAAACGCTCCGAAAAGTGGATAGTTGTTTCTGGTATAGGTAAGGTTACCCTTGGTAAAGAATCGATTTCGGTAGAGCGCGGAACCGTTGTAGATATTCCGATCAAGATGATACACCGTATTCACAATACCGGTACAGAGCCACTGGTTTTTATTGAAGTGCAGTTGGGGGATTATTTGGGTGAAGATGATATCGTGAGGCTTGAGGACGACTATGAACGTGTTTAAAAGATCGGGTGCTATTGTTTTGAGTTTTATGTTTTGTTTGACCGCTTTCGTTTGGGCGGATTATAACGAAGATGAAGCCAAGCGGATGGAAGAGGAGATGAAGAAACTTGGCTTTAAGACGATGACGACCAAGGAAGGGTTACATTTCAATATTCCTGCCGACATGCCAGTGGTGACTCAGAATGGAATCACAGCACCGATGAATTTCGACGAGTATTTGTATGTCAAATATCGCCAACAGCAGGAAGAATTGAAAAAGATGGATGCCAAGATCGACACGTTGAGTGATAAATTGGACAAGATATTAAAATACATTAGTTCGGTGGAGTCTAAGCCAGCCGATACGAAACCCGCCAGTGCTTCGTAAGTACACTTTTTTTTTACTGACTGTTTTAGTGTGTCTGACAGGTTGCGCACATACACCTCGTGTTTCGCAAATGCCTGCGTCGCGGCCCGCATATCAAAATAATATAGTGGCGCCGACGGCGTTTCCATCTGGTGCTGGCTTTTATCATACGGTCCAAAAGGGCCAAACCATTTACCGCATCGCCAAAAACTACGGCTTGGATTGGCATGAACTTGCTTTTGCGAACAATATCACCGATCCGAGTGCTTTGGAAGTGGGTCAGAGGATCCTCATACCGGGTCGCCAAGCTTTTGAAAGGCCGTCTCGTACAACGGAGGGTCCGCTGAATACTGAGACCCTGCGAAGACTTATTGGGCCTCCCAGGACAAGATCCGATTGGCGTACGATTACTTTGCATCACAGTGGGACTCATAAAGGCGGAGCCAAAGCGTTTCATCGTGACCATACAAGAAGGCATATGGGTGGTCTTTTTTATCATTTTGTGATCGGCAATGGATCGAGCACGCCCGATGGGGCCTTGGAAGTAGGTTTTAGATGGAAACAGCAAAAGATAGCTAACCGCCCGCACGATATCCAGATCTGCTTGGTCGGGGATTTTAATGAAGATCAAGTGTCGGATGCTCAATACAGCACAATGGTACAGCTTCTTCGTATGCTTCAGGAGGACTATGGAGTTCCTCTTTCCGGTGTGCGCAAACACGAAGATATCAAAGGCAAGCACACCGAATGTCCTGGGAATAATTTTCCGTTCAGTCGTATTTTATCCGATCTTTCGCGCAGCACAAGTCGCTCCTAGTGAATGTAGCGCCCGTTTTTTCCGGCAAGGATCCCGAGAATATCAAAAAAGCAGCTGATCTGCTGAGAAGCGGTGGGGTTGTTGCTTTTCCAACCGAAACAGTTTATGGCCTTGGTGCAGATGCATTTAATTCAAAAGCTGTCTGCCGCGTTTTTGAAATTAAAAAACGGCCTTCTTTTGACCCTCTGATCGTTCACGTCAGTGATAAAAAAGCAGCGGAGAAACTCTGGAAGGAAGTGCCGCTCATAGCGCAAAAACTGATGGATACTTTTTGGCCCGGGCCATTGACTTTGGTACTTCCGAAAACAGATCTGATCCCGGATGTCGTTACATCAGGATTGGACACGGTCGCGGTGCGTATGCCCAAACATCCCGTAGCGCTTCAGTTGATCGAAGCTCTAGGCCATCCGATCGCGGCTCCAAGCGCCAACTTGTTTGGCTACACCAGTCCCACGACAGCGGCGCATGTTCGAGAGGACCTTGGTGTTTCGGTGGATGCTGTCTTGGACGGGGGTCATTGTGAAGTGGGTGTGGAGTCTACGGTTGTTAAAATAGAGAAGGATCATTTGATCCTCTTGCGGCCTGGGGGGATCTCCAAGGAGCAGCTGGAATCGATAGCACCTGTGAAGCTATTTTCGGGTAAACCGTCTTCACCTGAGTCGCCCGGCCAGATCGAAAGTCATTATGCGCCCTGGACCCCTTTTATCGTGTTGGATAAAAGTTACGAACATTTTCTTAAAAATGCAGAAAAACTTATTCAAGCATATCAGCATCAAAAAGGCAGGGCGCCGCGCATGGGTCTTTTGGCTTTTGGCCCAAAGCCCAACACTTCTTTGTTCGAGTCGGTCGAGGTTTTGAGCCCCAAAGAGGATCTTTATGAGGCCGCTGCCGCTCTCTTTCAAGGGATGCGAAAACTTGATAAAATGAATTTGGATATGATCCTGGCCGAGCCTGTTCCTGGAAAGGGGATAGGGCTTGCGATCATGGATCGGTTAAAAAGGGCATCATCTGGCAAAACTATCGAAGGAGTCTTATGTTGAAAAGCAGCGCTTCCAAAACAGTATGGGAAACCAATCTCCCGCTCAAACTTTTGAACCGAGGCAAAGTCCGCGACATATATGAAGTGGACAAAGAAAGATTGTTGATCATCACGACGGATCGTTTGAGTGCGTTTGACGTGGTGTTGCCCACGCCTATTCCTGATAAAGGCAAAGTGCTGAATCAGATCTCGCTCTTTTGGTTCAAGAAATTTGAAAAATTGATCCCCAATCATGTCATAACCGCCGATGTTGCAAAGATGGGTTTTGATAAAAATTTCCTCAAAGAACACGCAGCAACACTCAAGGGCCGAAGCATCCTGGTCCATCGCGCAAAACCACTGCCCGTCGAATGTGTGGCGAGAGGTTTTATCACGGGGTCGGGATGGAAGGATTATTTGAAGACATCTGCTGTTTGCGGACATCAGTTGCCGGCCGGACTTAAGCAATGCCAGGAATTGGCGAAGCCTTTGTTCACGCCCGCCACCAAAGCCGAGGTGGGGCATGATATGAATATTGGTTTTGAAGAGACGGTGAAGTTGGTGGGGCGTCCTACGGCAGAGAAGATCCGTCAATTGACCTTGGAGATCTATAAAAAAGGCGTGATCTTCGCAAAAACCAAAGGGATCATCATTGCGGATACCAAATTCGAATTTGGTTTTTTTAAGAATAAACTGATCTTGATCGACGAAGTTTTGACGCCGGACAGCTCACGTTTTTGGCCGAAGAAAACGTATAAAGTTGGGCAGGATCAGCCGAGTTTGGATAAACAGATCGTTCGTAATTGGTTGTTGGAATCCGGCTGGAACCAAATGCCTCCAGGGCCTATCCTTCCCGAAGATATCGCGAAGAAAACAGCCAAGGCGTACAAGGATGTGTACAAAAGGCTGACCGGAAAAAAATTAGCATGAGAAATGCGGACGGGTCCTGCCGGAGCGCAGACTCGCAAACGGCAAGGGTTAGGGTCAGGATGCCGGTTTGGGCAAGGGTTAAGGCGAGGGCGATCAATTTAGACCTAGCCTTCGCCCGCACACCAAACCGTCTTCCTGGCCCTCACCCATACCTAAAATTAGTCTGTGCAATTGTTTTTCTTTTTTGTTCAATCTACGCTGGTGCTTCTTTTTCAGCAGAACCTTTTTTTGTAACTATCCAGAAAGTTGATCTCAAGAATGAATTTGGGGAGTGGGTGACGGTGATGGAGCCGGATAAAAAAGTGGATTTGGCGCAGGATGAGCCCTCTGTTTCTTTTTTTAATAACGGACGTGTGCCGCCCGGAAAGTACGTCAATGTGCGTGTGCGGCTGGATCAGGGCCTCATAAGCCGCATTAAAGACTATGCTCTTCCTTTGGATATCAAAAAGGGCTCATTTGTGAATGTCGCATTTGGGTTTGATTTCTCTGGGATCTCCCGATCTTTAGGTCAGGATAATTTTAAGCAAATTCAACTCACTGTAGACGATGAAGATCGGCTCGACGGCGCGGATCAGATAAAAATAGAGAGGTAATATGGTTTTAACTCCTTCCATGATGACGCGTCTGGGATCGCCAGCGCCGGATTTTAAATTAAAAGATGTTGTTCTTGGGCAGAGTTTCTCTCTAACTTCATTTAAGGACAAAAAAGCGCTTTTGGTCATGTTTATTTGTCGTCATTGTCCGTATGTGCAGCATATCAAAGACGAGTTGACCCGCATGGATCGGGATTATCGCAGCAAGGATATTGCCATCGTGGGTATTTCATCGAATGATGCGGCCAATTATCCGGATGATGCACCCTCTCGGCTCAAAGAACTGGCGCTTGAGCAAAAATGGCATTTTCCTTTCTTATACGATGACATGCAGGAAGTGGCCAAAAGTTATCAAGCCGCCTGCACGCCGGATTTCTTTTTATATGATCAAAGCCGAAAATTATTTTATCGTGGGCAAATGGATGACAGCCGCCCCGGAAACGGAAAGCCACTGAACGGTCAAGATCTCCGCGCGGCCATTGATGCTGTTTTATCGGATAAACCTGCGCCTTCAGTGCAAAAAGCCAGCATCGGTTGCAATATCAAATGGAAAAAAGGCAACGAGCCGGATTATTTTAATCGCAGATGAGTAAACGGGTCCTGCCGCGGTGCCTGCACCCCCAAAAAAGCCTCGTGTCGGCGCCTTTGGCTGGCACTACGTTTTTTTGGGGGATCCCCGCACCGCGTCACCCGTTTACTTATGACATTTGTAAAATCCGATTCGTTTGCTTGGAGATACAGTGAATATTCAAAATCAAACACAGCTTGTTGCGGTGCTAGATGAGCATCTTTTTAATCGTATGATGGATTTGATCAATGGGGGCTGTATCAAGGGCCCTGCAAAATTGGCAGGGTTTGTGTTGGGAGCTTGTTTTATTGATGCTATGGCAGGCTTTTACTTCGGGATAGATAAAGATTCATACAAAAGTAAATCGGGTGAAAGATTTAAAAATTTTGTGGCTCATTTTTTAACAGACAAATACAATGCTACTAATTTGTACGAAGATTTGCGGTGTGGCTTAGTTCACGCTTTTGTTAGTGGTCCTAAATATGTATTTGTCCATGACAAACCCTTGCTTCATAAAATGCATGATAAAAATAACTTGGTAATTATAAATCTGGAAGATTTTATTGCTGATTTAATAGAAGCCTACAGGATGTTTAGACAAGAAGTATTAACGGATAAGAATATCTTTAATAAGTGCTTGATTCGTTATAACTCTTTGGGCTTAATGAGTGAAATGCCGATTACGTTACCCTTGAACATTATCTAAGGCAAATATGATCAAAATTCGAAATTCGTCAGAGCGCGGTTATTTTGACCACGGGTGGCTCAAAACTTATCACACCTTCTCATTCGGGGATTATTTGGATCCGACGCATATGGGATATCGGAGTTTGCGCGTGATCAACGAAGACTGGGTGGCGCCTGGGATGGGATTTCCGACGCATTCTCATCGGGATATGGAGATCATCACCTATGTGCTCGAAGGAGAGGTGGAGCACAAAGACAGTATGGGAAATCGCGGGTTGATTCGTCCGGGTGATGTGCAGCGGATGAGCGCCGGACGCGGAGTGACGCACAGCGAAGCCAACCCATCGCCCAAGAACAAGCTTCATTTGCTCCAGATCTGGATCTTGCCCTCAGCGAAGAATATCCCGCCCAGCTATGAACAAAAGTCGTTTTCTTCTGCGCAGAAAGCCAACCGTTTTTGCCTTGTGGCTTCGCCCGATGGATCGGCTGGATCGGTCAAGATCCATCAGGATGCTCGATTGTATGTAGCGCAAATGGATGCAGGGCATAAATTGACATGGACGGGCGATATGAAGCCCTCCTCAGAGGATAGGCCTCTTTGGGTGCAAGTGGCTAAAGGCGAGATCGAGATCAATGGTCTGTCTTTGCAAACATCCGATGGCGCTGCTATTTCAGAGATGTCTTCACTTGAATTTTCGTCCAAAGGGTCGTCCGAGATCCTTTTATTTGAACTGGGCTCATGACGGCATGATCGATAAGCCTGTACGTCGGTCGATCTCGGAAGCGATGTCAAAAACCTCGACCATTCTTTTTAAGCCTTTTGCGTGGCGTAAATGGGTGGCATTGGTTTTTATCGGATGGTTGGCGGGGTCTCTTTCCGGCGGGTGTAATTTAAATACGTATCAAAAAACAAAAGAGCCTGCAGATAGCGCTGCCAAGTCCGCCGTACAAACAAAAACAGAAGAGTCAGCTCAGAGCAGCGCGCTCCAGGATCCTAAAGCCCAAAAAGAATTGGCCGAACAATACAAAAAGAAATATTGGTTTGAACACAGTCTTTTGAATGCTCCGCTACCGGAAGAGGGTAAAAAAACCCCTGCTTGGTATATGGCTGCGGTTGTGTGGCCGCTTGTGATCGTCGCCATTCTTCTTGTGTTGGTGATTGTATGGTTTTGGATATGGCTATCCGCGCGTTTTCAATTCATCTGGTATTATGCGATCGATCAAAACGAGGTTGCCATTGGCAGAACTTTTCGCCAGTATGCAGACGTGGCGGATTCACTTATGTTGTTTGGTCTAGCTTCATCCGCGGTCGCGCTGTGTTATTTTTCCGCGATCTTATTTCCGGCCGGGTATTCGTTCATCCAAGTCGCTCGGATCAGTCCAAAACTGATGACCGATATCCCGTTTATTTTGGCCAATTTTTGGCCGATTTTACTTTTGATCCTTTTCTCAGGGCTAGTCTTATTGGTCGTGTACGCAATAGTGTCTGATTTTATCCTGCCTATCATGGCCCGGCAGCGCGTTTATTTTATGGAGGCTTCCCGTTTGTGGATGCCGATATACAAAGTGAACCGCCTGGCTGTATGGCGGTATTTTGTGATGAAGATCCTGGCCTCGATCGTAGGAGGGGCTTTGACGCTAGCTCTGAGCGTCACGGCCGCGTTGGCTCTTTTGTTCGTGAGCGTTTTATTGTTAGGCCCTTTATATATGATCTTTATGTGGTGGTTTAAGCTAAAATGGATATTTATGATATTGGCCTTTCTTGTGGGAGCGCCTTTGGTGGTTATCCTGATCTTAGTGATGGGTGCATGCGCATTGCCCGCGAGTGTTTTTATGAGGGTTTATTCACTAGCATTTTTGAATTGTTTACAGCTGGACAGTGAGTTAGAGTCCGATAAAATATGAAAAAACTTTTTCTTCAAACATTTGGCTGGTCATTGTTCCGAGACTGCGGGACTTCCAGACAACGCAAAAATTGTTTTTCAGGCGTTGGTGGAGGGGATTCAACTGGTATTGGCTAAACTCACTTGAGCAACAACGCTCCAGATTCTAAAGAGATTTTTAGTTTTCATCTGGCAAAACTTCCTCTTTTGGATGCCTCTCGGTTTTTGCTTCGTCGATTGAGTAATAACAATATTTCAGGCCTTCTTCACTCGGAGAGTTTCTTTACCATGAGCTTAGGAGAGCCAATACTATCGACTGCCAGATACAACCTCAAAACTTTCGCTGTTTTCGCTTGGTGGCGTGAAGAAGCCTTTCTCGATAAGTTTTTAGAGCGCCCATCCCATCGCTTTTTTGAAAGCGGTTGGCATGTCAGAATGCGGCTCTATAGGCGTTGGGGAGAAATCGCCGAGCTAAAAAATGCCGCTATTTATCCTAATGCGGCTGCACCTGATAAACCTGTAATCGCCGTTACGCTTGCGAGGCTAAAACTTAGCCAAACTGCGAGATTTATAAGATGGGGAAAACCCGTTGAAGGCCAGGTTCGCGACCATAAAGGTCAAATCCGAGCGCTGGCGGCATTTCGTCCACCGAACACTTTTTCAACTTTTAGTATATGGAAAAATGAATCCGAAATGACAAACATGGTTCATGGAAGTAATCGAATCTACGATGGAGAAAGTCATCATTTGGCGATGCGGGAACGGATTCGCAAAGATTTTCACCATGAATTTTCGACCATGCGTTTTGCTCCAACCAAAGAAATTGCCGAGAGAGTAAGACAAAGCAACAGGGCAGTATGATGACGGAGAACATTTATTTATACGGCTTTTTGTTCATAGGTTTTGTTTTGGCCCCTCTAATGACAAAGTATTTTTTCTTGGAGAGGTCCGAAATTTATTCGGACGCGCATAAGGTATCTCTGATAGCTTTGTTGTGTGGCGCCCTTCTAAAAATAAATTATTCAGTCATTTTGTGGCCACTGTTCTGCGTTTTCGGTTTTTTTCTTTACTTAAAGAGCCGATGTAAGTCCATTTTTTCAGTAAAAGGAATTGCCGAGTGCATTCCATTTGTATTCAGTTTGGTTTCCTCCGTGTGGTTTGTGGCGGGTATCCTGGATATGCGTTTATTAGGGTACAACAGGACATGGAGTTTCTATGCGGCACTTCACGGGATTTTCATTGGATGGATTTTCGTCGGTTGCTTTGCATTTTTGTCCAGAAGAGAAAAGGCGAACAACGTTTATTTGTGGGGGAGTTATTTATCATTACTGCTTTTTTTCTTCGTTGCCTTCGGAATAAATGGAGTTTCTCACATCAAGCGTATAGGCCTTATCGGGTTTTCATTCATGATGCCTTTCCTTATGGGGCATTATGCGTTTCATTTGAACAAAATGAACAAGCTTTCAATGCTTTTTTCATTGGTAAGTTTTTTTTCGATTATTTTATCTATGAGTTTGGCCGTTCTGCATGAGTTCTGGGCAGGTTTCCCTAGAGTGGTATCTGAGGTTCCCGCAATGGTTATATCCCATGGGCTGATCAATGCGTTTTTTGCCGTTCCTTGTTTTTTTCTGGCAATTAGGCTTGAGCGGGACGAATGCTCAAGTAAAGCGGAGTCAAATGACAATGTTGTTCTCTTTGATGAACTTTGCGTCTTATGCAGCGGAAGCGTAATTTTACTGACCAAGATTGATCATAACCGACAACTTAAATATTCATCGTTGCAGGGAAAGCTCAGCCAAGCTTTACAAGATTCGGACCATTTCGATCCTGGGGAAAGCATGATCTTTTGGGGCGACGGAATAATTTATCGCAAGGCCAATGCTGTAATTCGCATATTATTGAAATTGGGTGGTATTTATAAATTTATTGGATTCATATTACAAATATTCCCTATATTTATTTTGAATATTTTCTATAACTTCATCGCCCGTAATCGATATAGTATTTTTGGGAAAAACACTGTTTGCCTAACGCCCACTGAAGACATCAAAGATCTTTTTGTGCCTTGATGGTGGGTTTTTGGGCGTGGGCAAATGCAGATAAATGGACATGCGTGACTCGATAATTTATATATCTCATGCTTAAACAAGAACTTATGAAAAAAAAGCTCTTCCTTCAAACATTTGGCTGGCCGTTGTTCCGAGACTGCGATACTTTTCGGC
>CAYODQ010000059.1:0-9638 GCA_964402785.1 uncultured Planctomycetia bacterium
CCCCCTAGAACCACCGTGGCCATCCATGGTACCGTTCTCGTGGCCGCCAACAGATAAAAAGCTCCTGGGTATTCTATTCTTAGGGGACGCGCCATGAGAATATGGTATCAGAACATGGGCAAATGTCAAGATTCAAGAACTGACCCCATATACATACATCGATGGTTTGGATTCAGTGCGGGCACGAAACATCTGAACTTCCTTGAATCTAAATCTTTTTTCTTTGGAATTTCCATTTGAGAACTTTTCGGTTTTCGCATACTGATAAGGGATAAGTGCCGGAGAGATCATAAAAACATATCCCAAATAAAAGCCAACCAGAAGTGGTAATAGGTTTTTTGGATTCTGCGACCATTGGCTTATTAACCAGCTTCGTTTAAAATATACCGCTAAAAGCAGGATCGCCCCCGACAGAACAATACTCGCCACCCACATATAAAGATAAGCTTTGCCGTCTTTTTTCTCGCAGATACTTAAAATGGCCTTCACGATTGCCAGTGGGAAATCAAATAAAACCGCACGAGCAAAATCTGTTAGCGCGCTCATCATGAAACGCCCCCTAAAAGCTCCCGCAAGGAACGCTGACCGGAAGAGTCTTTTAATTTCGTGTTGATGAGGTTCTCTTGGATATCTCCAAGCGACGTAAAATAAAGCTTACTGCATCCTGACGCATGCCTAGACACTGCCTGGCTTAGTTCCGGCGTGTCCACGATGTAAAGGACATGATCAACAAGCCTATCGAGTTCATAGTCATAGAAAATCTCACGGTATCGGTCTTTGGACTTCTGCGTGGACTCGTATTCAATGGCTACATACCGTTCTCTGTGATAGATCATCCCGTCCGGCATGTGTCTTAGCTCACCGCGCTTGGCTAACACCCGCTCCGACAACCAGTCTTTAACCCCAAGTTCATGAAACAGAATTCGGATATCCGTCACTGCCAGGTCATGCTTGTGATTGGCGTAGTTGGCATCCGTTATTTCCCCTAAACCACTGTTTTGATTGGATCGCCTGAGCTCCTCGACACCTTTACCGGTAACCAAATACACGGCGCTCCGGTACAAAAGCATCTTGTTCGTTTTTAAATACCCTGCCCTCCTTAGCCTTTCAAGTCTCCGATAGCTTTCGACACTATCTTTTTTTGCCCCCTTCCAAAACAGTCTCTTTATCTGCTTCTCCGTCATAAACTTTTGCTCTAAAATCCATCTCATTATCCTTCTGTCTCTTTCTGTGATTTCTGTCTTTTTTTCTTTTAATTTCATTCTAAAATCCCCCATAACTTTATAGTTTTATTCTTCTCTTATTCATAACCGCTTTCCTCCCGTTTCCCTGACCTCAATATCTCTGGAAGAGAGAGTGAGGTCAGGGAATGCGCGATCTTTAAGCGCAGGGGAGGAAAGCGGTTATGCGCTTTAGGGTCCCAAGTCGACTTGGGAGTCAGGTTGGGACCCTTTAAAACTCTGCAATGTCACGGCATTTGGGGCATTTGATAAATAGTTTTCCTTTGTTTGAGCCGGCACTTTCGTCGTGAATGACGTCGAGATAGTCATGTATGATTTCGGCAAGTTTTCTATTGCATCTAGGGCATCGCAAGTCCATGGTGGTTTTGTCTCCTCTTTACACCCTAATCCGTAAAAAAGCTGGTGAGTGTAAAGCGAGGTTTCAGAGATTCTCCTCCGCGAGGTGTCTGACAGACCTTATCTTTTGATGGACGAAGGTGCGGCTTTTCCCAAGCCTTTGGGCGATGACTTTCTTGGAGAGGCCTTCGGCGAGGAGGTTTAGTATGTGGCACTCATGGCTATCCGTTTGTTTTGAAAGGTCAAAAAAGATAGGTTTGGTGATTGGGGCGGGTAGGTCAAATCCCCCGTCCTTAAGAAGTTCTAATGAGGCAAGGGAGCCATTCGTTCTGGTGAGACTTAAGCATTCCCGTCTTTGAATGTCCTTCAGATGGAATGCGAGACACCGCCCCATGGCTCCCATCCATTCATGGGCAGGCTTCTTCCAGCCGGAGTGCTTTCTTTTGAGCCAGTATAGACACAGCTCTTGATAGATATCGTCTAGCTCCCATCGGGAATTCCAGTGCATACGCCGGGCAAAGCTTTGGGATATATTGGTGATGACTTGGGTTTCGTCGGGACTAAGGGTGGCTTCCTGTGACATGGTCTTTCCTCCGTTTGAAGGAAAGAATAGATGTCAGATGATATGCGAGGATATGACGGAGGCCTCGCAAAGGCCTCCGAGAGGCCTAACGAAGGGTTTTTTATCCTTCTAAAATTTCGTCTACCGGCAATCGGGGGCTTCTTGCAACCGGGGATGAGTAACCAATTCTAAAAAGATTTACATGTTTATGGGATAAAGGGACGTCGAGTATTTCCATAACTTTGGACCGGGTCTGTTCTACATCCACCGCTGCGCTAATAGGGTGGGTTACAAGGCCTTTAGATGCAAGAAAAAGCCATACCCTTTGAAGATCTCGGCCGACTTCGATGCGAGTTCGTAGATTGTCTTCAGGTATTGTGATAAGACATATTGCAGAACATTTTGGGGCAACGCTATCAGCAGAGCTAAAAATAAATTTATTAAGTCCAAGAAAAGAGGACAATTTAAGAAACTTGGGATTTAAAACAATGCCTGTAGCCAAACCTTCCACCCGTCTCCATCCCATACACTCAGCATTGAGTCCATCCCGATACCATCTCTTATTACTTTTTGAAAAACGCATCCATTGATAAAGCTCTTCCGAAACAAGCGCATCTTCCATTTGATCTACAGTTGCCTCCGCCACAAGATTTCTTATTTTTTTAATTTGATTGATATCTGTTGCAATAAATAGATGATGCTCTGCATCCACCAGCTTTTTTACACTCTGCAATATCATTGATTCGATAGATCTATCATCATAGGCAATACGGGAAGTTCTGCGGATGGGAATCATACGATACAAATCAATATCAGACAATTTCTTACCTATGTTTTTCCATTTGAGATAAATGATGGGATTCTCAAATGAGATTTCTTCTGAAACCGCATATTCAGATTCATATCCCAAATAGGAAAGAGTCAATATTACATTTTCAAGCATAGCCCCTATCGCATGCAAAATGTCGTTGTGCTTAGGGTCTATCGCGGGAAGAGTTCGGCTTTGACGAATATAAACTTTTAAACCATTCTCTTCCAATGATAGGCTCCACGGCTGCGTATTATGAGGAGAAGGCGCTCTGTTTGCGGAATCAAGAATGTGCGCATGAAGATTAGTAATCATAAAATATTTTTCTCATACATACACAAATCATGAATTTTCTGCATCCCAAGATGCCTGGCCTGAGCCAAGCTTGCCTGATTTTCTTTGGCAATCCATGTGATTGAAAGACTACGATAATTTTTTCTTTTTAATACCCTTACAAGATTGAAATTTATCGCCTTATTAATATTCATACCCTGATATTGTTTTCTCACCGAAAACAAAATCACAACAGCATCTCTAAAAAATGATTTGTTTAAAAGATTCAGAATTCTTGGGTGGAGTAACCGACCGTTCATTCCATTAAGAAGTTTGTTAAAATCAGGGACAGTAAAAGTGACTCCGATGGGAACTCCTTGCACTTCAGCAATCAAGATAAGTTCAAGATCGAGCAATGGAATAAGATCTCCTATTTGAATTTTCCATTCTTCGCGAGTTATCGGTACAAAAGACCAGTTGCCCAGAAATGAGGCATTTACCAATTCCCTGACCAATTCCAGGTCTTGGTCTTTATTGGACTTTGAAACACTGCGAATCGTAATCCCCGCTTCTTTGATTTGGGCCGCCGCCTTATCGTCCAATATATTTTTCTCATCAAAATTTGAAATATCATTGTTTCTCCAAGTTTCCATACGCAGAGTTTCCTTAAAACCTGCGTCATTAAATAATAGGGGATACCAAGGAGCTGTATAAACCATATCTATGCTGGGAGAATTTTCATACCCACCCAAAACAATTCCCATTTCTTGGGCAGCCGTCGTATTGAAAGGGCCTCTGATTATCCGGCAATCGTTTTGCTTCGCATATCTTTCAATATATGAAAATAATTTCTCAAATACGTCTTTGTCATTAATGCATTCAAAATAACCGAAGTATGCCGTCTTCTCTAAATGAAGTTTTGCATGACGCTTCCAAACTGTAACGAGAGCTCTTGCAACCGGCTGATTGTCCCTATAGAGCAAAATCGCAACCCCCATACCGTCCCTATAAAATGGGTTTTTTCTTTTATTAAGATAATCTGAAATAACCATATCAGGCTGCCTGATCCAATGTGAGTCGGGATTATATATTTGCTTCGGAAATTCCAGAAATTCTTTTAAATCTTTCCTGGTTTTTACTTCTTTTATGAGAAAATTCTGATGGGCCATATTTTAGAGTTTCTTCAAGTATTCAATCGTTCTCCGATTACTGCTGTTTGACTTCACCTGTTGGTGGCAGTGACTGTATCCCAGTTGTATCCGGAATTTTTTAAAATGCTACAGCTTCCTGAAAAGACAGTAAAGAAACTCTTGGGTCGTGTCAAATGGCGTCTTGTGGATTTCGGTAAAGCACTTCTCTAATTTAAACTTCTCCCCCACCTCTCCTCTGAGGTTCTCGGACGAATAACGAACGATCTCAAGACCACTACACTTTAATGGACCATTTGGGCCGAATGTCGCTGTCAGAGCATAGCCTCCTGGCTTCAAAGCCTTGTTTAAGTTATGCACGTATTTCTGTCTATCGTCGGATCTCGTAAGGAAATGAAACACGGCACGATCGTGCCACAAATCGTAGTGGTTTTCTTTAAGGGTTGCTTGGGTAACATCGGCCTCAATCCAGTGAATCAGGTTCGACTTATTTCCTAAGTGGTCTTTTGAAACTTTGATGGCTTCGGATGAAATATCAAGAACACTAATGTTTCTGTAGCCTTTAGCCAGAAGATCATCCGGCAAAGTCGAAGCTCCTCCGCCGACGTCAATGACTTCTGCGTCCTTTGAAAGATTAAGACCAAGGATTAATTGAAGCGATTTCTCTAAATGAGGAGCATACCAACTTACATCTTTCGATGATTTGGTTTTATAGATATTTTCCCAATGAATTTTTGGATCAGACATTTTTAGATACGCTCCACCAGCGCCTTACCGCTACGACAGTCCATATAGCTTCAACGAGTCCAAATGGCCACGCTCCTTGAAGAAATCCATAAACCGATCCCAAAGCGCAGGATATGGCAAACGCCAAGATAAACCAAGGACTCCTCTTCTCAAACGCGTAGCACACGAGCATTGCGGATACTGCAAACAAGCCAAAGATCGTAAGCGGATTCATGTTAGTCGTGCGAATGAAGCGGCCAATCGCCGTGGGCATGGGAACCGATCTTGTAGTGTTCGTGACCAAATTCTTTCTCAGGGTCCACATGGATCATGACATTTCCGACATGAGGCAGATGGTGCAAAACTTGGTGGCGGACTTCTTTGGCAATGTCATGGCCCTCTTTGGCGGAAGCGTCGTTTTTAACAGCTATGGCCATTTCTACAAAGAGCTTATGTCCCACCCAACGGGCTTTGATGTCGCCTATCTCCTTAACACCTTCCACGTGCTCTGCGGCATGCTCAACTTCATGAAGAACTTCAGGATCAACGCCGTCTAACATGCGAGTAAAAATCTCTTTGCCGGACTGCCATACAATAAATAAGATCGACGCCGTGATGACCAGCCCCGCGAGGGGATCTGCCAGAGGAAAGCCGAGCCAGACGCCTACCGCTCCAACCAGAACAGCGAGACTTGACCAGCCATCGATCCTCGCGTGATGACCGTCGGCGATGAGGGCAGCACTGCCGATTTGTTTACCGACCCGAATACGAAATATTGCCACTCCTTCGTTGCCGGCAAAGCTAAGGATGGATGCAATGATAACCATCGTCAGGTGATAAACTGGTTGGGGATGAAAGAAGCGGTTTACGGATTCGTAAGCCGCGACTATGGCACTAAAAAGGATAAGCAAAACAACGATAACTCCGGCTAAGTCTTCGACACGGCCATAGCCGTATGTAAATTGCTTGCTGGGTTTTCGCCTTGCGAATAAGAACGCAATTCCCAAAGGAATAGCCGTCGCCGCGTCACCAAAATTATGTATCGTATCCGCCAAGAGCGCGATGCTGTTTGAAAAGATAACGATAGCAAGCTGAAGGATGGCTGTCACCATGAGCGCGACAAACGACCATTTCACGGCCCAAAGACCTCGTTCGTGGCTTAGGATGGAGGGATCTATCACGCCATGCGTGTGCTCATGGGCTTCGTGACCCCGAGCATGTTTATGATGAGAATGCGTATCATGTTGTATCATATGAATGCTCCATGTGCCCAAACATATTCACTTTTTTCGCTCAATTTTTCTCTCTTATGCAATCTGACTTGCCGCACAGACTAAGAATAAACTCGCCCGGCTTTGAAAACCTCGGGCACGCTTTCTTGGGTTCCTTGATAAGCTCATTGATATCTTTTTTGAATTCACTAACACTCATGCCTTCGTGAGCCGAAGCCCATTGGCTACGGCTAAAAGCTCCGACGATTCATGGATCAATACGGCCGCAAAAACCGACATTATGCCCACAAGGGCCGACGGAATTAAAACCGCTAAAAGAACCAGCGAAAAAACGATGTTCTGACGGCTAACTCGCCTTGCTTTTTTCCCAAGGTTGACTGCATAAACCGCTTTCAATAAATCATCGGCCATTAAAGCAGCATCGGCGGCTTCGATGGCGGTGTCCGTTCCAGCAACACCCATGGCCATGCCAACTGTAGCTTTTGCAAGAGCTGGCGCATCATTTATGCCGTCGCCAACCATAACAATTGAGCCGTACTGCTTCTTCAATTCTTCGATAGCCGCGATCTTATCTTCAGGTTTGAGATTTGCTCTCACCTCGCTGATATCAAGAGTTTTTGCGACAGCTTGGGCCGTAATGTCGTTGTCGCCTGTCAGCATGATGATCGTGATACCTATCTTCTTGAGACTGTTAATCGCCTCTTTGGCTTCGGGCCTTATTTCATCCCGAATGGAGATCAGACCGGCTATCTTTTTCTTTGTCCCAACAAGAATTACCGTATTACCTTCGTTTCTTAATTTTTGAATATGAGAAATAGCCGCAAGATTGTGGCCTAATTCTTCAAATAGCTCGACTTTTCCAACATAGACTGTTTCACTGCCCAATTCGGCCTTGGCTCCAGCTCCAATAAGCGCATTAAAATTCCTTACTTCGAAACTCTTCGTTCCTAACACTACGGCCTTCTCCACAATTGCTCGAGCGAGTGGATGTTCCGAAGAACGCTCAATGCTGTAAGCAAGTTCCAAAACTACGGTTTCGTTTTCGCTTACAGGCACAATCCCGGTAACAATCGGCTTTCCTTTTGTTAAAGTACCCGTCTTATCGAAGGCGATGGCTTTTGTTTTGCCGAGATTTTCAAGATGCATACCACCCTTTATGAGAATCCCGGACTTCCCGGCGCGACCAATACCGGCGGCAATAGCGACGGGCGTTGACATAACAAGGGCGCAAGGAGCGGCCGCCACAAGGAGAACCACTGCACGTCTCGCCCATTCCCCAAAAGGAAAGCCAAAAATAAACGGAGCAATCAATAAGAGAAGAGCGCTTAAAAGAACAAGCGGTGAATATCTTCTGCCGAAGCGCTCAATAAAAAGCTGCGCCTTTCCTTTTTCTTCTTGGGCTTCCTCAACCATGTGGACGATTTTGGAAAGAGTGTTATTTTCAAATGTCGCCATGGCTTTTACTTCCAGAACACCGGTTTGATTCAATGTCGCGGCGAAAACCTTCATTCCTTCTTCTTTTTCGACCGGAACGGATTCTCCGGTAACCGGCGCTTCGTTTATGCTGGATTGGCCTTTCAGGACAACTCCATCCGTCGGAAGCGATTCGCCGGGCCTTACGATAAAGACATCGCCCACTTTGAGATCCATCGCGGATATTTTGATTTCTTTACCGTCTTTTAAGATCCGCGCTTCTTTTGGCGCGAGATTAAGCAGACTTCGTATGGAAGCCCGTGTTTTGGCAAATGTATATTCCTCGAGGCTTTCTGCCGCGCCGTAAAGAAACACTAAAAACGCCGCCTCATCACACATTCCAAGAACGGCCGAACCGATGGCGGCGGCCATCATAAGAATGTCGATACCGATCTCTTTTTCTTTGAGAAGCTCTTCTATACCTTCGCGGCTCCAATGATATCCACCAAGAACAATTGCAACTAGATAAAGAGGGGTTTCGACAACTCTAGGGATTACATTCAGATGCGCCAAAATAAAGGCGACTGTTGTCAACGCACCTGAATAAAGCGCATTTCGCATAATTCCGTAGTTGTACCACTTACCTTCGAAGACTTGGCTACAACACTCTTTAGACATTTGCTTCAGACCTTTTATTTAATTCGATAAAGACTATGCCGTTTTTATTCACAAATAAAATATGGCCCTCGCGGGATAACCAGCCGAGAGCCATAAAAGTAAGCTTCTCCTCGAAGGGCAAACGCCGTACGACGTCAGAAAGCTCTATACTTTTTTCATGCTCTAAAAGTTCCCAGATTTCTCCGGCGACGATCCCAATTTCGGTAAGCATGACATCTATGCCTCATAAAGCACTTAAACGTCGACCACACTGCCAAAAATCAGTGTTCACAGATACAGGCATACTCCGCGTGTTTACACACATCGCAGATATGGTCTTCTAAAATAAAGCGGAAATTAACCGGCTTTGTCTCTGCGGTTTGTTTGAACTGGACGACAAGATTGAGTGCATGGGCTTCGGGCAGAGGTCCTTTACTTGCCAGCACGTCACCTTTCTTTTCGAACTCCACCTTTGTCTTATTGCCTTCTGCATCGGCGATAACTGTAACGCTTTGCTCGGAAGCCGCCACAGGTTTTAATTGGTCATCATAAAAAGTGATGGTGATGGTGTTGTCCTTTTCGACGTAGAATTCGGCACGAGGTTCCGTATTTTCAAGTAACCGCCCGCCCTTGGGTCCGCCTACTTTTTTGTGGTCATGGTCGTCATGCCCCGTCTCCGCGCTCAAAAGAGATGGCGCAAAACAAAGAACACCCGTTAGTGTGACAAGTGTTAATAAAGTTTTCATGGTTTAGCTCCTATTTTTCCCGTGGATTTATTTCGTTCCATCCACTCGTAAAGTACGGGCAGCAAAACAAGTGTCAAAAAAGTTGAGGTGATGATTCCGCCGATGACGACCGTGGCAAGCGGGCGCTGGACCTCACCGCCGGCACCCGTTGCAACAGCCATGGGTACAAAACCGAGCGAAGCCACAAGTGCTGTCATGAGCATGGGACGTAGACGTAAAAGCGAGCCATCCCGGACAGTTGTGTGGAGATGCAGATTGGTTCCTCGCTTATGAAGCTGGTTAAAAAACGTGATGATCATGAGACCATTTAAGACAGCGATACCGCTGACGGCAATAAAGCCAACACCCGCTGAAATACTAAACGGCAGGCCCCGGAGCGCCAACGCAAACACGCCGCCCGTGATGGCCAGGGGCACCGCCAAAAATACTAAAAGCGACTGACGAAAACTACGAAGCGCTATGTGTATCAAAATAAAAATAAGCGCCATCGCCACCG
>CAYODQ010000060.1:0-8563 GCA_964402785.1 uncultured Planctomycetia bacterium
TAGAGCGTTTCCTTGACATGGAAAAGGTCACAGGTTCGAGTCCTGTATTGCCCACGTTATTATGGAGCGACAGGATTGTTTTGTAATTACGGGTCCTGCCGCTGCGCCAGCTCGTCCGCCTAAACGGCGGCCAAGCGCTCTGGCTCCGCGTCACCCGTAATTACAAAACAATCCTGTCGACCCGTAAACGTCGGTGGGCAATACAGGACTCGAAGAGAGCGCCGAGGCCCGCAGTTATAGGCGACGACACAAAAAGTGTCGTCGCAATTCCGCCCGAGGCGCGAATGGCCGACCCGGAGTGAGCAATGCCGAAAGGCCGAAGGCCTTGAGGACATGCGCAGCGCAGGGCGCCGAGTCCTCTATGTTGAAAGCGGCGGGCAATACAGGACTCGAAACCGTTCTATAGAACAGAGAAGTAGAGTCCAAATTTTAGCTCCCGGCCATAAAGAGCTCTGAGGACACGAGCCGCCAGGACACAAAACCAGTGAGGAATGTAATAAAGAATACGTGGCAAAAATAGCAGCAGATCAATACACAGAGTTAGATAAACTACGCCATTCGTGTGCCCATGTGCTGGCACAAGCGGTGAAACGCAAATATCCTCACGCCAAACTGGGGATAGGGCCTCCCGTTCAGGATGGATTTTTTTATGATATCCATTTGCCTGAGATCCTCAATGAAGCGGCGCTTGAAGAGCTTGAAAAAGAAATGATCAAGATCATCAACGCCAATTATCCTTTTGAGAAAAAAGTCATACCTGCCGACGAAGCACGCAAAATTTTTAAAGAAAAGAATGAGACATTCAAGCTTGAGATCATCGATCAGGCTGCCGGCAATGAAGAGATCTCTATTGTCGTGGACGGAGAATTCACCGACCTTTGCAAATATCCTCACGCGCATTCGACCGGGCTTATCAAAGCATTTAAACTTATGAGTGTTGCCGGAGCTTATTGGCGCGGGGTGGAAACCAACCCCGTCATGCAGCGTGTTTATGGAACAGCGTTTTTTTCAAAAACGGATCTCTTTGAATACAAGAGACTTATTGAAGAAGCCAAAAAACGTGATCACCGAAAAGTCGGCAAGGAGCTGGATCTTTTTATGTTCACTCCGCTGGCACCGGCATCGCCTATTTTCAAACCCAAGGGCACCATTATTTATAATTTGTTGCAGGATTATATTCGTGAAATTTATCGCCGCGAAGGTTATCAAGAAGTGATCACGCCGCAGATCTTTGATGTCGATTTATGGAAGAAGTCCGGCCATTACGATAAATACAAAGACAATATGTATTTCACGAATGTGGACGAGAAGGATTGTGCGGTCAAGCCCATGAATTGCCCGAGTCATGCGATCATTTATTCATCCGATATGCGTTCTTATCGCCAGCTTCCGATGAGGATCGCGGATTTTGGACGCCTGCATCGTTATGAACGCTCTGGTGTGACGGCCGGGCTCACACGCGTGCGCACCTTTTCTCAAGATGATGCGCATATTTTTTGCCGCGAAGACCAGATCGGCGCTGAGATCGCAGGTGTATGCCGTATGATTCGCGAAGTGTATCAAACATTTGGTTTTCCCGAGCCGAAAGTATTTTTGTCCACTCGTCCGGAGAGAAAAGTCGGATCCGACGCTATCTGGGATAAGGCTGAAGCAGCGCTTGAAGACGCCATCAAAGCCAACGGTTTGGATTACACGGTGAATGCCGGTGATGGTGCTTTCTACGGGCCGAAAATCGATTTTATTGTGCAGGACGCATTGAAACGCGATTGGCAGTTGGGCACAATTCAGTTGGATTTCAATATGCCGGAGCGTTTTGAGCTCGAATACAAAAATGCCGAAGGCGGCGTATCTCGTCCGGTCATGGTGCATCGCGCAGTACTGGGATCGCTTGAGAGGTTCATGGGGATATTGATCGAGCATTATGCGGGTGCTTTTCCTTTTTGGTTGTCACCTATGCAGATCAGTGTGATACCCGTGGCGGAAGCGCATGCATCTTATGCGCAAAAAGTCACACAGGCTTTATCGGCTGCGGGTTTTCGAGTCGAGATGCAAGCGGCCGATGAAACGTTGGGAGCACGCATTCGAACAGCTCAAAACGAAAAGATCCCATACATGATCGTGGTGGGCGAGAAAGAAATTGAGGCCAATAAGGTAGCCGTTCGTACACGCTCCAAAGGAGACCTGGGGCAGATCGATCTGGAAGAATTCATAAAAAATTTACGGGAAGAAGCCGGTAAACGGTTAATAAACAACAACAAACAAGGGGGTGTCTGATTTCAAAGAGCACGATACGCATTAATGAGGGCATAAGAGCGCCTCAGGTAAGACTCGTCGATCAAAATGGGAACCAGGTAGGCGTCGTTCCGCTTGATCAGGCGCTTAAAATGTCACGGGAAGCCGAACTCGATCTGGTGGAAGTGGCAGGTCAAGCTTCACCTCCGGTGTGCAGGATCATAGATTTTAGTAAGTTCAAATATGATCAGGCCAAAAAGGAGAAGGAAGCGCGTAAAAAGCAAAAAGTCATACACCTCAAAGAAGTGAAGTTTCATCCGTTTATCGATGAAAACGATTATCAGGTGAAGCTGCATCAAATAGAGCGCTTTTTAAAGCACGGCGACAAAGCGAAGATCACGATGCAGTTCAGGGGTCGCGAGATGAACTACGTGGACACAGGCCGCAAGTTGTTGCAGCGTTTGTCACAAGATATCTCGGCGATCGGAGAAGTAGAAAAAGCGCCGTTTATGGAAGGCAAGATGATCACAATGATCATCATGTCTAAATGATAGGAGAGTAACATGGGTGGAAAACTAAAGACCAATAAATCCGTAAAGAAACGGATCCGCGTGACAGCAAGTGGCAAGTTCAAGAAAATGCGCGCGGGCCGTCGTCATCTTTTGGAGTCAAAGTCACCAAGCCGCAAGCGTCATATGCGCAAAGGTGACCTCGTGAGTGGAACAATGGGTAAAACGTTAAGGAGGCTGATGCCTTATGCCTAAAGCAAAAACAGTCCCGGCAGGCCGGAGACACAGAAAGAAATTCTTAAAACGCGCCAAGGGCTTCGTCGGCGGCCGTCGGAAACTATACCGTACAGCTCGTGAGACCGTACAGCGCGCATTGATGTTCGCGACGCGTGATCGCAGAGACACGAAGTCGGTCATTCGTAAAGTTTGGATCACACGCATTTCAGCCGCTTGCGACCAAAATGGCATTCTTTATAGCCGCCTCATCGGTGGCCTCAAGAAAGCCAATGTCAAAATCGACCGAAAGATCATGTCGGATCTAGCGATACATGACATGAAAGCGTTCCAAGAACTGGTTAAGATAGCCAAGTCATAAATAGTGATCGAGGCGCTTAAACAGCTGGAGCAAGAGGCTTCGCGCGAATTATCGGAGCTCAAAGACCCCAAGCAGCTCGAAGAGTTGAAGATCAAGTATTTGGGCCGCAAGGGGCTTTTTGCGTCCGTTTCGGGCCGCATCTCCGAAGTTCCGCCGGAAGAAAAACGCCTGGCGGGGCAGGAGATGAATCGCATCAAGCAAGCGCTCGAGGCGCTTTTTTCAGCTCATGAGAAAAGCGCAGGCGCTTCGTTTGGTGTGAGCTCTCAAAAGATCGATACCACGATGCCGGGCACATTTTTCCCGGCTGGACATCTTCATCCTCTGACTCAGGTGATGAATGATGTCGTGGATATTTTTGAGCGCTTGGGCTTTGCTTTGGTGGAAGGCCCTGAAGTAGAAACAGAGCGCTACAATTTTGAAGCGCTCAATATCCCTCTCAATCATCCCGCGCGTGACAGTTTTGATACGTTCTATCTCGATAACGGGAAACTTTTGCGCAGCCAGACCTCTACCGTCCAGATCCGTGTGATGGAGCAAAATAAACCTCCGATCAAAGTCATCGCTCCCGGCAAAGTGTACCGGCCGGATGCTACCGATGCCACGCACTCTTTTATGTTCCATCAGATCGAGGGGCTTATGGTCGATGAGAATGTAAGTTTCGCAGATCTTAAAGGTGTTTTGTACGCATTTGCAAAAGAGTTCTTCGGGCCCAAGACCGAGATAAAATTCAGGCCTCATTTTTTTCCGTTTACGGAACCGAGTGCCGAGATGGATATTTATTTTGAGCCGCGTAAAACATGGCTTGAGATCATGGGTGCTGGCATCGTCCATCCCAATGTGTTAAGAGCCGTCAAGATCGATCCTGAGAAGTACACGGGGTTTGCATTTGGCATGGGCGTCGAGAGACTCGCCATGCTGAAATACGGCGTTGAAGATATCCGTCACTTTTTCGAGAACGACATACGTTTTCTGAGACAATTTTAATATGAAGTTACCAATTTCCTGGCTTAAAAAATATATTTCAGTTTCGATGAGCGCCGAAATTTTGGCGGACAAATTGACGTTGTCGGGCAGCAAGGTCGAATGTGTCGAAAATATTGGCGGGGAACCTGTCATCGACATTGAAGTGACGACCAACAGACCGGATTGTTTGAGTATCATGGGTCTTGCTCACGAAGTTTCGGCGATCACCGGCAAGAAAGTCTCTATTCCGCCTGTCTACAAAACGTCCGAGAAGCCGTTGAAAGATAAAGTGTCGCGCGTGAAGATCTTCGTACAGGATAAAAAAGCTTGTTCCCGCTATACGGCGCGAATTTTGGAGAATGTTTCCATCAAACCATCACCCATCGAAGTGCAGAAATTCATGTCCTATATGGGTGCTCGCGCTGTTTCAAATGCCGTCGATGCGACCAATTACGTTTTGTTTGAATGCGGCCAGCCGCTTCATGCATTTGACCTGGATAAAATAAAAGGCTCGGAGATCATCGTTCGTTTTGCCAATAAAGGCGAAAAATTTCTCGGAATAGACGGGCTAGAATACACGCTGGATGACAAAACACTGGTCATTGCCGATGCAGAGCGTGTGATCGCAATAGCCGGCGTCATGGGTGGGAAGCTGACCGAAGTGACACATGAAACAAAGAATATTTTACTGGAGTCCGCGTGTTTTGATCTGGCATTGGTGCGCCAAGCAGCCAAAAAGTATAAACTATCGACCGAATCCAGCTATCGCTTTGAGCGCGGTGTAAATCCCGAGCTTGTATCCAAAGCCTCTAAAAGGGCGGCAGAGCTGATCCTAGAATGGGCGGGAGGTGTGGATACATTCGGTCTTCTCGATAAAAATTTTAGCTCTCACAAAAAAGAGCCTGATGTCACGCTGCGCCTTGATCGCATGGAAATGCTTTTGGGGATGAAAATATCAGCATCGCGAACAACTCAGATCCTCAAATCACTCTCGTTGACCGTAAAGGCTTCCGGAAAAGATAAATTAAAGGTTTCTCGTACACCCGCAAGGCGTGATCTCGCGCAAGAAGCGGATCTGATCGAAGAAGTCTTGAGGATCGAGGGCTTCGACAAGATCCCGGTCAAGCTTCCGCAAAGCCGGCATGGGTTGGATGATCTCAGGAATTGTAAGGCGCTCAGGACTCGTGAGCTCAAAAAATGGATGGCGGCGCTGGGATTTCAAGAGATCATGAGTTATAGCCTTTTGTCTGAAAAAGCCTTACAAAATACCAATATTTCTTTGGAAAGCTGCCACAAAGTCGCCAATGCTGTATCGGCTGAGCAAGCCTATTTTCGTCCTTCGCTTCTGCCCGGTATGCTTCAAGCGATCTTGTTCAATGCCTCGCGCAAAGCGCACTCTCTTAAATTATTCGAGATCGGCAATGTTTATGAAAATGGCCAAGAGAAAACAGTTTTGTCATTTGCTCTCTACGGTATGTGGGAAGAGAATTGGCGACGAAAAAGTGAAGCATCCTTGTATGAAGCCAAAGGAGTGTTGGAGAATATCCTGAATTATTTGGGATCTGCCAATGCAAATTTTAGTATTGAAAGCGTGCATCCGGGGATATTAAAGAAATGGGATATCGCACACCCTGTTTATTTTGTCACGGTCACACTCGATGATATTTTGAAAGCCAAAAAAATAACTTCGCGAGTGGTGCCTGTGCCGAAGTACCCGACCGTGAAGCGTGATATCGCCGCTATCTTGGAGTCTTCGTACTCGGTTCAGGATCTGTCGGAGGCCATGAAACAAGCCGCCTCGCCTTATCTTACATCGGTGACATTGTTTGATGAATTTGTGGGCAAGAATATCCCACAGGGGAAACGAAGCTTGGCGTTCTCGCTCCAGTATCAAAAACAGGATGGCACATTCACCGATCCCGAGATCCAGAAATTGCAGGATCAGGTTGGGCTGATTTTGAAAGAAAAGTTCAAGGCTGAGTTCAGATAAGGGAAACAGCGTAATTTTTAATAGTAATCTTCATTGTTTTTAACATTTATCGAGAGTACAATGGACAACTGGGTAGAAAAGATCGGTACTGTGTCGGCTGTGGCGCTTCCGCTTTTTAATATCCCGCTTATTATCAAGCTGATGCAGACCAAAAGTTCCAAAAATTACAGCTTGTCGTGGGCTTTGGGTGTTTGGGTTTGTATTTTGTTCATGACGCCGCAAGCGATGCGGTCGCAAGATGTTGCGTTTCGTTCTTTTGGATTTATAAATCTATTCTTTTTTACAATTGTCACGTTCTTGATCGTGAAATACCGCCAAAAATGAAATTTTAGATGATGAGGGGGACAGAAGGCATGAAGAAGTTTTTTGTAACCATTGCGATCTTAATTTGTGTGTTTACATCCTCCACTTTTATCAATTTAGTTTCTGCAAACGCCGAGGTCTCCGAAACGGATGTGACAGCTCTGTCACAAGAAGCTCAGAGAAATCGAGAGCTTTTGGATATCTGGAAAGAGCATGTGAAATCTTTGACCAAAGAAAGGGACGAAGCTTATAAAGAGCTAGAGAGTCTGCGCGCATCCAGAAGTGTGCGCACTTCCACGCCCGTGGCAGCTCCGCTTGGGCAATTTGGTGTGGAGAGTCAGGCGATCCCGCCCATGAATCGTGATATGCAAATGCAATTTACCTCTTTGCAGGCGAAATACGAAGACACCAAGAAAGAGCTCGAAGAACTTAAGTCTAAAAAAGAAAAAGCGCCCGCCAAAAGTTCGCAAAAAGTTCCCGCTGGCAGACTTGAGGATCTTCAGCAAAGAATCAATGAACTCAGAGTCGATAATGAGTCGTTGACGCGTGCTTTGGCAGAGGCTCAATCCAATGGCGGGTCGACGGTTTCTCGTGTACGTCAGCTAGAAGCGGAACTGGCACAGGTTCGAAATAGCTCAGCAGATGTCGACGCTTTGCGCAGTGAGAATCAGGCTTTACATGACGAGATCGCCAGTCTTAAAACACAGCAACCCAAAGGATTTATCAGTGGCGGCGGATCCTCAGATGCAGCTTCCCGTGAACGCGATGCCTTTATGCGTCAGGCTAAGAAACTTCAATATGAAAATGACACGCTGAAAGTCCAGATCGAAAAAATGAAAGTGGTCGAGAAGGAGCTTCAAAGCACCCGTTCGTATTTTGGGCCCATGGTGCAGGATCTGCAAAATAAACTTTCTAAGGCGGGCGAAGAAAATGAGCAGCTAAAAGCGCAAATTCAAAAAATACAATCCGATGCTCAATCTGCTACAGGGACTGTGGATTCGATCTCAAAAGAAAACGAAAAGCTCAAAGCCGACCTCGATAAGATGAATAAAGATCAAGAAGAGACAGATAAGCAGCTCGAGCTTATCAAGTCACAGCTTCAGCTAGCCGTAGCGGATAAAGATAAGATAAAAGGCCAAGAGGATGAGTTGGGCAAGCTTAAAGAAGAGAGGCAGACGCTCGAGAAGGCTTACAAAGAACTTCAGGCCAATTACAAATCCCAGGATGAACAATTCCAGCAGGTTTCGCAGCAAATGTCTGCCATGCAAAAGGCCAGTGAAGAGTGGAAAGGCAAAGAGAATCAGTTCTCTGGCGATCTGTCTTCTATGCAAAAAGAATTGGAGACGCTCCGTCAGGAGCGTGCGCAGCATTTGCGTTCTCTCGAGAGATACCAGATCGCTTTGCGTGCCAATTACACGGATATGCAAAATCTCAAATCCAATTTTGAGGCCTATCTGGAGTCTCTTGTAGCCAGTTTTCAAGACCGCCAAAAATAATCACCTATTTCGCAGTGTGATATAATTAGATCAACCTGCGGTGCCCGTGGATCATGAGCGCAAACAAAGCGGGAATCCGATAGATATACAAATCAGGGAACTGACTCTGGTCTTGGTGTGCTGCCTGGCGAAAGCTCGGTTTGCCTAAAGAGATCGATAGGTTCCCGCCCTTAACTAAGGGATTCACCACTTCGCGCGGCAGCACGGCACTCGCGGGCCATTTACTCGCCAAGAATCCAACCTAAATTGAATATGCATGCAGTAAACCCCCAATAGGCATTCCCCTACAGACACGCCTGCCTGCCGGCAGGCAGGCTCCGGTGCCCCTGCGAGCGACCTCTCTCTTCTTGCCCCCTCGGCTATGCTAAATAAAGTTGTTCCGTGCACCTCGGGGGTCGCGGAGGCCGTACGAAGGCTGAGCCTTGTCGGCTTGGGATGTCCAAGCTCATCATGAAGGCTGTATCCATGACTCGTT
>CAYODQ010000061.1:0-8256 GCA_964402785.1 uncultured Planctomycetia bacterium
TTGCCATTGGTGCCCGTCACGCCCACCATTTTCATGGATTTGGAAGGATCCTGATAGAATGCGCGCGCTAGTTTAGAGGCTGCTGCTCTTGATTCGGAGATCTGTATGACCGGCACAGCGACAGGCCTCTCAGGAAGCGCTTCTACCACCAGCGCTGCCGCACCTCGATCCAACGCCTCGACAATGAATTCTCGACCGTCCAATTTTGCGCCACGCACGGCAATAAAGACAAAATTCTTTTGTACTTTTCGGGAATCACATTCGATACCTTCAATAGGTATCTCTGGTATCTCGGAGGAGGCGGCATACTCCGGGTAAGCCGACAACACCAGCTTCCGGAGTGATGTCATTGAGCCTTCACACCCACTGCTGCGGGCGTATTGATCTTTTGCTGGATTTTTTGTTGGATTTTTTTAATACCGCCGGAGCCGCTTTGCGAAACAATACCTTCTGGAACCGTAGTCTGTGAGATCTGCCAATAAGCAAGCACTTCACTCGCTACCTTAGAAAAAATGGGCGCTGCTACTTCACCGCCATAATAAACAGGATGCGGCTCATCCACCGACACCGAGATCACGACCTTTGGTTCATCATAAGGAACGAATCCAACGAACGAAGCATAAAATTTATCATGTGAATAACCACCTCCATCCAGCAATTTCTGCGCCGTTCCTGTTTTTCCGGCTGCTTTAAATCCAGGCACTGCCGCTTTTTTTCCGGTGCCACGGCTGACGACACCCTCCAAAACAGTCCGCACCTGCACGGCTGTTTCCTTTGAAACGACTTGGCGAACGGATTCAGGGTTATATGCCTGGACGATCTTTCCCGAGTTGTCATCGATATGGGTGATGATCCTAGGTTTCATAAGAACACCATTATTGGCGATCGCTCCAAATGCAGAGCAAAGTTGGATCGGTGTCACCGCCACACCATGCCCGATCGGAATATTGATGATCGAGCTGCGTGACCATGATTTGGGATGAGGTGTGATGCCATTGATCTCGCCTGCTAATCCAATGCCTGTTTTGGTACCAAAACCAAACGCTTTGATGTATTTATAAAGTCTTTGAGCGCCCAACTTCATTGCACCCTTGACCGTTCCAATATTGCTCGATTTTTCGATGACCTCACGGAAACTAAGAAGCCCATGCCCATGATGATCATGCAACACTTTTCCGGCCACCGCCCAATTGCCACGCTCGCAATCAAACTTTTCATCCAAACTAAATACCTTTTCCTCCAAAACACCTGCCAGCGTCAACATCTTAAACACCGAGCCGGGCTCAAAAAGATCCGTGACGGCTCGATTTCGCCTTACATCCATCTTGGAGTTTCTGGCATGATTGAGATCGTATGTAGGATACATCGCCATCGCCAAAACATCGCCCGTCTTTGGATCCATGACCACGATCGATCCACCCAATGCATTGTGCTTTTTGCAAGACTCAGCGAGAGATTTTTCTGCGAACGACTGTATCACTTGATCGATGGTGAGATGAATGTTGTAACCATCTGTCGGCGGAACCATCTCCAGCTGCTTGGAGATCAACTCACGCTGCTTGGCATCCTTCTGCGCCAAACGCCAGCCCGGCACACCTTTTAAAAAACTGTTGTATTGAAGCTCGATACCCTCCAAACCATTGTTATCAATATCGGTAAAACCGACTAAGTGGCAAGCTGTCTCGCCTTTAGGGTAAACACGCTGAGATTCTTTGACAAAACCAATTCCATCGGCTTTCAATTTCTTGATCGCCTCTGTTTTGGAAGGCGCGATCTTACGTGCGATCCATACGAACATCTTGTCACGCGATAGCTTTTGCAAGACCTCAGCGGAGTTCAACTGTAGGATACGCGCAAGCTGACTAGCCAGCGGACCCTTATCTTTTTTCTCTATCTCACGCGACACTGAGTACATGGAATCCAAGCGCACATCCAGAGCCAGCTCTCTACCCTTAGAATCCATGATGCGCCCACGCGCCGGCTGCATTTCAATGACCGCGCGGGATTGATTTTGAGCGATGGAAAAATAACTGGAAGATTTGAAGATCTGGATGAAACCAAGGCGGATCAGGAGACAACCCAGCGCTGTTAAGAAAAAAAATAAAACAACAAATAGGCGCTTTCGCGACAGCTTGGGCTCGATCAACAGTTATAGCTTTTTAAGATTCTTTGGCTTCCGCCTGCGCGGTCCCCATTAACAGTTTAGAAAACATCGGTGGGTTCGTCAGCAACGAAGCCATCGAAGACTGAGCCGGTTTGGTGTTCGCGGGTGTCACCACCAACGTTTGCCAAGATTTAGGCGATTGAAGAACGATCTTTTGGGCCGTCAAACGCCTTTCAAGATTATTCGGCGCCTTCAGTCTTTCAATATTGTACTGAAGCGCTCTAGAGCGGTCAAGGAGAAGGGTCTTGGTTTCTTCTTGTTTGCGGATCGTATAACCCACCTGAACAGCTCCCACTTCCTGAGACACATAAAATAATGCTGCAAGAGTCGACAAGATCAGAAACGTACCGAAACGCTTCATAAGCCGCCCTCCTCTGCATTTTTTTCAAACACCCGTAATTTAGCACTACGAGACCGCGCGTTGGACTCCTGCTCCGCCTCTGATGCCGTCACCGGCTTTTTGGTCAGAACTTTTCCCACGCCTTCATTTTGCAATTTCTTAAAACCGGTCTTCACGATCCTATCCTCTAAAGAATGAAAAGATATCACACCAACACGTCCGCCGGGAAGCAAATGTTCCGCGACGTCATCCATAAAAACCTGTAAAGCCTCAAGCTCCATATTGACCGCGATCCGAAGCGCCTGAAAAACCCGCGTCGCGGGATGGATGCGGCCATGCCGCATCGACACGGGCACCGAGTGAAATATAAGAGACTCCAACTCGGCTGTTGTTTCGATCTGCTTCACTTTGCGAACTTCCACTATCTTCTTGGCGATCCGTCTGCTCATACGCTCTTCTCCGTATTTCCAGAATAAGTCAGCCAATTGTTTTTCGTCCGCTTCGTTCACGATCTCTTTGGCATCCAACGTGTCATGAGGATCCATCCTCATATCCAAAGGGCCGTCAAATCTGAAACTAAACCCTCTCGATGCCTGATCCAACTGCATGGAGCTTACACCCAGATCCAACAAAACTGCATCCACTGCCGTGATACGCTGCTCAGCGAGCGTCGCAAACGCATCACGATAATTCTTATTAACGATCAGCGCCCGATCTCCAAACCCCTGCAAAATCCGGCGCGCCTCCAAAACCGCCTCCGGATCCCGGTCAAAACCGACCACTTTGCCATCCGGCTCTGACAATTCCAGCCACCGCCGACTGTGCCCTCCCAAACCGACCGTCCCGTCGAGAAGAGTTTTCCCCGGCCCGGGCCGCAACCACTCGATAGTTTCTGCCAGTAGGACGCTTTCATGTTTTTTCTCCATTAAGTGTTGCTATGTGTTGGTTTTTTAATCAACGATTCTTAGCTGCTGACTTCGATACAAAAACCATCTCACTTATCTTGCGTACACTTAATATACGATCAAAAAATTTGGAATAACTCTGCTGAGGAAGCGCGCGCCGTCTTTTGAAGTTTTCGATACTAAAACCTGTCGGATGCGTTTCTCTGATCTCTCCGCGCCTCATCCTCTCTCCTTGTTAACTTTGTGCTGGGTTGTCGCCACTTTGGTTAAAAATGTTCTCAGCCATCTTCTCGAACGTATCTTTGGTATTCTTGTAAAAATCGGCCCACATTTCGCGTGACCAGATCTCCATGCGGTTCGAAACACCCACAATCATCACATCGCTTTTGATCTTTGCAAAATCTTTCAAATATTGCGGCACTAAAATCCTGCCTTGGCGGTCGCAGGTGACTTCACAAGCGCCCGAAAAATAGATGCGGTTAAAGTTGCGTGCTTCTGCTGATGTAACGGGTAGCGATCGAAAACGGCTTTCTTGTTTTCGCCATTCATCTTCTGCGAATACAAACAAACACGTATCAAGGCCCCGAGTGACAAAAAATCGTTCGACATAATTTTCCTTAAAAACCTCTCTGAATTTCGAAGGGATAATGAGCCGGCCTTTCCGGTCAATCGAATGCTCATATTCTCCGTAGAACATTTACCCCCTCCACTTTCCCCCACTTTATGGGGATTTATGGGTTTATAGTACACCCACGGGGGTTTTGTGTCAACCATCATAGCTTTCCGGCCCTCTCGGAGAGCTTCGCCGCCATTTCATTGATGGTTTCGGCTAGATCCTTTAACTCATCATTCTTTCTGAGTGTCAATTTCACGTTATAATTTCCGTCCCCTATGTCACGAAGCGCTTGGTAAATTTTGGGCAAGGGACCTGCGATGCGGTGAGAAAACACAACGGCGCCATAAAAAATGATCGGCGTCACAGCCAAAAACGCCAAGAACAAAGCAAAATAAGTTGAGCGGAAAATTTGCACGAGCCGCGCTTCAGGATAGATCCCCATCAGCTTCTGGCTCAATACCGCAAACGTCGCATAAAAAACAATGAGCGCAGTGATCGCGCATGAGGCCAGCATAAAAATAATGACATATCGGGCAAACCGCAATTGAAATGCCCGTTCAACAAAAAATTGTTTTCGTCTTAGCGATAAAGCCATTCTACCTCCTTGTTAACAAAGCAGATCGTCTAACAGAAAAAACAGCTTCTAATGGATTTTTTTTGATTTCGGCCATGATTTTTTTGATGGGCATATAACGAGTAGAAACGCTATTAACTTTCACAAGAAGATCGTCAGCCTTGAGCCCGCTCAATGCTGCAGCGCTTTTTTCTTTTACATCCAGAACGACGATACCCTCATTGGCAAGCTCCAGAACCAGACCGAGCTCAGCTAAATTCTTTTCCATCCCCATTGTTTTCAAAATACAATCGCGCTCATACTCCAACGTAAAACTCGAATGCATGGGTGACAGAAATTTGGATTGCACCACATCCGTGTTTAGGTACCTTAAAGATACGCCATCGATCGCAATGAGACGATCCCCTCGCTTAAGCCCCGCCAAGCTTGCATCTTTTTTTGGCGCGATCTCAGAAATATGCACCCAGTCAGCTTTCCTCTCCAAAACTATTCCAAAATTTTCTTTTAGGGATGCCGATAACGCCGGTGAAACTTTGCGCGGTTTTTGGGATTTGGATCCTGTCTTGCCCAAGGAATCATATAAAGCCTGCCTTCGCTCTATCTCATCAATGGGACCCACGGCCGACTGAGCCCAGAATTGATTTCGTACTCGTACGGAAGCTTTTCTGGCATCCTCAAAATCAGGATTGATCTCAAGTGCCTTTTCATAATAAGCAAGCGCTTCGCCCCAACGTTTCTTCTCTTCGTATTGCAAACCCACTTGCATAAAATTCTGCTCAGGGTCATCGTAATCGATTTTTTTGATCCCCCGCTTGGGCACGGGCATCTCACCCTTCTCCGTGCTCAAAATTACTCGGTCTTCATGTTTCTCAACCACCAAACCTTTTAACTGCTTTCCATTTTTCAACCATATAGTGTCCGCAAAAATTAGAGAACAAAAGAAAAGGGAGGGTAAAAGACACCCTCCCATAGAAAAAAAATATTTTTGCCCGAGATTTTTTTTAATTGCCATCCCCGGAATTTAGCCCGTACGTTTTAGTTAAAAATAGACTACGCTATATGTCGTATGCTAGCAAAAAACCCTCCACAACACAACATGAACTCCCCAAGAATCCAAGCCCTAATCCAATAACCACGCAGTAAACCCCCAATAGGCATTCCCCTACGGACACGCCTGCCTGCCGGCAGGCAGGCTCCGGTGCCCCTGCGAGGCACCTCGCTCTTCTTGCCCCCTCGCCCATGTTTAAAATAGAGCTATGTTCCGTGCGGCTCGGGGGTCGCGGAGGTCTTACGGATAGTATCCCTTGTCGGCTTGGATGCGATGCTCACACGAAAGGCTGGGTACGTGACTCGTTTACACAGTATATGGAAAAAATTCATCCTTACTGTTGGTGGTTGGATGATTTTTTTTCATATACTGTGCAAGCGAGTCATGGATACGAGCTCATATCTAATAAATATCCAAGTAAACCGATAAGGGGTATATCCGTAGGGAGTCTCGAAACCCCGGAGACGCACGGAACATCATTATTTTCATAGTCGACGGGGTGAGTGAAGCGAGGTCGCTCGCAGGGCGACCGGAGCGTATCCCGGAGGATATACCCCTTAGCGGTTTACTTCGTGCTTATTTGAATATGCTTGGATTCTTGGGGAGTGTTAGTCGAGTTGGTCTTGTTGGCCGAATGGACCGGCCATGTAATGACTTACAGATTGGTAGGATGAGTCTGATCCTGAAAATCCTAGGTCGATATTTCCCGAGACGCGATTCAAACTTTCGGTGGGATCCAATTCGCTCGAATCCACAACGTACAACTGATCTTTGAGAGACGTGTTCGTATACTCTGAAAGGATATCCTCTTCGGCGGCATGCGCAGCAGACAAGGAAATAAGGATCGTTAAGGAAATAATGGAAAATATTTTCATACAAAAAATACGGGTGTCGACCTGTAAGCCGGGTTCTGTCCTTTTGGGCCCATTCGCCCTCTGGGATGATCATCTATCTAGCCTTGCCATTGCTGGCAAGATCAAGCAGTCTACCCGAAAATCGAACGAACGAAGCACATTCGCGCAGCCCCAAACTTGGTAAGTTTTTTGTGAACAGGACTGACTCTTTCCCTATTTGACCTTGCTCCGCGTGGAGATTGCTCGTTTCACCCCCGCCTTTGATGGCGGGTATCGTCACTGTAGCTCTGATCCTGACATCAGCTTTCGCCGACGCCGATGGGCATTACCCAACACGCTGCTTGTGGAGCCCGGACTTTCCTCCGCGCCGAAGGACGCGCCCGCCGACGCTTTGTGGCGGGTAGCCTCCTTGTGGCACAGCGATCATCCGATCGACACAGTAGATATTTTACGCGAAAAACCCGGGATTGTCCAAGGCCTGATTGGCGGCCTCATCGGCGAGCTTATTGCGCTCACGAGGCACATGTTTGAGGCTGAATTTCTTGAAATGAACCGCCATATGCTTGGCCAAAAGCTGATACGGCTTAAGAGATGCTTCTTTGAGCTTGTATTCCCCGCTCCATTGCTTGGCGACCAGCTCACTGTCGGTAAAAACATCCAACTCTTTGATGCCCAGGATCAAGGCCTCTTGCAATGCCAGAACCAATGCGCAATATTCGGCTGTATTGTTGGTTTGAAAACCTATGGGTTGGGATAATGTCTTGATGACATTCTGCTGGCTGTCCAAGAAAACGACTCCCACAGACGCGGGTCCAGGATTTCCTCTTGCGGCTCCGTCAACAAAGACGGATGCGTGCTGCGCCTGGCTCACGCCGGCCAGTATAAAAGACGCGCGCAACTCTCACACGTGATCCATTTATCGTGTAGTTGCGTTTCATTGATGACTTGCGGAGGAAGCTCCATATTGCATCCGCCACAAGTACGGCCTGTAACAGGGACGATGGCCAATCCGTCGCGGCCCTTTAAAATACGCTCATACTGAGACAAGAGCCTGGGTTCGATGCTGGGAGCATACGAGGTCCTTTTTTGCTCCAGATCTTTGATCTGAGATTCCAAGCCACTTGCCTGCTGCTTAAGAGCATCCAGCTCGGCCTTTGTTTTCTTTTCTTCTTCGGCGAGCAAGGTTTTTTCTTTGGCTAAATTTCCTTTTTCGGCCTCGACCACATCCAATAACCGCAGGATATCTTCTTCCAAAAGAGATTTGTCGGCTTTGTGGCCTTTGATCTCCATTTCCATCGCGGAATACTCTTTATTGCTCTTCAATTGATAAAGCTGAGCTTGGAGCTTGGCGATCTTATCCTCGCGCTGAGCGAGGTCACCTTCTTTGTTTTTTTGCTGAAGCTGAGCAGCTTTGAAGCGATCTTCGGCGGCCTTGAACGATCCTTTTTTGAGCTCGAATTGATGCTCTATCTTCTTCTGGAGATCCGGATGAGCGGCCAATTCTTTACGCAAAGAATGAACTTCAAAATCTATCTTTTGAAGCTCAACCAGTATTTTAATTTGTTCTGTGATCGTTGTCGGCATTTTTAACCTAATGGTGGGCAATACAGGGCTCGAACCTGTGACCTTGCGGATGTGAACCGCACGCTCTAACCAACTGAGCTAATTGCCCGATTATCCTTGCCCTCGCCCAGTAAATGATGGGCCCGCCTGGACTTGAACCAGGGACCCGCTGATTATGAGTCAGCTGCTCTA
>CAYODQ010000062.1:0-8096 GCA_964402785.1 uncultured Planctomycetia bacterium
GTAGAGCGCTGCCCTGAAAAGGCAGGCGTGGGCAGTTCGATTCTGCCCCTCGGCATATTTTCTTTTTAGAAGCCCACCTGCTTCGTTGCCATCGTCATAAAATCACTCGACGTATCAATTATACGCCTCGTGATTTTATTCCTCGTCGCCTCGCATCTGGGCTTCTAAAAAGAAAATATGCCGAGGGGCAGAATAGACACCACAAGGACAACTGGCATTCCATTTGAATTTGAATTATTCTACTCACCAAATCTTCTCAAAGGAAACTGAGTGATTCGCCATAAATATAAAGACACAGCCCTGATCTTCCTCACCGCGTTTTTCGCGCGGGCGGTGTTTTTTCTTATTTTGAGACATGACAATCCGCTTTGGGTGCTGAATATTGGGATCAATGGGTGGTTGGAGATCGCTCAGAATTTGGCGGCTGGGGATGGCTACACTACGCGGCATCTGCTCACTTATTTTGAGATCGATCATTTGGTGCCGACAGCGGCGCGCAGTCCTCTGCCGGTGCTTGTGCTGAGCGGGCTCATCCGACTACTGGGTAGCCATTATTCAGTTATCTTTATTTACTCATGGACGCTTTCAGCGGCGGCAGCCGTGCTACTGTCTTATCTCTCAAAGAAGATCTTTTCGTCTCAAAAGATGGGGCTTATCACTGCTCTCCTCTACTGCTTCTACATACCTGAGATGTACCTGTCGACAGGCTATGCGGCGGCAGCTGAAAGTTTATTTACGCTGCTTTTGATGAGCTATTTTTGGGTGACCATAAAAAATATTGAAAGCGGCAAGGTAAAGTGGGCTTTCTGTGCGGGACTTCTTCTGGGGCTGGCCTTTCTTTGCCGGCCGGCTGTGATTTTTATACCTGCACTGTACGTGATCTGGATATGGAAAAAGCAACGCTCCAAGGCCATCCCGCATATCGCCCTATTTTTAACAGCTCTCCTTCTATGTGTGGCGCCTTGGGCGATCCGAAACCAGATGGTGTTTCACAAACCCATCGTTACGTCGACGCTGGGCGGCTACAATCTACTGCGACATCACCATATGCTCGAAGAAGATCGCTATTCCATCACAACCTACAAAGAGTTCGAAGTGATAGCTCGCAAAGCTGTGGCCGAGAAAGGATACACGGTCGAAGAGCTGAATGAAGTCGAACTGGATCAGATCTTGTCTGAAAAAGCGGTTGGCATCATCAAGCGACATCCACTTCGCTATCTAAAGTTGTGCGCTGTGCGCTGTGTGTGGGTATGGTACAAACTCACGGGTGAGAAACCTTATTCACGCATCCAAAATGCAATACTCTATCTTTTGATGTTCCCGGGCATGCTGCTGGTGGTTCGGCATCGCCATATTTTGTCCGTTTTTGTATGGCATATTCTCTTTTTTGTGATTTTTCATGCTCTCATCAACGTGCAATTCCGATTTATTTGTCCGATGATGCCTTATGGGATCATGATCGCGGTGTACGCGGGACAAAGGCTGCTCGGTAAAGGCAGCTCACTCAAATCGTAGAAATCTTAGCTTTCGGCGTGGTATGATGTCGCCCATGGTTGACACTAAAGACACGATCATCACATTTGCGGGCAAGAAGATCCGGATGCTTCTGGTGGCATTCTTTATTCTGTTGCAGCTGGCCTTTGGCGCCACACTTTACGCTAAATTTGCCCTTGGCAATGAAAGCTTGGGCGGTCTGACCAACCTTTTTAATATCGACTCAGAGGCCAACCTCCCCACCTGGTTTCAGTCGACACTGCTCATCATCACCGCTATCCTCCTCTATATGGTAGGACGCATCAAAAAACGACGTGGCAATGCCATCGGCGGCAAATGGGTAGCCTTCTCGGTGGTGTTTTGGCTACTGGCTATGGACGAGGGCTCCATGATCCATGAGCTTTTAAATGAACCTGTGCGCAAGATGCTCGGTATCGAAAGCGGGTTTTTGTATTATGCCTGGGTGATCCCGGGGGTCTTGGGTTTGGCGATCCTAGCGGTGTATTTCTGGAAGTTCATCTCCACCATGCCTATCAAGATCCGAAGCCGAGTATACCTTGCGGGGTTTATTTATATAGCCGGCTCATTGGTCGGCGAAGTCGTCAGCGCCAACTTAGTCTCGTCATTTGGAAGACAAAGCCTCGAATACATCTGCGTCAGCTGGGCTGAAGAGTCCTGCGAGATGGCCGGATTAATATTCTTCATCTCCACTCTTCTTGTCTGGTTCGAAACCGATATCGGAGCTTTTGCGATCGATATCAAGTAATACTTTGTTTACGCGCTGACCATGGCCAAACGTGCTTTTTTGTATGCTTGAACTCTTTCAATCCAAACGCGTATCGGATTAATAAATAACAATTCGGCTTCTTTCTCGTCCAGAGTCAGCTTGAAATAGTCATAAAGCGTTTTGCCGGATACTCTCGTTTTTTGATCCGTAAACTGAGTCATCGCTTTGGCGATCGGGCTCTGTCCTAAATTGGCCAGCATATCTGCGGTTACTTCCAATTTTCTACCTGCTATCACATAATAGTCTGACAAAAAGTGAGCCAGCTCTTCTGCAATGCGAATTGCGGAAATATTCGGCAAGCTTTGCCCCAATCCTTTAAATGAAACAGCAAATTCATGGCTCTCAAGCTGCGATTTCTCGTACGAGTCAGAAAATAAAGCCTCAACAATAACACCCTGAGGTGATTTTTCAACAATATTGGCAAAATTGGCTTTTTCCGAAATTAAATTTTGGATAAGTGCTTGATCATTAGACGAGTCTAGTTCAGCAACATTACTGACATAATAATTGCCTCCGTGAATAGACATCATCTCGAACAAGAGTGTGATGTAATTATTGAACTCGTCGTTATTTTTAAGTTTTTGGCGAATTTTAACGGCATCGATTTTGACAAATCCTTTGAGAGTACCAAATTCTGGGATCGGCAAAAGGTCATGCACCTCCTTGACCGCTGACATAAATCCAGATTGAGTTGCTTTTTCGGCCCGACGAGCCTCGCGCGCATCGATTTGTCCCATTTTCCAACTAGCCAGCTCCCCTTTTAGATCGGGTATCGTTACAAGCGTATCTGCACTAGAAACGTCCACAGCAATAACACTATTTGCATCCATGCGAGTCTCAATCACAGTTGGAGTAGCCGCATGCGCCGGTTTAAGAGCAAAAGAACCGGCAAAAAGGTTGCCCACGGCCGCGAGAGCGAGGATGAAAGATTGGAGCTTGTTAGACGATAGACCATAGACCATAGACGATGGACGAACGGTCTTGCGGGCACCAGGCACCAGGTCACCGGTCACCAGTGAATCGATTTTTTTGCTACTAGCTGATTCATCGCCCAGCAAAAACCTCCTCTTTTCCGGCTCTCTCCAAGATCCACGATTCACTCCCAATAATTCTCTTTCATGTGTCAGCCGACTGCCCAAAAAATCGTCAGGCATAGCTTCATCAACAAATCTCTTCAAGCCAACAGGAACATTCACTTCAGCATACCGCTCATAACTTGGCCATAAGACCTGATCATAGTAAAGCATAAGATCTTGCACTTCTTCTTCGGACCGACCTTCTCCTCTAATTCGTTTTTCAAAACGACCTCGAATAACAACTGGATCAGCTTCCATACGTATCAAAAAAGGATGCTCCCCATAAAGAGCCATAAATTCGGGTGATAGCGTATATTTACCTTCGATCATCACGATAGAGTCACGCGTTATTTTATACGATATATCTTTCGTGATTTTTTTTCCCATGATATAAGCCTGTGGAATATGGATAACCCCGGCACTCTTTCCGGATTTCCTGAAGTCATCTATCTGCTTAAGCACATTTAAATATTTATCCGCATCAAAGAGATGTCTTTCATCGTATGTAGCAGCATTTATTTCGCCAGACAAAGTTTTTCTTCGAATATCCAACCTATGTTCTCTGTCCTTTAAAAACATGTCATAGTTTAGGTATAGCACATGGTTACGGTGTCTAAGAAAACGGCTTAGCGCCTGGATTGTCGTTGTTTTGCCAACGCCGGATGATCCGTCATTAACCAACACCGGAAGCTGCCCCAGCAAATTATAGCGGCTCAAATGCTGCACAAAACCTTCGGCGATCATATAAACCCCTAATTGCCTAAGCGTATAAGTAAAGCCCTCACGAATAAATTGCACCGGGACTACTGCCAACCGAGCCCCAGAAGAAGCTGATTTTTCTGCCATCTGACTTCCGACATCCGCGCTCCGAACCTGCCTGTCCGTCAGGCGGGCTCCGAACCCCGGACTCCGAACTTCCTCCCCGCTGCCAGCTGCGAGCTGCGATCTACGAGCTACTTTCGCTGCATTTTGAACATTCGATGAATGCGTGTTATAATTTGGGTCTTGGGGGTTAAAATTATGCGTTTCACGATATTGATTCAAAAAGGGGAAGATTCGGGGTATGTCGCGGAGTGTCCGGCTATTCCTGGGTGCGTCAGTCAAGGCTCGACGCTTGCTGAGGTCCGTCGTAATATTAAAGACGCCATCCATGCCTGTCTTGAGGTTATGAACGAAAGTGCGCGTAAGAGGGGACGCAAAACTTCCTCTCGAATCCTGCAAGTTGCCGTCTAAAAATTGTCTAAGCTTCCCACCGACGTTTCTGGCCTGCAGGCGGTTAAGATTTTCCAAAAATCCGGGTGGGCTGTCCGCAAAATCGGCCCGCATATTATCCTGACCAAAGAAGGCAGTCGTGTGCACCTTTCTGTTCCCAACCATAAGGTACTCGACCGCGGAACCCTGCGAGCGCTTATCCGCCACTCCGGCTTGAGCGTGGAAGAATTTACCGCTCTGACCTGACCGGCTGCCAACTGCAAGCTGTGAGCTGCGAGCTTCATCCGCCATGTGACCTTTTGACGTGTGACTTTGTGACATTGAAACTGCCAATCGCGCGCCTAACTGGCTAAATCTAGGAATGCTCTCAAGACGTCGCATGTAAATTTCCCTGTTTTCAATACGCACCTTACGTCGATACTCTGGCTCCACCTGACCATAAGCTGCATCAACAACTACATCATTACCTTCTGAACCCTTGAGCGAATAAAATGCGTGCATAATTTCCTTTTCCTCACCGCTCAACTCTTCGAAAATAATAAATGAACCTGAAATATCCACTTCTTTTGCCGCATCTGCAATAATCCCAGAAATTTCCAAACAAATTGCCCCATCGGGATTCGGTGTACGCATTAAATCGGAAAATTTAGACATATTGCCTTCAAGTGCAGTAGAAACCATTAGCGCCCTCCGAATACGATAAACGTAGCGCTTAATTAAAATATGATCCTCTGGCGTAAACGCATCCCGAACAGAACTCAGAGTGACATCACCATTTTTAAGGGATGAAAAAATCCTCACAAAAATAGATTTAAGTTTATCTTTTCTTTTATCCAAAGCCCTTTGAACCGGTAAAAGATGTTTTTGAGGAATCAATTCTTTTGCCAGGCGGGCTCCGGACTTCGAACTCCGAACTTCATTTCCGCTGTCAGCCGCAGACTGCAGACTGCGATCCGACTGGGATATTATGATGAGATAGGGCATAAGCCACTCGGGTTGATTAAAATATGTGGTCTCTTCAACTTTACGGTAAACATCCTCGTCTAATAAGACGCGGATACTCTTAGATCCATCGCGGCCACTTTCTAATTGGATCGGAGAGATCTCCCGATTCATGTGAATTTTGTGACCAGGTAAACTAGGCTGTCCTTTGTCCGGCTTGTATTCAAAAATAAATACTTGTTCGGTCGGATACCATTTAAGAGAAATCGAGCTGCCTTGTTTGTTCAAATTGTAACTCACCTCTCTATAGCCATCCTGGGCTAGTGAAATAAATGAATAAAAAACACCTGCCATTTTTTTGGTATCCAATACAAATGTTTGTAGAGGCGAGGCAATCTCAGTCGTTCGGCCATGGTCATTCATGCGATAATTGAGGTAAGACTGTCGCTTAGTCCACACCTCGCCCAGGTCATCCAAGATCGCTGTTTCCGTATTAAAAATTTCTTGATCGGGGTTAATGGTTTGAGCCGACACAACAACGTCTGCGCCATTAATTTTCAAGATATGCTTTTCTAAGGCTTGTTTGATCGACTGTGTATGGGGTCTTAAAAGATCTTTTATATGACTGGAATTCGCATTAGACATTTTCAAAGCCACTCTTAAATAATCATATGCTTTTTCGTGTTCCGGGTCCTCTGGCCGGAATCCATGTGTATTCACTACTTTCAGCATAGATTTGGCCACATCTATCTCTGATATGTGCGTCACAGCTTGTAAAAGTTGGTCAACTGTCACAGACAACCTCGCTCCTTTATCCTGCCTCCTGTCCGCTGAACTCTGATCACTTGTGACCGTGTGACCTTTTGACGTGTGACTTTGTGACATTGAATCTGCCAGCCCGGCTCCCAACTCCGGACTCCGGACTTCTTCGCGGCCACCATCAGCATATAACCAATTTTTGTCATTCGGTATTTTCGGAGGACGGACTCCGCCCGGGCTATTGGTTTTAGCTCTCTGTTTTTCGAAAATGTCTCTGTTGAATTGAACCCATCTCTTGAAGTTGGGATGGCCTGCGATCTCCGCCTCGGTCAGACCTGAGGGCATTACAGCTCGAAATGTCTCACCCTCGGCCGTTGCAATCGCCAATAATATTTGTTTATGCTTCGTGGAAAAGCCTGAGCCCATCAAAATAGCGGGCCAAATCTTATCGTCATCGATTTGGCCACTTTTATCAATCTGCCTTCCAAAATCCTTAAAATATTTCTCAAAAAATAAATTTTGGCGCAAAGCGGCGCTCATCGCATCAAAAAATTGGGATACTCGACCATACTTCCTCTCTTGAGACAGGATACCCCATCCTTTAAGCTCAGTCTTTTTGGTGACAATTTCACGGTGCGCTTTTTCAAAATAAGCCTGCAAAAAGCGCTCGCGATCAGCTTTTGAAATAACGCCTTCCTTTAGTTGAACCGCATCATTTTGGAACCATCTAGCCTCATCCGATTCCTCCCACCCATCTTCTTCATTTAGAACAATATATTTTGCTTCGTGGATCAAAAAGGGAAATTGTTCTTCCTCCTTCAAGAGCGCCCACTTCGCAGGATCCACTTTCAATAACCCCGTAGCCGGATGCACCATCAGAAGCAAATCCTTATGCGGATCTTCGAGAGACCCGAGCCGGGGAAGAGCCACGATCATCTTGTCTATGCCGCTCAAAAGACTCTTTGCTTCAGCCCCAAATTCATCCGGATGATTTTCTATCCATAACCGAGCGTTTTTTAAAGATCTTGCCATATCTAATTTAAATGCATCGTCCACTTGTCCCGACGCGGCCACCAAACCGCTCACAAGCGCGGGTGCTGCCGCAATAAACTGCCGCCTTGAAACAGCATTTGTTGAGAGCCTGGCTCCCGCTGAAGCTCGGAGCTTGTCAGGCGGCAGACTAGAGACTGGAGACTGGAGACTGTCTGCGATCTGTAGTCTCTGGTCACCAGTCGCTGTTCCGCTTCCCGCCAACCGCGCGCCCGTAGTCGCATCATGATCTGTGCGTACAGGAGACGGCTGGTTGTAGCCTTGACGCCTGAGCTCTCTTTGGACTATATTTGAAATTCGGCGTTCTACCTCATACGAATCATTGATTTCCTTAGGCATCAGGTACATGCCTGGGACACTACCCATTGAACGCAATGCAGAGTCTGTGCGAAGGGAAGACTTTAATAATCCCGCAAAAACTGATAAACCGGTGATTGCCAATTCGTACAATAGATTGATCTTAAAACTAGGTGAGGGCGTTTTAGATAGACCGCGATAATACGCGGCCACGCCAAACTCGCTCACCAAACAAACGATACCACCTAAGATGGATAGACCTATGGCTATATCCAACAGCGACGAATAAGTCGTCCACGTCGGAAACCGGACTTTCCAAAGATAGGCTGAGGTCGCAAATCGCCACATGCCTTGCAAATTGCTTGGCCAAATCATACTCACCATCTCATGCATAGCCCGATCCCGGTGATTGGGCAACAACGTACGACGCTCCAAGTAGATCTCGTTAGAAAACATTTCCATAATCTTTCTAGCTGAAT
>CAYODQ010000063.1:0-2549 GCA_964402785.1 uncultured Planctomycetia bacterium
AAAGTGGCCAAGCAGTACATCGCAGGCCTTTTGAAATATGCGCCCGAAATGTGCATCGTCACCAATCAATGGGTAAATTCTTACAAGAGGCTAGTTCCTGGATTTGAGGCGCCTTTCAGGGTATTTTGGTCCAAGAAAAATAGGAACGCGCTGGTTCGTATACCGGCCTACAAGCCAGGTTTTGGCGGTGCGACCAGGGCTGAGATGCGTTTACCGGATGCTGCTTGCAATCCTTATCTCACGTACGCTGTGATGTTGGCGGCGGGCCTTCAAGGCATCAAAGAAAAATTGGATATACCTGAGCCTGAAAAGGAAATGACTTACCTCCCTCAAAGTCTCGGCGAGGCTATCAAAATCGCCGAAAACAGCAAATTCCTGAAAGAAGCTCTCGGAGAGCATATTTTCCATTCGCTCATCGAAAACAAAAAGATCGAATGGTCCAAATATTGCTCCGAGATCACCAACTACGAACTGTCAAACCACCTACCTATTCTCTAGAATTTTTCGGACAATCTCTCTCTAAGTTGTAAATGTAAGCCGGTAGGTGTTATTGATTTTGCCCACCCTACACTCGCCTCACCTAGATTCAGTCTCAAATGCCGGAAAGCACCCTCTCCAGGACCGTCCGATTTTCCCCACCGAGAAAAATCGGACTCGGAAATCTCCTCGCTCATCTTTCTATATATATAGAAAAAAAAGACGTAAACCTTAGCAGAGATACCGTGGCCGCTCGTCGATTTAACGTCCCTCCGAGGGCGCTTTCCGGCATTTGAGCCTTAAGCAAGGCTCGTTTTCACAGTATATGGAATGAATTCATCGTGGTGAGAATGAGCGAAGGTCTTATCATCCAGCCGGTAAGAGTTGTCGCTTTTGTTCGTTCCCGGCCGTTTGGATGCGCTTATGGTTTTGTTGTAAGTCGTTTGGAGACGGCACGAGCCCTGGTTTATACATTATGCGAGCTGGAAATCCACCCGACGCGGTGCCTCTAATATAGGCAGTCCTTCACCGCGTCTTGGATTTTGTCCGAGGATCCAAAGGACTTACGACAAAACCATGCAACCAAACGGGAAAGGGCGAACAAAAGCGACAGCTCTTACCGGCTACCTGTTACGAACAAGAGAGAGATTTAATTTAAAAGGGAGAGAATTTCGTCGGTGGCGCGGATGGAGGCGCCGGTGCCGCCGATGAGGCGGGAGGTTTCTTCGCAGGATTTCTCGAGCGCCTTGAGTTTCTTTTCATCTGAGAGGATCTTGACGGCTTCGCCGCCGATATTTTCGGGTGTCGCTTTGTATTGCAAAAATTCCGGGAAAACACTTTTGCCGAGGATCAGATTGGGAAGGCCGATGCTGTTGACCTTGATGATGGTTCGGATGGCGACGTAGGAGACGAGGCTGACTTTGTTGGTGATGATCATGGGAGTCCCGAGGATGGCGCATTCGAGAGTAGCGGTGCCAGAGCAGCAGATCGCGAGTTTGCTTTCGCGGATCGCGTGATAATGATTTTTATCCAGTAATTTTATTTTTAACTTGGATTTTTTTAAATATTTATCATAAGCCTCTTTTCGCAGCGTCGGTGCTTTTAGCACCACAAATTGCACATCCGGTATTTTTTCAGATATAACCCGCGCAGCATCCAATAAAATAGGGAGGAGCGTTTTAAGCTCTCCTTTTCTGGAGCCGGGCATAAGCGCTACTTGAGGGACGGTCTTCTTTTCGGCATCGGATACGACCATGTCTTTGAGAGGGTGGCCTACCCAAGCGACGGGTACGCCGTGGCTTTTGAAGAACGGCACTTCAAAATTAAATACGACCAGAACTTTATCCATGTATTTTTTAATTTTAAAAACTCTCTTCGGGCCCCAAGCCCATACTTGCGGGGCTATGAAATAAACCATCTTGATACCCATTGCGCGGATGGACTTAGCTAGATGGAGATTGAATCCGGGGTTGTCGATCAAGATAACGAGATCTGGTCTTACTTTTTGAATACTGGCCAAAATGATCTTTTCAGCTTTTTTATATTGAGGGATCTTTTGAACGGCGGCAGAAAATCCTGTGACATGAAAATGCGCCAAGTCATAAAATTCTTTGGCGCCGGCTTGCTTGATCTTGTCGCCGCCCACACCGTAAATATCGAGCGGGGTTTTTGTGCGCTCCTTGAGGTGATGGATCAGATTGGCTCCGTGCAGATCGCCGGAGGCTTCGCCCGCTATGATGAATATTTTTTTGCTAACCAACGCTGTGGATCTGCTTCGATATCTCAAGTGCGACCGCCAACGCTTCGCGGCCTTCTTCGCCGGAAACAAGCGGTTTGCGCTTGGATCGGATGCAGCTAATAAAATCCGTCAGCTCTTCACGGAGTGAGTCGGATTTGGTGATATCGATCTTTTTGTGATTGATGTGGCTATTTTCTTTGGTGTAGATCTCAGCTTCTTGGCGCACATAATCGAGAGTGATGTAGGCATTGTCTTGAAAGATACGAATACGGCGCTGCACATCGGGTGTCACTCGGCTGGCCGTGAGATTGCACACCACATTGTTTTCAAAGCG
>CAYODQ010000063.1:2649-7578 GCA_964402785.1 uncultured Planctomycetia bacterium
CATCGGGTGTCACTCGGCTGGCCGTGAGATTGCACACCACATTGTTTTCAAAGCGAACTCTGGCATTGGCAATATCTTCTGTCTTAGAAAGAATACAAGCTCCCACCGAATCAATGTGTTTCACCGGGCTTTTGACCAGATCCATGACAATATCGATATCGTGGATCATCAGATCCAGCGTGACGCCCACGTCCGCTACACGTGGATCATAAGGCCCCAGACGATGGCACTCAATAAAACGCGGGTTCTTGATGATGTTTTTGATGGTGCGGATCGCTGAATTGAAACGCTCGATGTGGCCGACCTGGATCAGCGCATGGTGTTTTTTGGCCAACGACAACAACTCATCAGCATCCGAAAGTTTGGTGGTGATCGGTTTTTCGATCAGAAGATGCACGCCTTTTTCGATAAAATCTTTGGAGATGGCATGGTGTTTATCGGAGGGGACCACGATGCTGGCCGCATCGACACTATTTAAAAGCTCGCGATAGTTGCTAAAAGCTTTGGTCTTGCAATGACGCGCTACCTCTTGCGATTTGACTTCAGACGAATCACAAACGCCCACCAGTTCAACCTCAGGCATTTTGGAATACATCTCAGCATGGCGTGAACCTAGCTTGCCAACACCTATAACTGCGACACGAATACGTTTTTCCATGGCAGGTATCATAGCACAGATGCTTTGCCGTCGCGAGATTGGAGCTGTGCTATAATCACAACTCTATGACCACTTATCAGAGAATGATCGGTTTTGTAAAACCCCATACCAAAGATATGGGGGTGGCGTATTTCTCGATGTTCATGAATTCGATCTTAAGCGGGTTTCCTATTATTGGCCTCATCATTCCTTTTGTGGATACGGTGCTGGCGGGCAAGCCGGTGGTGGTGCCGCATCAAGATAAAATACCTCCTTTTTTGCTGGATTGGATCTACAAGATCAACGCGCTGCCGCGTTGGGATCTTTTGAATTTACTGGTGATCTGGACGGTGGTGTTGGCATTTGTGCGGCTTGTTTTCGAATACATGCAATCTCATTTCATGAACAAGGTCAGCCAAAAAGTGATCCGCGACCTGAGAAATACCGTGTATCAAAAGATCATTCATCTGCCTCTCAGTTTCTACGGGAAGAATCAGGCAGGTACTTTGGTTTCGAGGATCACGCATGACACCAGCATCGTAAGGGATGCCATTTCCGAAGGCCTTACAGATTTTCTTTTTCAGCCGATCCAGATCGTGGTCAATATTGTGGCGCTTCTGGTTGTGAAATTTATGTTCAATATCCCATGGTCTTTGGTGTTTGTGATCTTTTTCTTGCTGCCTTTGGTGGTGCTGCCGGTTTTGAAAGTAGGCGCACGACTTAAAAAAATAAGCCGTACCAGCCAAGAGCAGGTCGCCGAGATCAACTCGACCTTATTTGAAACCATATCGGGTATCCGTATCGTGCAGGGTTTTGGGATGGAGGACTACGAAAAGAATCGATTTATAAAACAAAACCAGACGCTTTATAAAACGATGATGCTCTCCATTAGCCGCATGATCATCGTAAGCCCGCTCACGGAGTTCATTGGTTTTGTTTGTCTCGGCGTCGTCTTGTGGATAGGCGGCAAGGAAGTGATCGTCAGCCAAATGTCGCCGGGAGCCTTCATCGCATTTTTGGTAGCACTTTTTTCTTTGTTGCGTCCCTTTAAAAGACTTTCTCGTGTGCACGGCATCAATCAGCAAGCGTTGGCGGCGGCCGAGCGCGTATTTGATGTCTTGGATACACCCAACGAGATCGCTGAGGCGGCTGATGCTGTTTTCTTGCCCTCTCTTAAGAATGAAATTCGCTTTGATAATGTTTCGTTTGGTTACAGCGATAAGATGGTGCTTAAGAATATTAATTTCAAGATCAAGGCTGGCGAGATCATCGCCGTCGTGGGTCCCAGCGGCGTCGGCAAATCTTCGCTTGTGAATCTTTTGCCGCGATTTTATGATCCCCAGTCCGGTGTGATCACGATCGATCATTTGGATATTAAAAAGGCTCAGATCCAATCATTGCGCTCACAGATCGGTATCGTGACGCAGGAGACGATCTTGTTCAACGACACCATCGCCTCCAACATTGCTTACGGACGCACTCAGACCAGTCAGGCGGATATCGAAAATGCCGCCAAGATCGCCAATGCGCATGATTTTATCCAAAAACTCCCCGACAAATATCAAACCCGCATCGGCGACCGTGGCATGAAGCTCTCAGGGGGTGAGAGGCAACGTTTATCCATCGCGCGGGCCGTGCTCAAAAATCCGCCGATATTGATCCTCGATGAAGCCACCTCAGCATTGGACACCGAATCCGAAATGTTGGTGCAGGATGCCATCCATAAGCTCATGCAAGGCCGCACGGCTCTCGTTATTGCACACCGTTTATCGACCATTAAAGATGCTTCTAGAATACTGGTGCTCAATGAAGGCCGGATCGCGGAGATGGGCAGCCATGAAGAATTGATCGCCAAAGATGGCCTCTACCGACGGCTTTACGACCTCCAGTTTAGAGTGTGATTCACCTCTCAAGTTTTACTTGTCTCAAATCGGGACTTTGGTATAATATCGCCACTTGTGAAAACGGCTTTTTTTGTGCCCGTGTGGGTCTTAAAAAGTAAGAAACGTAAGGGTTTCCGGTTCGTTTTCGCCCGGAGACGGGGATAACGGGTAACCGTACTTAAGTCCTTCAAATCATTAGGCTTAAGCGTCCCATTAAATGAAAAGGAGTTCATCTTGTCTAAAGAATTAGTTCAAAGCTTGCTCGAAGCCGGCGTCCATTTCGGCCACCAGACCAAAAAATGGAATCCCAAAATGAAGCCGTATATTTACGGCGAAAAGAACGGCATTTACATCATGGATCTCGAAAAGACCATGGAGCATTTGACCCGTGCTTGCAATTTTATCCGTGGTGTGGCGGCGTCAGGCGCCCCCATCATGCTGGTCGGCACCAAGCCTCAGGCTCAGGCCGTGATCCAGGAAGAAGCCAATCGTTGCGGCCAGTATTTCGTGAACCATCGTTGGCTCGGTGGTATGCTCACCAATTATTCGACGATCCGCAATAGTGTGAAGCGCTACAAAAAGCTAATTCTCATGCGCGAAGACGGTACATTCGATGTGCTGAAGAAAAAAGAAGTCAGCCAGCTCGAAAAAGAGATCACTCGTCTTGAGAAAACACTTCTCGGTGTGCTGGATATGGAGAGACTTCCGGGAGCTATTTTTGTGATCGATGCCAAACACGAAGAGATCGCGATCAAGGAAGCCAATATTCTGGATATTCCCGTCATCGCCATCGTGGATACGGATTCGGATCCGGATCGGGTGCAGTACCCTATCCCAGGCAACGACGATGCGATCCGCTCGATCAAGCTTTTGACCAAGATCATCGTGGATAGCGTGCAAGAGGGTCTTCAGAAAGTTTCTCGTTCCAAACCCGTGACCAAGATGGAGTCGGATGCCGAAGAAGCCGTGATGGCTGATGCGGATGACTCCAAGGACGCCTAAGTCATGGTCGCTTCTGCGGGTACTGTAAAAGAACTGCGCGATCGTACCGGCGCAGGTATTATGGATTGTAAAGCTGCGCTCCAAGAAACAGGCGGCGATATGGAGAAGGCTATCGATTTCCTTCGCAAGAAGGGGATGGCTTCAGCCGCCAAACGTGCTGGGCGTGACGCCAAAGAGGGATTGATCGTGATCCGCTCTCAGGGTCAGTCGGCCGTGATGGTCGAGGTCAATTGCGAGACAGATTTTGTGGCACGCACGGATGATTTTCAGTCGTTGGCCGATCTGGCTGTCCAAGAGGTTTTGTCGGCAGGTGATGCGGCTATCTCAGGCAGAAAGATCACGGATCGTGTGGCTGAGCTTTCGGGTAAGATCGGCGAGAAGATCGTGGTTCGCCGCGCCAAGAAAGTGCAGTCTTCGAGCGGAGCGCTTTTTACTTACGTCCATGCGAATCAAAAGCTGGGTGTTGTGATCGAGTTATCCGTTGGTAAAGATGCCACTAAGACGAATCCTGCTTTTGTGGCTCTGGGCAAGGATCTTGCGATGCAAGTAGCGGCATCCAATCCTGTTTGTGTCGTGCGTGCTGAAGTGCCCGCCGCTACTCTCGAAAGAGAGAAGGCGATCTACCGCGAAGAAGTGAAAGGTAAGCCCGAGAATATTTTGGAAAAGATCGTATTGGGCAAGTTGGATAAATTTTACCAAAACGCTTGTTTGACCGAGCAGATCTTCATCAAGGATGATAAAAAATCCGTGAAGGCTTTGGTTGAGGAAGTGGCGAAACAGGTGGGTGATACGATCCAGATCAAGCAGTTCACTCGTTTCCAGTTAGGGGAGATGGCTTCGGCTTGAAAAAATACAAACGCGTTCTCTTAAAGCTTTCCGGAGAAGCCCTGCAGGGTGAGACCCAAAATGCGATCGATCCTAAAATATTGGATCGTATAGCCGGCGAGCTCAAAGACATCAAAGCGATGGGTATTGAGATCGCGATCGTGATCGGCGGAGGCAACATTTTCCGCGGCATGCAGGCTGAGAAGCGCGGTATGGATCGCGCCACAGCCGACTATATGGGCATGTTGGCGACGGTGATCAATAGCATGGCTTTGCAGGATGCGCTCGAGCGTCAGGGTGTATTTACCCGCGTGCAGACAGCGATCGCGATGGCGCAGGTGGCTGAGCCTTTTATTCGCCGGCGTGCTATACGGCATCTCGAAAAAGGCCGTGTGGTGATCTTGGCGGGTGGTACTGGTAATCCTTATTTTACGACGGATACGACGGCAGCCCTACGCGCGGTCGAGCTGGGTGCGGATGTGATCCTGAAGGCCACCAAGGTGGACGGTATTTATTCGGACGATCCGAAGCAGAACAAGAACGCCAAGCGTTTTGAAAAATTAAAATACATGGATGTGCTGA
>CAYODQ010000064.1:0-6711 GCA_964402785.1 uncultured Planctomycetia bacterium
CCCTGGTTTATACATTATGCGAGCTGGAAATCCACCCGACGCGGTGCCTCTAATACAGGATATCAACCACCGCGTCTTGGATTTTGTCCGAGCCTGCCTGCCGGCAGGCAGGGGTCCAAACGACTTACAACAAAACCATGCAACCAAACGGGAAAGGGCGAACAAAAGCGACAACTCTTAGCGGCTTCATGGTATGAGCGAGGGAGGAATTGCGGACGGTGTGATTTTTTTCTATCATGAAAGCGATGTTTATGACATCATAGTTTTGTATGGAGGACTTGTATTATGATTACTGAAATAGGGATCGTGGCCGGGGATATTTGGCATTATTTGGATCAGCACAAAACTTCTTCGTTGTCGAATCTGGTAAAGAGCATTGATAAGAAGCGCGACGTCGTAATGATGAGTCTGGGTTGGTTGGCACGCGAAGGCCATGTGATCATGGAAGAGGAAGGGAACGATTACAAGATAACGCTTCGTTTCTAGATCGTCGTGGCTTTGTTGGTTTTGACGACTGTCTCCACAAGCGCGCAGGCTCGTAAACTATCGGCGCAAATTGTGAAAGCCGATTTGGCCGCTTGCGTGACCGTAGTTCCTTCAGCGGAGTCTGTTTATCGCTGGAAAGGGAAGATAGAGCGCTCGACCGAGCTTCTTTTGTTGATCAAGACGATGCGGACCAAGTGGAAGCGCTTGGAAAGCTTTATACAAAAAAATCATCCCTACGAAGTTCCGGAGTGTATTGCATTCAATATTTCGGCCGGATCTAAAAAATACTTATCATGGCTAAAAAATCCCTAATTTTCATCCTGATTCTATTGCTGGGCGCTTATCCCGCCTGCGCCAAAGAGAAATTTGTGAAGTATTCGGATGCCATGAAATCTTTGAGCGCTCCTGATGACGGTTCCATATCATTTGAAGATGTATATCAGATGACGCAGAGAAAAGAAAAATTCGTCTTATTTGATGCCCGGCCAAAATCGGAGTATGACAAGCAGCGCATTGCAGGAGCCAAGCTTCCTCATTCCAAGGAATATTATCAGGCGGAAAAACTGTTCAAAGAGAATATCACGCGGGAGCGGCCTGATTTTGCGGTTTTTTTGAAAAAATCTCTCGCGTCTTTGCCCAAGGACACTCGGATCGTAACTTATTGCAATAAGCATTGCACCCTCAGCAAAGTCCTGAAAAATGAGATCCGGGCGCTTGGTTTTACCCGTGTCCAATGGATGGACGGAGGGATAGACAGTTGGCGTGAAAAAGGGTATCCTTTGGAGTCTTAAATTTAGGGCCTGTAGCTCAGTTGGTAGAGCGCCTCGTTCGCAATGAGGAGGCCAGCGGTTCGACCCCGCTCAGGTCCACAAGTTTTTCGAATTAGAGCCTTATCTGCATCGTTGCATTCTTGTTCGCTTGTGCGACGCTATTCCATAGCGCCTCCGCGCTCACAAGAATACGCCCCGCAGATAAGACTCTAATTCAAAAAACTTACGGACAAGCAAATTCTAACCCCGAGATCAAAGTGCATCGATTTATCGTAAAACCTTCGGAAATAAAAAATAATTCTGTTTTACTGGATAAGAAAGAAAGTCATCATGCTATCAAGGTGCTGCGTTTGCAGGTGGGTGATGCGGTTCAGATAATGGATGGTAGGGGTTCGGTTCATGCCGGATTTGTTTCCGATCTCATCGATGGGCGCGTGCTGGTTTCACTGGATCCTAATAAGAAAATCAAAAAAACTTCCGGGGTGCGCGTGACCTTGGCTTGCGGGATGATCAAATCAGATCGCATGGAGTGGATGATCGAGAAGGCGTGTGAGCTAGGCGTGTCCGAGATCATTCCTCTTGCGACCGAGAGAACCGTGGTGCGGCTGGATCCTGAAGAAAGGCTATCCAAACAGAAAAGATGGCAAAAGATTACCGAGGCCAGTTGCAAGCAATGCGGGATGTCAGAGATCCCGACAATCCAGATCCCTATGAAGTGGAAAGATTTTTTGGTTCGGTCACAATCATACGATCTTCGGCTTATACCCAATCTGGCCGTTGAAGCATCCCCGCTCAAAAAATTATTAACGACTTCAGAGATCCCGGCTTCAGTGGTGGTGGCTGTTGGCCCGGAGGGGGATTTTACGCCAGATGAAGTCGAGGCTGCTTTGAAGTTAGAATTTAAATCCACGCATCTAGGCGATCTAGTGATGCGTTCGGAAACAGCCGCTCTTTTTGTGCTAGGAGCTTTGAGGTTGTATTACAGCCACAAGGAATAGTCGCTACACTTAAGAAATATACTATAAATTGTGTGTATTAACATTGACTTTGGGTGGGGTGGATGGTATACTTCCGAGGCATTTATAGAATGCCTTTGTACGTCTTATTGAAATCATATTTCCATACAGCATTGCATACGTGTCGTTTTGAGGGGATAAGGTGAAAGATTTTTTTTCGAGTCTCACCTGGGTGGATTGGCTTGCAATTGCGGCTTTGCTTTGGGGTTTATTCATAGGCTCCAAGTCCGGTATCTTTCGCGAGCTATTGAGATTCGTGGCGTATGTTTTGACTTTTTTGGGAAGTTTTTTTCTGCACGAGCCGATCGGACAGTATTTAACACTGCACACATTTTTAAATGATGGCAGTGCCAAGATATTGGCTTTTGCCGCGTCTGTCGTGGTGCTTTTCATCGTGAGTAAGCTTATCACTATGATGATCATCAAGATGCTCAAAGTAAGTGAAAAGGGTGCGGCCAATCGTATCGGCGGCGCGATCTTAGGTGCCGGCAGGATGTTAGTGCTTTTGAGTTTTGTTTTTTTAATGGTGGATCACTCACCGTTTTCGCAGCTCAAGAAGGATCTGCACTCGCGATCTGTGACGGGCCCGTATTTGACGCCGGTAGCGCCGACGATCGTTGAGTTTGTGACACAACTTTCGGCAGGCCAAGTTTCGTCTTTGAAAAAAGAAGGGTGAGTTTGTGATCCCGGAAGCGACGCTGCATCAGATCCAAGATCGCGTCGATATCGTTGAGGTTGTGGGTGCCGCGATGCCGCTTTTGAGGGCCGGCCGCAACTTCAAGGCGAATTGCCCGTTTCATGGTGAAAAGACACCGTCTTTTTACGTGAATCCAGACAAGCAGATCTTTCACTGCTTTGGCTGCGGCGCGGGTGGCAATGTTTTTACGTTTTTGATGAAGTTCGAGAAAAGAGATTTTCGCGATGTCGTTGAAAGCTTGGCAGAGCGCGTGGGGGTCGAGATCCCCAAAGATAAGATGGTGGCTCCTGAGATCTTGGAGCGGACCAATAAGATAGAGCTGGCGAACCGATTAGCAGCTGATTTTTATCATCGCTATTTGGTGTCGAACCCCGAGGGCGGCAAGGCCAAACTTTATTTGCAAACGCGCGGGCTGAGCGATCAGACCATCGAAGATTTTAAACTGGGCTATGCGCCGGATGCATGGTTGGCTCTATTGGACCATTTGCGGCCGCAGTTCAAAGAAAGTTTTTTGGAAAAGTCCGGCCTTGTGATGGCGGGCAAAGAAGGGCGTTTTTACGATCGTTTTCGTAAACGCATTATTTTTCCGATCCTTGATATTAAAGGCAACAGTGTCGCGTTTGGTGCACGCGTGCTCGATGATTCGCTGCCCAAATATTTGAACTCTCCCGAAACGGAGATCTACACCAAAGGCCGACATTTGTATGGCCTGTACCAAGCGCGCGCAGCGATCCGTGATGAAGATGCGGTCGCGGTGGTCGAAGGCTATATGGATGTGATCGGCTGTTATCAGGCCGGCGTCAAAAATGTGGTCGCATCTTTAGGGACCGCGCTGACGACCGATCAGGTGCGCATGATCAAGCGCCATACGCGCAATGTTTTTATGTTGTACGATGCGGATGCGGCCGGTGAGATGGCGACCTTGCGCGGGCTTGAGCTTTTCTTGGAAGAAGGTTTAGAAGTTAAGATTATCCGATTGCCCGAAGGGTATGATCCGGATGAGTATATTTTGGAAAAAGGTGTCGCTGCCTTTCGGGAAACCATACGCGGCGCAAAAACACTTTTTGAGTACAAGCTTGCTCTTTTAAAGAAGAAGTATGATCCGACATCGATCGATGGCAAAGTCAAGATAGCCAACGAGCTTGTATCGCTTTTTTCTCGAGTCAAGAATGAGATCCTGGTCTCGGCATGGATCAAGGAGCTTTCGAAGGAACTTCAGCTTTCGGAAGCAGCTGTGACTTCTGAGATCTATAAAACAAAGCAGGCCGAGGAGAAGCGTCAGGCCTCGGAAGGGCAGGCTTCGCGAATTGCGCAGACGCCTATGAGGCCAGCCGAGAAGATATTGCTCGGGCTTTTTTTGGAAAGCCAGGATTATTGGGATCGCGCAAAGCAATGGCTGGCCATTGATGATTTTGAGGATGTGACGGTTAAAAAGATATTGGCTCAGCTGGATCGTCTTCATGAAAGCCGGGAGCAGATCTCTGTTTCCCATTTGGTGAGCTTGTTTAAAGAGGATGCGGAATGTGTTCGTGTCATCGCTTGGGCTTCGGCGGAAGCGGATCGCGTTCCTGAAAAAGAAAAAGCATTTGAAGATTGCTTGACATGGATGAAGCATTCGCGGATCAAGAGTCGCCGGGAGTGGTTGCGTACGCAGATCGAGCATGCGCATAAAAGCGGTGATCAGAGCCAGATCCAAAGATTGATGCAAGATTTTAACGAACTTAATAAGGGGATGAGAAAAAAAGAATGAAAAACAAAAAACCTAAACACAATGCAAAAAAATCAAAGCCTCAAAAAAAGGCCGAGATCAGTGCGCCTGTTCAAAACGCGAAGATCGTGACGCGGGTCGTAAAGGGCGAGCCTAAAAAAATGAAAAAATCTGCGGCTGATCAGCCATCCAACGGCCAGGAACTGCCCGCGGATCTCGCCAAGGCAAAAATGAAAGCCAAAGGCTTAGAGCAGCTCATCGCACTTGGCAAAGAAAAAGGTTTTTTGACTTATGACGATATCAACCGCCTGCTCCCCGGGCATGTGACTTCGTCTGAAGAGATCGAGGATGTGTTGGTGACTTTGTCTGCGCAGCAGATCGAGGTGAGTGATGCCGATGAGCCTAAGGATAAAGATGCGGACGGCGACGAGGATAAAGATGATGATGAGGCGCCAGAGCCAGAAGCTGAGACCAAAAAGGAAGAGCCTGAGACTCCCGGACTTTCTCCCGCTCGTTTGGAGCAGATGGATGATCCCGTGCGCATGTATTTGCGTCAGATGGGACAGATCCCTCTTTTAACCCGCGACGAAGAGTTGGAATTGGCAAAACGTATCGAGGCGGATGAGCTTGAGTTTCGCAAGGCCGTCTTTGAAAGTGCGTATTCCAAAGCGTTTATTATGGACTTCACAGAAAAACTTCTTAAGAACGAAGTGACGGTTGAAGAATATATCGACGAAGATTATAAATTCCGCGACAACACGCCCAAGACATTGAAGCGCTTGGCAGCTTTGTCTCGCAAACTCAAGACTGTGCGCAAGCCGTCACAGGTCATGGATCTTTTGCTTCAGATCCGTGTCGCGACCAGCGTTGTGGAAGATATGTTCCTTGAGATCAAGCAGGCGACGATCCGCGTGGATAGAATAGACCGAGATATTGAAAAATTCCGCCGCAAGCGGGATCGAGCATCGATCAGCAAGCTACTCAAAGAACGTAGCCAGTTATTGCGTAAATTTGGTGAGAAGTCATACGAGACCCTGAAAGAGCGGTATCAGATCTCCCGTAAGCGGGAAAATAAATACCAACGCTCCAAGAAGGAATTGGTCGAGGCGAATCTGCGCTTGGTCGTCAGTATTGCCAAAAAATATACCAATCGAGGATTGTCTTTCCTGGATCTGATCCAAGAGGGGAATATCGGTTTGATGAAGGCGGTGGATAAATTCGAATACCGCCGTGGTTACAAGTTTAGCACCTATGCTACATGGTGGATCCGTCAGGCGGTGACGCGCTCGATCGCCGATCAGTCTCGTACGATCCGTATTCCTGTGCATATGACCGAGACGATTAATAAGTTGATCCGCGTATCACGTCAGTTGGTTCAAGAGACGGGTAAGGAACCAACGCCCGAAGAGATCGGCCAAAGAATGAGAATGGGTGTCGAGAAGGTTCGTGAGATCCTTAAGATCGCGCAAGAGCCTATTTCTCTTCAGACGCCTATCGGGGACGAAGGGGATACGCATTTTGGTGATTTCATCGAAGATAAGCGGGCTGTTTCGCCTTCTAGCGCCACCACTTATGCCATGCTCAAAGAACAGATGGATGACGTGCTTCAGACGCTCACCGAGCGCGAGAGCAAAGTCCTCAAGCTTCGCTTTGGTGTGACGGATGGATATCCTCGTACCTTGGAAGAGGTCGGATCTATTTTCAATGTGACGCGTGAGCGTGTGCGTCAGATCGAAGCCAAGGCGCTTCGAAAATTGAGACACCCGACTCGTTCTCGTAAGCTTAAGTCTTTCTTGGAATTAGGTGCGGCGGAGGATCTGGATTTCTAACGAAGCCCACGAAAGCAATATCAAAGGCGTGCTCAAAAAAGCACGCCTTTTTTATTCGTGCTTTACGGCTTATCAGAGCGTGTGCTAGAATCGCCTCTCTTATTAATATTGGGGTAGGGCTACACATTTCGGGCTCGTAGCTCAGTTGGTTAGAGCAGCTGACTCATAATCAGCGGGTCCCTGGTTCAAGTCCAGGCGGGCCCAT
>CAYODQ010000065.1:0-6440 GCA_964402785.1 uncultured Planctomycetia bacterium
TGAGCTACGGGCACAAACTCGTCCAAAAGGAAGGCGTTATTCTAGCTTTTTTGGTGGGTGGTGTAAAGGAGTAGGCGCAGGGACATATTGTCATGTAAACTACCTTAGATGCGCATAATTCCGGTTCAAATTCGATATGTTTTTATTCTCTTAGCGGGACTTCTGATGGCAGAAGTATCTACGCGCATTGTTGTGGATCATTTCATCAAGAAAACACCCGAATTTTGTCTAGATCCGAGCCTGGGTTGGAAGGCGAAGCGTTCTGCGGGTGTCGGTAGCAGCGCTATTGAGGGTAAAATGCTCATCTTGGGCGATTCGTTCATGTATGGTGAGGGTATACAGATCCAAAGCAGATTTGATCATCGGATGGCTGAGATGGGGTATGCAAAAAAGATGGTGAATTTGGGTGTTTCGGGTTATTCGACGGATCAAGAATTTTTGGCGGGCGAGAGATCGATTTTGCCGCTGGGTAAAGGTGATGTGGTGTTGTTGGAGACATTTGGCGATGATTTTAGGGGGCTGCTGAGTGGTTTTTTCGCCGGAAGACCGAAGCCTCGTTATGAGGCCGAGGACGGAAGGGATGTGCTGGTTCCGGCTGCCATTAGATCGCAGGATGTTTTAAAAGACAGGTCTTATTTGGTGCGGATATTCGCCAAGTGGATGGCACCTGATGAGGTGGCGCCACAGCTCAGTTTTCGTGATCTGGATAAAGCGGAAGGGATCTATTATAGGCTTATTTTAAAACATCTTGTTCCTGCCGCAGAACGAGGGGTAAAGGTCGTGATCGTCTACCACGGTCACAAGGTTGTGGATCATGATTTTGGGGATAACGCGGGGATGCAGGTAGAATACGAGATCCGCAGGTTATGCGAACAATTTGGCTTCACCTATATCTTCTTGGATCCGGAGATGGATAAACCGGAGTTTAGGCAGCCGGATGGCGTGCACTGGAACGCGCTGGGGCATCAAAAATTCGCCGAGCTTATGATGCGCTCTTGTGATAACCCCAATTATCAGATACACTTAAGTCAAAAGGAGAAGCGTTGAAAGAAACTCAACAAGAGACCAAGCTAGGCTATTTACCGCAGCTGGATGCGATGCGTTCGTTTGCAATTTTCTTGGTGCTGATCCAGCATTTTCCGGGGCCATTTCCCACCAACATAAAATATGGCGCTTTTGGTGTGCAGCTCTTTTTTGTTTTGAGCGGTTATTTGATCACGCGTATCCTTCTCGTAGGCCGCGCTAAAGCGGAGAATGGCGTCTCGGACAAGAAGAGCCAGATGTTCATATTTTACATGCGTCGTCTTTTGCGCATATTCCCGCTTTTTTATTTTGTCCTGATCGGGGCTGCTATCCTCAATTTTGAGCCGGTGCGAGAGACGTTTTTTTGGCATTTTTTTTATGGGTCTAATTTTTATTTCGCGCTTCGAGGCGATTGGTATGGATCCATCTCCCATTTTTGGACGCTGGCCGTTGAAGAGCAGTTTTATTTTGTCTGGCCTTGTATTATTTTCTTCGTGCCTTATAAACATCTCCTTAAGACCATCATTGCTTTTGTCTCAATAGCGCCGATATTTCGATTTGTTTCAGCGATATGTGGTTTGAATGAAGTACAGATCCTGACGCTGCCGTTTTCCAATGTGGATACGCTGGGGCTAGGGGCGCTGCTCGGCTATCTATCGCTCAAGTCACCCAACTATGCACAGATCGGAAAAAAGATCGCGATGACGGGGTTTTTCTTTGGATTGCCGGCGTACGCGGTGGATTTTTTTCTGAGAAAAGTTTATGTTTCTTATAGTCCGTTTCAATGGGGATATTCGAGGACATGTTTGGCGCTTTTTTTTGTGGGGATCGTTTTTTATACGTCGCGCGGCGTCAAAGGTGTATTGGGAAATATTCTCAATTTTCAGCCGCTTATTTATATCGGTAAGATCAGCTACGGTTTATATGTGTATCATAACTTTGTGCCGCCTTTGGTGGATTTGATCTTGAGAGCCTGCGGTATGAGCACCGAGATGCCGAAGAATATGCACTTTCTGGTCAATATGTCAGTGACATTCGGGATAGCCGCTCTTTCTTGGCATTTCATGGAAAAGCCCATCAACGATCTCAAGCGGAAATTCTAGAAGCTTAAAGTCCCCAGACTTTTTTCTCGTATTCGGAGACCATTCGGTCGGTGTTGAAAAAGCTTGCCGAAGCGATCGCATGTATCATTTTATCGATCCACTCGGACTTGGCGTTGAGAGCGCCTTTTTGGTTGGTTTGATAGTAAAGCGCCACTGCATCTTCGACGGTGCGGTAAAGTGCATCCGCATCCTCTTTAAGACGAAGGTTGTGTTCATCGCCCACTTCTTTGCCGTGATGTTCCCAGCCAAATATCCAGCCGATGTTTTGATCCGCCGCTTCGACCACCCAGCCATCAAGAGTCGAGAGTTGCAAGACACCGTTTAAAATAGCTTTCATGCCGCTGGTGCCGGAGGCTTCAAAGGGCGGAAGTGGATTGTTGAGCCAAATATCGACGCTGGAAGAAAGCAGCTTTCCAAAATAGGTATCATAATTTTCCAGCATCAGCACACGAAGGCTCTTGGCTTCTTTTTCCAGAGAATCAATAGCGCTCATCATTTCATTGACGAAGGTAAAGCCCAGATCATCTTTCGGGTGGGCTTTGCCGGCAAATACGATTTGCACGGGCCCAAATCGCTGGGCGATATCGATGATGCGTTTTACATCCTGCAAGATAAGGCTGGGGCGCTTATAGGATGCGATACGGCGCGCCCAAGTGATGGTGATGACATTGGGATCCAGTCTCCAGCTGCGTAAAAGTTTACAAAGCGCAATTTTATTATCTTGGTGAGCTTTCCAAAGCGCCTCACGGAATCTCAAGTCGTTTTTGAGCGACAGGATATTTTGAAGGCTCTCCGGGTTCCGTTTCCAGTCTTTGAGAACTGGTGTGGATTCAAATAAAACAGCCATGGACGTCGATATCCAAGTAGGAGAGTGGACGCCATTGGTGATCGCCATGATCTTATCTGCGTATTGTGGGAACTGAAGGCGCATCACGTCGCCATGTTTTTGTGCCACGGCATTTACATGGTCGGAGCTGGTGATCGCCATCTCGGTCAAATTGACCAGGTCGCCGTGATCCGGGTCTTGGCCATATTTTTTGACCATCTGATAATCGTCTTCGGCCAAGATGTCCTGCAGAAGTTTTTTGGGGAAACGGTCATGCCCCGCCGCTACCGGCGTATGACAAGTGTATTGGAAATGTTTTCGAAGCGCCGCAACAGATTTGTCATCTAAGCCGCGCACTTTTTCGATGAAGGCAAGCGCCGCATGCCCTTCATTCATATGAAACGTATCGATGTTGTAGCCGATCGCCTTAAGAGCTTTCATGCCGCCGATACCTAAAATTGCTCTCTGCAAAAGCCGCCACTCGGCATTGTCGCTGCGATACAGCTGCCCGGTCAATTTTTGGGCAAAGGGGGTATTCTCCGGCAGATTGGAATCCAAAAGAATGAGCGGGATCACATGTGAGTGATCATGGCTGTACACAAAGTATTTCCAAAGCTTAAGTCGGATGATCTCGCGCTTGATGGGAAGCTCAACATACATGTCGAGTGGTACAAGGCCGGGGTAATGATGCGGATCCCAGTCACATTCCTCAGGGATCTGGCCGCTTTTGAACCAAAAGTTCTGTTTGAAATAACCCTTGTTCCAGAGGATGCCCACGGCCACCAGAGGGGTGTGACGATCCGCGGCACTTTTAAGTGTGTCGCCCGCTAAGACGCCCAAGCCGCCGCTATAGATCGGAAGATCGAGCCGGTGTCCGGCGTCGACGGATAAATAATAATCCATCGCGCGCATATTGGAGAAAACATGATGCTCGTCGGAGAAATTATTCTCGGGGATCTCTTTTTTGCTGAGAAATACATTGTAAGTATTGGTCGAGAGGCCGTATTCCATCGAAAAATAAGCGATCGAGCGCTGCGACGAGCCGTGGAGTGCCTCCTCGGCTTTTAAAAGTGGATCAATGGGGAAACTAAAATACGTGGAGTCGGTGATATCCTGGGAATAGTTCGATTGAAAACCATCCACCGGCACGCGAGAAAGAAATTTTTGTAATGTCATATTATTTTATCAGCACAACAACGCAGATGAGGCTTTTTCTTCAAATTGTTAATTTTCGGATTATAGCACAGTTTATGGTAGATTAACCCGATGCTTTCTGATCAAGCTGAACTCGATAAGTTTTATATGCGCATGGCAATCCTTGAAGCCACCAAGGCCTTCGAAAAAGAAGAGGTGCCGGTGGGAGCTGTGATCGTCCAAAATAAAAAAGTCATCGGCCGCGCGCACAATCAGATCAAGCTTCTGAAGGATCCCACCGCCCACGCCGAGATGCTGGCCATCACTCAAGCCTGTGAGACGGCGGAGGCCGAGCGTTTACCCGAGTCCACGCTTTATGTTACACTTGAGCCCTGCCCGATGTGCGTAGGTGCTATGATCTTGGCGCGTATCCAGCGCCTTGTCTTTGGAGCCCGGGAGAAGAAAACCGGCGCCTGTGGGTCTGTGGTTCATTTACTCGCCGATGGCAAATGGAATCATCAGTTTAGGATCGAAGAGGGCCTGATGGAGTTCGAGTCAGCGGCTCTTCTGGAAGAGTTTTTTAAGAAGAAGAGGATTTAGTTCGATGGGGTGGTTTTACGGAGAGGTGCGTGAGTGGCTGAAACGGCACGCCTGGAAAGCGTGTGAACCGCAAGGTTTCCAGGGTTCGAATCCCTGCCTCTCCGCCACCCGATCATAAAGTGGTTCGCTCTACTGCTTCATTTTTAACCCTTTGCATTTTTCTCTGGATCCTCCCCTTAGGTAATTTCATCAAACCCGCGCAGGAAAAAACGGCCTGCGGTGGCGGTCGTGCGATGCATATGTGTACGATGGGGATGGGTAAGGTAAGGGCCGCATCAGAGATGTCACCATCGTCATCCAAGATCTCATTTAGCAATCCATCCAGTTTGGATAAGAACCCTCGCTCAAATACTTCGGGAGCGGCCAATGACGTGTTTTTGGATCTACGTGATCTTATGGCATCCGATAGTGGGTCGGAATTTATTCACGCACATTTTACAACTCATTACATCTCTTTACTCAGCGTCACCAGCCCTCCTCCCAAGATCAACTCTCTCGTCTAAATACAAATAGATCATATTTCCAACCTTAATTCATTTTTAGGAGAGAGCTATGCTTTTTAGGATCTTATTTGCTTTATTTATCAGTTTATCGGTTTTTGCGGGTGGGCTCAAAGACGCCCTCGCATGTGAGTCATGCCTGGTTCCGCGCATAGGCCGTATGGAAAACTCGGAGCATGTGGACGGGCTTAAGAAGTGGTTTTTTGATTTTACGTTCGAGCAGCAAAACTGGGATGAGAAGCCGGCGCGCGAGGCGCACCTTTTGCATCACGACGGCCATCATTTCCATAATAAAACTCATGAGGAGTTCTATCATTTTACACTTGGAGCAAATCCCGCTGAGCGCCTGACCGTGTATGCAGAAGTGCCGCTGGTGGTCAAAGGCTCGGTCGAGATCGAAAACCATGCTTTTTTGGGGAAAAAGGAAGAATCCCGAGGTTTGGGGGATGCGCATATCTTGGGCACTTATCGTGTGCTTGAAAAGGGCGAGAGTTTTTTGGGTGCTGTGTTGGGCGTGAAATTACCAACAGGCCAAACCAAAGTGGCCAATTCCCGCGATGAGGTATTTGAGATGGAACTTCAACCCGGAAGCGGTTCCTTCGATTTCCCTGCGGGTGTCATGTATCAATGGATGGTGAATCCCTTTGTGCTTCGGGGCAATGCCATGTATGTATTCAAAACGGAGGGGGATCGCCAATTTGAATATGGTGATTTATTTTCCGCGTCTTTATTCTTGGATCTCTTAATAGGACCACAAAGCAAAGGCGAAGAAACCAAGATCGGGTTGGATCTGAATTTTCAAAACGAGCAAAAACAAACTGAGAATGGGCTCTCCGTCAAAGATAGCGGCGGCAATACCTTGCTTTTAGGCCCGGCCGTGACGTTGAGGCGCGGCCAGTTCGTGACGCTCTACGGCAACGTGCTGTTTCCCGTTTATCAAGAACTGGGCGGCGTGCATCAAGAGCTGGACTACGTCTGGAATGCCGGCGCCAAAGTTAACTGGTAAACAATATGTGGCCAGCGACAGATTTAATTTCCCGCCACCCTTACCCTTTTCCTCGCATAGCTTTGTCATAAATGGCGTGGACCCTCGCCAAAATCCAAGACGCGGTGAAGGACTGCCTATATTAACAGGCACCGCGTCGGGTGGATTTCCAGCTCGCCTGATAGCTAAAAGACAGGGCTCGTGGCGTCTCCACTGCCATTTATGACAAAGCTATGAGCGCTCGGAAAAGGCCGGGAATGTCGGGAATT
>CAYODQ010000066.1:0-6269 GCA_964402785.1 uncultured Planctomycetia bacterium
AACCATCTCATATACGTGCGCAATCACATCTAGTGAGGTCTCACAGCATCCTGAGACCACTTTGATGATGGAGGAGACCGTGTGCACTTTATCACCCGGATTGATGCGCTCAGGACTGTAGCCCACCATAAAATCCTTCTTAAACTTGAGGCCCGACTCTTTTTCCAAGATAGGCACACAGATCTCCTCGGTGACGCCGGGATATACAGTGGGCTCAAATACCACGATGCTGCCGCGGGTCAAATTTTGCCCCACCATTCGAGCGGCGGACTCCACAGGCCTTAAATCCGGCTGCTTGGAATCAGTCACGGGCGTTGGAACGGCTACGATGATAAAACGGGATCTTTTAAGCGCAGAGGACTTGTCCGTAAAGCTCAGTTTTTTGGCTGCCTTTATCTCCTCCGAGGCACTTTCTCCGTTAGAATCCACGAATTTTTTGAGGCTTGAAATACGCTTTTCATTGATATCGAACCCAATGGTAGGCACAAGCTTACCAAACTCTATCGCTAGCGGCAGGCCAACATAACCCAACCCCACCACGGCAACAGATGTTTTGCCTGATTTCAGCTCATTTACAAGGTCTCTAAATAGCATAAGGAACTTTTTAGTATACCATATTGTACCAATTTTTACAGGCCGCAACGCCTCTAGAATGGCACCGAGTGCAATCCGGGTTCAAATGATAAGTTTTATATAATTGCGCTTAAATTTGCTTTTGAGATTTCTGAGTAAAGCGATCGAGGGATATTTCTTTGAAGAGGATGAGGGTGACTCCATAACAAACCAAGGCAGCTGTCAAGCTGACGCCAAATACCAGCCAATTCACGCCGGGCATAAGGTGCTTTATGCCGTATATCACCAAAAGCATTGATGAAGCAAAGATAAAATTTTTGACCGGTATCCAATAAATATCCAAAAACTTGAGCTTGAGCACGGACGAGACCGTGGCAATGTGGACGTGGTACCAAACCACGGTGTACAGCGTGTAACATGCGGACACACCGACGATCCCCCAGCGAAGCCCCAGTACGATCGACCCCATTGCCAACAAAGAACCGGCCGTGCTGATCTTAAGCTGAAGACGGGCTTTGCCCAGAGACTGATAAACCGTGCCACACGTACTAAGCACCGTTTGCAGCAGGCCACAAATACAAAAGATCTTGATCACCGGCACCGCATGAAGCCATTTGGGTCCGTAAACCAAACCGATGAATTCCCACGTCAAACCAAACAAACCAAACATCATGGGGAACGTGACAAAAGAGATCACCTTGATCATGGTCTGATACGACTGCCCGATCTTTTTGAGATCGTTTTGAATCTTGGCAAAGGCTGGGAACATCACTTTTTGCAACGTCCAAGTGATGTTTTGCAAGGGATAGATCATGAGCTTGTAAGCCAGCGTATAAAAACCCAGCGCCTCTACTCCCAAGAAACGGCCGATCAGCAAATAGTCGATGTTGCGCGCAAAATACACCATCACATTGGTACCGGTGATGCTCAGGCTCACATCCAAAATATCAGTGATGGCTTTTTTGGACATACGAAAATGCGGCCGCCACGAAGAATGCATCCAGGTCAACAGCGTATTGATGACCGTAAATGCGATCAGCTGATACACCAAGCTAAATGCACCCGCTCCGTATATAGCCGAGACAATCCCCGACGCCCCGCCCACCACGATCGAAAGTGCCTCGATGAGGGATAATTTTTTGAACTCGATCTCTTTTTGGAGCACGGCGCGGTTCACGATCGAAAACGATGCGAGGATAAAATTGACCGAGCTCACCTGCAAAATGATCACAAGCTCCGGTTTAGAATAAAAGGCTGCGATGAGCGGAGCCCCCAGGCAAAACACAGCTGCGCAAAAAATCCCGACCGCAATATTGATCCAGAACACTGAGCTCAGATGATCATCGGTGATATCTTGTTTTTGAATGATAGCGCCGCTAACACCCGCCTCGTTCAACATTGAGACAAATCCCGTGAACACCGTCGCCATCCCCACCAAACCAAAATCTTCCGGCGCCAAAAGACGCGCCAAGATCGCGGTGATGATGAACTGGCTCGCCTGGCGTAAAAGCTGCACGCCAAATGTCCAGTTGAGCGCCTTCAGCGTTTTTTGTTTCAGACTCATTTGATTTTGGGATTCACTTTCTAACGCGGGTAGCTTTTGAAAAAATCGAGCTGAGCATCCTGCCTGGACATCGCATCCAAAGCGGTGGGGATGCGAGATTGCATCTTGAAAGTATCCAGCTCATAACCGTCTTGCTGAATAGCCTGACTTTTGAGCGTGCTCGAGGCATCGCCCGAATAATATTCACGGGTCAAAATGATACGCTCGTCGGAAACCTTGCGTTCATTGAGATAGGCCGGCAATGCTTTGGAGGTGAGCTTTGAGAGGCCTTTCACAGTGAGCACATAAAACATACGGCTCAGGCTTGCCGGCACAGCATAGGCCTCCAGATCCCGGCTTTTCATCGCGATCGTGTCGCGCATCACCACTCCCCCGTTTTTGGCTTGGAAGATCCCGCCGCCTTTTTGTTTGAGGCCGTTGGCGACCATCTCCATCACCATATCCGCGCCCTGAGAGATCAGCTTATCAGACACGATCCAGCGAGATAAATGCACCATGTCTTCCAAAAGATGCAGGTCATTGACTTGCGCAAATGTGGCTCGCTCTACTTTTTGGCGTGTGAGCTCATCCACCAAAGTCCTGCCCAGAGGGTTTAGCCGTCCATTCGCATCCAGAACAAATGTCGTGCCAGGGTTGGCCTGCATATCAATAAAAGGTTTCCCATGGCCTTCGGGCCAGCGCGTCTCGGTATAATCTTTGAGCGTGCCATCCCCCAAGATCTCAAGCCCGCCCTCTTCGGGCTGCACGATAAAATACACATGCTCCGGCATAAGACCGCCAAAGTGTATGGCCGCCAGCTGCTTGCCCAGTGCTTTTTTATTTTCTTCATTGGCCACGACCGCAAAATGTGCGTTCTTGAGCCACTCCAGCATGGTGAAGCTGGGCTCGGGATGTTGAAATAAAAGTTGCTCGGTTTGATAACAAAGCTGCATAAGCTGTCGCTGAAGAAAACTCAGATCACTCGGGTCAGAGTAAGCACCAACCGCGGCCTGATCCACAAGCTTGTGCAGTGCCTCACTGTGATCGATCTCTTCGGAGAGCGCTTCTTCACGGCTGCCTCGGATGCGATCCAGCTCGGATAAAATACGAGGCGTCAGACCGGCGATGCCTAGCTTGTCAAAAAAAGACGGCAGTTTCATGCGCGTGGCACGTCCCGCCGCAAATACGATCATGATTTGTTTGCCTTGGCGGGAAAACTCGAGATACCGTTTGATATCGGCACTAGAAATCATAGGTAAAATAACATGTGGCTTTGCCACTTCAAGCTTGCCCGACTTCATCCAACCTCTAAGCCCGCCGGCCGTCGTATTAAATTCATTAATCGCCTGCGCGCGCTTGGCCGGATCTTTTAAAACAGCCGCCGTTAAACCTGCTTTTTGAATAAGAGCATTCATAGGACTATGATACCCGATTTGGGCTTAGGAAATAAACTTCTGAATCATGCGGTGCGTGCGCTCCATCTCAGAGCAAATAAATAATTTAAAAGGGCCGGCATCTTTTCTCTGAGCGTACTCAAGCACATCATAGTATTCTGCTTTACGACTGTTCTCGATGACCACTGGCGGCAGTCCTGATTGTAAACATTGGAGCGCCATAATCAAGCGTCCCACACGCCCATTGCCATCGCCAAATGGATGGATGAGCTCAAAACGCACGTGAAAGTCTGAAATATCGCTAAGCGGCTCTTTATGACCCTTGTTTTTTTGCCAATCTTTGATCAGACCAGCCATCTCCTCGGGGATATCTTTGGGATGTGTCAAGACCATATCCACACCGCGGATCGCGCGCTGATGCTGCGAATACTCCCCAGCATCCAATCGTATACCCTGGAGCAGCCGGCCATGAAACTCTTGGATGAGTTTTTCAGATACAGGCTCATCGATTTTTTTGATCAAAATATCGCGAAAGAGCGCCGCATGATTAGTCACTTCGAGATGTTCGATAAGTGATTTGTGATGAATGACACTTTTATCAAAAATCACAGCTTCTGTTTCTTTTTTGGTGAAAGTCGAACCCTCGATAACCGAAGAATTGTAAGTGTGCTCGAGAATGAGCTCTTCTTGTATATTTTGTGTAGTGGCTATCCGGCCCCACAGACCAACCGACCGGAAACGAGACGCTATACGAAGCTGCTCGCGGACTTTTTCAGGAGTGATCGCCGGAAAACCCACCATCTCTTGATATAAACGTGCGATGGCTATCCGCTTAGCAGGATGAGGCTTGGCATGCCCATGGATCCACCGATTCAAGGCCGCCACGGTGACGCCCAGGCGCCGGGCCAACTCTTTCTGCGTCCACCGCCCTGCCTCTAAAATCGCCTTTATTTCGCGTATATAGTTTGTACTCATATATTACAAACTATATCATAAACTATATATGCGGTCAATAACGCCTAAGAAATATAAGTTGCTAAGTATTCATCCGGGGTGAGCGCCTTTATGTGAGAGCCTCTATAGCCCGACGCATCTCTCGTGACGATAAAATCTGCCTCACAAGCCTCACCGCAGGCTAATTGGAGAGCGTCCTCAAAATCAGGCAAATGCACGGCAAGAGCTGTGTCCAGTATGTCCCGGTCTACGGCTACGATCGACAACAAGCGCATCAGCTTCTGTATGTAATAGCCCGCTTCGCGGGCATTGCGAGTGTCTTTGCGAATAAAATAATAAATTGTGGAACATGAGGCCGCGCTCAAAAATCCACGCACTTTTTTCTGATCAGCGAGGGAAAGAATAGCCTGAGAGCTTTGATAATGCGGCAGTCTTTTCATGGCCACATCCAGAACCACATTGATATCAATGAGAAGTTTATGAGCCAAGATACTTCTTTTCTAGATATTTGTGATAGGTTTTAAGAGGATCCTTCTTAGAAGAAATCACGCCTGTCAGGCTTTGTACTAAAGGCGTCACAGTCGTCGATGTCGAAACCCCGCTTGTTTCCAATCGCAGTAAATAATTGGTCACAAGTTCCGAAAGCGACTCCCGGTGCTTCTTGGCCCAGGCCTTCCCCACCCTCTTGGCCTTGCCACCCACCCACAACGTCAGCTTCGATTTTGGCTCTTCGTGTTTCATTCTCACTCCTCATTTATACGTATAAATTATACATGCATATACGTATACTTTCAAACACAAAAAAACCGGGGACATGTGCCTTTTGGAGGCACGTGTCCCCGAGCGCAGTGGGGACATGCACTTTTTCAGTGCGTGTTCCCAGACGTGGACAGATTTTACGCAGCCGTTAGCGTGGCTTTGCGTCCCTTGCTAAAACGGCGGAATTCCGTGTTAACCAGTTTCATAAGCGGCTTGAGCGCTGCCAAGGCACGTTTTGACGCAGATGCAAAGCCAAGAGCAACCTCCGTCCAAACGCCGGGCATGAGATCAGGATTGCCGGTGGCCTTACGCACAGCTGACAGATAGTACATATCGGTTTCCCTATCTCTCGCCAGACCTACCCTGGGAGTCGCCTCAATCACATTCATATCAGGCATGCCCACTGAACCTTGGGTGACTGACACGGCAGGTATTTGATAGTCGACACCTTCTATCTTCTGATCTGGCAATGCAGTCGCGATTGTCTTAAAATTCGGCAGTTTTGCAGAATCTGTAAAAGCATCCTTCGCTTTGAGACTTGAATACTGTTTATCCAGTTCCATCAGTCTCTCTTTGGCAAAAGCCACTTGTACTGGAGCGCCTACCAGATGATTTAAAAACTGGCCGCGTTTCAACTCTATATTTTCTCTCATTCTCTTAGCCATGCTTAAAAGCGCCTCATCATAAAGCTCAGAATCCAAACCATCCAAAACAGATAAATAGAAATGATGCAGAACATTGACTGAGACATCTTGATGAGCGAGAGCCAAATCATTTCTTATGCTTTCTTCGCGTACACGCAGAAGCATCTCCGCATCGGAAGCGTTCATGCTTCCCGTAATCACATCCCGTTTCTTCGTGGCTTGGGTTAATTCAAATCTTTCTGTGATGGCACCTGTTTTCGACTGAGCACGCACCGCCACGTATTTATTTCGGCCTTCCTTGGTCAGCGTAAACCCTAAACGCAAGAGCTGTTGTTCGCTGATTTGAATGGCCATCTCTCGACCAGGATTTGCTTGTATAAATGACTCCTGAGCAATCGCAGT
>CAYODQ010000067.1:0-5562 GCA_964402785.1 uncultured Planctomycetia bacterium
AGATGCAGTGGATAGAGACGTGGGTGTGATGGAGTGGGGATATGGGGGTGACAGGCTCCACAGGCACTTCCAGGGGGCGTCGGGGTTTACGGTGCCCTCGCGTGGGGACTTTCATGATTTTTTCCGCCTCCACCAAAGGACGGACTTGGCTTCCACTTGAAGCTTTTCTGAGCTCTTGACGGTGATTGCCAAAAATGATAGGCAGTGTTATATTGTATTCAGTCGACATGAAAATTTTCCGTAAAAGCACTTTAGCAGCGTTAACGATGGTTTTTTTACTCGCCTGCAACTTCTGCGCAGTTGAATGTGCTTTTTCTTTTAACGAACTTGGCAATACCCCAAACATAAACACCGCGAAAGAATCTCACCCCGGATGTAAGGGTCACGATGAAAAAAACGATACGGAAAAAAGCGATGACGCTTCATTGTGCTGCGATTCGCTGGTGGCCGATAATATTATTTCGGGGAACTTTTCTAGTCCAAAACTCATTAGAGAGCCGTTTTTTAAGATCGTGGATTTTGATGGGATTATTCCCAAGTTAAATAGCGACTCTAAGTATAAGGTCGAATTTCCTCCGGGGGTATCTCCACCCGCGGTTTTTCTTTCAAACCACTTCACACACGCACCTCCAGCTTCCCTCTAAGCATTTCTTCGGAAAAAGCTAAATAATAGTTTTTTCTTTCTTTTAATATTTTCAAAATTTACTAAATGGTGATCTGTGAATCAAAAAAAGAACTTATCTGTCCTATGTTTTCTTTTAGGGAGCTTATCTGCCCAAGTAGCGATGGCAGGAGATGCGGATCTTGCCAGGATCTCAAAGGACGTTTCTTCTCGCATTGATTTCAAAGTGGCGAGGGCAAAATCTAACAAAGCGGGTAATTTTGACACCCTTTTTAAAGGGCTGCTTACAGTCGAAAGCGCTGTCCAAACAGCTCTTTCAAACAATCAGTCCCTACAAGCAGTTTTAGAATCTTGGGGTATTGCTAAAGCGGATTTTAATAGGATGCGGCTTCCTGAGAAGCCTGTATTTGATGCCAGTTATCGTGTTCCTGATCACGATATCAATGACAATGTCGAATTTGCTATCGAACAAGATTTCCTAAGCTTTGTGCTCTTTCCTTTAAAGAGCAATCTTGCCGGGGCTGAACTCCACAAAGCGGAGCTCGAGATTACAAAAGAGGTCTTGGATCTAATTTTCGAAGTGAAATCCGCTTTCTATGAAGTCCAGGGTGAAGCGGCGATGCTTGCCATGCGTAAAAGAGTGCTGGTGCAGGCCGAAGCTTCGGAAGAGCTGGCCAAACGTCAGTTTGAGGCAGGCAACATAAGCGAGCTAAAACTAGCGAGCGAAAAATCTGTTTATCAGGACACCAAGCTCGAATATTTGAAAGCCGAAGCCGATCTCGTCCTGAAGAAGGAAAATCTGAATCGCCTCATGGGATTCGGCGGAGAAGAACCATCATGGGAAATAAAAGATGATCTTGAGGAGATCCAGGCTTCCGACCCGTCTTATGACGATCTCCTTTCAATAGGAATGTCCAAAAGGCTTGATCTTCTCATTGCCCGAAAAAACGTCGAGGCGCTGAGACACGCGCTATCGCTCAATCGTTTCGGTGTTTTAGGACACCCGGAGGCAGGAATTAGCACGGAGAAAGATGTCGAAGGCGGCCGTGTCACAGGCCCTACCTTGCGGACGGAAGTTCCTGTCTATGATCTCGGGCAGACTGAAGTTTCAAGGTCCGGTACCGAACTTAAACAGGCAGAGCTAAAACTCAAAGCGCTTGAAAACGACATTCGCTCCGAAATCAAACAAAAAAGGGACCATCTTTTTGCGATGCGAACACTTGTTGATCAATACAGGAATTCCGTCATTCCGATCAAAGAAAAAGTAACAAGCGAAATGCTGAAACATCAGAACTACATGCTGGTGGGCAATTATGAGCTCATTCGCGCTAAACAAGAAGAGATCCTCGCGAACAAAGAATACATTGATGTTTTAAAGGATTATTGGATTGCAAGGTCTGATCTTGAGAAGGCCATCAGCTCAAAGCTGCCAAATCATCAGGGAGGAAGTCATGAGTAAGAAATTTTTATTCGCATTATCAGTTGGTTTGTTTCTAGCCCAGAGCCCTGCCTTGAAAGCTGAGGATTTACCCTATACGCCTGTTGTTACGTTAAATGGCTCGACGCTCCCTTGGAAGATGGTGGATGGTGTAAAAGAATTTCATTTGATTGCAGAGGCCGTTGAATGGGAAGTGGCTCCCGGGATGAAAATCAAAGCTTGGGGTTATAACGGGCAAACCCCCGGACCTACGATCGAGGCGGTGGAAGGAGACCGCGTCAGGATTCTAGTGACCAATAAGTTCCCGGAGCCTACAGCCGTTCATTGGCATGGCCTTATATTGCCAAGCGGCATGGATGGTGTTCAGGGGCTTAATCAAAAAGCCATCATGCCGGGTGAAACATTCGCTTACGAATTTACTCTCAATCAGCACGGTACCCAAATGTACCACTCCCACGGCGATGAGATGGTTCAGATGGGAATGGGGGCGATGGGTTTTTTCATTATTCACCCCAAGCACAGATCTCCAAAGATTGATAGAGACTACGCGATTTTTTTAAACGAATGGTTTGTCGAGCCGGGAAGCTCAAGACCGGATCCAAATGTGATGACTGAATTCAATATTTTTACGTTCAATAGCCGTGCGTTTCCAGGAACTGCACCACTTCTGGCGAGGCCAGGAGAGCGCGTTCGCGTCCGTGTAGCGCATGTGGGCCAGGATTTTCACGCGATTCACATGCACGGCCACAACTTCAAGATCGTTGCTACAGACGGTGGAGATATCCCCGAATCCGCCCAGTGGCCTGAGACCACGGTCGCCATAGGCCCCGGCCAAACCAGAGACTATGAATTCATCGCTATTCCCGGTGACTGGGCGCTTCACTGTCATTTGCGCCACCACCCCATGAATGCAATGGGCCACGCTATCCCTAATCTCTTGGGAGTTAGCCAAAAGGGCATCGAAGAAACGATCAAAAAAGAAATTCCGGAGTATATGGCTATGGGTGAAACCGGCATGGGAGAGCACGCCGATCACGCCAAGCACATGAAAGGACCTGATAACACACTTCCCATGATGGGCGGTGACGGACCCTTTGGAAATGTGGGGATGGGCGGGATGTTCACTCTTCTCAAAGTCCACGAAGATATCCCTAATTTTAAATCAGCCGAAGAATACACAAACCAAGTGAAGCTTCCCAGTAATTTTGGGTGGTATAAAAACCCGCCCAGCACTGTAGCGACCATCGCGCCGGGATATGAGAAGGTGTCAAGCAAGGAGAGGGTCGTGTACACCTGCCCCATGCATCCGAAAATACGGCAAGACAAGCTAGGGGTGTGTCCAAAATGCGGCATGAAACTTGAGCAGATGGAGGAAAGTTGATGAGCGCATCTAGATCGATAACATCAGATAATCGGAGCCAAGCTGCCGCTTCGGGTTGGTCAAATGACATGGTGTATCTTCGCGGTTTTGCGATCTTATCCGTTATATTTGTGCACGTTGCTGATAATATCCATAAACTAACGGCTTGGTTACCAAAGTCGCAGTACATTGTTTTTTTACTGGAAGGCATCGCTAAAGGGTATCCGGAATTTGTATTTGTGTCCGGCTTTGTTCTTACCGTTGGCTGGACACGAAGTAATAAAGATTTTAAAACTTTTTACTTGCGTCGGCTCAAATCTGTGATGCCGGCCTATCTGGTGTTTTCCGTGGTCTACTATATTTACGCTGGAAGGTATCACGGTCAAATGCCAATCGAGCTTCTTGGCGATTTTATTTTGAGCTTATGGCGCAGCGACACGTCCAATCAACTATGGTTTATCTTCAATCTGGCCCAGCTTTATCTGATGTTTCCTGTCCTGTATTTGCTCATGGACCGAGCTAAATGGAAGGGCAAGACAGTTGGTTTTCTAGCGATCATTTTCATTCTTCACATGCTCTGGATGGGCTTTACCACCATGTATTGCCTAAAACAAATTGATGCCGATAATATGGCAAGGCGGTTCATTCTATCGTCCATATTTTTCTTTTGCATGGGAATCGCCGGTGGCTTGAATTACGAAAAGATGAAGGCCTATTTTCGTGGACTCTCGGTGCCGATCCTATTGACTGTGTTGGGTCTTTTGGGCTATCTAATCGCAGTGATACGATTGGAAGGAGTCCGTCGAGACGGTCATTATTACAATATGCTGGCTCCATATACGACTTATTTCTTTTTACTGCGCTCTATTGCGCACACACTGAACATCGTCATCCTATCCCGCGCTGCTTACTATGTAGCCAGAACCAAGTCTTGGCTCAGCGTAATGCTGGGCAGTTTAGGAAAATATTCGTTCGGCATATTTCTTATTCACGAGATTGTTCGACTGGAATTGGAAAAAGCGCTAGCCAATGTTGCGATGGACTACCATAGCAAATTTTTTTACCCGATCATGTTTATTGGCACGACCTCGATCAGTTGGGCTATGGCGTACGCAGTTAGCAGGATCCCATTAAGCCAATATATGATTGGCCACACGGAAGGGCGGGGTATTCACGGCACAGCGGTCAAAACAAATGAGTTTTTTAGTAGGCACCAACATAAATAGTAAAACGATAGGAGTAGGCAAATGAAAAGAGTGGCAGTTGGATTATTCTTTGGATTGGTTTTTTTTGGTTTGAGTACGGAGCCAGGTTTTGCTTCGGAGGCTCAAATTAAAAATAGCAATGTGTGCATGATGAACAATCAATACATGGGAAGTGAGCAGATCGCGGTTTCGGTGGAGGGAAAGACCTATTACGGTTGCTGCAAAGGCTGCGCGGCTAATCTGGAGCAAAATACAGCACTTCGCTCGGCACAAGATCCCTATTCCGGAGAGCAAGTGAATAAAGTCGATGCGTTCATTGTGCTGGAACGAGGGAGCGCTAAAAATGTTTTATATTTTAAATCAGAGGAAAATTATAAAAATTGGCTAACGCTGCCCGCCAATGCACCTAATATGTCTGTTCAGCCGGAAGATAAAAGCAAATAAAGGAGATGTGAAATGCGTAAAATCACGATATTTAGTTTGTTGTTTGGATTTTTGGCAGTCATTGGTTTGCCGTCGAGTATTTTAGCGATGGCAAGCGCCTATGAACACGAGCATGAACATAGTGGGGCTCCGGGCGCCGGAGGCGAAGTGACGATCAAGGGAGAGCTTGTAGATTCACTCTGCTATGTCGGGATGGCCGCGAAGGGTTCCGGACACAAACAGTGCGCGATCGATTGTGCTAAAGCCGGAATTCCTATCAGCATCGTCGAAGACGGCACCGGGAAAATGTATACGGTTCTTCCCAAAGAAGACAAGACCAGCTACCCCGCAGATGTTATTAGCAAAATGGGTGATAAGGTCACTCTAAAAGGCGACCTTTATGAAAACGGCGGTAATAAGTACGTGGCCGTCGAGTCGGTAGAGTAAACCATGTTAGAGGGAGCGCGGCACCTGCAGAATATTCATCCGCTTGTGATTCATTTTCCCATCGGGC
>CAYODQ010000068.1:0-3805 GCA_964402785.1 uncultured Planctomycetia bacterium
GATTTGCGATGATCAATACCTGGTCGTTTGAGCAGGCTTTTCGTTTTTTGGATAAGTACCCAAAGGAATCTAAAAGTCGGGTTTTTTTTGAAGCGAATTTCATGGATCTCATGGCGCTTTTTACACAGCCACTCAAATACCTTTCAGCATTGCGGCAAATCGACCCAAATGGAGCGCTACGTTCGCTTGTTATTTTTGACGATGGAGCGTCGCTTTTAGCGGCCACTTTCCGTGAATATGCCCGCACATTTCAGCCTTCCTTGCGCGTGCAATGCATCCAACAAAAAAAAACAACTAAATCCGTGCGGTTGAGCGAACGGTTGCGCCGCGCTTTATTTGGTATTAGCGACCTTTGGGGTCGTTACGTGTTGAGCATTGCTCTGAAGAAGAAAAAAAAGATCATATTTGCTTCAGGCGGGCTCAATCACTTGAGCTTCGTGGTGGACGAGCTTATCACTCGAGGGAGTCATCAGATTTTGTACGGCGAAAACACATTTAATCTGAGAAAATTTATTTATTGCATAAGAAGAGGCATTGCTTTTATTTGTTTATCAACAGAGAGCGAACCATTTCATCCTCGTCCGTCCACCGGTGAGTCATTTTTTAATGAGCGGGAACTGGTATTTGAGGGCGCTGATTATTCGGCTCTATTTGATGCTATCTTTAGGCACGCCATTTCTAGCCGATTGATCAAATTTTTGATGGATACAGAAGACCTTGGCCGATTATTCGAAAAATATTGCCCTGATTTTGTCTTGTTAGATGAAGATTTGGCATTAAGGCGCGTGATAGCAGTGCTCGCGGAGCGCAGGCGCATCAATTGTTCGGTTATATCACATGGGGTGCCGGGCATTATTCTTAATGCTGCGCGACTGCCGGATCTGCAAGGACGTTACTGGTCAGGAAATACTTTTGTAAATTCTGAATTCGAGAAACATATGTATGAATCCATCTATCATTTGCCCTCCACAATTAGGGTTAGCGGCACGCCTCGATATGATCGTTTATTGCGTGAGGGAAAAGCTGGTGGACAGGTGGCGGCTGCGAGAACTAAGGTTGTTTTGTTTTGCGGCGCTTTTATGCAAGATTTTGATTTTGAAGATTGGATGCCGTGGGTAGGGCTTGCAGGTGTTTTTGGGGAGTATACAAGGTCTTATGCGCATGATCTTGTTGATCTGCTTGCGGAAGAGCCCAACGTACTTTTGCGTATCAAGCCCCACTTTCGCGAGGGAGGGCTTTGGGAAAAAACAGCAAAACAGCTGCGAGTTGTAAATAAACATTTTGAGCTTTTGTCCTACCGTGAAGATATTTTTAGATTGCTGGCCAGAGCTAGTGTGGTGGTCACGTCTGAATCTTCGGTGGTATGTGAGGCTATTGCTCTTAATAAGCCTGTGGTGCTTTTGAATTACACACCCTACGATCCGGTGGTACCGTATGAGAAATCAGGTCTTGTGGAGTATGTACGGGATAAAAGACAATTGTCTCAAGCCCTCAAGCGTTGTCTTCATGATAACGATTATCTGGTAAGGCTCGCTGCAAAGCGCGCACGATCCTTCCATTATTATGCGGGACCCTTTGATGAACAACACACGAAGAGAGTTGTTAAGAGTCTTTGCGGGGACGAAAATGTCTAAGACCAAAGAAGTGGTAAATGATATTGGAATGTATTCGGTGGCATCTTTTCTAACCCAACTTGTTAACGTGGTTTCCGCCATCTTGATGCGGTTATTTCTTGGCCCGCTACAGGTGGGTGTTTGGGCGTTTATGCAGATTATCCTGAATTATTCTGAATACGCTAATCTTGGGGCAACAAACGCTATTATACGCGAAATACCCTTCTACAACGGTAAAGGGGATGTTGATAAGTCCGAGCGCATAAAAAATACAGTGTTTTCTTTTTCTATTTGCACTTCGCTTATGGTTTCTGCGGGCTTGATAGGATATGCATTCTGGAAGCGGACGGCTCTACCGGAAGGTATGTTCTATGCGCTCCTTTTTACAGCCGGACTTGTGCTGCTGCATAGGTTTAACAGCCTTCTGCTAAACATCCTGCGTGCTTATAAGCGTTTTGACATTGCTGCTAAACAGATGTTCTATTCGGCAGTGGTCAATGCGGTCCTGATCGCGCTCTTGGCGTACCAATATAAGCTGTATGGTTTCATGTTAGCGATGTGTCTAAGCTTTATTTTCAATGCAGTGTATATCTTGAAGAATGTGCGCATAAATTTTAGGTTTTCTGTACAAATGCGCGAGTTGCGGCCTCTCATCACCTACGGGTTTCCTATGATGGTGATCAGTGTGGTCAGTACACTTTTCGACACGGTTGATAGGATCATGATCGCTAAATTCTTGGGCTTAGAGGCTCTCGGTTTTTACAGTATTGCAATGATGACTTCGGCATATGTGTACAGCGTGCCGAATGCAATCTCCATTGTGATCGTGCCGAACTTGCACGAGAAGTTCGGGGTAAGAGAGGATAAGGCCGACTTGAAAGGCTATCTTCTAAATTCAGATTTTGCTTTTTCTGGCGCCATGCCAGTGCTCATTGGTTTTGGATTTTTTCTTGCACCTATACTGGTGCAGACGATATTGCCAAAGTTTGCTCTTGGTGTCTCAGCGCTACGACTTCTGGTGCTCGGAACCTATTTTATGACCATGAGCCAGAACTATTCTCTGTTCTTGTATGCAATAAAAAAACACTTAGCATTTTTCCCGCTTTTTCTTCTCTCATTTTCCGTGGCAATATTATTTAACCTGTTTGCTATCAAGAGGGGGTATGGCATTGAAGGCGTTGCGGTGGCTACAGTTTGTGCGGTTTTTTTTCACTTCACAAGTGTATATATTTATAGTTCTTTTCATATTTATCGATTTGCCGAAGCCCTCAGCCATTATTTTGTGATTATCCTGAAGTTTTTCTGGATGATAGGAGTGTTTATTACAATAGACCACTTTGTGGATACTAAGCGCGTCTGGATTACAGCGCTGCTCCAAGTGGCGGCGCTTGTGATAGTTTATATGCCCTTTCTTCTGCGACTTGAGCGGCGGTTCGAATTTATAGCGGCGGTCAATCGCCGGCTTTTTCGGGCAAGGGTCGCTCCATGATTCCGCTGGTGTCTATCGTTATGGGCGTTCACAACGGAGAGCTCTATCTAGCCGAACAGATACGAAGCATCTTGGATCAGACGCATTCCAATTTAGAGCTATTCGTGTTTGACGACGGGTCACATGACGAAAGCGCAACCGTGGCCGAATCTTTCGCATTGCAGGACGGGCGCGTGCGAGTTGTAAGGAATGTTGGCAATAAAGGCCTGGTCAGCAATTTCCTGGAGGGTCTCGGCCTCGTCCGCGGAGAATTTGTTGCTTTTTCGGATCAGGATGATTTTTGGCGACGAGACAAACTAGAGAGAATGATACGCCTTTTGGAAAAAGATGGGGGGAGTCAGCTGGCATATTCGGATATGGAAGTTTGTGACGAGGCGCTTCAGCCGGTCGCACGATCATTTTGGAAAATTGCTGTTATCCGGCCTAGAGCGGGACTTCTGGCGGAGCGCGCTGTCCTAAGGAATCTCGCGCCCGGCTGTTCGATGTTGTTTCGACGTAAGATCAAAGAAATTGTCTTGGATCTCGTGCTCCGCGACGATTTCAAGAAGCTTAATGCCGCCGACATTCTCGATAACACGCCTTTCATGCACGATCATCTTGTGTTTATAGCCGCCGCCGCATGTGGTCGTATCGTGTACACACCGGAGCCCCTTCTGCGGTACCGGCAGCACCGCGCCAACAGTATAGGTGCTTTTTATCAACC
>CAYODQ010000069.1:0-3139 GCA_964402785.1 uncultured Planctomycetia bacterium
TGCACATTTCGGGCGCATATTTCAAAAGGCCTGCGATGTACTGCTTGGCCACTTTGGAAAGATGGTTCTTATCCGACTTATCATGAAATGCGTTCTCATCGCCTTTAAAAAGAGACTGATGCACATGCATGCCGCTGCCATTTTCGCCTTTGAGCGGCTTGGGCATAAACGTCGCATACACCCCATTCTTCAAAGCGATCTCTTTTACAACGAGACGATAAGTGATGGCATTGTCCGCCATCGTCAAGGCATCTGTGTAACGTAGATCTATCTCATGCTGACTGGGAGCCGCCTCGTGATGGCTCGACTCGACGCCCACACCCATCTCTTCCAGGGTGAGCACCGTCTCGCGGCGCAGATCAGAGCCGGCATCCAAAGAGGTCAAGTCAAAATAACCACCCCGATCCAACGTCTGCGTTGATTCTGAATTTTGAAAATAAAAGAACTCGATCTCGGGGCCAACATAAAACGTATAACCAAGATCAGCTGCTTTTTTAAGATTGCGCTTCAGACACTGGCGAGGATCCCCGTCAAATGGCTGGCCGCTCACATTACGAATATCGCAAAACATACGCGCCACCGCATTTTCTTTGGGACGCCATGGGAGCACCTGAAAGGTAGCTACATCCGGAACCGCTCGCATATCCGACTCCTCGCTGCGAGCAAATCCCTCGATCGATGAACCATCAAAAAATTTCCCTTCTTCGATGGCGTCCTTCAATTCATCGATCGTGATAGCAAAGCTCTTGAGCAATCCCAAGATATCGGTGAACCAAAGACGGATGAATTTTACATTGTGGTCTTGTGCCTTATTGAGCACATACTCTTTGCTCTTTTTATCAGGCATCAAGCCGCTATTGACTGAAGTTTTTCGCTTGGATCTAGGCATAGTTGATCGAATTTCACTCTTATTCTATGGAAAGGCAGGGTGCGAATCAAGACAAAAGAAAAGTCTTTATAGAGCGGAGGGACCCTTTTCGCCTGTGCGGATCCGGTAGGCATTATCCACGGGCGCCACGAATACCTTACCATCCCCTATCTGACCCGTCTTAGCGGTCTTGAGGATAGTTTGCACGATCTTATCGATATCCCCATCATTGGCAAATATGGTCAACAGCACTTTGGGCAACAGGTCCACTTTGAATCGTCGGCCGCCATAGCTCTCTGTCATGCCACCCTGGCGTCCATGGCCCCGGAATGTGAACACCATCATCCCGGGGCAATGGACCTTATCCAGCGCTTTTTTGACGTCGTTAAACTGCTCTCGCCGTATAACGGCGTCAATGCGCTTCATTACAGAGCCTTCTCCCCTCTTTCGCCAGTCCGGATACGGATCACCTCTTCTACATTAGACACGAAGATCTTTCCATCACCGGTATTGCCCGTCTTGGCAGCCTTGATGATCTCCTGAATGATCGTCTCGGAATCCTTGTCAGGCACCACGAGCTGCAACTTCAGTTTAGGTATCAGCTCCATACGAAACTTCTCTCCACGCCAAACCTGTTCGATGCCTTTTTGACGCCCATGTCCTTCGATGTCCGACACGCTCACACCGGGATACCCGCATTTAAGCAGTGCATTTTTGACCGGTTCATACCGATCCGGACGGATTATGGCTGTGATCTGTTTCACTTATTCCCCCTTTCCACTCACGGACGAATAGGACGCCGTGCTGTAGCTTTGTTTACGGATATTGAATTCAGGATAAGCCATATTTCCGTGCTCACCTATATCTAGACCCTCGATCTCTTCATGCAGAGACACACGTACACCCATCGTCGCTTTGACGATGAGCCAACCGATCATCGAGGCCACGAATGTGAACCCTGCCACCGCTCCAACACCAGTGAGTTGTGCCATTAGCAATTTGGTTCCACCGCCAAATAGGAGGCCGTTCCCTGTAGTATTGGGCATGAACTGATCCTGCGCAAAAAGTCCGACTGCGATCGTACCGAACACACCATTGACCAAGTGCACGGATAACGCACCCACAGGATCATCGATCTTAAGTTTGTCAAAGAAGCTGACTGCCAAAACCACCAGCACACCGGCCACACCACCAATAATGAGGGCGCTTTCGGGGCTAATATAGGCGCATGGTGCGGTCACGGCAACCAAACCAGCCAAACATCCATTGAGCGTCATACCCAGATCTGGTTTTTTCATCAAGAACCAAGAGGTGATCGTCGCTGTCAGAATACCCGCCACAGCACCAAAATTGGTCGTGATACAGATCCTACCGATGGCATTCACATCTGCCGCCATCGTGCTACCGGGGTTGAACCCGAACCATCCCAGCCACAAGATAAAACAACCCAGGGTGGCCAAAGATAGATTGTGCCCTGGGATGGGTTTTGCATTACCATTTTCATCATATTTTCCAAAGCGAGGCCCCAGCACGAGCACGCCCGCTAAAGCCGCCCAACCACCGACCGAGTGCACAGCAGAAGATCCCGCAAAATCCCAGAAACCAAGTTTAGCCAAAAATCCGCCGCCCCATATCCAGTGTCCAGTTATCGGATAGATAAAAGCCACAAGAATGAACGAGAATACGATGAAAGAAGCATACTTGATCCTCTCGGCAACGGCACCCGATACGATCGTGGCAGCCGTACCTGCAAAGACCAATTGAAAGAAGAATTTCGTATAGAATGGAACTGTTGCCCAAGCGATTGAACTATAAACGCCCTGATACGCATCGCCGGTAGCAGGGCTATTATCTGCGCCCTTAAGCATGAACAGGCCTTTCAACCCCATAAAACCATTTCCATCACCGAACATCAAACCCCATCCTACGAACCAAAAAGCGATGGAGCTCACCGCAAAAACAATGAAGTTTTTTGATAGGATGTTAACGCAATTCTTCTGTCTCGCGAATCCTGCCTCCACACTGGCAAAACCCGCGTTCATCCAGAATACAAGCATGGCGCCCAAAAGCGTCCATATCGTATCCAGTGCTACTTTAGTGTCCATGGTATTCTCCTTTTTGTTAATACTAGGAGTCTACGGATGGATGTTACAGGCTTATTTCGGTCAAATAAACGTCTTGTAAGGAGTGCGTGACGGGAGGACTAGTCTTCGGAGATAAATTTGTAGCCAATATTGCGGACGGTATCGATAAAGACCTGATTTTTGCCTT
>CAYODQ010000070.1:0-3028 GCA_964402785.1 uncultured Planctomycetia bacterium
TCCGTGCGGCTCCGGAGTCTCAACGACCCTACGAAGGTTATCCCTTGTCGGCTTGCATGCGTCTCACACTTCAAGGTGGTTAGGATACTTCGTAGTTGACCTTTGCGACGTTGAAGACGCTGGGGAAGCCGGGGATGGCGTAGTTGGGGTTGGAGAGGTCGGTATCGAAACTCCAGACTCTGTTTGGCGCTGTGTAATAATTTCCGCCGTATATCCAGTTGCCGGTTGCGATCTGGCTGTTGTACAAAGTGATCACTGAGCCTGAATATGTAAAATTCACATTGCTCCAATTTTCGTGCAGCCGGTGAATATTTTCAAATCCTCCGTTGTATTGCCCGGTGGTTGTTTCCGTGTTGCCGGTGATGATAGTCGAATTGAGGGTGGTTGCAGTCGCCGTCTTTCCGGATAAACTTGTATTCGTGCTGTTGGCGTCGTTCCAATTATTGGACAGCACGTTAAAAGCATCCGCAACCAATCCTGATGGCTGTTTGCTCACCGTGTTGTAATTTCCTTTTACGTACAACGGATTTTCAGAGGCAAATGTCATCCCTTTGGTGGGCAACGATGAGCCATTCACGAGACGAACTGAATCTTGGAACGTCGATGAACCCTGATTTCTCCGATCACTAAAATAAACGATCACTCCATTTTGAGAAGCGACGATACTATTGAAAGCAGGGCTATTTTTTAATTTAGCGACATCCACGTCCGTCGATTTGACCGTTTTACCTTCACGGTAATTATAGAAAGTGGTTGAGCTGAGCGGGTTGACGACCGTCTGTCCGCTTGGGCAGCTGCCGGTATAGGATCCTCCGCCCGAGCAATATCTAAGTTCGACCACATTCCCGACTTGGTCCTGGACAACTCCGTCGAGGATCCGAAGATGGGCCTTGGTATCCATCTTCTGGGCCAGAGTCTGTCCGGTGTCGCTGCCGGTTCTGCGTTCGATGAGCGTATGCGCTTGGGCGGAGGTGGGGAGTGGAAGAGTGAGCGATTTGACACCATGAGCACCGCTCAGGACATTATTGTCCCAGCGGCTTAAAGCTTGTGAGCTCCAGCTGGCATGGTTCGAATCTAGCCAAGAGCCATCTGGTAGTTTCATATTTTGGTAAACACTCGAATCATTTTTAATGCGGACATCACCGCCTTCGACAGCGGAGCCATCTTTGCGAGTGTGTCGTATTGTACCAACGGATGTGATATGAGAATCAAAGCTGAGTGTCTTGGTGTTGTTGGTCGCGAGATACAAATTGGCATTGGTGTGCACAGGGCCGGAGAACGTCATGTTGGCTCCGGGCAGGATCTCCAGGTCATTTTGATAAAACACACCAAACTGAAAGATCGGGATGAGCTGCACCTCGATGCTTTGATTGACGGTGGAGTGGTGAGTGACGCCATTTTTTGTGTCGGTTGTAGCGACGGCGATATTGATGGTTTGTGTACTGGCATTGAGGCCTGCATAGTCACCCGACGTTAAGGTTTTGGTGGTCCATGCACCTCCGCCGGAATAGGTACTGGTCGTCGTGGATCCATACGTGACGCCGGAGCTGCTGATATTGGGCGCCTGAGTGATAGTATCCAAAATTCCGGCGCTTGGACTGGTGCCGGTGTTTTGGATATGAAGCCGTATGGCGGCAAATGCTTTTTCGATCGCAGCCTCTGCAAGATAGTGATTTTTGAGCTGATATTGCTCAGATTGTACGAGGCGAGTGGCGTGAGAAGCATATTCCGTGAGGCCGGTCAGCTGTGCGGTGAAAATAAAGGCATAAGTGAGCACAAGCGGGAGGACGATACCGCTTTTTCCGACAAGTTTTCTCATGACAGCCTCCTATGAATTTCGAAAATACACTTGCGTGGATGCTGAACCATAATGCCATTTATCCAATATTTTTTTCCCGACCACGACCTGGACGTTAACCGAATTTACGTTGGTGGGTTGAGTGAAGCGTATTTGAGTCGAATATTTTGACGGATCGTGAACTTCGGAGCCATTGATATCCAAAAGTTCTGTCCAGGCGCCTCCAGAGCCGCGCTGGTATTCAACAACCCCGCCATTGAGTCGAAGAGTGTGTTGTGTGCCGCTGATATCTAAATACCGAAATTCGTTCGCACTCACAATGGTGCCGGTGGAGGCCTCTGCGATCCCGCGGCGCTCAGTTTGGCCGGCGGCTCTAAATCCCCACACCATTTTTTCCATGATGATCCTTGCGTCATTAGTGAGGCGGATATTGGCATTGTATTCATGCTGGACTTGATTGAAGAATGTGGTGAAGGAGAAAAGGCCGAGGGTAAGGAACATACTGATAAAAACAGCAACTACGAGTTCGGCGGCTGTCATCCCATGTTGGGAGACGACCGAGATCAGGCGGCGATGATCGTGTCCACTGAAACGGACATATTTCTGTTTTGTCCCATCACATATTCTGACCATGCGAATGACACCCTCACTGGTAATGCGACGGTATCATTGCCGCCGCTATTGTCCACGTTGATGAGTGATTCTGTTACATTGCCATCGTTGTCGTAATCCAACACGTCTTGTAATATCGTCGATAAAGTTCCCTGCATATCATCCGAAGTACCAAACACGCCATCTTGACCCGCATCGTAGGAGGCGGCTTTTGTGCCAGCCGTGATCGCGGCAAAATTACTGGCTTTGAGATCCTCAATTTGCCCACGTACCATCTGGACAGCCTGGATCTTGTGCCGAGACATTTGATTGATGGACTGCACCCCCAGATAGGCGAGAACCATGGATCCTAGCAGGGTCGCGGTGACCGCCAAGGCCGTCAAGACTTCAATGAGGGTAAAGCCCTTATTTTGGTTCATATTCTCTTATCATCCTTTATCAAGTCTCTCTAATTCAAGTATACCTGACGACTTGTTCCAATATCAAATAAATTTGAATAATAATCAAATTTTAATAGTTAAGAAATAAAAATATTTAGATTAATTCTCTCGCTCATACCATTTAGCCGGTAAACCCCGTCGATTTTATTCGCCCTTACCCTTTTCCTCGCATAGCTTT
>CAYODQ010000071.1:0-3024 GCA_964402785.1 uncultured Planctomycetia bacterium
CTGTGCAGAGATTCGTCCGCAAACGCTTTCAGCAGCCCAACATCAGCCTGTGTCATATTTGAGCTCCTTGCATCATGGGTGGATCAGCTCTGATATCTTCCTGAGCAGCTCGTCCGCCTTGAACGGTTTTTGCATAAGGTATTCACACCGATCGATACCTTTCTCAGCCTCGGAGTTCCCCTCGATCAAACCGCTCAATAGAATGATTGGGATATTCTTGTAGGCCTCATCTTTCTTTAAATTCATAGCCACATACCAGCCATTGATCTTGGGAAGATGAATATCCAATACGATCAGATCCGGCCGGAATGTAAATACTTTCGTCAAAGCTTCTTCACCGTCTTTGGCCGTCACAATTCGGTAACCGGCCCCTCTCACCCTCATGCTCAATACATCCAGAATATCCTCTTCATCATCCACGATCAGAATGACCTTGTTCATACCGCCTTCAGGGGCAGTACGATGCTTAACGGATGGCTCGACTGGGGTCGGCGGAGTGACCTTTGGGGTCAGAACCTCCTCGGGAGCCTCGGTCCCAAAAATAGATCTGTGCACCGCTTTTAGCAATGAAGACAGATCGTAAGGCTTTTGAATATAGTGCTGAGCCCCTAGGTTCATGGCACGCACTTTCAACTGCTCGTCCTTGCACCCCGTGATGATAAAAACGGGGATAGTGGAGGTCTTGGTCGATAGTCGCAATGCCTTTAGAAAACCGAGACCGCCTCCGGCGGGCATAAGCATGTCTAAAAGCACCAGGTCGGGCGCATGATGTTTGATCTTCTCAAGCGCCATCGTTCCGTCATGAGCAATAGTCACATCGTACCCGGCGTGTATCAGTCGCCTGGAAAGGATGAATGCGGCGTCCACTTCATCTTCGACCACAAGGATCTTTTTTGCGGGTTCATTCATGGCGTATCCTTTTTAATGTACGTTGAGACAGCTTGGAGCAGCTGTTCGGTTTTGAATGGTTTGATAAAATAATCACAGGCTCCCACCTCATCCAGCAGCGCGCGGGACATTTTCTCAGAACTGGCTGACACGAACACGACCGGAATATGGCACGTTTCTTTTTTTGATTTAAGAAGTTTGCATGCTTCATCGCCCGTCATATCGGGCAGCCGAAAATCCAGCAGAATAAGATCCGGCTGCAACGTTAATGCATACGCCAATCCCTCAGCCGCCGTCTGAGAAGAACTCACCTCGTATCCTGCCTTTTTCAGCCGGTACACGATCACATCCATCATGTCCGGCTCATCATCAATGAGCAGTATTTTGTTAGCCATATCCGTTCATCCCAGAGCTGATCGGGATCGAAAAATAAAAACATGAACCCTGCCCAAACTCAGACTCGACCCCGATCTCTCCCTGATGGCCTGTGATGATCTGTTTGCAGATCGCCAGCCCCAAACCGCTGCTACCCGTGGATTTTCGCTTATCGGATCCTCCGACCTGGGAAAAGATCTCGAAGAGTTTGGAAATATCGTCTTTTTTAATGCCCGGGCCTGTATCCCGTATCTCACAGCGGATAAACTCATCATTGTGGCTGGTTTTAATGGATATTTGGCCACGCTCCGTAAATTTCAGGGCGTTCGTCATAAAGTTATAAAAAACCTGCGTGATCCGATCGGTATCCAGCATCACTTTGGGCATGAACATGTCGAGTTCTTTGCCGATACCCAGCCCCTTTCTATCCGCTTCCGGCTTGAACGACTCATACACATCTTCGGCCACTTGATTCATATTCATAAGCACCTTGTTAAAGGTCATTTTTCCGGATTCCATTTTCTGAAAATCCAAAACATCATTGATCAGCTGCGACAACCGTGTGACGTTGCGGGTCGCCAAGGATAAATAATGCTCTTGATCTCCCGTAAGAGGCCCCGCGCTGCCGTCCTGCACGATGCCAATACCCTGCTGGATCACCGTCAATGGGGTACGAAGCTCATGAGAAACCACCGAAATAAAACCACTCTTTATGCTCATAAGTTGAGCCATTTTTTCTTCAGCCACTTTCTTATCCGTGATCACGACACGAATCGCAAGGTACTTTTCGGGGTTCCCATTGGCATCCATGAACGGCACGATGGTGGTGTCGACCCAATAGTATGAGCCGTCTTTAGCGCGATTTTTAATTTCCCCTTTCCAGATCAGGCCATTGGAGATGGTGAACCACAACTCCTCGAAAAATGACTTGGGATGATGCCCTGAATTAATGATCTTGTGTGTTTTGCCGATCAGTTCCTCGCGCGAATATTTCGAGATAAAACAAAATTGATCATTGACGTAAGTGATCTTTCCGGCGGCATCGGTTTCGGCCACGATGGCAAATTTATCAAGCGCTTTGGTCTGCCCCTCCAACTTCTTTACCAAATGCTCGCGCTCCTCTACATTTTTTTGATCCGAACGGATCAGCTCGTTAAAACCGATAGCCAACCTGCCGATCTCGTCCTGGCCGAGCGCAGGAGCGATGGCCGCCTTATCTCCCGATGCCCGCTTGACGATGACCATCTCCAACGTTTTGAGAGGCTTCAAAATGATCCGGTTAACGGTCATGATGAATAACAGTGTCACCATAAGCATTGCCAAAAGCGAAAATAGCCGCAATCGCGTCCGCGCCAATGCGATACTTTCCAGCGCATGCCTTGACTTAAGATGGATCATGACCGCTCCTGGAGCGGCCGTCTTATTATTTTGGTTCGGCTCATAAACCCGTAGCGGCATGGTGAAATCAACCAAGCTCGATTCGCGGTGATTCAGATCGTAACTTTCACGTCTATTGGATATGACTCTATAAAGGTCATTGGCTATGTGCTTGGCATCCGGTAATTCAGAAAGCGGCTCTCCCACCCATGCCAGGTGAGTGCTGGCAAGAACCTTGGGCGGATTGCCAGAGACGACTACGATCTCATCGATATCCCTGTTGGCGCCGACAGCACTCACGAATCGCTGAAGCATTTCATGATCCATGGCGCTTTCAACGGCATAAGTGATCGTATTGGCATAATCCCTGGCGCGCTTGAGAAG
>CAYODQ010000072.1:0-2822 GCA_964402785.1 uncultured Planctomycetia bacterium
CTGAACCACGCCGCCAGCGTTCGTTCTGAGCCAGAATCAAACTCTCCAATTATTTTAAAACTGGATTCAAGATCTCCGAAGAGATCAAGAAAAACATTTGAGCTGACCAAAACATTAGATTTATCCGAGCTCAAAAAATTTTACGGATATTTCCGCACTTTCGATAGGTTATTCAATTTTAAAAGAGCAAACTTGCAAAAATTGTTGATTTCGAGACAACAAAAAAACCGTCTAATGACGGTTCTAAATATCATTAGTTGTCGAAATCTTAAGTTGTTATGTGAGCAGAATCAATCTGTTTCCTTTGATGGGTAAAACCCTACAAAAAGACTCACGAACGAATGACCCTAAATATACACTCCCCGCCGAACCATGTCAACACTTTATTTTTAACATAAATTTAACGCTAGCTTTACCACTCAATAAGCGCGTTATTTTACGGCGTAGTGTAACCTCACCATGCCCGAGGCGTACTTTTTATTGTCCAAAAACTGGAGCGAAATATCCTGCTTAAGACCCGGATAAAGCGGGATACCTTCATGAAGCAACACAGGTGCAATAAAATGAAGGATCTCGTCGACAAGTTTTTCATTCAAAAAAGTGGCGATGAGTTTACCTCCCCCGACCAACCAAATATCTTTTGTGGTGGAGCGGCGAATACGCGCGATCGAGTCTTTAAGATTTCCGATCAGAAATTCTATTTTTTGATTTTCATCGATGGGCATGATCTGGCGGCTGACCACGTAAGTGGTGAGGCCTGCGATAAATCGGTCGGGATGTTTGCGGCACTCAGCGTATGTGCGCGCACCCATGATACAGGCTCCGACGTTTTCGATGAAATCGTTGTAGCCGTAGTCCTCGTCTTCCCCGCCCATTTTTTCCAGCCAATCAATGCTGTCGTCTTTGCGCGCGATGAATCCATCCAGACTCGAAGCGATATAAACTTTTATCTTTGCCATAAATTACTGCGACCTCGCTTCTATACGGATAACTTTAAATGCCAACGCCACCTCCACCATCAAAGTAGAAACGGATACAAATTCAAAAATAAGTCCGGCGACAAAAGTTCCAAGCGTCCAGGATGTCGCGGTGAATGCACCTTTTACATTTAGGAAGATCAAAAGTGACGTGAGAATAAAACTCAAGATCGCCGCGTATGCAAAAAGGATAGCGTTCTTGATATGTGTCGCCCGTGAATACAGATGCCCCACCTGGATCACCAGACTCTCATATCGCTCTAACTGCCACGACTCATTGCGAGGGGTTTTTTTGAGCTCGCGCATTTCGTGATTCAAACTTCTAAAACGGCTGGCCAGATTAGAAAACTTCGTCTGAAATCCCAAGAGTAGAAGCGCCGAGCTGGAGATCATCACAGCCGGCGCAACAACCAATTGAATATCTTGGACAATACTTGTTGTCTCCATTAGCTGGGCAGTGGCTCCACGGAATCATTTCCTGTTTCAGCGACCGCTTGAGCGACAGGCTCAACCGCCGGTATATCAATATTGGGTATCTCTGCGACGGGCTCTGCTTTGCGCTCGTCAGCTTTGGCGCTTTGCCAAGAAGATCGCTTGCCGGGCTTGAGCTCCGCCTCGTTGATCAAATTGAGCTGCGCATCATATTTCAAAAGCCTGTGGCCATCCAACACGACAATGCCGCCGTCGCTGGTAGCCACCAGCGAAGGCTTGTTGTGCATCATACCGCCGCCCATCCCGCCTTTCCTCATCTCACGACGATCGGAGCCACCTTCTCTTTCGGGTCCGCCCATACCAGCATCACGCATACTGTATTCATTGTCTGGCGGCGTAGGCTGAACTTCTTCTGCCAATAAAGGTTTGACGCAAAACACCACAACAGTAAGTATTGAGCATACAAAAATATTTTTTTTCATCCTTGTCTCCAACTTAACCCTCACCTTCTCTTTTAGCCACCACACCGACATATCCATCTGGTTCCGTAAAAATTTCTATCTCGATAGGCCTGCAGCAATTCTCGCAGTCTACCACAAATGCTTGCCGCGAGCCCTGTGAGTTATCTACGCGGACAGAAAATGCACTGCCACAATAAGGGCAATTGATGTCATGATCTTCTTCTGGATGGATCACTTATTTTTTATACAAAGCTCCGACGATAAGCCCTAGGATGATCATCTGCACCGAGCAGCCGATCGCCCAAGACCAGGCCATGCTTTGCGGGATCGAAAGGATTACATACCACACAAGGCCGCTCATAGGCCCCAGCATGAGCGCCATGAGAAGCCCATAACGAAATCCTTGTGACACAGTTCCTTTACCGGATTCGTATCCCTTCGTATAGGTGAGCCCAAAGAAAAAACCAAAAAAAACTTGCCCCAGCATCATGAGCGGAAAAAGATTTTTCATCTCCGCTTCCGGGCGCCAAAGATGCGACGTCGCCTGATAAGCGCTGGCGAGCAAACCTCCGTGAAGCCCCATCTCCATTAAAATATAAACAATGGCTGAAACAATTCCCACTACGATTGGATTCATACGCTCTCCTTTTTTGGAGTTTCCATTAAAAAAAACGGACGCTCCCGGTACTACCCGTTTGCGTCCGCTATTTCTACCAAAATTACGTGCTCTTATTTGCCCCAATTCCAAGGCATAACCTTGCTAACAACCTTGCCTGTTGATTCAAAAAAACCTCGCACAGGGCAATTCTCATCACAAAATGCGGCATACGCATTTGAACCTGAAAATGACAACATCATTGCAATAACCGCGATCCAAAGTGTCTTCTTCATAGTTTCTCCTGTTATGTAATTATTACTTATTCTTAACAGAACTATACTATCACAATCAGCT
>CAYODQ010000073.1:0-2164 GCA_964402785.1 uncultured Planctomycetia bacterium
TATTCAGCGCTGATAATGATGAGACGGTCATACTCGATCCTCCTGATATTCCCGCGATACACGCGAGGGGCAGTCCTTGCCCACACTGTTACTCTACCCTACCAAATTACACGATAATAGTTACCAAAAGGTTAAGCAACGCAAAAATAATCCAAAAAAATGAAGCATGCGCCTTGAGTTTGATATAAATCAACTGGTTGTCGCTGCCGGGTGCGCGTCGGCCCAGCCTTTGAGCAGCGCGTGCATGCGTGATTGCCAGCCTTTTCCCGTGGCGCGGAAGGCGGCCAGTACGTCCGGGTCGATGCGTAGTTTGATCTCTTTCTTCGGCGCGGCCTTGCGCGGGCGGCCCCGGCGCTTCCAGCTTTCGTACAATTCGGGAAACACCTCTTTGAACGGCCGGGCGTTTTTGAAGAAATCGTCCGGTAATTCATCGATATTATCTTCTTCTACGGTACCAAGGTATTTGCGATTCATATGTCCTCATTTCTCGGTCATTGGCCTTGCGTAAGGAAATTTTCTATATGTTTTTAAATCATATGGTTGCGATGGTTATTCCTTGTGATAAGGAGCAATGGATAATACATTGCCGTAGCATGATAAGGGAACGGATCGCCTATTGGTAAAGTCTCGCTGCATCCGATGATACGCTCTGTGGTCACACTCAATAATGGCGAGGAATGGAATGCCGAGTATGCCTATTCCGTGATAGCGCACGACCAGTCGTTTGCCCTGTAATTGTATTTTTTCGATGAAATGCATGCCAAGATTATTTGCCAGGTTCCTTAGAAGAAGGTTGTATTTCCTCTACAGTAGGCGATTTTATTTGCATAGGTTCTATAGTGATGATCTTCTCAAAAACCGCAGTAGCCGTAGCACTGCTTTGAGAATCTTTTACAATGTCGGATAAACACGCTATGTTCTGAGCGTTGAGAAGAGGAATTCTTTCTGGATCAACAACCTTGTCAATGCATTTTTCTAATGCTTTGGTCTGGGTATGGATCTTTCTGTTAAGGCGTTCGATCTCTGTTGTTTCGGTTGGTTCGCAGCGCTGCACTTCTCTTTCAAGCCATATTAAAGCATGTGTTAATTTTGATATGGCGTTTACCAAGGGGGTTGCGGATAACGAGCAAAACTTTGCATAATATTTTTCGAATAGATCATCTCGGGTATTTACAGCGCTCAGCGCAAGTATTGTTCCCACCCATTCGTCGCTGGTTGTTTGCAGGCGTTGGTTGTCCAATAATGTATCAATGCATGTCATCAGAATGGTACTATTATTTTGCTTCTCAAACAATTCACGCATTGATTTGTTAAATAATGAGCCAGCTAATGTTGTGAGAGGTACTTCACGTTTTTCATCCAATATCAATATGGGGTCCGGAGTATTTTGGAGTAAAATATGAAGGTATTTGGGAGCGTGTTCGTGTTCTAAATCTAAATCAAACATCTTTGCAAAAGAATGTGCTTCTGTCTTCTTGATTTCTTCTGGGATAAGGTTAAGCCCCGCTTGAAGAATCTGAGGGGACCGTATTTGTGATAAAGACTGTAATATGATTTTTGGATCCATGTGTTCGTGGAGCGAAAAAAGAGCCAGTACAAGTTCGGCGGAGTTCTTTTTGCGTGCGTTGCTCTTCGAGGCATTTTTTTGAATGGCATTATCAAGGGCTCTATAAAGTATAGCGGACGCGTTTGAGTCTTCCATATGTGTTACAACGGCTTGCCCCAGTAACCGGATGGCCTTAGCATTGTTTTGATCTATGAGATGTTCGAAAAGGCCGGTGATTATATCCGCCCTATGATGAGGGGTGAGTTCTTTTTGTGCTAGCAGGTATTGCAGTATTGCATCCGGGGATTCGAGTGTATTAAACGCAGATTTAGCAAATAATGATTCTTTGCGCATCAGGCTTTCTGAAATTTGGGAGTATGTTTTCCAAAGAGAATGGCTTTCATTGCACATACGTTGGTAATATTTATTACCTTTTAGTTTATCTCCTAGGCGATTTTGGCATTCCGCTACATACGCATTATCTTCTCTATGGTCGTTTCTCCATATTCCCGCGTAGTTGGAGCCCTTTTGCACATCAGAAAATGTCCTGTAGATAGCTTCATGTTGAAGGGTATTGGGATCTACATCGCACAAAAAGTATTCGCCTGAGCTAATATC
>CAYODQ010000074.1:0-1704 GCA_964402785.1 uncultured Planctomycetia bacterium
AGACACCTAAGGAAACTCTAGTTTCAAGTGTTATGGATTTTGGGGGGAAGGTCAACGGCGGACTCGTCAACAAAGCGCGTTATGTGGACGGACTCGCCGCGCTTTGTGGCGAGGGATAGAGCGCTTCCCTCCGAAGGAAGAGGTTGCTGGTTCAACTCCAGTCGGGCACATTTTTATTTGAGTTTCTACTTGTGAGAGTTTAGGCCATGAGGGCGGTTTGTCGGGCCAAGATGCCAAGCGTTCGTATTTGGGTGAGTTGTGACACGATTTTGGGCATGAAGGCATACATCCAAACAATACCCCCGCTTCTTTCGGAGCCTGACAGCACGCTTATAAACTGCTCCATGTCTTTTATGGGCTCGCCCAATAAATCACTGACGGTTCGCATAAAATCCACAAACACGGGATTGGTGGATTTCATCTCTCCCATGCGGGCCTCTATCAAAGCCAGACGAAGCAAATCATAATAATTATAGACAGCGCCCCCGTCCATCTGCCTCACAAATAAACGCCGACCAGGCCCTTCGGCAAAGTCTGTATCTTCAGCCGATACACCTTCGAGTACGGTTCTAGGAACATCTTGATAGATACTAGGCAAATCCTGTGATGCCGTAAAAAGGCGGGCCACAAGGCCTGGATTTTTCTGCAGCACGGCTTGATAAAGCTCTTTTGCCTGCGGCATATCCAAAACCACGACCGCAGTTGGATCTGCTTTTAAGGTACGCGGATAAATTTCAATTAAATAGCTAAGCTCCGCATCCGATAGGACGCGATCACGCTTATCCAAAACCAAAGCCGGGATATTTTTTATATGAGCATGTGTCTTATCCAGCTCATCCACTTTCATGGAGAATGTTTTAAGGAATGCCATGAGATCCGCCTGGGACATCTCAAGCGCAACCGCCTCACCCGTTATTGGCGAGCGTTTGATCGCCTTCGCATCCATCACAAAAGGCTCAGACCATGCAAAGCCGCTTCGTTTATAAATCAAAACTTGTCCATCCCGCATTTTGACATGGAATTTGGCAGTGCCGATCATAACGGAGCCGGTGCGGCGGGTGCGGGACAATAGACGATAGACCGTAGACAGCGGGTAGCGTTTAGCGGATGGCGTATAGAATTGCGAAGGCTTTTCTGCAAACTGCTGACTACCAGCTGCTAACTTCCTATCCGCTATACGCTCTCCGCTATACGCTACGTTTTTTGTGAGCCGCGCTCCTGCAACTTGACCGTCTATATTCAAAAATCGATCTTGAAGTTGCTTCCTAAATTCAATGTGAAGACGCTCAGCTTCATGATCTCGCCCTCTAACAACAGCTTGATAAGCATCTGACAAATACACTCTTAAAATATTTCTTAAGATACTGATTCGCGCTTCTTTAGCATTCTGTTTATCATATTTTATAGATAGAAAAACTTCTCTGGCTACAAATTGATCGTCCACTATACGAGAAAAAAGACTTGCTATTCGTTTATCCTTCTCAACGTCCTCCTCATGCTTACGCTGCCTGGCTAAATTAATGAGCTCAAATATACGAGGTGATTTTGGATCAAACGGACCAGAATTTAAGAATTCGTTAAACTCACTTGCAGCATATCTCATTAAAAATTCATTGTTTCGAATATGCGCCAAATGAACTGACGTGCCCGGCCGTCCTCTGCGGCCAACCCGCCACTCCAGCTGCTCTTGTGAAGAGCTCTCAG
>CAYODQ010000075.1:0-1686 GCA_964402785.1 uncultured Planctomycetia bacterium
GATGACCCCGTCGGAGCGATCTCGGTGCATGGTGTCAACGGTGCATGGGGCGTGCTCAGCTTAGGGCTGTTTGCCGATGGAGCCTATGGCGATGGCTGGAATGGTGTCTCAGGGACGGTCAAAGGATTGTTCCACGGGGATGCCAGCCAGCTGGGCGCTCAGGCGATCGGTGTGCTGACATGCTTCATTTTCGTGTTTTCCGTCAGCTATGCATTTTTCAAGATTCAAAATGCAATTCAAGGTTTACGAGTACCGGCAACCGTTGAGAGGGACGGCCTGGATATTCCGGAAGTGGGTGCATACGCGTATTATGACGAAATCACCTCTCTTCCACAGAAATAAAGGAGACGACAATGAAAAGAATTGATGCGGTGATTCGAAGAGAGCAGTTCGGAAAGGTGAAAACAGCTCTGGATTCCATAGCTTGCCCCGGTATGATGGTGTTTACCTTCCGTGGTCATGGAAAACAGGGTGGTCTGACGGAAACGTATCGTGGGCGCCGGTTTAAAGTAGATCTGCTGCCGAAGGTCCTGATCACGATCTTCGCTAACGATGAAGATTTTAAGCAGGTCGTGGACACGATCCAAAGAAGTGCTAAAACGGGCGAGATAGGGGACGGTAAGATCTTTGTGGCTCCTGTCGAGAATGTGGTTCGTATCCGAACCGGAGAAGAGGGTAAGAAGGCCATTTAAGGTTGGAATTGAGATGGGAGAGCCGCCGGCGGCAGATGCCGGCGACTTTTCTTTTGTCTTGATTCACACCCCCCCTTTCCATAGAATAAGAGGGAAATTCGAACGATAATGTCAAAATCCAAGCGAAAAACCTCATCATCTGGTTCGGCACCTGACAAAAAGAGCAAAGAATATGTGCTCAACAAAGCCCAGGATCACAACGTCAAATTTATCCGTTTGTGGTTCACCGATATCTTGGGATTGCTCAAGAGCTTTGCTATCACGATCGATGAATTGAAGGACGCCATCGAAGAAGGGAAATTTTTTGACGGCTCATCCATCGAAGGGTTTGCCCGAAGCGATGAGTCCGATATGCGAGCCGTTCCAGACGCCGCTACTTTTCAAATGCTGCCATGGCGCCCCAAAGAAAACGCCGTGGCTCGTATGTTTTGCGATATTAGGACGGTGAGCGGCCAGCCTTTTGACGGGGATCCGCGCCAGTGCCTTAAGCGCAATCTCAAAAAAGCTGCGGATCTTGGTTATACGTTTTATGTCGGCCCTGAGATCGAGTTCTTTTATTTCCAAAATTCGGAGACTACTCAGACGCTAGACCGCGGCGGTTATTTCGATCTGACTTCTTTGGATGCCGGATCTGATCTGCGCCGCGAGACGGTGCTGACCCTGGAGGAAATGGGGGTTGGGGTAGAGTCGAGCCATCATGAAGCGGCGCCCAGCCAGCACGAGATCGATCTACGCTATACGGATGCGCTCACCATGGCCGACAATGCCATCACGTATCGTTTGGTGGTGAAAGAGATAGCACTCAAAAATGGTGTGTATGCGACGTTCATGCCTAAGCCGCTCAAAGGTGAAAATGGAAGCGGTATGCATGTGCATCAGTCGCTTTTCAAAGGCGATGAGAATGCGTTTCATGACAAGTCCGATAAGAATCATCTTTCTAAAGTGGCCAAGCAGTACATCGCAGGCCTTTTGAAATATGCGCCCGAAATGTGCA
>CAYODQ010000076.1:0-1606 GCA_964402785.1 uncultured Planctomycetia bacterium
AGTGCCGATCATGACAGAGCCGGTACGGCGGGTGCGAGACAATAGACTATAGACCGTAGACAGCGGGTAGCGGATGGCGGATGGGATTGCGAAGGATTTGCTGCGAGCCGCGCACCCCTCACGTAGGCATCGCTTTTTTGGTAGGCAACTAACACTTCCGCCAATGCTTTTTTGATCCTCCCCCCTTCATTCGGGGTAATGACACCATCCTCTACGAAACCGTCGATATCTCCACTCAATTCCAGCTCATGCATAAGCTTATCAAGTCCGGGTCTGATTCCTGTAAGTGTTCTTTTTACGGCGTCCCAAAAAAGAAGGGTATCAGCAACGCCGCCACTAGCTCCGGCATCACCCACATGCTTTAGGAGTGCGTCGTTGTATGACACCTCCGGATCAGGTTTAACATTTATTCGACCCGTAAGAATGAGAAGTGCATTCAAATAATCTGACAAAGGCAGCGAATGTTTACCCTTCGGATACCCATATTCTGCAGTCCGCTTCGATAAAATTTTCAACGCCTTACCTTCTGTCATATTAGGACTAGTCATTAACAAGTCAAACTCTTCAGAAATGTTCAGGCCATGTGACTTCCAAAACATATCCAATTCATAACTGGTGTTAAAGTTGAGTCTGGGCATCATCGTGATAGGCCCATGCCCGGTTTTCACTAGAAGAGTTGAGAGGTTGGAGCTATTCACATTATAAGCCGGATCTTTTGCTTTAAGCTCCTCCAAAAGCTGCGAAAATGCTGCTAATCCATCTGTACTATGCCAATCCTTCACCAGTTGTTGATAGCGTTCAATAATATCAATACCTAATTTTTTGTAGTGCTCGTCTAAATTGTAATACTGGCTAAAAAAATGCGTCGGAAATCCCAGATCGTCAAGAATTACCATCATGCTTCCGGGGCTTATCATCAGGCTAGGCTCCATTTTTTTAAGCTCATGGACAAGCTCAAAAAAGGCGGCGAGCTGAAGACCATTATTTTTTTGGATAAATGCCTCATACATTTTCACTAGATCGTGCCCCCTGCCAGTCAATGAACGATATAGATCTAGCCTAGGAGACATGAACTGTACCTTTTGGCCGTCCCTGACTAATACTCTTTCTAGTGCCTTACTTGAAATCGGCCTCGCAGCCGGGAGCGCTTTTATTTCATCTTGTGTCTTGAGCATCGCCCTGATCTTACTTCCGTTTGCTTCCTTTAGATGTTTGGCATAGAGTGCTGGTGCGGCAAATCTATAAAAATCAATTTCTGTTTCATATGAGAAAATTCTTTTGGATTGAATCGCATAATCTAAGCCATAAAGCGTGGTCACAAGGCTCAACACCCACGACCCATCGGCAGCCGCACTCCCGTCATAACCAGATACATCCAGCATGTATTGGCCACCCGACTTGTGCAACACATAAGAACCCACAAATCCGCGCTCTTTAGAAAAAATACCGACAAACAGCAGCGGTATGCTGGCAGAATAAATACGGATTCGATAATCCCCATCATCCACTTCGCCATATTGAATCTTTTCCGTCTTTGTGGCGCCCTTAGTCCATTCACTCAAGACCGAGATTGCCATTTCTGGGGTCCAGGCGGGCCATCGTTTTC
>CAYODQ010000077.1:0-1540 GCA_964402785.1 uncultured Planctomycetia bacterium
TGTGGTCCTTTTGGATGTCACCCCCCTATCCCTTGGCATTGAAACATTGGGCGGTGTTTGCACGAAGCTCATTGAAAAAAATACCACGATCCCGACAAAGAAAAGCCAGGTTTTTTCTACGGCTGCGGATAATCAGACAGCGGTTTCTATTCATGTGCTTCAGGGTGAAAGAGAGATGGCCTCAGGAAATCGCACTTTGGGCCGTTTTGATCTCGTGGGTATCGCTGCCGCGGCACGCGGAATACCACAGATCGAAGTGACATTTGACATTGATGCTAACGGCATCGTGCATGTTTCTGCCAAAGACCTCGGTACAGGCAAAGAACAGAAGATCCGAATCGAGAGCTCCAGTGGTTTAAGCAAAGAAGAGATCGAGCGTATGACCAAGGATGCTGCTGAGCATGCCGAAGAAGATAAAAAGAAAAAAGAAGCCATTGAAGCTAAAAATCGTCTGGATTCTATGATCTATCAGACTGAGAAAACTCTCAATGAAGTAGGTGACAAAGTGGATGCTGCTGAAAGAGAAAAGGTGCAAAAAGCTTTGGCTTCCGCCAAAGATGCGTTGGCTACAGATAATGTGGAGACAATGCAAAAGGCAGAGCAGGAACTTATGACAGCTTCTCATAAGATCGCTGAAGAGATGTATAAAAAATCTCAACCACAAGCGCCTGGTCAGGAAGCTGATGCGGGGAAACAAGCACCCAAAGAAGACGCTGTGGATGCGGAATACAAAGTTGAGGATGATAAATAAAATTGCCCTCAGCCAAGCGTGATTATTACGAAGTGCTGGGAGTTGATCGCTCAGCGACTGCGGAAGATATCAAGAAAGCCTATCGAAAGTCAGCGATGAATTATCACCCGGACAAAAATCCGGGTGATAAAAAAGCTGAAGAGAAATTCAAGGAAGCCACTGAAGCGTATCAGGTGCTGTACGATGCTCAGAAGAGGCAGATGTACGACCAGTATGGACATGACGCGGTCAACGGCGGCGGCAATCCTTTTGGTGCCGGTGGTTTTTCAGCGTCAGGATTTTCGGATATTTTCGAGGGTATGTTTGAAGATTTTTTTGGCGGCACTTCATCTCGCTCGTCTAGCCGGGCTCAACGAGGATCTGATCTGGAGTATGACCTAGAGATTTCGTTCGAAGAGGCTGCTTTTGGCGTGAATAAGACCGTTGTTATTTTTCGCGAAGAAAACTGCGAGAATTGCAAAGGCGATGGTGCCAAGCCCGGTAGTAAAAGAACCGTATGTTCTGTTTGTCAGGGCCGAGGTCAAGTCGTGAGCTCCAGCGGTTTTTTTAATATCGCCAGGCCTTGCACTCGATGTGGCGGTCAGGGAAGCCGGGTGGAACATCCTTGCGCGGATTGTCAGGGTGCCGGACGAAAGTCATTGGAAAGAAAGATCCAGGTACAGGTGCCTGCGGGCATTGATAACAAAATGCGTTTGCGAGTTTCCGGTGAAGGTGAAGCAGGTATGCGTGGCGGTCCCCGAGGGGATCTTTATGTCAATATTTACGTCAAGGCTCATGAAATATTCAAGC